>NZ_CP129137.1:6397500-6997500 GCF_030406905.1 Streptomyces sp. HUAS CB01
TTCCGTCGGAGGAGCCGGTGTCGGCCAGCGAGGGCCCGGAGTCCTTGTCGTCGTCCGAGTCGTCGTGGTCGGACTTGCCGCCGTCCCCGTGGTCGTCGTCATCGTCGTCGTCGTAGTCGTCGTCGTGGCCGCGACCGTCGTGGTCGTCACTGCCGTTGTGGCCGTGGTCGTCGTCACCGCCGCCGGGACGCCCGTGGTCGTCGTCACCGCCGCCGGGGCGCCCGTGGTCCCCGTCCCCGTGGTCCCCGTCCCCGTCCCCGTCGCCGTCGCCGTCCCCGTCGATGGTCACCCGGACGGTGAGGACGAGGTCGGACCGCGCGCCGCTGAGCTGGAAGTAGTAGGCGCCCTCCCGCGTTCCCTCGGGGACGGTGAAGGTCGCGTCCACGACGCCGTTCGCGTCGGCGGTCCACGTTCCGAGCGTCACGACGGGCCGGTCGCCCCGGCCGGTCGACATGGTGGTGGACGGGCTCGGCGAGGGGCTGGACTTGGGGTCGGCCGCGGTGAAGGTCTGCGGGACGGCCGCGGAACGGCCCAGCGCGGCCGCGCCGCCGGGTCCGCCGGCACCGCCACCGCCACCGCCACCGCCCACGGGCACGAGGCGGCCGGTGGTCTGCTCATTCGGAGTGAAGCCCCGTCCGAGGAAGTCGACCACCTGGCCGAGCTCCAGGACGAGGTCCACGTCCTCGACGGTCAGATTGGGGGCGGGCGGGTACTGCGCGAAGGCCGGCTGGGCGGCGATCAACGGGGCTGCGGCAACAAGGCTTGCGGCAGCGGCGGCCACGACGAGTCGCCGTACGGAGCGTCTGGGCATGGTTTCTGGCTCCTTAGTGGAAGACGCTTGACGAGTGGTGATCGTTATTGCTTTTCGAAAGAGAAGTTCGAACCGCTTTGCAGGACAGGTTGTTCGCCGCACCGACGGCGGACCGTGGCCACCGCCCCGGCGCCCGGGGACGGCCGCGAGGCGGGCGACCGCGCTGTGCCCGGCCACCGGGCGTTCGGCGGCCGGACCGAGCCCGTGTGCTGCTCCGGGACTGCGGCGCCTTCTGCTCGCCGTCGTTCGTTCGCATGGGTAGGTCAGAAGCAGACATCGACGTGCCTTTCGCACCGCCTCCACCGACACTCGTGGTCGTCACTCCGTCCGACCGTTCGTGAAGATCAAGCGCTCGATCCGTAGACATGAACCGGCCCGTCCGAAACAGGCGCACCACGGGGTTCGGCAGGACGGTGTACGAGCAGCACTCGGATGGCCCTGGCCGGTCGCGTACGGGGGCCGGACCGTGGTCGCGGAATCGTGGTCACGGCTCCTGGGGGACGTCTGCCGCGGGCCCGGAGCCCCGGATCGCACGGCCGTGCGTCCGGTCCCCCCGACGCGGGTGGGACCGGACGCCCCCGGCGGTCAGAGCCGCAGCGCGCCGGTGTCGCGGTGCTCCGTGTACCAGGCGTACGTCCGGGCCAGGCCCTCCCGCAGGCCGATCCGCGGCTCCCAGCCCAGGGCGGTGATCCGGGAGATGTCGAGGAGCTTGCGGGGAGTCCCGTCCGGCTGACGCGGGTCCCACTCGAGGGTCCCCCGGTAGCCGACGACCTCCGCCACCAGTTCCGCGGCCTCACGGATCGTCAGGTCCGTGCCCGTGCCGACGTTGACCGGGCCGTCCGCGTCGTAGTGCTCCAGCAGATGGAGGCAGGCCCGGGCCAGGTCGTCCACGTGCAGGAACTCCCGGCGCGGCGCCCCGGAGCCCCAGTTCACGACCTGCGGTGCGCCCTCCCTGCGGGCCTCGTCGAAGCGCCGGATGAGCGACGGCAGCACATGGGAGTGCTCCGGGTGGAAGTTGTCCCCGGGGCCGTACAGATTGGTCGGCATGGCGCAGATCCACGGCAGCCCGTACTGGCGCCGCACCGCCTGGACCTGCTGGATCCCGGCGATCTTGGCGATGGCGTAGGCGTCGTTCGTCGGCTCCAGCGGGCCGGTGAGGAGCGCTTCCTCCCGGATGGGCTGGTCGGCGAACTTGGGGTAGATGCAACTGGACCCCAGGAACAGCAGCCGGCCGGTGCCGTGCTCCAGCGCGGCGTCCAGCACGTTGACCTGGATTCGCAGGTTGTCGGAGAGGAAGGCGGCCGGCCGGGTGGCGTTGGCCCTGATCCCGCCCACCCGGGCGGCGGCCAGCACCACCACGTCCGGCCGGGCGGCGGCGAACCAGTCGAAGACCTCACGGCGCTCGCGCAGGTCCAGCTCCGCGGAACCGGGCCCCACGAGGTCGGTGAAGCCCTCCCGCGTCAGATGCCGCCACACGGCCGAACCGACGAGGCCGCGGCTTCCGGCCACGAGCACGCGGGCCGAGCGGTCGAGGGGGCGGCGGACGGCCCCGTACGGCTCGGACACCACCACGGTCATGACTGCACGCTCCGTTCGACGGCCACCGGGCGGGGTGACTCGTCGGCGAGCGCATGCACGGGCGCGGTGAGCCGGGCGTCCGGCCCGCCGCCGGGGGTGGGCAGGGCCGCCGGGGCGGTGCCGGCGGGCCGTGATCGGCGGACGGCCCGCGCGAGCAGGGCCAGGCCGAGGACGCGGCCGAGGAAGCGGCCGAGCCGCGCCGGACGGAGGGGGCGGGCGAACCTCGCGAGGCGGCCGAACCGGCCGGTCGTGTGGGACTGCGGCCGGTACTCGTAGGCGTACCCGTGAGCGCCGCGGTCCTCCTTCGGCGACGCCATGTTCAGGACCGTGCCGACCACCGAGGCGCCCACGTGCCGCAGGGCGCGCAGCGCCTCGGCGATCTGGTCGCGGCTGGTGCGGGAGGCCCGTACGACGAGGAGGTAGCCGTCCACCTCGGACGCGATCACGGAGGCGTCAGCGACGGGGAGGACCGGTGCGGTGTCCACCACCACGTGGTCGAACTTCTCGGCGAGGCCCCGCAGTACGGCCCTCAGCTGAGCACTGCCCAGCAGCTCGGTGGGGTTCGGTGGCACCGCGCCGCTGGTCAGTACGGAGAACGAGCCCGCGGACTGCAGCAGTTGCTGCACCTCGGCACGGCCGATCAGCGCGGTGGTGAGCCCGGCGTCACGGATCAGCCCCAGCGTGCGGGCGGTGGAAGGGCGCCGCAGGTCGGTGTCGACCAGGCACACCGAGGCTCCGGTCTCGGCCAGTGTCGCGGCGAGGTTCACCGCGACGCTGGTCTTCCCCTCGCCGGACAGCGGGCTGGTCACCGCGATCACCTTCGGCGGCCGGTCCACGTCCACGAACTGCAGACAGGTGCGCAGCCGCCGGAAGCCCTCGGCGCGGAGCCCGTGCATGTCGTCGCGGAGCGCCAGCGGCCGGCTGGTCGCCTGGGGGTCGTGCACGATGCTGCCGAGCACGGGCGGTCCGCCGAAGCCGGCCAGGGCGTCGGTCAGCGCCTTGGACGTGCGGACCGACGAGTCCAGCGTCTCCCTCGCCAGCGCGAAACCGGCCCCGAGGATCAGCCCGGCCAGGAGCCCGAGTGCGACGTTCACGGCCGGCCGCGGCGAGAAGGGCGCGGCGGGCACGGAGGCCGGCTCGGTCACGCTCAGCCGCACCGGCGACGACTCGGCGTCGACCGGGCGCTCGAGCCCGCGGATCACCTCGGTGAACCGTTCGGCGACGGCGTTGCTGATACGCGCCGCCCGTGCCGCCCGGGTGTCGGTGACGGTGAGCTGGAGGAGCACCGTGTCGGGCTGGGCCGTGGCGCTGATCTTGCCGCTCAGCGCGGCCGGCGACATCTTCAGCTTCAGCTGCTTGACGACGTGCCCGGTCACCAGGGGGCTCGTCGCCACCTCGGCGTACGACCGGACACGGGCCTGCGTGAAGAGGTTTCCCTGGGCGAGCTGGGCGGTGTCCTCGTCGGTGCTGCCCTGCAGTGAGACGAAGAGCTTGGCGGTGGCCCGGTACTCGGGGACGGCCGTGTAGGTGAGGAGTACACCGGCCGCCGTGCCGAGCAGCGTCAGCACGGTGATGGCGCGCCAGCGGCGAGAGAGGACTCGTAGGTAGTCGCGAAGGTCCAAGGTGTCCGTCCCCGATCGGATCCGGTGAAGGGGTGGGTGGTGATGGGTGGGGCGGTGCCCCACCTTACGGCGAAAGGGGCGAAAGGCGACATAACGCCACATTGCATAAGAAATGCAGTAATTGTTCCCTACACTGGTGAGGTGCCGGGGCGCCCACCTGCAAGGGAGCCTTCCGTCGCTTCGTGAAACCTCATCAGCCAAGGAGCGCGTGTGACCGTCAAAACGGCACTCATCACCGGCATCACGGGCCAGGACGGCTCCTACCTCGCCGAACTGCTGCTGGAGAAGGGGTACCGGGTGCACGGAATCGTCCGCCGCGCCTCCACCTTCAACACCGAACGCATCGAGCACCTCTACCGCGACCCGCACGACCCGGAGGCACGCCTCTTCCTGCACTACGGGGACCTCACCGACGGGACGCGGATGACGGGCCTGCTGGAGCAGGTGCAGCCGGACGAGGTCTACCACCTCGCGGCCCAGTCGCATGTGCGGGTGTCGTTCGACGAGCCCGAGTTCACCGGGGACACCACGGGGCTCGGCACCACCCGGCTGCTGGAGGCCATCAGGAGGACGGGCCTTCCCTGCCGCTTCTACCAGGCGTCCAGCTCGGAGATGTTCGGCGCCGCCCCGCCGCCCCAGGACGAGGGCACCCCCTTCCACCCCCGCTCGCCCTACGGGGCGGCGAAGGTGTACGCGTACTGGGTCACCCGCAACTACCGCGAGGCATACGGCATCCACGCCGTCAACGGCATCCTGTTCAACCACGAGTCCCCGCGCCGCGGCCCGACGTTCGTGACCCGGAAGGTGGCCGTGGCCGCCGCCCGGATCAAGGCCGGCCTGCAGGACGTGGTCCACCTCGGCAACCTCGACGCCCGCCGGGACTGGGGCTACGCCGCCGAGTACGTCGAGGCCATGTGGCTGATGCTGCAACAGGACCGGCCGGACGACTACGTGATCGCCACCGGCGCCAGCCACAGCGTGCGCGAGTTCGTCGAGCAGTGCTTCGCCCACGTCGGCCTCGACTGGCGCGACCACGTGCGCTTCGACGAGCGCTATCTGCGCCCGACCGAGGTCGACCACCTCATCGGCGACGCCACCAAGGCGGAGAAGCAACTCGGCTGGCGCGCGACGGTCCACGCACCCGAACTGGCCCGTCTGATGGTCGATGCGGAGCTGGGCGCCCTCCAGCACGGCACCGCCCCCGGCGACCACTCCGCGCCGCCCGTCGTCCCCGCTCCGGCCGCGCGGTGACCCGGTGCCCGCCGATCGCATTCCGCCCGGAGGCGCCCCGCGCGGCGTAGCAGTCCTGATGACCTGTCACAACCGCCGGGACAGGACGCTCGCGGCCCTCGCCTCGGTGCACGCCCAGACCGGTCTCCCGGCCGGCACCCGCTGCACGGTCCACCTGGTCGACGCCGGCAGCTCCGACGGCACGGCCGACGAGGTGCGCGCCGCCTTCCCCCGCACCGACGTGGTGACGGTCGGCACGGACGTCCACTGGGGCACCGGCACCGGGATCGCCGCCACCCGCGCCGATCCCGCCGCCCATGTGCTGTGGCTCAACGACGACGTGGTCCTCGACCCGGGGGCCCTCGCCGCACTGCTGCGCACCGCGGCACCCCTGGACCGCCCGGCCGTGGCCGTCGGCGCCATGCGCTCCGGCGACGGAACCCGCACCACCTACAGCGGCTACCGCCTCGTCCGGCCCCGGCTCCGCCCCCCGGTCCTGGAACGGGTCGAGCCGGACGACCGGCACGCGAAGCCGTGCGACACCTGCAACGGCAACGCTGTCCTGGTCACCGCCCCCGCCCGGCGTGTGCTGGGCGACCTCGACCCCGCCTTCCCGCACCGCATGGGGGACCACGACTACGGGCTCCGTGCCCGCCGGGCCGGTGTCCCGCTGCTGCTCGCACCGGGCCACGTCGGCATCTGCGACGACAACTCCGGTGCGGTGAAGGGCACTTCGGCCGAACCCGGGCTCGACGCGCGCACCGCGCTGCGGAGGCTGGTGTCGGTGCGGGAGCAGCCGCCGGCACCGTGGTGGCGGTACTGCCGCCGCCACCTCGGCCCCTGGGCGCCGCTGGTCTTCTGCTCCCCGTACGTCAAGACCGCCCTGCGGTCCACCGTCCGCCGGCCGGGAGCCCTGCCGCGGCACCGGCCCTCGTCCCTCCGCGCCGAACCCTGACCGGCCGGGCACGCGGCCCGGCCGCACCGCCCGGCCGCGCGGCCGGGTTCACCCCCAGCGCGTTCCCCCATCCCAGAACGGATCACGGTGCGACTCCTACCCGTTGACCCGCAGACCCTGCTGGTGGTCCTCGCGGCGCTCCCGCTCGTGGGGCTGCTGCTGTGGGTCTTCGCCCGGCACTGCGGGATCGCCATCGGGCTGCTGCTGGCCGTGCCCGTGTGGTCCGTCGCCGTCGACGGGCAGACGGCCAGTCTGGACCTCGGCGTCCGCCTGTATCCGGCGGACGTCCTGACCGCCTGCGCCCTGTGCGTCGCCGCGGCCCGTCTGCCGCGTCGCGACCTGCGGGCCCGTTCGGGACTGCTGCCCGTCCTGGTGCTGGTCGCGCTGGCCGGCTGGTCGACCCTGCGGGGAGTCGCCGCCTTCGGTATCGAGGCCGCGGGCAACGACGCCCGGGTCTACTTCTGGCACTTCCTCGCCTTCGCCCTGTACGTGGCCACCCTCCCCCTGAACGCCCCGCTGAGCAGGGTCGTCCCCCGGGCCTGGCTGGCCTCCGCGGCGGCGTACGTGCTGCTCAGTCTGGCCGGCTGGCTGGGCCGAGGGCTGCACTCGCTGACCACGCACGTGGCGGTGGACGGGGTGACGGTAGACCCGAGGCCCGTGCCCGCCGGCGCGGCGCTGGTGATCGCGCAGGGCGCGATGCTGCTCCTGTGCCTCCCGGCGCGCGGCCGCTCAGGGCCCGCTTCGTCGGAACCCGGCACGCGGAAGGCCGCACGGCGGGGTGTGCTCGCGGTGCCGGCGGCCTTCCTCCTCCTCGTGCTCGTGGCCCTGCTGCAGCACCGCACGGTGTGGGTGGGGGCCGTGGCCATGGCGCTCGGCTGGTGGGTGCTGCGTCCCGCGCGCGCCGGTCAGCGCATGACCTCCGCGATCGCGGGGGCAGTGGTGCTCTCCTTCGCGGCACTGCTGTACTCCATCGGCGCGTTCGGCTCGATCGGCGCGTCGCTCGCGGACTCCTTCAACGAGACCCAGGGCACCCGCAGTTCGTTCGTGTGGCGAGTGCTCGGCTGGCAGGAACTGCTGAACGCGGCGCGTACACCGATGCAGTGGCTCCTGGGATCCCCGTTCGGCTCCGGTTACGCGCGCTCCATCGAGGGAGGGCTCGTCACGGTCTCCCCGCACGACTACTACCTGCACCTCGTGCTGCGCCTGGGCCTGGTCGGACTGGTCGCGCTGCTCGCCCTGTACGTGGTGGTGTGGCGCCGGCTCGACCGCGGAGGGGAGGGGAACCTGGCCCCGCGGCTGGTGATCATCGGCCAGTTGGTGCTCTTCGTCGCCTACTCGGCGCCGCCGGAGCAGGCGGTGCTCCTCGGATGGTGCCTGTGGCAGGCACGCGCCTCGGAGGCGGACGCGGCCCGCCGGCCGTCCCCCGCCGGCGCCGGCACGCCCGCGCCTCCGCCGGGGCACGTTCCCGCTCCCGCGACCGGCGTGCCCGGACCGGCGGCTGTCCCGGGCGGCGACGCGGTGGGCGCCGCGCCCGCCCCTGCCGGGGCGCGGTGGCCCGGCGGACACGGACGGCACGGCGTGTGAACACCGCGGTCCGCACGCAACGGCGTCACGCGGCCTGCGTCGGGCCGTTCCCGGCCGGGGTTTCGCGTACGGGACGAGAACGCCGGAGCCGTCCCGGGCATCGTGTTGTTCCACGCTCCGGAAAGCCGCGGAGGGTAGATCTGACCTTCACGGACGGATTGACGAGACGGACGTGCGGCGTCGTCGACCGCGGAGCGAGGAGAACACCGGTGGAGTGGACACGCACTGCGGGAACCATCGCCCAGCGAATCGCGGGATGGGCCACCCTCGCTGTTTCGAGGGTGACAGTGGCCCCGAAAGTGACGGCGATCGGCCGTCCGATCGTGTGTCAGGCCGAGGGATCCAGTATTGAAATCGGCTCCGGTACCACGCTGATCTCGCGGGCTCCGAACACTCCCCTCGGAGTGGCCCGTCCGGTCATCCTGCGCACTCTGCGACCTGGCGCCCGCATGGTGATCGGGGAGCACACCGGACTGAGCGGAGCGACGATTTGCGCATCGATTTCCGTGACGATCGGAAATCGCGTTCTGATGGGTGCCGACGTGCTCATCGCGGATTCGGACTTCCATCCGGTCGACATGGTTCCCCGTCGATTCGAGCCCGAGTCCCGGGCCGCCGCCGCCCCGGTCGTGATCGGTGACGACGTGTTCCTGGGCGCGCGCAGCATCGTCCTCAAGGGCGTCGAGATCGGTGCCGGGACCGTTGTCGGCGCAGGCGCCGTCGTCACGTCCTCGCTCCCCCCCGGTGTGGTGGCCGGGGGAGTCCCGTGCCGCGTTCTGCGACCCCTGGCGCCGGCCTCGCACGACGGGAGCGGGAGGCAAAGCCACGGGACTCGGGCCTTCTGAGGCCCCGAACGCCAGGGCGGCCCGCCGGAGGACGGGCCGTGCGGGCCCCGGGAACAGGGCTCCCGGTGTCCGTACGTCCCGGTGCACGGATCACCGAAGCAGGCGGACGTTCACGACACGGACTTCCTCCGTTGATCCGGCCGGTATTTTCCGCGTTGTGGAGAATTCCCCGGGGTGGCCTTTGCGGACCGGGTCATGACGAGGGCGTGTCAGTTCCGAGCCGAAAGAGCGCTGGGATAGCCTGTGGATTCGGCGCGGCTGCATCCGTGCATGCCGATATCCGTTTCCTTTCGGGCGTGCCGGCGTCGTATCCCGTCCGCCCGGCGCGATGTGCAGCAAGTTTGAGGAGAGGCGTCATGCCACATCCCGGATTCTTCGTCCATCGTCTGCCCGTGGGGCCGGTCATGCCCGAGCGGGACGCGCTCCTGCTCGAACTCTGCGCCGGGCGCCGGGTGCTGCACATCGGCTGCGCCGACTCACCGCTGACCGAGGAGAGACTGGACGACGGATCGATCCTCCACGCCAGGCTGCTGAAGACCGCCTCCGCGGTGCTCGGGGCGGACATCGACGCCGAGGGCATCGAACTCCTGCGGAACCGGCTGGGCGGGGAGTACACCGTCATGGACGTCTCCGACCCGGCCGACAGGTCCGTCGCCGCCGCGTTCAAGCCCGACATCGTCCTGGCCGGCGACGTCATCGAGCACGTACGGGACGCCGCCTCGTTCCTCCGGGGCATCGCGGACCTGATGCGGGAGGCGGGCAACGGGGCCGAGTTGATCCTCTCGACTCCCAACGGCCTCGCGTTCAAGGGAATGGTCAACACCATGAGGGGGTGGGAGAGCATTCACCCCGACCACGTGTACGTGTTCACCCCCGCTTCCCTGGCCCGCCTGGTCTCGGACTGCGGACTGCATCCGAGCCGGTGGCTCTTCTACCACGTCCTCGGGTCCGGAAAGCGCGTCCGGGAACGCTTTCTGCGGGCCGCCTCCCACGCCGCCGTCAGACTCCGCCCGGCGTTCTCCGAGGGCCTCGTCCTCGTCTGCAAGGCACCCTCGCTCTGACCTCCCGAAGCCGGTCACGGTACGGCCGTTCCCCTTCGTGCGGCATGAGGTGGTTCCTGCGTGAAACCCGCTGACGCCGACCACGCCCCCGCGGTCGGGGCCCGGTCCGCCCTCCACTGGCTGGGGTGGAACTGGTCCGGCTCCGCCGTGCTCCTGGTGCTCCAGCTCGCGTACACCATGTACACCGGGCGGACCGTGACGCCCGGCGCGTTCGGCGCGTACGCCATCGCCCTCACCATGATCCAGTTGCTCGGGTACGTGTCCAACGGCGGGCTGGCCACCTATGTACTGCGGGCCGGGGTGCTGACGCGGCCCGCCGTGCGCGCCGCCTGGCGACTCGGGACGGCCTGCGGGGTCCTCTGCTTCCTGGTGGTCCAGACGGCGGCCCCCCTGGTCGGCTCGCTGTGGGACATGCCCGAGATGACGCCGCTGCTCCGCCTGCTCGGCTGCCAGTTCCTCGTCCAGCCGGCGGCCACGGTGGTGATCGCCACGCTGCGCCGCACCGGGCGGGCCCGCACGGCGGTCACCTGCGAACTCGCAGGCCAGGCGAGCGGCATCGCCGTCGGGGTGGCCCTGATCGCCCTCGGGTGGAACCCCCTCGGGCTGGCCGCCGCACAGCCCGCGGCGGCGGCCGTCACCCTGGCGATCGTCACGCTCCGGCCCACCGCCCGCCCCGCGCTGCCCCCCGGCCCTCCGGTCCGGGCGCGAGAACTGCTGGCGCCCTCGGGGTTCCTGGCCGGCTTCGGCCTCCTGGAGTTCGTCGGCACCAGCTCGCCCACCTGGACGGCCGGCCACCTCTTCGGGGCGGGCGCCACCGGTGCCTACTCCCGCGCCTCCTACTTCGTCGGCCTCCCCTCCCAAGTCCTCTTCCAGGGCCTGAACTCGGCGGCCACCCCGCTGCTCGCCGAGCGCCGGGCCTCGGACCGCCTCGTCGGCGGCCGGGCGGCGGAGCACGTCGTGTGCGCCGCGTCGGCGGCGACCTTCGTCGGCTTCGGGGCACTGTGCGGGCTCGGGCCGGCCGCGCTCGGACTGCTGCTCGGTCCGGGCTGGACACTCGCCACCGCCCTGGTGCCCCTCACGGCGGCAGGGGCCGGCATGGCTCTGCTGTGCCGGTCCGGAATGATCGTCGACCAGACCCGGCACGCGGGCGGGGTGGTGCTGGCGACCCAACTGACCGTGCTCTCCACCACGTTCGCCGGTATCGCCGTCGCGGTCGCCGAGCAGAGCCTCGTCCTCCTCGCCGGCGCGGCGGCGCTCGGGCAGGCGGCCGGGCACCTGGTGCAGATCGGCGGCTGGCACCGGGCCGGCCTGCTGCACACGGGGACGGCGCTGCGCATGCACGCGATCCACGCCGTCATCGGTGCCGGGCTGGGTGGTGCGGCCGCGCTGGGGGGCGCGGGCCGTCCCCCGGCCGCCGGACTCGGCTACGGCCTCGTCTGCATGCTGCCGGTCGTCCTGCTCTGCGCCCTCCTGCGCCGCCGGATTCCGCTGTACGCGGTGGCCGCCGCGACGGGGATGCTGCGTGCCCCCCGAGCACGGCACGCCGGCCCCGAACCACTCGGAGCGGGAGTCCGGTTCGCCGCCGCGGCCCGTGACGACGTGAAAGGAAGCTGACCATGCACATCGGCTTTGCCGGTCCCGTGGACCTCACGACGCTCCGCGACCGGCTGCCGGAGGGCGTCCCGCCCGTCTACGCGTTCCCGTACACCGGCTGGCTGGTGCGCACCTGGCTGGAACAAGGACACCGGGTGACCGCCTACGCCCTGAGCGCCGAGGTGAGCGAGCGTCGTGTGTACGGGGACGGCGATCCGCTGCGGATCGTCGTCGTACCGCAGCGCCCCCAGGCCCGGCACCGCGCGCGCGACTTCTTCCGCCGCGAGCGCCGGGAGCTGGCCGCGGCCATGCGTGCGCACCCCGCCGACGTGATCAGCGCCCACTGGACCTACGAGTTCGCCCTCGCGGCGGCGGACAGCGGACTGCCGTCCTGCGTCACCGCCCACGACGCGCCCCTCCGCGCCGCCTGGGAGATGCGCAGCGCCTTTCGCTGGACGCGCCACAGCCTGGCCCTGCCCGCCGTGCACCGGGCCACCGCCCTGAGCGCCGTCAGCCCGTACACGGTGCGGCATCTGCGGCGCTGTCTGGGCGTGCGGCGACACGTCCAGGTGATCCCCAACGGCGTGCTGCTCGACTCCCTGCCACGGGCCGGGGCTCCCCGCCGCGACGCGGAACCGGTGTTCGCCTCGGCGTTGCAGGGGTGGGGCCGGCTGAAGAACGGAACCGGGCTGCTGCAGGCCTTCCGTCTCGTGCGCGACCGGCTTCCCACGGCACGACTGCTGACGTTCGGCCATGGATTCGGCCCCGGCGGGCCCGCCGAGAGCTGGGCCGTGGGGAAGGAGCTCCACCACGGGGTGGACTTCGTCGGACGCACCGACCATCCGCTCATGGCGCAGCGCCTCGCCCGGGAGGCCGACGTGCTGGTCCACCCGTCCCTCGCGGAGAACCTCCCCCTGACGATCCTCGAGGCCATGGCGATCGGCGTGCCGGTCGTGGCGGGTGCCCGGAGCGGAGGGGTGCCCTGGGTGCTCGACGGCGGTCGCGCGGGCGCCCTGACGGACGTCGACGACCCGGCGGTGCTGGCCTCGACCATGACGGAGCTCGCCCGGGACCACGAGCGGCGGGCACTGCTCGCCGAGCGGGCCCGGAAGCGCGTCGAGGGCGACTTCCGGCTCCAGGACGTGGCCCGTGCCTACGTCGACTGGTTCCGTACGGCCTGCTGACCCCGCACCGCCCGCCGCCTCTCGCCCGGACCCCGTACGCCGGGCGGGCGTCCACCACCACCGGCCTCCTCCCCATCGAATCCCGACGCACGCGCGAACCGGCTCTGGAGGGCCCATGTCACAGCACCAGCTCACGAGGCACTACGACACCAAGTACGCGGCGGACGCGACGAGCGAGGCACCCGTCCCGCTCAGCCTCGACCAGCCACTGCCCAGGGACCGGTTCTCCGCGGCCGTGGCCGAACTGCCCCGGAGGCTCCCGAAAGGCGCGGACGTCCTGGAACTCGGCGCCGGCAACGGCCTGATCGCCCGGAGTCTGCTCGCGGGGGGAGTGCCGTTCGGGTCGTACACCCTCGGCGACCTGTCCGAGGCCCGGATGGCCGGACTGCGGCGGAACTTCACCGACCCCCGGTTCCGGTTCGCGCAGACGGACGCGGAGCGGCCCTCCGCGACCGTCCAGGGGCCCTTCGACGCCGTGCTGATGGTGGCCCTGATCGAGCACCTCGTGGATCCGCTCCGGGCCATGATCGATGTCCGCTCGCTCCTCAGGCCCGGCGGATTCGTGTACGTGGACACGCCCAACATCGCCAAGTGGACCCGCCGGGTGAAGCTCGCGCTCGGGCGCTTCCCCTCCACGGCCTCCGACAACGAAGGGCTCACCACGTACGCCGGCCGCGAGGTGGACCTGCACGACGAGGGCCACCTGCACTACTTCACCTACCGGTCACTGGAGCTCATGCTGACCGGCCGCTGCGGCTTCTCACGGGTGGAACGCACGGGCTACTTCATCGGCCCGCGGCCCATCGACGCCCGTGTGGGGACCCGGCTGGCCCGCAGGTACCCGACCGTCTTCTCGGAGATCGCCTGCTTCGCCTACGCGTAGGGGACGTAGGACGGGCCCGCGCCGCCGTCCGGACGACCGCCCGGGCCACCGAGGACGCCCTGCTCCGCCGAGCGGACGCGGCATCCGCGGCGGCCCGGGTCCTCACGCGGGCCTCACGGACGCCAGGTAGTTGCTCACCCCGCGGAAGTGCTCGAGTTCCTCGGTGTACTCCCGCACGGGCAGCAGGACCCCGCCGGGGCAGATCCGCCACATCCGGTAGCCGAGCGGGGAGAGCAGGTCCCAGAAGTCCCGGAAGAAGGTGCGGGAGTAGACGTTGGCCGAGCCGAACTCGAAGGCGATGGTCGTCACCCTCCGGTCCCTGAGGCTGCCGGCCGCCCCGCGCAGGGCCTGGAACTCCGCTCCCTCGATGTCGAGCTTCAGCAGGTCGATCCGCTCGACCCCCCACCTCTCGACCTCGCGGTCGATGGTGGTGACCGGCACCTTCTCCTGATGTGCCGTCATATCACCGAAATAGGAGTCGCGGCGGCGGTGGACGGACGCCACGCCCGAGCCCGGAGTGTCGGCGAAGATCGTCGCGGAGCCCTCCTCGTCGCTCACCGCGGCGGGAATGACCACCTGGTTCGGGATCCTGGCCCCGGCCAGGGCCGACTGGCACGCGGGCTGTGGTTCGAACAGGAAGAAGCGGCCGTTCCGCGTGCCGAGGGCGGAGCGCAGCCCGGCCGACCACTGGCCGTAGTTCGCACCCACGTCGAAGACCACCGGGGCCTCGACGCCCCGGAGGCAGCGCCGCGCGGCGACGATCTCGCCACGCAGGTCCCAGCCGGTCCCGGCGCCCCTTCCCTGGAGGATCTCCAAGTAGATCTCGAGCAGACGGGTCCCCTGCCGCATCCGCCGGCTGCTCGCCAGCCGGCACAGCTGGGGCGCCGCGGCCTTGGCGGTCCGGCCGAGGAGGCCGGCTTCATGTACCTGCATGCGGATTCCTTTGGTCTCGTTCCATCGCCTGCAGCAGCCCGTCGCCGAAACGCGCCGCCATGCCCTCCGTCGTGTACGCCGCGACATCGCTCCGGCAGGCCGTACGGAGGGCCTCCAGCCGTGCGGGGTCGCGCAGCAGCGCGGTCACGGCGCCGACGTAGGCCGTGGGGTCGTCCGGCGCGACCAGCGCGTTGCGGCCGTCGGCCAGGTACTCGAACTCGGGGGCGTGCCAGGGCCAGTCCGTGGTGACGACGGGCGTGCGCAGGGCGAAGGAGTCCACCGCGCAGAGTCCGACCCGGCCCGGCATCAGCATGACGTCGCCCACCGCCCCGAGCGGCCCGGCGCTCGCTCCGCCCCGCCGGCCCACCGCGACGACCGGGCTGCCGGGCCGGTTCGCTGCGGCCTCGACCAGGTGGCGGTCGGCGCCGTCGCCCGCCACCAGCAGCCGGAAGCCCGGGAGTTCGGCGGCGATGCGGTCGGCGCACTCCAGCAAAAACGGGATCCGCTTGGGCGCGTCCAGCCCTCCGAGGTACAGGGCGGTGCGCCCCTCGGTCAGGCCGTACCGCTCGCGCAGCAGCGCCGCCTCGGCGAACTCCGCCGTCCCCGGCCGCACGGCCCGGGCGCGCGCGGCGACGAGCTCCGCGGTGTCGACGGAGTTGCGCACCACGGTGATCCGGTCGCGGGGGAAGCCCCGGGAGGCGACGTGCGCCGCTCCGCCCTCGGTGTAGGCGAAGAACCAGGATCCGAGCCGGGTCAGGGCGCCCTTGGCGACGGCTTCCACGCGGCTCGGCGGCTTGGTGTAGGTCCGGCCGTGCCCCCAGAACGCGACCCGGGGGGCGCGCCGCGGGCGGCCCGTCGACCGGAGGAGCAGGGGGTACGCCTCCAGGTTGTGCAGCGCCTGCTCCAGGACGACGAGGTCGGCGGAGGCGGCCCGGCGCCGCACTCGGCGCCAGAGCAGGGACCTTCCTCCCGGCAGGGCGACGCGCCGGGTGTCGACCTGGGTCGCGCAGGCGCAGGACGCGGCGTCCCCGCGTTCGGCCTGGTGCGCGGGCGCGGGCCCGTGCAGCACTTCGAGTTCCACACCCTCGGCGGCCAGCCGTGTCTGCAGCCGGTCGAAGAAGGACGTGCGGTAGCCCGGGACGTACGGCTGCACCACGACCACGCGGCGCCGGCCGCTTCCGGCGGTCACCACGACGGCTCCGCGACAGCGGCCGCCGGCCGGCTCGCGGCCCGCGCCAGGGCCTGCGCGTACACGGCCTCGATGCCGGCCGTCCAGGACCGTGCGCTGTACCGCTCGGCGTGCACCCGGCGGCAGTGCTCACGCAGCAGGGGGAAGCGCTCGCGTGCCGTCACGAGGGCGTGCGGCAGCTCGCCCGAGGCGCCGTAGACCGCCCCCGTACCGTCCCTGCGCACACTGTCCGCCGCCGCCGAGCCCGCGAGGGCGAGCACCGGCACTCCCGCCGCCAGCGCCTCCTGGCACACGAGCGCGGTGGCGGACTCGGGGCAGACGCTGGGGAAGACCAGACCCGTGTAACGCGGCAGCCGGGCGGCGACCTCCTGGCGCGGGAGGGGGCCGAGCAGCCTGACCGCGCCGGGTGCGACCTCCCTGCACGCCGACTCCAGCGGTCCGGAACCGATCACGTCGAGGGGTTCGCTCTCCGGCCAGTTCCGGAGCAGGGGCAGGATGCCCTTCTCCTCGCTCAGCCGTCCGGCGTACACCCATCGCGCGGCCGCCGCGGGCCGGTCCCCGGGGCCGGTCCCCGGACTCCCCGACGCGACGAAGTTGGGTACCAGGGCCAGCTTTTCCGGGGGCACCCCGAACCGCTGGTACAGGTCCCGGCTGCGCTCGGAGAGCACCACCAGCCGCTCGGCGCGCCGCAGAAGGGGATGGGCCGCCGCTCCGTGCCGCCCGGCCCAGGTGAGGGGGAGCGTCGCGCCGCGCCGGCCCCGGTAGCACCCGTGCCGCAGTCCTGTCCACCGGTCGCCGTCGGGGCACGCGGTGCAGGTCTTCCCGTCGCGGAAGAGCGTGGCGGCCGCGCACACCGGCCGGTAGTTGTGGAGCGTGGCGACCACGGCGCCGGGCCAGCGGTCCAGCCAGTCGGTGGCGAAGTTGGGGAACAGGTTGTGCACGTGCACCACGTCGGGGCCGAGCCGGCGGAGTTCTGCCAGCGGCGACCTGCCGCGGCCCGTGGCGACCCGGACCGCCGCACGCAGGGTGTAGCCGCGCTCGGTCTCCAGCGCGTCGGTGTGGGCGGCGACCAGGGTGACGTCGTGCCCGGCGGCGCGCAGCGCCTCCGCCTGGTCGAGCACGGCGGCGTTCTCCCCGCTCGGCCGGCGGGAGGAGTAGAAGCTGTGCACCAGCGCCACGCGGTGGGCCGCCGGGTTGCCCGGTGGACGGTCCGTCCGGGGACGGGGTGCCTCTTGTGCTGGCATGCGGTCTGCTGCTCTTTCCGGTCGCGGATGGGCGGTGGGCGGTGGGCCGGCCGTGGGACGACGGCCCGCGCCGGCCCGGCACGTCAACGACGGTTCAGTACGGCCTCGTACAGCCGCTCGGCGAACTCGGCCTTCGCGGCCCAGGTGTGCTGCCTGGCCCACCGAGGCCCGGCCTCCGCCGTGCGGCGGCGGGCCTCCTCGTCGGCGAGCACCCCCGCCAGCGCGTCGGCGAGGCGCCACGGCAGGTCCGCCGGGTCGCCCAGCGGTACGGGGGCCGCGCAGCCCGGCGCGGAGAAGTCCCCCACGCCCTGGTGGTCGAGATGCACCACGGGCAGCCCGCGGGCCCACGCCTCGAGGTTCTGCACGCCGAAGGAGTCGCGGAGGCTGGTGAAGAGCAGCACGTCCGCGTCGTCGTACGCGGCGAGGGTGTCCTTCCAGGGCAGCCGGCCCCGGAAGGACACGGAACCGGTGAGGCCCAGCCGGGCGGTGAGCCGCTCCAGGTCCGCGCGGAGCGGGCCGTCCCCGAGCACCACGAAACGGGCGTCGGGAACGCGGTCCGAGAGGAGCGCGAACGCCCTCAGGGCCAGTTCCGGCGCCTTGATGGCGGTGAGCCTCCCGACCCAGAGCACGGTCGGCGGGCGGTCCGGCCGCTCCGGCCCCTCCCGCGCGGGCTCCCGCAGCAACTCGTCGGGCACACCGTCGCTGAGGACCATGCGGGGATCGGCGCGGCCCAGGCGGCGGGCCCGTCGCGCGGTGTCGCGATTGGTGGTGAGGACCAGGGCCGCCTCCCGGACCGTCGCACGGCACGTCGGACGCAGGCTCATGCCCCGCACCCACAGCAGCTCCCGCACCATCTCCTGGAAGTACGCGGGTCCCAGCCAGCGGCGGTGGCTGCGCGGCGCGGTCTGCCCGCCGCCCACGGGGCCGAACACCAGCGGCGGTCCGAGCCGCCGCAGCGCGCTGCCGCCCACGAGCGAGCCGTACGACACGTGGTGCACCAGATCGGCGCCGCCGAGCCCGTGGCCGCGCGCGTGTTCCAGGGCGCGCCGCTGCCATCCGTCGTAGTGGACGAACTCCAGGGCCTGGCCGCGCAGGAAGCCCGGCAGCAGACGGACCCACCAGGGGCGGGGCGGGGCCGGCACGACATGCGTCCTGATCCGCCGCCCCACCGGACCGAGGGCCTCGATCCGCCTGCCGATGTGCTCCGTGTTGCCGCCGTGGGGGCGGGTCAGCAGCTCGACCGTGTGTCCGCGCCGGGCCAGCGCCTCGGCCCAGGCCCAGCCCATGCCCGGCTCGGTGCCGCGGCTCGGGTCGCACGCGTACGACGCCAGGACGATGCGCAGGGCCCGCGAGGCGGGGGCGGGCGGGGGGGCGTCGTGCCGGTGGCGTACGTCCGGGGCCTCACCGGTCGGAGCCGTCAACGCGCCCTCTCCCGCCTGCTGACGAGCGCCGTCCCGGCGTCCGGGGGGCGCGTCGGCGGGGCGGACGCGCCCGGTGGCGTCCGGAGGGCCGCCTGCCGGACGACACCCCCGACGAACCGGGCGTTGCCGAACAGATAGCGCCGCCACAGCCGCCGCGGCTCGCAGCCCAGCCGGAACAGCCATTCCAGTCCGCCGTTCTGCATCCAGGGCGGTGCCTGCCGTTTGCTGCCCGCGATGAAGTCGAACGCGGCGCCCACCGCCACGCTCACCACGGGCAGTGCGGCGCTCAGTTCGGCCGCCCGGTGGTCCTGCAACGGGGTGCCCAGGCCCACCCAGACGATGTCGGCACCGACGGCACGGATGTCGTCCTCCTGCCCCCGCAGCTCCTGGGAGGTCAGCGACCGGAACGGCGGGGAGCAGGTCCCGGCGAGCACGGCCCGGGGGAAGCGCCGCCGCAGTTCGCGCTGCAACGCCGCCAGCACCTCCGGTGTGGAGCCCAGCAGATAGTGGCGCAGTCCCGTGCCCTGGCTCATGGAGAAGACGTCCAGCATGAGGTCCGGGCCGTACACCCGTCTGCGCGGCAGGGCCGTGCCCCGGTGGAGGAGTTGGTTCGCCCAGACCACGGGCTGTCCGTCGGCGAGATTGAGGAACGCCGAGCGGAGGGTCCTCAGCAGGGCCGGATCCCTGTCGCCGAGGGCGAGGGTGTAGGCGTTGCACAGGTGCACGTCACTCCCCACCGGGGCGGCGGCGGTTCCGCCGCCTTCCCCCGCCCGGTGAGCCTCGCGCGCCTTTCGGACGTGCAGGGCGCGGTGCACCACCCGGCGCGCCGCGCCTTCACGGGTGTGCGCCGTGACGGGCACGCCCAGGCACGAGACCACGGGGGCGGCCGCTGTGTCGTTCGCCGTTCGATCGCCGAGCGCCGTCATCGACGGGCCGTGCCGTTCAGCACGGTGACGGGATGCCGCCGGGGGACGGTGCCGAAGTCGTCGAAGTCGATCCGGCGGCGGAAGTCCTTGATGGTCTCGCGAAGGCCGTGCTCGACCGGTGTCGTGGGATTCCAGTCCAGCAGTTCGCGGGCGAGGGTGATCGCCGGACGGCGCTTGCCGGGATCGTCCTGCGGCCGGGGGACCAGCACGATCTCGGACGGGGACTCGGTGAGCTTGCTGATCCACTGGGCCAGTTCGAGCATGGTGATCTCGTGCGGATTGCCGAGGTTGACGGGCCCTCCGTGGCTGCTCCCGATCATCCGCAACAGCCCGTCGACCAGGTCGTCCACGTAGCACAGGGACCGGGTCTGGGTGCCGTCCCCGGTGACCGTGATCGGCTCTCCCCGCAGTGCCTGGCGGATGAACGTCGGGATCGCCCTGCCGTCGTCCGGACGCATCCGGGGACCGAAGGTGTTGAAGATGCGCACGATCTTGGCGTCCACGCCCCGGTCCCTGCGGTACGCCATCGTCAGGGCCTCGCCGAAGCGCTTCGCCTCGTCGTACACGGAACGCGGGCCCACCGGGTTGACGTGACCCCAGTAGCTCTCCGGTTGCGGGTGGACCTGCGGGTCCCCGTACGACTCCGAGGTGGAGGTCAGCAGGAAACGGGCGCCCTTGGCGGCTGCCAGGTCGAGGGCGTGCCAGGTGCCGGCCGACCCCACGCGCAGCGTCTCCAGGGGCAGTCTGAGGTAGTCCGCGGGGGAGGCGGGCGAGGCCAGGTGGAACACGGCGTCCACCGGTCCGCTCACGCTCAGGCCCGCGGTGACGTCCCGGCACTCGAACCGGAAGCGCGCATCGCCCATCAGGTGGGCGACGGTGTCCTCGCTGGACGTCACGAGGTTGTCCACGCACAGCACGGAGTGGTCTGCGGCGAGCAGGCGCTCGCAGAGATGGGAGCCGATGAACCCGGCCCCACCCGTCACTACAGCACGCATGAAGGTCCTCTCGACCGCCACGTCGCGGGTCGGCGGCGGCAAGGTGATGTGTCATTGCCGAGGCCTGCCCCGACATCGTGTTTGCATCTATTTGTCGGTTATCGACTATTCGAGACGTTAGGTGACTGAATATGCCTCCGCGATGGGCAACTTTCCCCCGTTCAGTTGAAGAGGACGGTGGGGCGGCCTCACCCGTCGCAGTGACGGCCGCTCACCGTCCCGCTTGGTCCGGACGGCCGAAGCCCGGACGTCCGGCCGTCAAACGGACGATCGACGTCGTCGGAGCCGCCGCCCTGCTCCTGCTGCTGTCGCCGCTGCTCCTCGCGGTGGCCGTGGCGGTGAAGGCGGACTCCCCGGGACCGGTGCTGTTCCGGCAGAAGCGCACGGGCCGGTACGGCCGGGAGTTCGAGGTCCTCAAGCTCCGCACGATGCACGTCGGGGCGGAGCGGATGAGGGACGCGCTCGACGCCCGCAACGAGTCCGACGGGCATCTGTTCAAGATCCGCGAGGACCCCCGGGTCACCACGACGGGCCGCTGGCTGCGCCGCTGGTCCCTGGACGAACTGCCGCAGCTGGTCAATGTGCTCAGGGGCCAGATGTCCCTGGTCGGCCCGCGGCCGCTGCCGGTCGGGGACTCCGCGTTCACCGAGGAGGCACGCCGGCGGCTGCTGGTCCGGCCCGGCCTCACCGGGCTGTGGCAGATCGGCGGACGGTCCGACCTCGGCTGGGAGGAGGCGCTCCGTCTGGACCTGGAGTACGTGCGCGCCTGGTCGATCCGCATGGACCTGCGCATCCTCGTGCGCACCCTGCCGGCCGTCGCGCGCGGCGACGGCGCCTACTGACGCGGCGTGCGACGCACGGCCGCCCCACGGAGGGAGACGCGCATGCCGCGTCCGGAACAAGGCTTCGTGCCGCGCCTCGTGCGCCGGGCGGGGCGATGGTGCCGACGCCGGCCCGTCCTGGCCGCGGTGTGCGGTGCCGCGGGACTGATCGTGGCCGGCGCCGTCTGGATCGTCGTCACCGGCGTGCTCGCCCGCCACGAACTGCTCGCCGCCCAGCGGAGCCTGGAGTCCCTGCGCCACCAGGCCGCTCCCGGCTCGCCTGCCGCTCAGGCCACGCGCACCCCCGAGGACGCCGTGCGCGAGGCGTCCGCCCGGGCGGCCGGAGCACACCGCCTCACCACCGGCCCGGCCTGGTACGCGGCCGCGCACATGCCCGTCATCGGCGGTCCCGTCCGTACCGTGCGCGGCGCCGCCGAGGCGGCCGACCGGCTGACTCGCGACGTGCTCTCCCCCCTCGCCGGCACGGCCGGTGAACTCGTCGCCGGCAGCGGGACGGACGCCGGGCACCTCGACCTCTCCGCACTGCGCCGCGCCGCTCCCGCCCTGCACGAGGCAGCGCGCAGCGCCTCCGACGTACGCGCCGACGTGGCCGGTCTGCCCCGCAGCACCTGGCTGCCGGCCGCCGACCGGGCCCGGGCCCTGCTCGCCGGACAGCTCGACCGCATCGTCCCCGCCACGGTCGAGGCCGCGGCCGCGGCGCGGGTGATGCCGTCCATGCTCGGCGAGAGGAGCCCGCGACGGTACCTGGTGGTCTTCGAGAACACGGCGGAGGCCCGCGGAACCGGCGGGCTGCCCGGCGCGTTCGCGATCCTCACCGCGGACCGGGGCCACCTGGGATTCGAACGCTTCGGCAACGACAGCGAGTTGGCGAAGGTCCGGGCGTCCGTCGACCTGGGGGCCGAGTACACCGCGATGTACGGCCGTCACGTGCCCACCGGTGTCTGGGTCAACTCCAACGTCAGCCCGCACTTCCCGCACGCGGCACGCATCTGGAGCGCCATGTGGCGGGAGCACAGCGGCCAGCGGCTGGACGGCGCGTTCTCCCTCGACCCCGGCGCGCTGGCAGGGCTCCTCGCCGCCGTCGGCCCCGCCAGGCTCCCCGACGGAACCGCCGTCACCGCCGCCAACGTGGTGGACCTGACCGAGCGCACCAGCTACTCGGCCTTCCCGGACACCGCCGAACGGAAGGCGTTCTTCCTCGACGTCGCCCGCGCCACGTCGGAGGTGCTGCTGGACGGCGCCGACGACCCGGCGCGACGCTCGGCGCTGTTCGCGGCGCTGCGCGGCCAGCTGAGGGAGGGGCGGGTGAAGGTGTGGAGCGCCCACGCGTCCGAGCAGCGCGAGCTGGCGGCACATCCCTTCGCCGGCGTCCTGCCCGACGGCCCCGCCCCGTTCGCCGGACTGGTCGTCAACAACGCGGCCGGCACCAAACTCGACTACTACCTCGACCGCCGCATGGACTGGAGGGCCGGACGGTGCACGGCGGCCGGACGCGAGGTGACCGTGACCGCGTCGCTCACGAACCGGGCGCCGGGCTCGGGTCTCCCCGACTACGTCACCCAGCGGGTGGACCGCCCGCCCTACGGAACCCGTCCCGGCGACAACCGGCTGCTCGTCTCGTACTACGCGACCGAGGGGGCACGGCTGGCGAGGGCGACGGTGGACGGCCGGCCCGCCATGCTCAACCAGATGACCGAACGCGGCCACCCGGTCTACACGGTCGACATGGAGCTGCCCCGCGGCGCCACCCGGACCTTCGTGCTGAAACTCGTCGAGCGCCCTTCGGACCGCGCGCCGCGGCTGCTCCAGCAGCAGCTCGTGCAGCCCTTGCGGATCACGGCACGGGCGCCCCGCCCGTGCGACGGCTGAACCGCCGGTCCTCGCGCCCGCCGGGATGGGCCGCACCCGCGCGACCGGGTCCCGCGCGCGGCGTGAGGCCCGCGCGGCCGCCGGTCAGCGGAGGCCGGCGAGCAGGGCCGCGGCGATCCGGTCCACGGGTTCGGCGATCCGCCGGGCCACCTCGCGGGCCGTCTCCGGAGGCGCGCCGTGCGGGTCGGCCACATCGTCGTCGTCCGAGCGGCCCGTGTTCCCCCGCCGGGCGGCGGCCCCCTCGACCAGGGCCGCGGCCCGCCCGGCGGGGTCCACCACGCCCGCGGCGTCCTCCGGCCTCAGCAGCCGGGCGAACTCCCGCAGGGTGAAGGCACGCCGAAGCGCCCACAGCGGGGAGAGCCGCACGACCGCCTCCCGGTGTTCCGCCGCGGCCCCCAGGACGAGGTCGGAGTCCTCCACGTGGTCCGCGGTCAGCCGGCGGGCGAGGGCGCCGCGGGGTTCACCGCCGAGTTCGACCAGAAGGGACGCCGCGACGGGATCCATCGGGGCCCCCGTGGTGCCGACGGTGCCGGCGCTGCTCACCTCGAACGTTCCGGGTGAGGAGGCGAGCCTGGCCGTCAGCAGGCGTTCGGCCAGCGGCGAGCGGTGCAGATTGCCGGTGCAGACGACGAGTACGCGGAAGGGCCGGACCACCCGTTCCGGGTCCGGCGCGGAAGGGGAAAGGAGCACAGCGGGATTCTCCCGCCGGTCGTGGCCTTCGGCCGTGCGCCTCGCCGGGGCGGCGGTCCCGCCGGGCAGGAGGCCCGGCCCCGGGACGGGGCGGCCGCCGCCCGGGACCGGCATCGCACCCCGCGGACTTCCGTGCAGGCATCCGTCCGGTAGATCCGTGCAGACGTCCGGGCAAGGGAAGACCCCGGTCGGCGGGGGGACCGACCGGGGTCGTCAGCGGGGGCTGCGGAGGGCGGTCGCCTCTCGGCGAAAGGCTCCATGGGGCTTCAGCCGAACGATCTTCCCCATGGGCGATGGGTGGGGCCCGGGGACACTGTCCCCTCCGCAGCCACGCACAGATGAACGGTCAACCTTCGGGGATTGTTCCGGGGCATATCCGGCGGACGGTGTGGTTCCGGTCACGTTGCCGAGCGGACGGCCGACGCCCCCTGGTGCTGTGCGGTACCAGGGGGCGGCGGGTCGGGACGACGTGCGGTCAGCCGGCGAGCTGCTCGTACGCCGGCAGGGTCAGGAAGTCCGCGTAGTCCGCGTCGAGTGCGACGTGCAGCAGCAGGTCGTGCGCCTGCTGCCACTTGCCCGCCGCGAAGGCCTCCTCGCCGATCTCGTCGCGGATCGCTGCCAGCTCCTCGGCGGCGACCCGGCGGGCCAGCTCGGGAGTCGCCCTCTCGCCGTTCTCGAAGACGACGCCCGCGTTGATCCACTGCCAGATCTGCGAGCGGGAGATCTCGGCCGTGGCCGCGTCCTCCATCAGGTTGAAGATCGCGACGGCACCGAGACCCCGCAGCCAGGCCTCGATGTAGCGGATGCCGACCTGGACGGCGTTGCGCAGGCCCTCGTACGTGGGGTGCGCGCGGAGGGACGCGATGTCGATCAGGTCGGCGGCCGTGACGTGCACGTCCTCGCGGAGGCGGTCCTTCTGGTTGGGCCTGTCGCCCAGCACCGCGTCGAACGAGGCCATGGCGATGGGCACCAGGTCCGGGTGGGCGACCCAGGAGCCGTCGAAGCCGTCCCCGGCCTCACGGTCCTTGTCGGCCTTGACCTTCTCGAAGGCGACCTTGTTGACCTCGGCGTCCTTGCGGGACGGGATGAAGGCCGCCATGCCGCCGATGGCGTGCGCGCCCCGCTTGTGGCACGTGCGGACCAGCAGTTCGGTGTACGCGCGCATGAACGGCGCGGTCATCGTGACCGCGTTGCGGTCCGGGAGGACGAACTCGGCCCCGCCGTCGCGGAAGTTCTTGACGATCGAGAAGAGGTAGTCCCAGCGCCCGGCGTTGAGGCCCGCCGCGTGGTCGCGGAGCTCGTAGAGGATCTCCTCCATCTCGTACGCGGCCGTGATCGTCTCGATCAGGACGGTGGCGCGGACGGTGCCCTGCGGGATGCCGACGTGCTCCTGGGCGAAGACGAAGACGTCGTTCCAGAGGCGGGCCTCCAGGTGCGACTCCGTCTTCGGGAGGTAGAAGTACGGGCCCTTGCCGAGGTCGATGAGCCGCTGGGCGTTGTGGAAGAAGTAGAGCCCGAAGTCGACCAGCGCACCGGGGACCGGGCGGCCGTCGACGAGCAGATGGCGCTCGTCCAGGTGCCAGCCGCGGGGGCGCATCACGACGGTGGCGAGCTCGTCCGCGGGCCGGAGGGCGTACGACTTGCCCGTGCGCGGGTCCGTGAAGTCGATGCGGCGCTCGTAGGCGTCGATCAGGTTGAGCTGGCCGAGGACCACGTTCTCCCAGGTGGGCGCCGACGCGTCCTCGAAGTCGGCGAGCCAGACCTTCGCGCCAGAGTTCAGGGCGTTGATGGTCATCTTGCGGTCGGTCGGGCCGGTGATCTCGACGCGGCGGTCGTCGAGCGCCGCCGGGGCCGGGGCGACCTTCCAGTCCTCGTCCTCGCGGATCCACGCGGTCTCCGGGAGGAAGTCGAGCGTGCTGGTCCGGGCGATCTCGGCGCGACGCTCGGCGCGGCGGGCGAGGAGCTCGTCACGCCGGGGGGTGAACCGCCGGTGCAGCTCCGCCACGAAGGCGAGTGCCGCGTCGGTCAGCACCTCCTCCTGCCGGGGCAGTGGTTCGGCTTCGACGATGGCCAGCGGCGACGGCGCTGGTGCGGACATGAGCTGTCACTTCCTTCAGCGAGCTTCACGGGCGGTACGGGCGGCTGCGGGACCCAACGGAGTGGCACTCGGTGCCAGGCCCTGTGAGGCGCGGCCGTCGGCGCCGTTCATGGGGTCGGCGCTTCTGATCAGTGGATAGTAGTTATCGCATGGTGGAAGTTCAATGGTTTGTTGATGTCGAGATTCTTCTGCTCGACATACTGTGGCGCTCGGTGCCACGGTCCTCACGCGACGCCACGCGAAGCGACCGGACCTCGGTGGTGGTGGCGGCCGCGCACCGGTGGTGGTACCGGTACCGGCCCGACGTGCCGGGTGCCCGGTCCCGTCCGGCTCACTCGAGGCGGGCCAGATCCTCCGGTGTGTCGATGTCGTACACCTCCGCCACGTCCCCGCACTCGACGAGGGCGATCTCCTTCTCGTGCTCCGCCAGGTAGTCCCGCGCGCCGCGGTCGCCCGAGGCCCGCTCCGCCACCGCCTCCCAGCGGCGGGCGCCGAACAGCACCGGGTGGCCCCGGCGCCCGTCGTAGGCGGCCGACACCAGGGCGGAGGGCGAGTCGCACGCCGCGACGACCCGGGCGACGGCCGCCGCACCGATACCGGGCTGGTCCACCAGCGACACCAGGGCGGCGTCCTGGCCCCCGCCCGCGGAGGCGAGTGACGCCAGACCCGCGCGCAGCGAGGAGCCCATGCCCTCCTCCCAGTCCGGGTTGACGGACACGACACAGCCCGCCAGGTCGGCCCGCCGCATGACCTCGTCCGCGGCCGCCCCCAGTACGACGTGCACGGACCGGCACCCGCCCGCCCGCAGGACCCGCACCGCGTTCTCCACCAGGGGGCGTCCGCGGTGCTCCAGCAGGGCCTTCGGGCGGCCGCCCAGCCGGCGCCCCCCGCCCGCTGCCAGCACCAGCCCTGCGACCTGCGGTTTGTCTGAAGTGTGCGCCATGCTTCCTGCTTACCTCATCGGGCGGCGCCGTGGCGCGACGACCCGGTCCCGGTGCCGAGGTCCGTGCCCCGGCCCGTGTCCCCGTCGCCGGTGTGGCGGGCGGCCCGCGCCGTGCGCGTCCCGTGCCACCGGTCCGCGGCGGTCCGGCGGCGTCGCGACCGGGACCCGCCGCCGGCCGGGGCTCGCATGCATCCCGTACGCGCGGTGTCCAGCCAGGCGCCGGAAGTGGACACGTCGAGCTGAAATTCGTACCGCGGAGTGGCGGAGTGCCTACGGAATGGCGTTAACTGGCCCGCGCCCCCAGGCGTTTGACCACCGTCCGGCGGGTCGTTCACCGGGCAGCACAACGACGTGCGAGGGGGAGGGCTTTGTTGCGGAGCGTGGGGCAGACGCGGGAGACACGGAGTGGCGAGGACCCGAGAGTGACGGAGTTGCGTGCCGCCGTCTCCCGGCTCCGACGCGAACTCGCCGGTCATCCGGCCGAGTTCGCCGACCGCGGCATCGCGGACGACGAACTGGCGGCGATGGACGCGATGGCGCTCAGCGGCGTGCCGGAGATCCGGCGGCTCCGCCGGTCCCTGCTCCTGATCGCCGGAGCGGTCGGCTCGGTCAGCGCACTGGCGGCCGGACTGACCAACGTGCGGAACGCGGTGGAGCTGTTCGGCGAGCCGAAGGGCTGAAGTCCCGGCGCAGGGCCCGGCCCGGAGACGGAGTCCACCGGGCGCGCCCCACCGTGCCCGCACCGACCGGGTGCGATCCCGCCGGTCGGTCCCCCTTCCGCGCCCGCGCTGACTACCCTGGTGGCTGATGTTCACCTCCCAGGGACCCACCCTCCGCGAACTCGCCGTGCAGGCGCTGTCGTCGGTCGAGCGCGGGTACGATCTGCTCGCGCCCAAGTTCGACCTGACGCCGTTCCGTACCCCGGACCGCATCCTCGACGAGACGGCCGGCGCGCTGAGAGCGCTGGGACCCTTCCAGGACGGGCTGGACGTGTGCTGCGGCACGGGCGCCGGCACACGAGTGCTGCGCGAACTCTGCGCGGAACGGACCGTCGGGGTCGACTTCAGCGCCGGGATGCTGCGTGAGGCCCGCCGGGCCCGCCCCACGGCGGACTGGGTCCGTGCCGACGCCCGCGCCCTGCCGTTCCGCCCGGTCTTCGATCTGGCGGTGAGCTTCGGTGCCTTCGGGCACTTCCTGCCGGCGGAGCGCCCGAGGCTCTTCGCCCAGGTGTACTCCGCGCTCCGACCAGGCGGGGTCTTCGCCTTCCCCGTCGGCGCGCCGCCGCACTTCGGGACCTTGCCGTACTGGGCGATGCTCGGATTCGACACCGTGATGCGCGTGCGCAACCGCGTGTGGCGGCCCCGCTTCGTCATGTACTACCGCACGTTCCCGATCGGCGAGGTGCTCGCCGAGCTGCGACAGGTCGGCTTCGACGTGGAGTTGACGCCCCTCGACGGTCTCGGGCGCCGGTCCGACGGGACCCCGCGCTGCGCGATGGTGGTGGCACGGCGCAGGGCGTGAGCGTCGCGGGTGGCGCGCCCCGCGTCCATGGGCGCGTTCGCGAGCGTCCCCCGGCGCGGGCGGGGCGCGCGCGAGCAGCGGCCGGAACCCGGGCCCGCGCGCCCCGGCCAGGCTCATTCGGCTGCGGCGGCTGACGCCCTCGTCGGGGCCACCGGGCCACCGGGCCGCCGGGCCGCCGGACGGGACGTGGCGGGCACCGGGCGTCGGCGCCGGGGGTTGCCCACCGGGCGTCGTGCCCCGCGCGGCGCGGCCGGTGTCTACTCCCGGGGCGCCGACGTGTTCGCCAGCGCCTCGGAGAGTTCCTGCGCCACCGTCTGCAGGACCGGGACGATCTTCTCGGTCGCTGCCTCCGTCACCCGGCCCGCGGGGCCCGAGATGGAGATCGCCGCGGCGGTCGGGGAGTCGGGCACCGGGACGGCGAGGCAGCGCACCCCGATCTCCTGCTCGTTGTCGTCGACGGCGTACCCCGCGCGGCGCACCTGCTCCAGTGCCTCCAGGAAGCCCTCGGGGGTGGTGATCGTCTTCTCCGTGGCGGCCGGCATGCCGGTGCGGGCGAGCAGGGCCCGGACCTCGTCCGCCGGGAAGTGGGCGAGGAGCGCCTTGCCGACACCCGTGGAGTGCGGCAGCACCCGGCGCCCGACCTCGGTGAACATCCGCATCGAGTGCTTGGACGGCACCTGTGCCACGTACACGATCTCGTCGCCGTCGAGCAGCGCCATGTTCGCCGTCTCGCCGGTCTCCTCCACGAGGCGCGCGAGGTACGGGCGGGCCCAGGTGCCGAGCAGCCGGGAGGCGCTCTCGCCGAGGCGGATCAGCCGGGGGCCGAGGGCGTAGCGGCGGTTCGGCTGCTGGCGGACGTAGCCGCAGGCGACGAGGGTGCGCATGAGACGGTGGATCGTGGGCAGCGGGAGCCCGCTGCTCGCGGAGAGCTCGCTCAGCCCGACCTCGCCCCCGGCATCGGCCATCCGCTCGAGCAGGTCGAAGGCGCGCTCGAGGGACTGCACACCGCCGCTGTTCGCGGCGGGCTTGGCGGCGTCGGTGGTGCTGGCGCTGGACGTCGGCACGTCAACGGTCCTTTCAGGCGGACGGGCAAGGTAGCAGCCTACCGGGCGGTGTCGCGGCGCACACTGCTCGCGCGGAGGCGTCGAGGCCGGTCAGGGCGCGTTTGTCCGCGTGTGGCCGGTCATCTCCGATGGTCCCGCGACGACCCCGCTGTGCATAGATACGTTCTGCTTCTCGAAATTATAGTTCCACTCTGTGGAAACCTCTGATCGTGACCGAGGGGGCGGGATCGACCCGGGGAGGCCTTGACTGTCAGGAGGCGGAGGGGAAGACTCTTTCAACAGTTCGTTGAATTTCGCTGTGCGGAAGTGCGGCGGTACGGAAGCGAGGGGCAGAGTGTCCGACAGGCACGTCACGGACGTGAATCTGGTGCTGCGCTCGACGCGTGTCATCACCCCCGACGGCACGCGGCCCGCGTCGGTCGCCGTCGCCGGCGGAAGGATCGCGGCGGTGCTTCCGCACGACGCCGAGGTGCCGTCAGGCGCCCGGCTCGAGGACGTCGGCGACCATGTCGTCCTGCCCGGTCTCGTCGACACGCACGTCCACGTCAACGACCCCGGCCGCACCGAGTGGGAGGGCTTCTGGACCGCCACCCGCGCGGCCGCCGCCGGGGGCGTCACCACGCTGCTGGACATGCCGCTGAACTCCCTCCCGCCCACGACCACGGTCGGCAACCTGCGCGTCAAGCAGGACGTGGCGCGGCCCAAGGCGCATGTGGACACCGGGTTCTGGGGCGGAGCGATCCCCGGGAACGTCAAGGAGCTGCGCCCGCTGTACGACGCCGGTGTCTTCGGCTTCAAGTGCTTCCTCTCGCCGTCGGGCGTCGACGAGTTCCCCGAACTCGACCAGGAACAGCTCGCCCTCTCCCTGGCCGAGATCGCCGGCTTCGGCGGGCTGCTGATCGTCCACGCCGAGGACCCGCACCACCTGGCCGCCGCGCCCCAGCGGCCGGGCCCCCGGTACGCCGACTTCCTCGCCTCCCGCCCCCGCGAAGCGGAGAACACGGCGATCGCGAACCTCGTCGCGCAGGCCCGGCGCCTGGACGCACGGGTGCACGTGCTGCACCTGTCCTCCGCCGGCGCGCTGCCGCTGATCGCGGCAGCCAAGGCCGAGGGCGTGCGGATCACCGTCGAGTCCTGCCCGCACTTCCTCACCCTCACCGCCGAGGAAGTCCCCGACGGAGCCACCGAGTTCAAGTGCTGCCCGCCGATCCGCGAGGCGCGGAACCGGGACGTGCTCTGGCAGGGGCTCGCCGACGGCACGATCGACTGCGTCGTCTCCGACCACTCGCCCTGCACCGGTGATCTGAAGACCCCGGACTTCGCCTCCGCCTGGGGCGGCATCTCCTCGCTCCAGCTGGGCCTGCCGGCGGTCTGGACCGAGGCGCGCGGACGCGGCCACACCCTGGAGGACGTCGTCCGCTGGATGTCCTCCGCTCCGGCGGCGCTCGCCGGCCTCACGCAGAAGGGGGCCATCGAGGCCGGACGCGACGCCGACTTCGCCGTCCTCGCCCCCGACGAGACCTTCACCGTCGACCCCGCCGAACTCCACCACCGCAACCAGGTCACCGCCTACGCGGGCAAGACCCTGCACGGTGTCGTCAAGTCGACATGGCTGCGCGGCACGCGGATCGTGGAGAACGGCACCGTCGCCGAGCCCACCGGCCGGCTGCTCGAAAGGAACGACTGACACCGTGGCGATACCGTCCTTCACCGGCAACGCGCACCCGTACGGGGGCGGCGACCCGTACGCCGACTACCGCACCGCGGACTTCCCGTTCACCGGTCTCGCGAACCTCGCCGACCGCCGGCTCGGCGCCGGTGTGATCGCCGCGAACGACGAGTTCTTCGCCCAGCGGGAGAACCTGCTGGTCCCCGAGCCCGCAGAGTTCGACCCCGAGCACTTCGGCCACAAGGGCAAGATCATGGACGGCTGGGAGACGCGGCGCCGCCGCGGTGCCTCGGCCGAGCGGCCCTGGCCCACGGCCGACGACCACGACTGGGCGCTGGTCCGCCTCGGCGCGCCCGGCGTGATCCGCGGCATCGTCGTCGACACCGCGCACTTCCGGGGCAACATGCCGCAGGCCGTCTCCGTCGAGGGGACCGCCTGGGAAGGGGCCGAGGGCGCGCCCACCCCGGAGGAACTCCTCTCCGAGGGCGTGAAGTGGACGACCCTGGTGCCCCGCACGCCCGTGGGCGGTCACGCCGCCAACGGCTTCGAGGTCACCGCCGAACAGCGCTTCACGCATCTGCGCGTCAACCAGCACCCCGACGGGGGCATCGCACGGCTGCGCGTGTACGGAGAGGTCGTCCCGGACCCGAAGTGGCTCGCCACGCTCGGCACCTTCGACGTCGTGGCACTGGAGAACGGCGGGGCGGTGCAGGACGCCTCCAACCGCTTCTACTCGCCGCCCGCCAACACCATCAACCCGGGCCGCTCCCGCAAGATGGACGACGGCTGGGAGACCGCGCGCCGCCGCGACCAGGGCAACGACTGGATCCGGTACCGGCTGGTCGCCGAGTCCGAGATCCGTGCCGTCGAGATCGACACCGCCTACCTCAAGGGCAACTCCGCCGGCTGGGCCTCCCTGTCCGTCAGGACCGGCGAGGACGGCGAGTGGACCGAGTTCCTGCCGCGCACCCGCCTCCAGCCCGACACCAACCACCGTTTCGTACTGGACACCCCGGCGGTCGGCACGCACGTCCGCATCGACATCTTCCCGGACGGGGGCTTCTCCCGGCTGCGCCTCTTCGGCTCGCTCACCGGGCAGGGAACCGCGGAGCTGGCGGCCCGCCACCGGGAACTGGGCGGCTGACCCCGCGCCCCTCCGGACCGGTCACCGCCGGCACCTGCCGTGGGGCGGGCCACGACACCTGCCCCGCGGGGCCGGACGCGTCCCGGAAGGCGTGGGGCGCACCGGAGCCGCCGGCCCCGGTGCGCCTCGCCGCCCGTCGCGGTCGTGCGCGGCCTCAGCGCCGCAGGATCCTGATCTGCACCGACTCCAGCGGGCCCTTGGAGAACCTCCGCAGCCACAGCGCGGAGCCCGCCATCAGCACGGAGCACACCGCCGCCCACAGCCCCATCACCCACCACGGCCGGCCGGAATCGCCGAGCCGTGCCGCGAGGCCGAGACCGATGCCGTACGAGACGAGCACGCACAGGACGTTCTGCAGCACATACGCCGACAGCGCCGTCCGCCCGACCGAGGTGAGTCCCTTCGTGAGCGGGCCCTCGCGGCGGAGCCGGTCCACGACGGTGCCGATCAGGCCGATGTAGCCGACGGCCACCAAGGGGGCGGCGCAGTAGCGCCCGAGCAGGAAGCCGTCGGGTGCGGCGAGGGCGGACAGCGCGGTCAGCGGTACTCCCGGCCCCAGTCCCCAGCAGAGCATCCGGATGCGTATGCGCCGCCCGGCCGCGTCGGCGCCGAACGCCCCTGCCCGGTACAGCCGTACGCCGAGCAGGAACAGGAAGAGCAGCAGACCGAACGTCAGCACCGGCTCCAGACGCAGGGCGACGGCGTTCTCCAGGCGGAAGGCGATCTGCTCGGCGTAACCGGCGTGGGCGTACAGCTCGACGACCTCGGGCGGGACGCCGCCGTCGCCCCCGCCGCCCTCGTCCCCGAGCGCGACCAGGGCCGCGGTCACCCCGGCCATCAGCAGCAGGTGCAGACCGCCGGCCCACCACATCACCCGGCTGCGGGCCCGGTCGGAGCGGGTCAGCAGCCAGGCGACGAGCAGCGCCGTGACCGCGTACCCCATGAGGACGTCCCATGCGAAGACCAGGACGAAGTGCACGGTGCCCTCGGCGAGGAGGAACAGCGCCCGCCCCCGGTACGTGCGCGGCCAGGGCAGCCCGCGCCGGGCGGCGGAGTCGAACTGGATGGCGATGCCGACGCCGAAGAGGATCGTCAGCATGGAGAGGAACTTGCCGTCCGCGGCGAGCCGGAACAGGGACTCGGCCGCGTCGGGCAGGGAGGCGAACCCCGGCATGCCGCCTGCGCCCGCGAGGATTCCCCACTCCGCGCCGGGTGCGGTGAAGACCCACACGTTCGTCATCAGCGTGCCGAGGACGGCGGTCCCGCGCAGTACGTCGAGCAGGGCCAGCCGCCCGCCCGGGGGGCGTCGCGTGCCGGCCGGGGTGGACAGGGTCTCGGTCATGTCCTCATCGTCCGCGGCGTCGTGCGGCGATTCGTCATGGCGCGTGACGAACGGGCCGTACACCGAAGGATGTAGCGGAGACGGGGCCGGCTACGACTTCCCGGCACGCACGGCCCCGGACCGCGTACGACCTCCGGGCGGCGGGGCCCTCGGATCGCGTCCGGCATGCGCGACGTCCGAAGGGCCGCGCCCGCATGAGGACGAGGGCCCGGCCCGGCCGCCCCCTCGCCGGACCGCGGTCCGCCCGACGGGAGCGCGGAAGCGGCCCGGCGCGGGCGGCCGGGCGGCTCCCGCCCGCCGCCCGGCGGCAGGGCGGCCGGACCGCCGGGGTGGGAACGGCCGTCAGCCGACCCGCGCGGACAGTGCCTCGCGCGCCGCGTCCCGCGCGCTCTCGCGGTCGTGCGGCACCAGGCCGATCCGGGTGCGGCGGTCGAGGACGTCGGACTCGTCCAGGGCGCCTTCGTGCCGTACGGCCCACAGGAGTTCGGCCGCCGTGACGGGATGCCCGGGGACGACGGGCCGGGCCAGCTCGGGGTCGGCGAGGCCGAGGGCGTGGACGGCGGGGGCCTCGGACCCGTAGCGGCGGATCAGCCGGCGGGGCGCGTCCAGTGCGGCGAGCGCGTCCGGGCGGGCGGCGCCGACCAGCGGCAGCGATGCCGTCCGGCACCGCCCGGCGTGCAGTCCGCGTGCCCTGACCGCGGCGTCCACCGCGTCCTGGGCCATCCGCCGGTACGTGGTGAGTTTGCCGCCGACGACGGTGACGACACCGTCGCCCGAGGTGAGGACGGCGTGCTTGCGCGAGATGTCCGCCGTGCGGCCCTGCTCCCCGGTGCCGGAGGTGTCCAGCAGCGGCCGCAGCCCGGCGAAGGCCCCGACCACGTCCTCGCGCTCCACGGAGACGTCGAGCGCGGAGCCGAGGACGTCGAGGAGGAAGCCGATGTCCGTCTCGGGCACCTCCGGCACGTCGGGCACGTCGCCGTCGACCGGCTCGTCGGTCAGGCCCACGTACACCCGGCCGTCGCCCTGCGGCAGGACGAGGACGAAGCGGTTGGTCTCGCCGGGGATCGGGATGTGCAGGCCGGCCGAGAGGCCGCCGAGGACATCGGAGCGGAGCACCAGGTGGGTGCCGCGGGAGGGGCGCAGCCGTACGTCGTCGACGAGCCCGCCCGCCCAGACCCCGGCGGCGTTGATCACCGTGCGGGCGCGGATCTGCAGTTCCTCGCCGGTCAGTTCGTCGCGCACGGCCGCGCCCCAGCCGCCGACGGAGAGCGCGCGCACCCGGGTGAGGATCCGGGCGCCGTGCGCGGCCGCGGTCCTGGCGACGGCGGTCACCAGCCTGGCGTCGTCGGTGAGCTGCCCGTCCCAGGACAGCAGTCCGCCGCGCAGCCCGGTCGGCCGCAGCGCGGGCGCCATGTGGCGGGTCTCCACCGCCGAGAGGGTGCGCGGCGCGGGCAGGGTCGTCCGCGAGGTGCGGGCGGAGACCCGCAGCAGGTCGCCCGCCCGGAAGCCGGCCCAGGCCAGCGCGGCCTGGGCGCGCGGGACCAGCGGCGTCAGCGGGAGGACGAACGGCTGCGCGCGTACGAGGTGCGGTGCGGTGCGCTCCATGAGGATGCCCCGTTCGACGGCGCTCTCGTGGGCGACGTCCAGCTGGGCGCTCGCCAGGTAGCGCAGTCCGCCGTGGATGAGCTTGGAGCTCCACCGGGAGGTGCCGAAGGCGAGGTCGTGGGCGTCGATCGCGGCGACCGACAGTCCCCGGGAGGCGGCGTCGAGGGCGGCGCCGGCGCCCGTCGCGCCGAGGCCGACGACGAGGACGTCGACCTCGGCCCCGGCGGCGAGTGCGGCGAGCTCCCGCGCGCGGCGCGCCGCGTTCAGGGAGGAGGCGGGACTCGGAGTGCTCATGGCGTGAGGGTCCTCTCCAGAAGGGTCCGCAGCTCTTCGAGGAAGGCCGCGTCGGTGAGCTCGGGGTCGTCCGGTTCGGTCATCGTCCGCAGCGACATGGCGAAGGACTGCACGACGAGCAGCAGCGACCGGGCCTGCAGATCCGGGTGCAGCTGCCGCACGGTTCCGTCGGCGTGGCCCTCCGCCAGAGCGCCGGTGATCAGCCCGAGGAGCGCGTCCTGGCTGGCGCCGCGGCGGTCCAGGACGTACGGCAGCAGCAGTTCCGGATCCACGTCGACGATCTTGTGGAACAGCGGGTGCGCCCGGAAGGCCGCGACCCCGGCGACGAGTCCGTCGACCAGCCGGGTCCGGGTGGCGACGTCCGGTTCGGCCGAGGGCATGGCCCCCACGGCGAGGGCGATCCACTCGCGGGTCATCAGGTCGCCGACGAGCGTCCGCACGTCCGGCCAGCGGCGGTACAGGGTCATGCGTGACACACCGGCGCGCCGGGCCACGTCGGTGAGGGTGGTCCGGCGTACGCCGACGGCCAGGACGCAGTCTCGTGCCGCGTCGAGCACGGCGTCTCCGTCCGCATGGTTGTGACGAATGGGCGTCATCTGTCACAGTGTAATGCCAGTGCAGGCCGCGCGGCACCGCGCCCCGCGAAACCGACGGTGAAGGACAGACGAAGTGGACATGTTGTGGAGCGGCTGGGGCGACCCGGCCAAGGCGGCCCCGCTGCCCGACTCGGTGATCGGCCTGCTGCGCGATCTGCTCGGCGTCACTCCCCGCGAGAGCGGCCCCGCCGGCCTCGGCGACATCGCCGTACCCGACTCCGCGCTGAGCGACGCGGCCCGCCGGGCGCTGAGCGCCGCGGTCGGCGACACCGCGCACGTACGCACCGACGCGGAGACCCGGATCCGCCACACCCGCGGCAAGTCCACTCCGGACCTGCTGCGCATCCGCGCCGGCGAGGTCGACGACATCCCCGCGGCCGTCGTGCTGCCCGCCGGCCACGACGAGGTGCTGGCCGTGCTGAGGGCCTGCGCCGAACACGGCCTGGCCGTCGTCCCGTTCGGCGGCGGCACCTCCGTCGTCGGCGGCCTGGCCCCCGAGGCCAAGCACGGGTTCGTCGCCCTGGACCTGCGCCGGCTCGACGCGCTCCTCGCCCTCGACGAGGTCTCCCGCACCGCGGTGCTCCAGCCCGGACTGCGCGCGCCCCACGCCGAGGCGCTGCTCAACGAACAGGGCTTCACCCTGGGCCACTTCCCCCAGTCCTGGGAATGGGCCTCGATCGGCGGGTTCGCCGCCGCCCGCTCCAGCGGCCAGGCGTCCGCCGGCTACGGCCGCTTCGACGAGATGGTCCTCGGCCTGACCGTCGCCACCCCCGAGGGCACCCTCGAGACCGGCCGCGCCCCGCGCTCGGCCGCCGGCCCGGACCTGCGCCAACTGGTCCTCGGCTCCGAGGGCGCGCTCGGTGTGATCACCGCGGTCACCGTCCGGATCCGCCCGCTCCCGCAGACCCGGGTCTACGAGGGCTGGCGCTTCGAGTCCTTCGAGGCGGGCGCCGCCGCGCTCCGCGCGCTCGCCCAGGACGGCCCGCGCCCGACCGTGCTCCGGCTGTCCGACGAGACCGAGTCCTTCATCGGCCTCGCCCAGCCCGACCGGATCGGCGGCGAGGGCGCCCCGCAGCCCGCCGGGTGCATGGCGATCGCCGGGTACGAGGGCACCGCCGAGGACACCGCCGACCGGCGCGCCCGCGCCCGCGAGGTCCTCCTCGCCTGCGGTGGCGAGTTCGTCGGCGAGGAGCCGGGCGAGCGCTGGGCCCACGGCCGCTACAACGCCCCGTACCTGCGCGACGCGCTCCTCGACGCCGGCGCCTTCGCCGAGACCCTGGAGACCGCCGCCTTCTGGTCCGCCCTGCCCGGCCTCTACGACGCCGTGCGGCAGGCACTCACCACCGCGCTCACCGAGGCGGGCACCCCGCCGCTGGTCATGTGCCACATCTCGCACGTGTACGAGAACGGCGCCTCGCTCTACTTCACCGTCGTCTCCGCCCAGGGCGAGGACCCCGTCGCCCACTGGGCGCCGGCGAAGCGGGCCGCGAACGACGCGATCCTGGCGGCCGGCGGCACCATCAGCCATCATCACGGCGTCGGCACCGACCACCGGGACTGGTTCGCCCGGGAGATCGGTCCCATCGGTGTCCGCGTGCTGCAGGCCGCCAAGGCCGAGCTCGACCCCTCCGGGATCCTCAACCCCGGTGTGCTCATCCCCGTCCGCTGACCGGCCCCTGCCTTCCGGAGGCGCATTCATGCGACAGTTCACCGCCGTCGTCAACCCCACCGCGGGCGGCTCCAGCGGTACGGCGGCCCTGCTCCCGCTGGCCCGCCTCCTCAGGGAGGCCGGAGCCGGGCTCGACACCCAGTACAGCCGCAACCTGGAGCACGCCCAGGAACTGGCGCGGGAGGCCGGACGCAAGGGGCACGTCGTGCTCGCCGTCGGCGGCGACGGGATGGCGGGCGGTGTCGGCGGCGCCCTCAGCGGCACCGAGACCGTCCTCGGCCTCGTACCCGCCGGGCGCGGCAACGACTTCGCCCGGGCGCTCGGCCTGCCCACCGACGCGGCCGCCCTCGCCGCCGTACTGCTCGACGGTTCACCCCGCGCGGTCGACACCATCCGGGTCGAGTCGTCCGTCCACGCCGGGGTGTCCGTCCTCGGCAGCGTGTACGCGGGCGTCGACGCCGTCGCCAACCAGCACGCCAACACCTCGAGGCTGCTGCGCGGCGCGGCCTCCTACTACGCGGGCGGGCTGCGTGCCGTGGCGTCCTGGCGGCCGGCGGAGTACCGCATCACCGTGGACGGGGTGCTCCACGAACGGCGCGGCTACACCGTCGTCGCGGCCAACTCCGGCTACTACGGCTTCGGCCGCCACGTCGCCCCCGGAGCGAGCCTCGACGACGGCCTGCTGGACGTCGTCGTCATACGGCACGCACCGAAGCGGCTGTTCTTCGCGATGATGAACGAGCTCAAGACGGGCGCGCACCTGAAGCGCCCCGAGGTGGAGATCCTGCGCGGCAAGGAGATCCGCATCGAGGCCGACCGCACCCTCCCGTACGGCGCGGACGGCGAGGTCGACGCGACCCTGCCGGTCACGGTGCGGGTGCAGCCCGGCGCGCTGAACGTGCTCGCCTGACGGGAGACGGCGCGGCCGGCCCCCGGACCGGCCGCGCCGCCTCCCGCCCGTGCCCCGAGCCGCCGTCTCACTGCTCGCGCATGCCCCAGGGGGACCCGTGGTCCGCAAGCAGATCCAGGAAGGGGCGCGCCGCGAAGGCCTCCGGGCCCAGGATGCCCGTACCGGACCACGCCCCCGTCGCCAGCAGCTCCAGTGCGACGACCGGGTTGACCGCGGTCTGCCACACCACCGCCTGGCTGCCGTACTCCTTCATCGACCACTCGTTGTCGACGACGTGGTACAGGTACACCTCCCGCGGCCGCCCGTCCTTGACGCCCTTCACCCACGTCCCCGCGCACGTCTTGCCCCGCATCCGGTCGCCGAGCGCGGCCGGGTCGGGCAGGCAGGCCGCGACGACGTCCCGCGGCGACACCTGCACCGGTCCGCCGGCGCTGCGCACCGTGACCGGTTCCGTACGGTCCAGGCCGATCTGGTGCAGCACCTGCAGGGTGTTGATGAAGTCGGCACCGAGGCCGTACTTGAAGGTGACGCGGTCCGCGTCGACCCAGCGCGGGATCAGCAGCACCTCCTCGTGCTCGACGTTCACGCACTCCACCGGTCCGATCCCCTCCGGGAAGTCGAACACCTCCGGCTCGCTGAACGGCGGCGTCGTGAACCACCCGCGTCCCGTCTCGAAGACCACCGGAGGATTCAGGCACTCCTCGATCGTGGTCCAGATGCTGAACGAAGGGGCGAAGTCGTAGCCCTCCACGGTGAGGTTCGCGCCGTCCCGGACGCCGATCTCCTCGATCGAGTCGAAGAGCTCGTCCGCCGCGTGCCGGGCGAAGACGTCCGACAGGCCGGGCTCCACGCCCATGCCGACGAGAGCGAGCCGGCCGGACTCCGTCCAGTCCTCGCCGAGCGAGAACTGCTCGTCGCCGAGCTTCACTCCGCACTCCTCGTACGGCTGCTGCGGATGCGGCCGCGACAGGGACATCGCCATGTCGAGGTAGTTCGCGCCCGCGGCGAGCGACGCGCGGAACAGCGGCATGACGAACCGGGGGTCCGTCGCGTTGAGCAGGACGTCGCACCGCTCCCGCTCCAGGAGTTCCCTGACGGCGGCCTCGTCCGAGGCGTCGATACGGGCGGCGGTGAACCGGTCGTCGGCGGACGCGCCGTCGTCCGGCCCGGCTCCCTCGCCCCCGGCCCGTGAGACGCCGGCCACGGCGGCCCGGGCCCTGGCCTCGTCGTAGTCCGCGACGACCATACGTTCGAAGAAATCGCGGCGTGCGGCGATCCGGGTGACTGCTGTCCCCACTCCGCCGGCGCCGACCAGCAAGATGCGCATGACCTCTTCCCTTCCCTCTTCACCGGGACTCTTCCGGGGTCCTGATGAAACTCACCGCCCGCTGATAGCGTCAATGGCGTTGGCATAAGGGCGGAGGGCCCGGTCGGGGTCCGCACCAACGGTCGGGAAGGGGTGGGGAGTTGCCGAAGAAGGTGGTACCGGAAGGGGCGCGCAGGCGCCGCCGTCCCACGAAGACCGGTGTGGTCCTTTCGGAGCAGCTGATCGTGACGACGGCATTGCGGATGCTGCGCGAGCACGGTGGCGAGGGGCTCACCGCCCGCCGCCTCGGCGCGGCCCTCGGCGCCGACCCGAGCACCCTGTACCGCTACTTCCGCGGCATGGACGAGCTGATCCTCGCCGTCGGCGACGAGCTGATCGGCCGGGCGCTCAGGGGCTGGCGCGCCACGGACGACTGGGCCGCGGACCTGCGCGGGCTGGGGCTGCGCATCCATGCCGCGTACCTGGCCCATCCGCAGGCCGCCGTGCTCACGGCCAGCCGCGTCTCCGGGCGGGCGCACGAGATCGCCGCGGACGAGGCCATCCTCGGGGTGCTGCACCGCGCGGGCTTCCCCGTGCCGGCGGCGGTGCGGATCTACCACTGCTTCATCGACCAGACGCTCGCCTTCGCGGCGCTGGACGCGGCGGCGCTCGCCCTTCCGGAGGCGGCGCGCCGGGCGGACGAGGCCGTGTGGCAGGCGACGTACGCGCGGCTGCCGGAGGAGACGCACCCGCACATCGCACCGGCGGCGCGGTATCTCGTCGCGGAGATGAACGTGAGCGCGTATCCGGCGGCGCTGGACATGCTGATCGCGAGCGCGGCGTCGCAGCTCGCATGAAGGCGCGCCCCGGGGCGCCAGGCGCCGCGCGCACGGCACGTGAGCGTGTGCGGGCGCGTGTCGCCGCGCGAGCCCTGCCGGCGTCTCCCTCGCGCGGGGTGCCGGGGCTCCCCGCGCGAGCCCGCGCTCACGCAACGCGCCGCGCCGGGCCCCCCGCGCGTGACGCCTGTGGGGCACGCACCGTGCGCGGTCCTCGTTCGCGACGCCTTTGGTTCATGACCGTCCGCCGTCCGCGCTCGCGAGGTGTCCGGGTGCGTCGTTCCCATCGTGTCGGTGCGGCGTGCGTGTCGCCGGCGGCCCGCCCTGTCGCTCTCGCAGTACGGGCGCGTGTCGCCGCGCGAGCCCGCTCGCGCAACGCGCCGCGCCACCGCCGGGGCGCAGCCCACCCCCGGCACCGCCCGCCCCACCCTGCTACGTCCGGTTCGCCGTCGTCAGCGAGGCGACGCCCAGGGCCGTCAGCACGATGTGGACATACAGCTCCTTGCCCTCCAGCACGCCGATCGGCGCGATGAGCAGGCGGGTGAAGCCCATGATCGCGAACCGGCCGCCGGTCAGCTCCCGCAGGACCCCGCACACGCCGACGACGAGCAGGGCCATGCCGACGAGCTCCAGAATCTTCCGCATGCGGTGATCCTCGCCCGCCTGCGAGGCGCCGCGCGTCGGCCGTCGGCACATGCCGCTCCGCCGAAAGTCTGCCGTCGCGCGACTTTGGTCTCTTCCCGCTCCCGACGGATCCCCGCCCCCGTCCCCGCTGCGTAGATTCGTCGACATGACCCGCACGGAATACCCCTGGCTGCTGCCGTCGGCCATCGCCGATCCTCTGGTCCAGGAGCTTCCGGGCGACCGGGGCAGGGAACGCCCCCGCCGCACCGTCCGCGACTGGACCGTCGACACGGTCGCGTTCCTGTTCGCCGCGCTCATCGGCGTGCTCGCCGTGGAGGCGAGCGCGCAGACCGACGTCTCCGGGCCCGTGCTCCTCGCCGACCAGCTGATCGGCGGACTGGCGTGCTGTGCCGTGTGGCTGCGGCGGCGCTGGCCGGTGGGGCTCGCCGGCCTCCTGATCGCCGTGTCGCTGGTGGTGCCCGCCGCGGGCGGGGCGATGCTCGTGAGCCTGTTCAGTCTCGCGGTGCACCGGCCGTTCCGCCCGGTCGCCGCGCTCGGCTCCCTCGCGCTCGCCGCCTCCGTGGCACAGCCCTTCGTACGCCCCGATCCCACGGTCTCCACCCTGGCGGGTGTCGTCGCCGGGGTGCTGCTCGTGCTGACGGTCCTCGGCTGGGGCATGCTCGTGCGCTCCCGCCGCCAGCTCGTCGTCGCCCTCCGGGAGCGCGCCGACCGCGCCGAGGCCGAGGCCGACCTGCGCGCCGAGCAGGCCCAGCGGCTGGCCCGGGAGGCGATCGCCCGGGAGATGCACGACGTGCTGGCGCACCGGCTGACGCTGCTGAGCGTGCACGCCGGAGCCCTGGAGTTCCGGCCCGACGCGCCCCCGGCCGAGGTCGCCAGGGCGGCCGGCGTCATCCGCGACAGCGCCCACGAGGCGCTGCAGGACCTGCGCGAGATCATCGGTGTGCTGCGCGCTCCGGGCGACGGTGAGGAGGGGCACCGGCCGCAGCCCACCCTGGCCACGCTGGACGCGCTGGTCGCCGAGTCGCGGCAGGCGGGCACGCGGGTCGTCCTCGACAACGCGATCGAGGAACCGGCCGCGGTGCCCGCCGCGACCGGCCGCACCGTCTACCGCATCGCGCAGGAGGGGCTCACCAACGCCCGCAAGCACGCCCCCGGCGCCGAGGTCACGGTCACCGTGCGCGGCGGACCGGGCGAGGGGCTCACGGTCGACGTGCGCAATCCCGCCCCCGGTGGGCCGGTCACCGGCGTCCCCGGCTCCGGTCAGGGGCTGATCGGGCTGAACGAGCGCGCCACACTCGCCGGCGGCAGGCTGGAGCACGGAAAGACCGAGGACGGAGGGTTCGCCCTGCGATCCTGGCTACCGTGGCCCTCATGACCATCCGGCTGCTCATCGTCGACGACGACCCGCTCGTCCGCGCAGGACTCACCTTCATGCTCGGCGGGGCCGAGGACATCGAGATCGTGGGGGAGGGCGCGGACGGTGCGGAGGCCGTCGAACTCGCGGAGCGGCTGCGGCCGGACGTCGTCCTCATGGACGTCCGGATGCCGCGGATGGACGGGCTGGCCGCCACCGAGCGGCTCCGCGCCCGTCCCGACGCCCCCGAGGTCGTCGTCCTCACCACCTTCCACGCCGACGAGCAGGTGCTGCGGGCGCTGCGGGCCGGGGCGGCGGGTTTCGTCCTCAAGGACACCGCGCCTGCCGAGATCGTCGACGGGGTGCGGCGTGTGGCGGGCGGGGAACCCGTGCTGTCACCTGCGGTGACCCGACGGCTGATGACGCAGGTCGTGGAGGCCGCGCCCGACGAGCGGCGGAGCCGGGCGCGGGCCCGGCTGGACGCCCTCGCCGAGCGGGAGCTCGAGGTCGCCGTGGCGGTGGGACGAGGCCGCTCCAACGCCGAGATCGCCGCCGGCCTCTACATGAGCGTGCCGACGGTGAAGACCCACGTCTCCCGCGCCCTGGCGAAGCTGGGCCTCAACAACCGTGTCCAGATCGCGCTGCTGGTCCACGACGCGGGGCTGCTGGACGAGGGAGCCGCCTCGTAGGCTGGCCCCATGGCCGTCATCGATCTGGGGGAGTACGGGGCGGACTTCACCGCCGATCCGTATCCGTACTACGCGAAGCTGCGCGAGGCCGGACCCGTCCACGAGGTGGTCTCGCCGTACGGCGACCGCGTCTGGCTGGTCGTCGGACACGAGGAGGCCCGTGCGGCGCTCGCCGATCCACGGCTGTCCAAATCGCCCGGGACCCTCGGTCTGAAGATGCTGGACGAGGAGCTCATCGGCCCGTATCTGCTGGTGCTGGACCCACCGGACCACACCCGGCTGCGCCGGCTCGTCTCCCGTGAGTTCACCGCGCGCCGGGTCGAGGCGCTGCGCCCGCGTATTCAGGACATCACCGACGAGCTGGTCGGGGCGATGCTCCCCGCGGGGCGCGCCGATCTCGTGGACGCGCTCGCGTTCCCGCTGCCCATCACCGTCATCTGCGAGCTGCTCGGCGTCCCGGCCGCCGACCGGGACCGCTTCCGCGCCTGGTCGACCGAGATCGTGGCGCCGACCGCGGCCGACCGCGAGCGCACCGCCGTCGAGGAACTCGCCGCCTATCTCGACGAACTGATCGAGGACAAGCGCTGCAGCGGGCCGGCCGACGACCTGCTGTCCGCGCTGCTGCGTACCCTCCCCCACAGCCGTGCGGGCTTGGGAGGTACCCCCATCGAGGACGGCGACCGGCTCTCCGCCGCCGAACTGCGCGCCATGGCCTATCTGCTGCTCATCGCCGGCCACGAGACCACCGTCAATCTGATCTCCAACGGCGTACGGGCCCTGCTCCGCCACCCGGACCAACTGGCCGCGCTGCGCGCGGACTTCGGTCTGATGGACGGTGCGGTGGAGGAGATGCTGCGCTACGACGGCCCGGTGGAGACGGCGACGATGCGGTTCACGACGGAACCGGTCCGCTACGGCGACTCGGTCGTCCCGGCGGGGGAGCCCGTCCTCGTCGCGCTGGCGGCCGCGGACCGGGACCCGGCCCGCTTCCCGGGGCCGGACCGGTTCGACATCCGCCGCACCGCGACGGCGGGTGGCCCGGGCCATCTCGCCTTCGGCCACGGCATCCACTACTGCCTGGGTGCTCCCCTGGCACGGCTGGAGGCCGGGATCGCGGTCCGTACCCTGCTGGAACGCTGTCCCGGCCTCGCCCTCGACCCGGCCGGAGCCCCGCTCGACTGGCTGCCCGGCCTGCTGATCCGGGGAGTGCGCCGGCTGCCCGTCGTGTGGTGACGGCCGGCAGCTGCGGCCGGGGTCACAGTCCGGGGATCTCCTCCAGACGCACCGGGCGGTTCTCCCGCCGGGACAGCTCGCACGCCTCGGCGACCCGCAGTGCCTCCAGTGCCTCCCGGCCGTCGCACGGGTTGTCCAGCTCGCCGGTCGCGACGCGGACGAAGGCGTCCAGTTCGGCCTCGTAGGCGGCAGCGAAGCGCTCCAGGAAGCCCGGCCACGGCTTGTCGGCGGGTGGCGGGCCCTGCGGCTCGGTCGAGGTGATCGGCGTACGGTCGTCCAGGCCGACGGCGACCGTGTCGTCCTCGCCGCACAGCTCCATGCGCACGTCGTAGCCCGCGCCGTTGCAGCGTGTGGCCGTGGCCGACGCCAGCGTGCCGTCGTCGAGGGTCAGCACGGCCGCCGCCGTGTCGACGTCGCCCGCCTCACGGAACATCGCGTGACCCGCGTCGGAGCCGGTGGCGTACACCTCCACGATCTGCCGCCCGGTGATCCAGCGCAGGATGTCGAAGTCGTGGACGAGGCAGTCGCGGTAGAGCCCGCCGGACAGCGGGAGGTACGCGGCGGGGGGCGGCGCCGGGTCCGCCGTGATCGCCCGTACGGTGTGCAGCCGGCCGAGCCGGCCCGAGCGCACCAGGTCGCGGGCCTTGCCGTACCCGGCGTCGAAGCGCCGCATGAAGCCGAGTTGGAGTTCGGTGCCCGCGCTGTCGACCTCGCGCAGCGCCTCCAGGGTCCCCGGCAGGTCGAGCGCTATCGGCTTCTCGCAGAAGGCGGGGAGCCCGGCGCGTGCGGCCCGGCCGATCAGCTCGGCGTGGGCGGCGGTGGCCGAGGCGATGACGACGGCGTCCACGCCCCACTTGAAGACCTCGTCGACGGAAGGGGCGGCGGTGGCGTCGATCCGGGCCGCCACCTCGCGGGCCCGCTGGGCGTCGGTGTCCGCGACCACCAGGGCGCCGACGTCACGATGACGGCTGAGGACGCCCGCGTGGAAGGCGCCGATACGTCCGGTTCCGATGAGTCCGATGCGCATGGCCCAAAGGTGGAGGCCGCCGAAGGGCCCTGTCAAGCATTTGTCCTGACAATCGAACGACACAACTTCCCGTCATCAGGTCCTGCGACTACCCTCGCAGCGTGCCCAAGCAGCCGAGAGACACGACGGACGCCACCGCGCGGCTCCAGCTCAGCGTGGACCGCGCCAGCCCGGTCCCGCTGTACTTCCAGCTGTCCCAGCAGCTGGAAGCGGCCATCGAGCACGGCACGCTCACGCCCGGCAGCCTCCTCGGCAACGAGATCGAGCTGGCGAACCGGCTCGGGCTCTCCCGGCCCACGGTCCGGCAGGCCATCCAGTCCCTCGTCGACAAGGGGCTGCTGGTGCGCCGCCGGGGCGTCGGCACCCAGGTCGTGCACAGCCAGGTCAAGCGCCCCCTGGAGCTGAGCAGCCTCTACGACGACCTGGAGGCGGCGGGCCAGCGGCCCGCCACCCGGGTCCTGCGCAACGCCGTCGAGCCGGCGACCGCCGAGGTCGCGGCCGCGCTCGGGGTGCCGGAGGGCAGCGACGTCCATCTCGTGGAGCGGCTGCGCTCGGCGCACGGCGAGCCCATGGCCCATCTGCGCAACCATCTGCCGGCCGGGCTGCTGTCACTGGACACCGGGCAGTTGGAGTCCACCGGGCTCTACCGGATGATGCGCAACGCCGGCATCACCCTGCACAGCGCCCGGCAGTCGGTCGGTGCCCGCGCCGCCGGCGGCGACGAGGCCCGGCTGCTCGGCGAGGAGGCCGGCGCCCCACTGCTGACGATGCAGCGGACCACGTTCGACGACACCGGGCGGGCCGTCGAGTTCGGCTCGCACGTCTACCGGGCCTCCCGGTACGCCTTCGAGTTCCAGCTCCTCGTGCGTCCGTGACGTGCCGGCCCGGACGCCGCTCCACCGGTACACCTTCCGCGTAAGAATGTTCGGACAAAGTATTGACGGGCTGGCGCCGTCCCCGTAGAAACTCACCCAGCCGCAACCGGGCGGCCGGGAGAGAAGGCGGACCCCACCATGCGCACACCCCGCACGGCAGCAGTCCTGCTCGCCGCACTCGCACTCGCCGTGGCCGGATGCAGCAGCTCCGGCGGCAAGGGCTCCGAGGAGGCCGAAGGCGGCACGGGCGGGGGCAAGCCCGCCACCACCGAGCGGTTGAAGATCGCCATGGTGACCCACTCCGGCGAGGGCGACACCTTCTGGGACATCGTCCAGCGCGGAGCGAAGGACGCGGCCGCCAAGGACAACGTGGAGTTCCTGTACGCCGCCGACAAGGAGGGCAAGGAGCAGGCCCAGCTCGTCCAGACCTACATCGACCAGAAGGTCGACGGCATCGTCGTCACCCTGGCCAAGCCCGAGGCGGTCAAGGACGTCGTCAAGAAGGCCGTCGCCGCCGGCATCCCCGTCGTCACCATCAACTCCGGGGGCCAGTTCTCCCAGGAGGTCGGCGCGCTCAGCCACATCGGCCAGGACGAGTCGGTCGCCGGCGAGGCCGTCGGCGAGGAGCTGAACAAGCGCGGGAAGAAGAAGGCCGTCTGCGTCATCCACGAGCAGGGCAACGTCTCGCTGGAGGAGCGCTGCGCGGGCGTGAAGAAGACGTTCGGGGGCACCGTCGAGAACCTCAACGTGGACGGCACCAACATGCCCGCCTCCACGTCCTCCATCGAGGCGAAGCTGCAGAGCGGCAAGGACATCGACGCGGTCGTCACCCTGGGCGCCCCGTTCGCGGCCGCCTCCGTGCAGGCGAAGGAGAGCGCCGGCAGCGAGGCCGAGATCGACACCTTCGACCTGAACGCCGAGGTGGTGAAGCGGCTCAAGGCCAAGGAGGTCGGCTTCGCCGTCGACCAGCAGCCCTACCTCCAGGGCTACCTCGCCGTCGACGAACTCTGGCTCAACAAGACCAACGGCAACGTCATCGGCGGCGGCAAGCCGGTGCTCACGGGTCCCGCTCTGGTGACGGAGAAGGACGTCCCCGCGCTGGAGAAGCTCACGGCCGACGGCACGCGATGACCTGCGTCACCACCACCCACCCGCCGGCCGCCCCGCCGATCCCGCTCAGGGATACTTGCGCCGGAGTACAGCAGGCACAGCAAGAGGGGCACGGCGTCGTGGCAAGGGTTCGGACAGGTGTACGTGCGATCGGCGCGGTGCTGGCGGCGGTGCTCGGGGCCTCCCTCGCGGGGTGCAGCGCCACCGGCGGCAAGCGCGCCGAGGACGCCCGCAGGGCGGCCGAGGCGCAGGGCCGGGCCGCGGTCGACACACCGCGCTGGACGTTCGCGATGGTCACGCACTCGGGAGACGGCGACACCTTCTGGGACATCGTCCAGAAGGGGGCCCGGCAGGCCGCGGTCAAGGACAACATCAAGTTCCTCTACGCCCACAGCGACGAGGGGCAGCAGCAGGCCCAGCTGGTCCAGACGTACATCGACCAGAAGGTCGACGGGCTGATCGTCACGCTCGCGAAGCCCGACGCGATGAAGGACGTCGTCGCCAAGGCCACCCGGGCCGGCATCCCGGTGATCACCGTCAACTCCGGCTCGGCCGAGTCCAAGGCGTACGGCGCCCTGACCCACATCGGCCAGGACGAGACCGTCGCCGGCGAGGCCGTCGGCGACGAGCTCGACCGGCGCGGCCGGAAGAAGGCCCTGTGCGTGCTGCACGAGCAGGGCAACGTCGGCCACGAGCAGCGCTGCTCCGGGACGGAGAAGACCTTCGACGGCGACCTGCAGAACCTCTACGTCGACGGCACCAACATGCCCGACGTCCAGGCGGCGATCGAGGCGAAGCTCCAGACCGACCCGTCCATCGACGCCGTCGTGACCCTGGGCGCGCCCTTCGCCGACGCCGCCGTCCAGGCGAAGAGGACCGCCGGGAGCAAGGCCGAGATCGACACCTTCGACCTGAACGCCAAGGTCGCCGCCGGGCTCGAGGCCGGCGACCTCGGCTTCGCCGTCGACCAGCAGCCCTACCTCCAGGGCTACGAGGCGGTGGACCTGCTGTGGCTCCACCGCTACAACGCCAATGCGCTCGGCGGCGGACGGCCCGTCCTCACCGGCCCGCAGATCGTCACCGAGAAGGACGCCGCCGAACTGCAGGACCACACCGAGCGGGGGACCCGATGACCGCGACCGCACCACCGGCCCACGACAGGACCGGCCCCTCCGACGAGCGGCTGCTGCACACCTCTCCGTGGAAGAAGCTGCTCGGCCGCCCCGAGCTCGGCTCGGTCGTCGGCGCGGCCGCCGTGTTCCTCTTCTTCTCGATCGTCGCCGACGCCTTCCTGCGCACGTCCAGCCTGAGCACCGTGCTGTACGCGGCGTCCACGATCGGCATCATGGCCGTGCCCGTCGCCCTGCTCATGATCGGCGGGGAGTTCGACCTCTCGGCCGGTGTGCTGGTGACCAGCTCCGCGCTGATCTCCTCGATGTTCAGCTACCAGATGACGGCGAACGTCTGGGTCGGCGCGCTGGTGTCCCTCCTGGTGACGCTCGCGATCGGCGCCTTCAACGGCGTCATGCTGGTCCGCACGAAACTCCCGAGCTTCATCATCACGCTCGGCACGTTCCTGATGCTCACCGGCATGAACCTCGGCTTCACCAAGCTGATCAGCGGCACGGTGTCGACGAAGACCATCGCCGACATGGAGGGCTTCCCCGCGGCCAAGAAGGTCTTCGCCTCGTTCTCCGTCGGCGGGGTCGACGTGAAGACGACGATCCTGTGGTGGATCGCCCTCGTCGCCCTCGCCACCTGGATCCTGCTGCGCACCCGCTTCGGCAACTGGATCTTCGCCGTCGGCGGCGGCTCGGGCGCGGCCCGGGCCGTCGGTGTCCCCGTGGCCCGCACCAAGATCCTGCTGTACACGGGTGTGGCCTTCTGCGCCTGGGTCTCCGGCCAGCACCTGCTGTTCTCGTTCGACGTCGTCCAGTCCGGGGAGGGCGTCGGCAACGAGCTGATCTACATCATCGCGGCCGTCATCGGCGGCTGTCTGATCACCGGCGGCTACGGTTCGGCGATCGGCTCCGCGGTCGGTGCCTTCATCTTCGGCATGACCAGCAAGGGCATCGTGTACGCGGAGTGGAACCCGGACTGGTTCAAGTTCTTCCTCGGAGCGATGCTGCTCCTGGCGACCCTGCTGAACGCATGGGTCCGCAAGCGCGCGGAGGCGACGACATGACGGCCCTCGTGGAACTCGACGACGTCAGCAAGTACTACGGGAACATCCGTGCGCTGGAAGGCGTGTCGCTGGAGGTCCACGCGGGTGGGATCACCTGTGTCCTCGGTGACAACGGCGCCGGCAAGTCCACGCTGATCAAGATCATCGCGGGGCTGCACCGGCACGACTCCGGCACCTTCTCCATCGAGGGGGAGGAGACCTCGCTGGGATCGCCCCGCGAGGCCCTCGACCGCGGGATCGCCACGGTCTACCAGGACCTCGCCGTCGTCCCGCTGATGCCGGTCTGGCGCAACTTCTTCCTCGGCTCCGAGCCGACGAAGGGCAAGGGCCCCTTCCGTCGCCTCGACGTCCGGCTGATGCGCGAGACCACCCGCGCCGAGCTGCTGCGCATGGGCATCGACCTGCGCGACGTGGACCAGCCCATCGGCACCCTGTCCGGCGGTGAGCGGCAGTGCGTCGCGATCGCCCGGGCCGTCTACTTCGGCGCCAAGGTGCTCGTCCTCGACGAGCCCACGGCCGCGCTCGGCGTCAAGCAGTCCGGGGTCGTGCTGAAGTACGTGGCCGCCGCGCGCGACGCGGGGCTCGGGGTGGTGCTGATCACCCACAACCCGCACCACGCCTATCTCGTCGGCGACCGGTTCGTCCTGCTCAAGCGGGGGGTCATGGCCGGTAGCCACAAGAAGTCGGAGATCACCCTGGACGAGCTGACCCGGCAGATGGCGGGCGGCAGCGAGCTCGAGGACCTGCGCCACGAGCTGGAGCGCGCTCCGGCTCCACGGCATGTCGGCGGGCACGACCTGGGGCACTGACCCGGCCCGGAGAACCCGCAGGGCCTGGGGAACTCACAGGGCCTGGGGTCTGCGGTAGGGGAAGCCGACCTCGCCGGGGCCGCCGCGCACGGCTGCCCCGGCGCGCCGGTCGGGCCCGCCCGGCAGGCCGGACCTGGCGGCCCCGGCTCACGGCCCCGCCCCGGGGACCGTCGCCCACCCGTCACTCGTCCCCGTCCGCCCTGCCGCGCGGCCCGGCTTCGGCCGCGGCCCAGCGCGGACCGGCGTCGCCGAGCCGCCGTGCGAGCCACGGCTCCCGCGCCAGCACCGCCCCGGTCGTCACACCCAGCGCGATCGCGACACAGAGCACGATCAGCCAGGACAGCAGGGTGAAGACCGTGCCCACCGAGCCGTACTCGGTCAGGCTCTTGTCGATGGCCCGTGGCATGTAGTACTTGCTGCCGATGAACAACGCCGTCACGGCGAAGCCCGTCAGCACGGCGCCCGGCAACAGCGGCCGCCATCCGACGAGGCCGCCCAGGAGCAGGTGCTGGGACCACCACCAGAGCAGGATCTGCGACAGCATGGTGACCGGGACGGCCAGCCACAGCCCGACCCCGAACCCGTCGCGCACCGGACCCTGGATCATCAGCAGGGACAGCCACACGCCGATCCACGCCAGCCAGCGCCACGGGGCGATCCGCACCCCGGTCCTCGGGACGAGCCAGGCCCGCTTGCACAGCCGCTGCATGGCCCGGCTGCAGGCCGTTGCGGACAGCAGCACCATCAGCGCGCCGATCAGGCCGGTGGCCTCCCGCAGATTGTCGTCGGTGGCCCGGTAGACCTGCTCGAGCAGGTCCTGCGAGGCTCCGGTCAGCCCGAAGATCGCCGAAACGGAGCTGACCAGCTGATCACGCACCGCCTTGGGTGCGAAGGCCCCGACCACGAACAGCAGCGGCACGGCGGTGAGGAAGCACTGTGCGGCGAGCCGGGTGGCGGAGTCGAGGATGTTGACCGAGATCATACGGGCCGTCAGATGAGTGACGACGGGGAAGCGGGTCTCGGCGCGCTCGGCCGCCGACCGCGCGGAGGCGCCCCATGACGCGAAGCGTCCCGACCACCACGACGGGCGGAGGAAGAGCGGAGCCCGGCGCCGCGTGGTCATGGCGTGCTCCTTCCCTGGGACCCAGAGTGGAGGACCCCGTCCGCCCCGGCATCTCGGCGCGCGGCGCGCGCCCGCCGCCCGGGGGACGGAGCACGCGCCCGCCGCCTGGGGTCGGAGCATGCGCCCAGCGTCCAGATCGCGCCGCTGACCGGCGTACCCGGCCAGGACGACGAGCAGCCGAGCGGCTGCCCTCGGTCGGGCCCGGCGGGGCCGGCGCGCTGTACCGCCTGATGCACCTGGCGGCCGCCCTCACGGAGACCGCCGGGGTGAGCGACGTCGTCGAGGCCGTCGCCGACCAGATCGTTCCCGCCTTCGGTCCCCGGCCGCCCACCGCCCGCCGCCCGGCGCGCCCGCCGCCTGGGGTCGGAGCATGCCCCTGCCGTCCGGGGGTCGGAGCATGCGCCCGCCGCCCGCCGCCCGCCGCCCGCCGCCCGCCGCCCGCCGCCCGCCGCGCGCCCGCCACCCGGGGGTCGGAGCATGCGCCTCGGCCCGGGGAGGCCGCGCTCTGTTTGCGGGGGACCGTCACCGGAGGTGACCATGGACCGTGAGCGGGCCGGACACGGCCCGCGTTCGAGCGGGCGGCCGGGTGGCCCCGGGCCCGGCCCGCGAGGGGCCCGCACGGCGTGCGAAACCGCCGGAGGGGAGCGTCATGGTCCTCGACTTGCTGCTCATCGCCGTCGCCATCACCCTCGACCCGCTGCCCATCATGGCCTTCGTGCTGGTGCTGTCCTCGTCCAAGGGCGTCTGGCGGGGACTGGTCTTCATCCTCGCCTGGCTGGCCTGTCTCGTGGCCGTGATCGCCCTGGTGCTGCTGTTCACCGGAGGCCAGCCGCCACCGCCCAGGTCGCCGCCGTCCACGGCCGCCCTGGCCGCCAAGCTCGCCATCGGCCTCGGACTGGTCCTGTACGGCGAGTACCGCCGGCGCAAGCGCCGGGCGCCCAACGAGCCCGCCGAGGCACGGGGCCGCGCCAAGCACGCGGCCGACCCGCACGGCGGTTCGGGCCGGATGTCGCCCTGGTCGGCGGCCGCGCTGGCCGTCTTCCTCCAGCCCTGGGGCCTCGTCGCGGCCGCCGCCACCGTCGTGGTCCGCGCCGACCTCTCCCACTTCACGTCGTACGTGGCCCTGTTCGGTTTCTGCATCCTCGCCTCCGCCAGCCTGCTGGCGGCCGAGCTGTACACGGTCTTCGCGCCGGAGGCGGCCGGGGTGCGGCTGAAGCGGCTGCGGACCTGGCTGCAGGAGCACCAGGAGCCGGCCATCGTCGTCGGCTGTCTGGTGATGGGCCTGTGGCTGACGGGGAACAGCATCTACCAGCTCACGAGCTGAGCGGACCCCCTCGAAACGGCCCCGTCGCCGGTCCGGGGGACCGCGCCGCCGGAGGTGCGAAGCATTCGGGCGAGTGCTCCAATGGCTTACGGGACGCCCCCCGAGGGCGCGCCGAGCGTTCGGCAGGCGAGCCGCCCCGGACCGCTGTTGCGCTCGCAAGGAGTGGTCATGAGCGATGACTTCGAAGACATGGGACCCGTCGACTACCTGGTGGTCGAGTTCCCCGGAAACCGCATGACGGGCGAGGGGCTTCCGCTGCTCGTCGACCTCGTCGACCGGAAGATCATCCGCATTCTCGACCTGCTGTTCGTCCGCAAGGACACCGACGGCACCGTCACCGCCCTGGAGCTCGCTGACATGGACGGAGACGGGACGCTCGACCTCACCGTCTTCGAGGGCGCGTCCTCCGGTCTGCTCGGCCAGGACGACGTCGAGGAGGCCGCCGCGGCCGTCGAGCCCGGCAACTCCGCCGCCGTCCTGGTGTACGAGAACACCTGGGCGGCGCCGCTCGCCCGCGCCATGCGGCGCAGCGGGGCGCAGCTGGTGGCGGGAGGGCGGATCCCGGTCCAGGCCCTGCTGTCCGCGCTGGACGAGGTCGAGGGCGCGTCCGGTCGGGGAGCGTCGGCGGCCTGAGCGCCCGCGCGGCCGGCCGCGGACGCGTCCGGCGTCCGGGGCGGTCCCTCCGAACGGCGCCGCCGTCACACACACCGGAGACCCCACCCCGTACGGGAGGACGACATGCCCCGCCTCATCCGCAGTGTGGTCCGCACGGCCGCCATCGCCGGAACCGCCACGGCGGTGTCCAGCCGCGTGTCCCGCCGGCAGTCGGGCCGGTGGGCCCAGCAGGACCAGCAGGCTCAGCAACAGGCCCAGGCCCCTGCCGCGGCGGCCCCGGGGACGTCGCAGGGTGCCGTGCCCCCGCCGATGCCGCCCGACGACGACATGGGCCGGAAGATCGACAGGCTCAAGGAACTCGGCGAGCTCAAGGCCCAGGGCCTGCTCACCGAGCAGGAGTTCGCGGCCGAGAAGCAGAAGGTCCTCGGCTGAGGGCCGCCGCCGATGACGCAGCCGCAGGCCGGGCCGGAGCGGGAGGACGCCGCGCCCGGGAGCCCCCGGCCGGAGCCCGATGTCCTGCGAGGGCTCCTGCTCAGCGCCTCCTACCGCCGGATCCTGCTGTTCTCCGCGCTCATCGGGATCCCGATCTCGCTGATCGCCTTCTGGTTCCTCGTCGCGCTCCACCAGTTGGAGCACCTGATGTGGGACCACGTGCCGAAGACGCTCCTCGGCTCCCCGGTCCCGCCGTGGTGGTGGCCGCTGGTGCTGCTGCCGGTCGCCGGCCTGATCGTCGGCCTGGTCGTGGCCCGGCTGCCCGGCGCGGGCGGCCACGTCCCCGCGTACGGACTCCAGTCCGGCGGCGCCTCGGCCAAGGCCCTGCCCGGAGTGGTCATCGCGGCGGCCGCGAGCCTGCCGCTCGGCGCCACCCTCGGTCCCGAGGCACCGCTCATCGCCCTCGGCGGGGGGCTCGCGCTGCTGTTCCGCAATCTCGCCCGCGGCAACGCGACCTCCCAGAACACCGCACTGCTGGGCGCCGCCGGGGCCGGAGCGGCCATCGCCGTGGTCCTCGGCAACCCGGTGATCGCCGCCGTACTGCTGATGGAGATCATCGGCGTGGGCGGCCCACGGCTGGTCGCCGTCATGCTGCCGGCGCTGCTGTCCAGCGGGGTCGGCTCGCTGGTGTTCACGGGCTTCGGCCGCTGGACCGGGCTGCAGACGGGCAGTCTCCGGCTGCCGCTGTCGGGGCGGTTCCCGCACCTCGACGCCGGGGACGTGGGCTGGACCCTGGTCATCGGCGTCGTCGTCGGCGTGCTGGTCCACATGATCCAGGTCGGCGGCCGGTTCGCGGCCGGTCTCGTCCGCACCCGGCCCGTCCCGTTCACCGTCCTGTTCGCCCTCGGCGCCGGCGTCTGCGCGGCCCTCTACACCGGGATCACCGGCCGGACCCCGGCGGACGTCGCCTCGTCCGGCCAGACCACCATGGTGCAACTGGCGTCCGACCCCGCCTCCTGGGGGGTCGGGGCGCTCGTCGCCGTCCTCGCCTTCAAGGGCATCGCCTACGCGCTCTGCCTGGGCAGCCTTCGCGGTGGACCCATCTTCCCGGCACTGTTCCTGGGCGCCGCGACGGGCGTCCTGCTGGCGCCGCTGCCCGGCCTCGGCGTCATCCCGGGCATGGCCGCCGGCATGGCCGCCTCGGCCGGCGCCGCCCTGCGGCTGCCCGTCAGCAGCGTGGTGCTCGTGGCCCTCCTGCTCGGCAGCATCGCCATGACGCCCGTGGTGATCCTGGCGGCCGTCGTCGCGATCATCACCACCGAACTGCTGCCGGGCGCACACGGGGCGCCGCCCCCGGAGTCCGCACCGGCGGCTCCCGCCGGGGCCGCCGGCGCGGCCAGGGGAGCACCGTGAGCGGGACGATGAGCGCCGAGGCGTTCCGGGCCCTCTGCGAGCGGGTCCGCGAGCGGACGCCGCGCGGCCCGGACGACCGGCGCGGCACGCTGCGCCATCTCACGCCCGCCCGGGTGGTGGCGGCGACCCGCGAGGTCATGACGGGACGGACGGTCTCGCTCGGCGCTCCCGTGGACACCCGGCCCGGCCCGGACAACCCGGAGCCCGCCCGGCACCGGATGACGGCGCCGGAGCCCGGTCGACGGCCGTCCGCAGGGCTGGACTTCGCCCGCGACTGCTTCGCGATGAACGTGCACGGTGACGCCGACAGCCATCTCGACGCCCTGTGCCACGTCCTGTGGGACGGCACGCTGTACAACGACGTGCCGTCCGGCAGCGTGACCCCGGACGGCGCCACCGAGCTCACCGTCGACGTGGTACGCGACGGCGTCGTGGGCCGCGGCGTGCTCCTGGACATCCCGCGGCTCCGGGGCGTGCCCTGGCTGGAGCCGGGGGAGCAGGTCACCGCCGACGACCTGGCGGCGGCCGAGGCGGCCCAGGGAGTGCACACCGGGCCGGGGGACGTGCTGCTGGTCCGGGTGGGCCACCGGCTCAGACGCCGGGAGCAAGGCCCCTGGCACACCGCGGAGGCACGCGCCGGACTCCACCCGGAGGCCGTCGAGTTCCTCGTCGACCGTCGCGTCGCGATGCTCGGCAGCGACGGCAACAACGACACCGCGCCGAGCGCCGTGGAGGGGGTCGGCTTCCCCGTCCACGTCCTGACCGTCCACACCATGGGCATGCACCTCATGGACTACCTGCAGTTCGAGGAACTGGCGCCGGTCTGCGAGCAGGAGGGCCGCTGGAGTTTCCTCTGCGCGGTCGCGCCGCTGCGCCTGCCGCGGGCCACCGGCTCACCCGTCAACCCGATCGCCGTCCTGTGAGGGCCCGCCCCGTGGCCAGCCGTACCGTCCCGAGCCGCTGCCGCACCGACCCGGCTCCCCGCTCCCGACTCCCGACTCCCGGCCCCACGATTCCGACACCCGCCCCCGAGCACCGATCCCGAAAACCCCTACCCGTGCCGGAGCCCTCGTCCCGGCCCGGACCCGCGAGAACGGTGGCTGCCATGACCGAATCCCCGCACTACGACGTCATCGTCATCGGCACCGGAGCCGGCGGCGGCACGCTCGCCCATCGCCTCGCCCCCACGGGGCACCGCGTCCTCCTGCTGGAACGCGGCGGCTACCTTCCCCGGGAACGCGACAACTGGGACTCCACGGCCGTCTTCGTCAAGGGCAAGTACCGCGCACCCGAGTTCTGGTACGACAAGTACGGCAACACCTTCCCGCCGGAGGTCAACTACTACGTCGGCGGCAACACCAAGTTCTACGGCGCCGCCCTCTTCCGGCTGCGCCCCGAGGACTTCGGCCCGCTGCGCCACCACGGCGGTGTGTCCCCGGCGTGGCCGCTGAGCTACGAGGACCTCGAGCCGTACTACACCCAGGCCGAACACCTCTACCTCGTGCACGGCAACCACGGCGAGGACCCCACCGAGGGCGTGGTGAGCGGGCAGTACCGCCACCCGCCCGTCGAACACGAGCCGCGCATCCAGCAGTTGAGCGACGACCTGGAGAAGCAGGGACTGCACCCGTTCCACCTGCCCATCGGGGTCAACCTCGACCAGGACCGCGACGGCCGGGCCACCCACTCCAGCGTCTGCATCCGCTGCGACCGTGTCGACGGCTTCCCCTGCCTGGTGCGCGGCAAGTCCGACGCCCAGGTGATCTGCGTCGAGCCCGCCCTGGAACACCCCAACGTGGACCTCATCACCGGCGCCCGTGCGACCCGGCTGGAGACCGACGCCACGGGCCGCAGCGTCACCACGGTCGTCGCGGAACTCGCCGACGGCACCGAGGCACGCTTCTCCTCCCACCTCGTCGCCGTGGCCTGCGGAGCCGTCAACACCGCGGCCCTGCTGCTGGCATCGGCCGGCGACCGGCACCCGGACGGGCTCGCCAACAGTTCGGGCGTGGTGGGCCGCCACTACATGCGGCACAACAACATGGCACTGATGGCGGTCTCGAAGGAGCCCAACGACACCCGGTTCCAGAAGACCCTCGCCCTGCACGACTGGTACCTGGGCGCGGACGACTGGGAGTACCCGCTCGGCGGCATCCAGATGCTCGGCAAGTCCGACGCCGAGCAGATCCACGGCGAGGCACCGCGCTGGGCCGGCGCCGTGACCCCCGAGATGCCCTTCGAGGTGCTGGCCCACCACGCCGTCGACTTCTGGCTGTGCGGCGAGGATCTCCCCGACCCCGGCAACCGTGTCACCCTGGACCGGGACGGCGGCATCCATCTCGCGCTCGACGAGAAGAACAACATCACCGGGCTGAACCGGCTGCGCCACAAACTGCAGGGCATGCTGGGCCGGCTGGGGATGCACGAGCACCATCTGCTGCCGCACAGCATCTATCTGCACAAGGGCATGCCCATCGGGGCGACCGCCCACCAGGCCGGCACCGTTCGCTTCGGCAACGACCCGGCGAACTCCGCCCTGGACGTCAACTGCAAGGCCCACGACCTCGACAACCTCTACGTCGTCGACACGAGCTTCTTCCCGAGCATCGGCGCCGTGAACCCGTCGCTGACCGCCATCGCCAACGCCCTGCGCGTCGGGGACCACCTGGCCGAGCGGCTCCGCGGCTGAGCCGACCGGGCGAACATCGCCCACCCAACGGCCCACTCGACCGTGCGCTGTCCGCCTGACGGCATGCGCCGGTGGTTCCGTGGCGCGCGGGTTCCGTCCAGCGCCGCCACGGCCCGGGCCGCAGGCAGGCACGTTCCCAGGAGGCATCGTGAATTCCCAGGCCGGAGCGGCACCGTACCCGGTTCCGCAGCTGCTCAAGGGACAGAAGGCGCTGGTCACCGGCGCCAACTCGGGCATCGGGAAGGCGACGGCGATCGCTCTCGGCCGGGCGGGCGCGGACGTCGTCGTCAACTTCGTCGCCGGCCAGGAGGCCGCCGACGCGGTCGTCAAGGAGATCACCGCCGTCGGTGTGCGCGCCTACGCCCACGAGGCCGACGTCTCCGACGAGGAGCAGGTCGTCGAGATGACGCGGCGGATGGTCGAGGAGTTCGGCACCATCGACATCCTCGTCGCCAACGCCGGTCTCCAGCGGGACGCCGCGCTCACCGAGATGACGCTCGCCCAGTGGCAGAAGGTCATCGACGTCAACCTCACCGGCCAGTTCCTGTGCGCCCGCGAGGCGGTCAAGGAGTTCCTGCGGCGCGGCGTCGTCCCCGACGTGTCGCGCGCCGCCGGGAAGATCGTCTGCATGAGCTCGGTCCACCAGATCATCCCCTGGGCCGGCCACGTCAACTACGCCTCCTCCAAGGGCGGCGTGCAGATGATGATGGAGACCCTCGCCCAGGAGCTCGCACCCAAGAAGATCCGGGTCAACGCGGTCGCGCCGGGCGCCATCAAGACCCCGATCAACACCGACGCCTGGAACACCCCGGACGCCGAACGGGACCTGCTCACCCTCATCCCGTACGCCCGAGTCGGGGACCCCGAGGACATCGCCCACGCGGTCGTCGCCCTCTGCTCCGACCTCATGGACTACGTGGTGGGAACCACGCTGTACGTCGACGGAGGCATGACCCTCTTCCCCGGATTCGCCACCGGCGGCTGACGCCGCGCGGCCGATCCGAAGGGCTCCGACGACCGAAGGCACACATGCACAATCCGGTACCCCTGCCGGCCGGGGCGCACCTGCTGCTCGCGGAGGCACCCGCCCAGCTGCTCCCGGCCCGGGAGCTGATGGCGTTCACGCTCGCCTCCCACATCATCCTCGTGCCGATGGGGGTGGCGCTGCCGCTGATCACGCTGATCATGCACTACCGCGGGCTGCGCCGGAACGACCCCACCGCCCTGCTGCTCGCCCGGCGCTGGTCGGCCGTGATGGCGATCCAGTTCGCCGTGGGCGTCGTCACCGGGACCGTCCTGTCCTTCGAGTTCGGGCTGCTCTGGCCGGGTCTCATGGGCCGCTGGGGCGATGTCTTCGGCATCGGGTTCGGCGTCGAGGCATGGGCGTTCTTCCTGGAGGCCGTCCTCATCGCCATCTATCTCTACGGCTGGCGGCGGCTGCCGGCGCGGACGCACTTCCTCCTCGGGGTGCCCCTCCCGGCCACCGCGCTCCTCGGGGCCTTCGGCATCCTGGCGGCCAACTCCTGGATGAACACCCCCCGGGGCTTCCGGCTCGACCCCGCGGGCAACCCCGTGGACGTCGACGTCTGGAAGGCGATCTTCACCCCGATGTTCGGGCCGCAGTACTGGCACTTCGTCGTGGCGATGTTCGTGACGGCCGGGTACGTCGTCGCCGGTGTCTACGCCGTCGGGATCCTGAAGGGCCGCAGGGACCGCTACCACCGGCTCGGCTTCGCGGTCCCGTTCACCGTCGCCGCCGTCTTCACCCCCGTCCAGTTCGTGCTCGGCGACTCCATCGCCCGCTCCGTGTTCCACAAGCAGCCGGTGAAGTTCGCCGCCATGGAACTGGTGTGGGAGACCGACACCCATGTGCCGGAGTACATCTTCGGCCGTCTGCACCCGGACGGGACCGTCACCGGGGGCATCAAGATCCCCCAACTCGACTCCGTCCTGGCCGGGTTCCGGCCCGACACCGAGGTGACCGGCCTCACCTCCGTGCCCGCTTCCGACCGGCCCAACCCCACACAGGCCACGATCGCCCACTGGGCCTTCGACATCATGGTGGTCATCGGCTCGCTGCTGGTGCTCCTCGTGCTCTGGTACGCGTGGGTCGTATGGCGCAGGCGGAAGCGTCCCGCGGCCGAGCGCCTGCCGCAGTCCCGGTGGTTCTACCGCAGCGCGGCCTGCGCCGGGGTCGCCTCCGTCATCGCCGTCGAGTGCGGCTGGATCACCACCGAGGTGGCGCGGCAGCCCTGGATCGTGTACCAGAACATGCGCGTCGCCGAGGCGGTCACGGCGACCCGGTCCTCCACCCTCTGGATCATGTTCGGTGTCGTGATCATCGTGTACGTCTTCATCTTCGGCTCCTTCCTCGCGGTGCTGCTGAAGCTGCGGACCCGCTGGCGGCTCGCGGACGCGGCGGCGGCGACGGGCGCCCCGGCCGAGGGCCCGGAGACCGAGACGCCCTACGGACCGCGCGCCGCCGTGCCGGAGGCGGCCGCCGGCGCCCGGGCGGGCGAGGACGGAACGCCATGACGACCGCAGGCATCGTGGCCCTCGTGCTGCTCCTCGCCGTCGCCGCCTACGCCTGCGCGGGCGGCACCGACTACGGCGCCGGCTTCTGGGACCTCACCGCGGGCGGCGCCGAGCGCGGCAAACGGCCCCGCTGGCTGATCGACCACGCCATGGCTCCCGTGTGGGAGGTCAACAACGTCTGGCTGATCTTCGTTTTCGTCATCATGTGGACCGGGTTCCCGGTGCTGTTCCAGACGGTGTTCTCGGCGATGTGGCTGCCGCTCGCCCTCGCCGCCGTCGGCATGGTCCTGCGCGGCGCCGGATTCGCCCTGCGCAAGCCGATCACACGGGTGGCGGGACGGCGGCTGTACGGTGCGCTGTTCGCCGTCTCCTCACTGCTCACACCGTACTTCCTCGGTGCCGCCGTCGGCGGCGTCGCCTCCGGCCGGGCCGCGCCCGGCACCGTCGCGTCGGCGCACGCCTGGGCCAATCCGACGTCCTCCTTCTTCGGTCTGCTGACGGTGACGGCGACCGCCTTCCTCGGCGCCGTGTTCCTGTCCTGCGACGCCGAGCGCTGGGAGGCCCCCGATCTCGTCGGCTACTTCCGGCGCCGGGCCCTGGCCTCGCTGGCCGTCGTCGTCCTCCTCGGCGCGGCTGCCTTCGTCGTCGTCCGCGGTGACGCCCCCCACCTCTGGCACGGACTCACCCACGGTGCCGGACTGGTGCTCCTGCTCGTGGCCGTGGTCTGCACGGTGGCGACGGCGCTGATGCTGCTGCGCGGACAGGCCCGCTGGTCCCGGTTCACCGCGACGGGCATGGTCGCCGCCGTCGTCGTCGCCTGGGGCGTCGCCCAGCGCCCGTACCTCATCCCGACCTCCCTGACCGTCGAGGAGGCGGCGGGTTCCCCCTCGACGCTGGTGTGGCTGCTGTTCGTCACCCTCGTCGCGGTGATCCTCGTCGGTCCCGCGCTCGTCCTGCTCTACTGGCTCGACACCCACGGGGAGCTGGAGTCCCTCTCCGAGTCCGATCTGCGGCAGGGCGGGGGCGGCGGCCCCGGGAGCGAGTGACACGCGTGCTTCCCCCCGACCAGTTCCTCCTGGGCATCGCCCTGACCGTGCTGCTCGCCGTCGGCTCCCAGATCGCGGCGAGCAGGCTGCGCATCCCGGCGCTGATCCTGCTGCTGCCCGCCGGCTTCACGGCAGGCGCCCTCACCGACGTCGTCCACCCGGACGAGCTGGCGCCCGGCAACTTCTCGTCCATCGTGTCCCTGTCCGTCGCCGTGATCCTCTACGACGCCGGGCTCGGACTGGAGATGCGCCATCTGCGGGGCGCCACCCGCTCGGTGGTCCTCCGGCTCCTCGTCCTCGGCGTGCTGGTCACCTGGGCTGCGGTCATCGGGCTCGCCCCCGCGCTGTTCGGCGTCCCCCTCCCCGTGGCCGTGCTGCTGGGTGCCGTCCTCGTCGTCTCCGGGCCGACGGTGGTGGGGCCGCTGCTCGACCACGTACGTCCGCCGGACCGGCTGCGGCGCGTCCTGATCTGGGAAGGCACGCTCGTCGACCCGGTCGGGGCGATCCTGGGCACACTCGTCCTGCACTCCCTGCTCGCCGGCGACTTCCGGGTCGCCCGGGGCTTCCACCCGGGCGAGTTCCTGCTCAGCTGGCTGGTCGGGCTGGCCGGCGGCGCGGTGGGCGCGGCGCTGCTGTGGTACTGCCTCCGCAGGCTCCGGCTCGGCGAGACGCTGGGGACCCTCGCCCAACTCGCCACGGTGGTCGCGGTGTCGGCGGGCTGCGACATCGTGCGCGACGACACGGGGCTGATCGCCGCGGTCGTCGCCGGACTCGCCGTCGCCAACCTCCCCGGTCTGGGCATGACGGCCAGGCGCCCCTTCTTCGAGACGCTGGTCCAGCTCATCATCGGGCTGCTGTTCGTGACCATCTCGGCCGGGGTCGCCCCGTCGTCCGTCCGTCCCGTGCTGCTGCCCACGCTCGCCCTGATCGGCGCGCTCGTCCTGGTGGTCCGGCCGCTGGTCGCCTGGATCTCCACCCGTGGGCGCGGACTGGCGCGCGGGGAGCGCGCGTTCATCGCGTGGATGGCGCCGCGCGGCATCGTCGCCGCGTCCACCGCCTCCGCCTTCGCCGCCACCCTGTCCGGCTCGGGACTGTCCGGCGCGGACAAGATCCTCCCGGTGACGTTCCTGGTGATCGTGGGGACGGTACTCGTCTACGGGCTGACCGCGGCACCGGTCGCCGCCGCGCTGGGCATCAACCGGCCGGCCCGTGCCCGGCCGCTGCTCGTGGGCGGGCGGCCCTGGTCGGTCGACCTGGGCCGGTGCCTCAAGTCCGCCGGGCTCGACGTGACGATGTGGACCGCGACGGACGAACAGCGGCAGCGCGTCCGCCGGGCCGGGATCGAGCCGGCCCCGGGGGATCTCCTCGCCACGGCCACCGACGCCTCCGGGCGGCTCGAGGGTGTCACCTCCGTCCTCCTCCTCACCGACGACGACGACTTCAACGCGCTGGTCTGCGTCGTCGCACAGGACAGCGTGGACGGACCGGTCCACCGCGTCGGCCCGCCGCCGGACGGCCCCGGCGCGGTCGCCACCCGCACCGGCCCGGACGTGCTCTTCGGGCCGGGCCTGGGGCGGGACGTGCTGGCGGCACGCCACGAGCGGGGGGCGCGCTTCACCGTGGGCGCTCCGGGCGAGTCCCCGCCGCCCGGTCACGACGCCCTGTTCGTCCTGCGCGCCGACGGCCGTCTGGAGCCGGTCACCGAGGAGCGGCCGGCGCGGCCGGGGCCGGGGGACCGGATCGTCCTGCTGGGCCCTGCCCCGGACGGGCGGCCCGCGGAGGAGCCTCCCGGCGCCGGCCGGTGAACGGACGGGCGGGAGGAGCCGTCGACCTCGGCCGGTGAACGGACGGGCGCCGCTCAGAGGTTGGACTCCGCCGGAGCCTTCCGCGGACGGCTCTCCCCCTGCGCGCGGTTGAGCTCCGCGTCCAGCGTGAGCGCCGTGTCGATGAACGCCAGATGGGTGAACGCCTGCGGGAAGTTGCCCAGTTGACGCCCCGTCAGGTCGATCTCCTCGGAGTACAGGCCGAGGTGGTTGGCGTACGTGAGCATCTTCTCCAGCACGAGCCTCGACTGGTTCAGCCGGCCGGCCCGCGCCAGCGCGTCGACGTACATGAACGTGCACAGGGAGAACGTGCCCTCGGAGCCGGCCAGGCCGTCGGGCGTGACCTCGGGGTTGTACCGGTAGACCAGGCTGTCGTTCACCAGTTCGCGGTCCATCGCGTCGAGCGTGGCGGTCCACATCGGGTCGTCGGGGGTGATGAACCCCACCGTGGACATCCGGACGAGCGACGAGTCGAGCACATCGGTGTCGTAGTGCTGGACGAACGCCTGGCGCTCCTCGTTCCAGCCGCGGGTGAGGACCTGGTGGTACAGCCTGTCCCGCGCGTGGGCCCAGCGGGCGAGCGAGGCCGGCCGGCCGCTCGCGGCCGCGAGCCGCAGCGCCCGGTCGAAGGCGACCCAGGACATCACCCGTCCGTAGGTGAAGTTCTTGCGCCCGCCCCGGGTCTCCCAGAGCCCCTCGTCGGGCTGGTCCCAGTGGTCGGTGAGCCAGTCGAGGAGCGTGCGCAGCGAGGTCCAGCCGCGGTGGTCGAGCTGGATGCCCCGCTCGTGCGCGAAGAAGATGCTGTCCAGCGCCTCGCCGTAGATGTCGAGCTGGAGCTGGGAGGCAGCCCCGTTCCCGATCCGGACCGGGCTGGAGCCCTCGTAGCCCGCCCAGTTGTCGAGGATGTCCTCCTCGAGGTCGGAGGAGCCGTCGACCCGGTACATGATGTTGAGCGGTCCCGATTCGCCGTCGCGGCCGGCCGTCTCGTGGACGCGGTCGCGCAGCCAGCCGATGAACGCCTGGGCCTCGCCGGTGAAGCCGAGGCCCAGCAGCGCGTACACGGAGAAGGACGCGTCGCGGATCCAGGTGAACCGGTAGTCCCAGTTCCGCTCGCCGCCCAGCTGCTCGGGCAGCCCGGCCGTCGGGGCCGCCACGATCGCGCCGCTCGGCGCGTACGTCATCAGTTTCAGCGTGATCGCCGACCGCTCGACCGCCTCCCGCCAGCGGCCCGAGTAGCGGGACTGGCTCAGCCAGTCGCGCCAGAACTGGACGGTGTCGTCGAAGAGCTGCATGAACTCGGCGTGGTGGATGTGCCGCGGCGGACCGTCGGCGAAGGTCTCCAGCACCACCCCGCGCTCCTGGCCGGCCTCCAGGGTGAGGCTGAAGTGCATGTCGTGGTCGCCCAGGTCCAGGGGGACCAGCCGGACGTCCTCGGGCTCCCGGACCGCGTGGACGGTCAGCTCCAGGCCGTCCGCGGCGAACACCGCACCGCGCTCGGTGTAGTGCAGTTTGTGCGGGGAACGGCCGTAGTTGAAGCGCGGAACGATGTCGACCTTGAAGGTGAGGCTGCCGCGGACGCAGCGCAGCAGGCGCACCAGCCGGTGCCGCTCGGTGGCCGTGGAGCCGGTGACCGGCATGAAGTCGACGACCTCGCCCGCGCCCGCCTCGGTCATGAAACGGGTGACCAGGACCGCGGTGTCGGGAAGGTACAGCTGTTTGGTGGCGTACGTCCGGTCCACCGGGGTGACCTTGAAGTACCCGCCCTTCTCACTGTCGAGCAGTGAGCCGAAGACGCTCGGCGAGTCGAACCGCGGGGTGCAGTACCAGTCGATCGTCCCTTGCGTGCTGACCAGTGCCGCGGTCTGCAGGTCACCGATCAGCCCGTGGTCCTCGATGAGGGGGTAGTCGCCCATCCCGAGCCCCTTTCGCCCTGGGTCGCGAGCGGATGCCGCCCCATCAGCTTAGGTAATGCATGCATTCCGGGCTTTTCGGGACGATTTTCCCGTGGCGGGGAAGGGCTCCACCGTGGAGGCGAGAACCGCACGACGGAAGACGCGCCGGGCCCGCGCGCCCCTGTCCTGGGCGGCGGCCTTCGCGCTGCGCCAGTACGTCGTGGCGTGCCTCTGGATCGCCCCACTGGTGGGGATCGTCCTCGGCTCGCTCCTCGCGGAGGCCGCGGTGGCGCTCGACGGCGTCGTCCGGGTGCCGGAGGAGTGGCGGTACTCCCCGTCCACCGCGAGCAGCGTCCTCAGCTCCATCGTCGGCGCGATGGTCGCCCTGCTCGGTTTCGTCGTGACCATCGGGATCCTGGTCGTCCAGCAGGCCACCGGGACGCTGTCGCCGCGCTACATGCGGCTCTGGTACCGCGACCGGCTCCAGAAGGCCGTGCTCGCCACCTTCACCGGGACCTTCGCCTTCGCCTTCTCGCTGCTGCGCAGCATCGAGACGGACTTCGTGCCCGACGTCGGCGTCACGCTCGCGGGAGCGGCGGTCGCGGTGAGCCTGGTGCTGCTGCTGATGTACCTCAACCGCTTCATCCACAACCTGCGGCCCGTCGCCATCGCGGCCCTGGTCTCCCGGGCGGGACGGCGGGTGCTCCGCCAGGGGGTGCTGCTGGCGGAGAGCGGGGCGCTCCGCGGCGCGGACGGGACGCGGGCCCCGCCGGGCGGCCCGGTGACGCCGGTGCCCTCCGCGGCGGGCGGGGCGCTCCAGGGGTTCCAGCCGGAGCGGCTCGCGGCGCTCGCCGAACGGCACGACTGCTTCGTGGTGCTCACCCACCCCGTCGGCGACTTCGTGCCGCCCGGGGTGACGCTGTTCGAGGTGCACGGCTCCACGCCGCCCCCGCCCAGGGAACTGACCGGGCTGGTCGCGCTCGGCGTCGAACGGACCATCGAGCAGGATCCCGCCTTCGGACTGCGCATCCTCGTGGACATCGCCATCCGGGCGCTCTCCCCGGCGGTGAACGACCCCACGACGGCGGTGCAGGTCCTGAACCACATCGAGGCGTTCCTGCACACCGTCGGCCGACTGCGGCTGAGCGGGCGCTACACCCTCCACGACGCCCGCGGTGTGCCCCGGCTCGAGGTCCCCGGCCGTTCCTGGCAGGACTTCCTCCAGCTCGCCGTCACCGAGATCCGCGAGTACGGCACCGGCTCCCTGCAGATCTGCCGGCGCCTGCGGGCGCTGTTCGACGGACTCCTGGACGCCGGCCTGCCCGAACCTCACCGGGAGGCGGTACGGACGGAGCTGCGCCTCCTCGGCGAGGCGGTGGAGCGCCAGTACGCCGACCCGGTCCGCCGGACCGCCGCGCTGACCCCCGACCGCCAGGGCATCGGGGGAGGCGCGGGTCGCCGGACCTGAGCCGGGAACCGGCCGCACGCGGTCCCGCGCGGAACCCCGTGCCGGCGTGGGAAGGGGCCGCGGCAGGACCGGGCCGGGGTCGGGGCCGGGCCGGAACCCGCCGGGCGTGCGGCCGCGCGGGGGCGGACTGCGTCCGGAGTCGGTTGCGACGGAACCCGCGGGGCCCGGCCGGATCTCCGGGGCCCCGTGCGGGATCCCGTCCGGGTCGTCCCGCGCCGGTTGCGACCGGAGTCGGCTCCGGGCCCGTGCCGGAACCCGCCGGACCTGAGCCGGGAACCGGCCGCGCGGGGTCCCGCGCGGAACCCCGTGCCTGCGTAGGACGCGGCCCGGCTGCGGCTGAGACGGAACCGCCGGGCCCGTGCCGGACCCCGGTGCCCCCGCGCCGGCTCGATCACGTCCGGTGCCCGGAATGTGACATCACGCACGCGGACCGTCCCGGCCGACGCGCCCGCAGCCCCCGTGCCGGGCGGCGGGAGGGGCGGGCCGCGCCGCGAGCGCTCAGGGCCGGGGCCGTCCCCGGATGGCACAATCGGGCACGGCGGACGCCGCCCGCCTCCGGTGATCCGGACCCGCCCCCACGATCCGCAGGGACGCCTTGAGCACGTACCGCGACTTCGCCCACCGTGGCTCCGCCCGCGCCACCGTCCTGCGGACCGTCGGCACCCGGGAGCGGCGCTCGCACCTCACCGCGCCCCGCGTCCCCACCGTGGGCATCGACATCGGCGGCACCAAGGTGATGGCCGGTGTCGTGGACGCCGACGGGGTCATCCTGGAGAAGATCCGCACGGAGACCCCGGACAAGTCCAAGAGCCCCAAGGTCGTCGAGGACACCATCGTGGAGCTGGTCCTCGACCTCTCCGACCGGCACGACGTGCACGCCGTCGGCATCGGTGCCGCCGGATGGGTGGACGCCGACCGCTCCAAGGTGCTGTTCGCCCCGCACCTGGCCTGGCGCAACGAGCCGCTGCGGGACTCGCTGCAGAACCGTCTCGCCGTCCCGGTGATGGTCGACAACGACGCCAACACCGCCGCCTGGGCCGAGTGGCGCTTCGGTGCCGGCCGCGGCGAGGACCATCTCGTCATGATCACGCTCGGCACCGGCATCGGCGGCGCGATCCTGGAGGACGGCCGGGTCAAGCGCGGCAAGTTCGGCGTCGCCGGCGAGTTCGGCCACATGCAGGTCGTCCCCGGCGGACACCGCTGCGCGTGCGGCAACCGCGGCTGCTGGGAGCAGTACAGCTCCGGCAACGCCCTGGTCCGCGAGGCGCGCGAGCTGGCAGCCGCGGACTCACCGGTCGCGTACAACATCATCGAGCGGGTCAAGGGCAACGTCCCCGACATCACCGGCCCGCTGATCACCGAGCTGGCCCGGGAGGGCGACGCCATGTGCGTCGAGCTCCTCCAGGACATCGGCCAGTGGCTCGGCGTCGGCATCGCCAACCTGGCCGCCGCCCTCGACCCTTCGTGCTTCGTCATCGGCGGTGGCGTCAGCGCCGCGGACGACCTGCTCATCGGGCCCGCACGGGACGCGTTCCGGCGTCATCTCACCGGCCGCGGCTACCGGCCCGAGGCCCGTATCGCCAAGGCCCAGCTCGGACCCGAGGCGGGTATGGTCGGCGCGGCCGACCTCGCGCGGCTCGTCGCCCGCCGGTTCCGCCGCGCCAAGCGGCGCCGCGTCGAGCGGTACGAGAGATACGAGCGCTACGCCCAGGTCCTCCGCGGCGCCGGAGGAATCGGCGACACCGGCGACAGTGCCCGCCCCACCCCCCAGGACCCCGAGTGAAGACCCTGCCCCGACAGACCCCACCCGTGGAAGAGAACGTGCGTCCCCCCGAGGACCGGCGCCACATGATCTGGCGCCGTGTGCTGACCGCGATCGTCATCGTGCTGCTCATCGGCATCCCCGCCGGGTACCTGGTGATCTCCGCGGAGCAGAGCAGGGACAGCGGCCGGGACAAGGAGGCCGAGTCGTCGGCGACCGGGCTGCGCGAGAACTGGCCGTCCAAGATGAAGCGCCGGGTCTTCGAGGTGCCGATCCCGGCCCGCTCCACCGAGGTCGCCTACTACGAGACCAGCAACTGGAAGTCGAGCCGGCTGTACGTCAAGTTCCGTACGACCGCCGGCGGGCTCGACGCGTTCCTCAACGACGTCGGTACCAGTCGTGCGCGGCTGAAGACCGGCCAGGTCACCATCCACGAGCGCGACGCGGCAACCGTCGGCTGGGTCTTCCGGCCCGAGGCCGCATGGGCCGGAACGTCGCACAAGCAGCGCGATCCCCGTCCCAGCCAGGACATCGCCGTGGATCTGACCGATCCGTCCGCACCCATGGTGTTTGTGGTCTCGACCGCGACCCCCTGAGCCGGAACCACTCCGTCCGCTCACTACTGTGGAGCGGGTGAGTGAGCAGACGCAGACGCCCCCGAAGACCCTGCAGTACCGGATCGACGGCCCCGACGACGCGCCCGTCCTCATCCTCGGGCCGTCGCTCGGCACGACCTGGCACATGTGGGACCGGCAGGTGCCGGAGCTGTCGCGGCAGTGGCGGGTGCTGCGCTTCGACCTGCCGGGCCACGGCGGCGCGCCCGCCCACCCGGCCGGGTCGGTGACCGAACTCGCCGACCGCCTCGTCGCCACCCTCGACGAGCTCGGCGTCCAGCGCTTCGGCTACGCGGGCTGCTCCGTCGGCGGCGCGGTCGGCATCGACCTGGCGCTGCGGCTCCCGCACCGCGTCGCCTCGCTCGCCCTGGTCGCCGCCTCGCCGAGGTTCGGCACCGCCGACGAGTTCCGCCGGCGCGGGGTGATCGTCCGTACCAACGGCCTCGACCCGATGGCCCGCACGGCTCCCGACCAGTGGTTCACCCCGGGTTTCGCGGCCACGCAGCCGGCGATCGTCGAGTGGGCCGTGCAGATGGTGCGCACCACCGACCCCGGCTGCTACATCGCCGCCTGCGAGGCACTGGCCGCCTTCGACGTACGGGCCGAGCTGGGGCGGGTCGGCGTGCCGACGCTGGTCCTGGTGGGCTCCGAGGACCACCTGACGGGGCCCGCCGAGGCACGCACCCTGGTCGCCGGGATACCGGACGCCCGGCTCGCCCTCGTCCCGGGCGCCTCGCACCTCGCGCCCGTGGAGCAGCCGGCCGCGGTGACCGACCTGCTCGTACGGCACTTCTCCCTGGCCTGGCAGGACACCCTCCACGCGATCCCCGTGCCGTCGTCGGTCCCGTCCGTCTCCGCGCCCGTGGCCCCCGTCGCCGAGATCGCCCCGGCCGCCGAGCAGCCGCACCCCGCCGGCGCGGTACGGCCCGACCCGTACGAGGCGGGGATGAAGGTCCGGCGCGCGGTTCTGGGCGACGCGCACGTCGACCGGGCGACGGAGACGGCGGACGAGTTCACCGCGGACTTCCAGGAGCTGATCACGCGCTACGCCTGGGGCGAGGTCTGGACGCGCGAGGGCCTGGACCGAAGGACCCGCAGCGCGGTCACCCTCACGGCCCTGGTCGCGGGCGGTCACCTGGACGAACTGGTCTTCCACACGCGTGCCGCGCTCCGCAACGGCCTCACCCCCACGGAGATCCGCGAGATCCTCATCCACGCGGGCGTCTACTGCGGCGTTCCGGCGGCGAACGCCGCGTTCCGGGTCGCCCAGTCGGTGATCCGCGAGGAGACGACCCCGCGCGACTGAGCGCCGGGCCCGCCGGCCGTGCCCCCTCCCGGTCCGGGCGTGGGCCGGGAGGCGCCCGGGGGTGCGCCGTCCGCCGTTCGGGAAGGCGCCGGGCGGGGAAAGATCCGTTCGGGGAACGAGGCGCGCCGCGTCGGGCGGGGCCCGGACGGAGAGGATGGTCGTCCCCGTGAAGCTCACCAAGAAGTCGCACGCCTGCATCCGCCTCGAGAAGGCCGGCCGGACCCTCGTCGTCGATCCCGGGGTCTTCAGCGAGGCCGACGCCGCCGCCGGGGCCGACGCGCTGCTCGTCACGCACGAGCACCCGGACCACTTCAGCGAGGAACGGCTCCGTGTCGCGCTCGACGCCGATCCCGCCGTCGAGGTCTGGACCCTCCGCAGCGTCGCCGAGCAGCTCTCGGCCGCCTTCCCCGGCCGGGTGCACACCGTCGGTGACGGCGACACCTTCACCGCCGCCGGCTTCGACGTGCAGGTGCACGGCGAACTGCACGCCGTCATCCACCCCGACCTGCCGAGGATCACCAACGTCGGCTTCCTCGTGGACGGTTCGGTCTTCCACCCCGGCGACGCCCTCACCGTCCCCGGCGAACAGGTGGAGACGCTGATGATCCCGGTGATGGCCCCGTGGAACAAGGTCGCCGAGGTCATCGAGTACGTCCGCGAGGTCAAGCCGCGCCTGGCCGTCGACATCCACGACGCCCTGCTCACCGACCTCGCCCGCCCGATCTACGACACCCACATCGGGAACCTGGGCGGCGCCGAGCACCGTCGGCTCGCCGCCGGGGAGTCCACCGAGCTCTGAGAACGGCGCCCTCCGGCGGACGGGCGACGGCGCCCGTCTCCCGCCGGCCCCGGCCCGGCCCCGGCCCGGCCCCGGCCCGGTCACGGCGGGACACCGGCCGGTCCGGGAACTCCCGTCCGCCCGTGACTGTCCGACCCCGCGGTTACGCTTGGCGGCATGCGCATCGCCACCTTCAACGTCAATTCGATCACCGCCCGGCTCCCGCGGCTGCTCGCCTGGCTGGAGAGCAGCGGCACGGACGTGCTGTGCATCCAGGAGACCAAGTGCACCGCCGAGCAGTTCCCCGCGGACGCCCTGAAGGAGCTCGGCTACGAGTCCGCGGTCAACGCCGACGGCAGGTGGAACGGCGTGGCGGTGGTCTCCCGCGTGGGCCTCGACGACGTCGCGCAGGGCCTGCCCGGCGGCCCGGAGTACGGCGGCGTGCAGGAGCCGCGGGCGCTCAGCGCCACCTGCGGCCCGGTCCGCGTCTGGTCGGTGTACGTGCCGAACGGCCGCGAGGTCGCCCATGAGCACTACGCGTACAAGCTGGCCTGGCTGGAGGCGCTGAGGGCCGCGGTCGCGGAGGACGCGGCGGGGGACCGCCCGTTCGCGGTGCTCGGCGACTACAACATCGCGCCGACCGACGACGACGTGTGGGATCCGGCCTTCTTCGAGGGTATGACCCATGTGACCGAGCCGGAGCGTGCCGCCCTGGCCGGGCTGCGCGAGGCGGGCCTCGCCGACGTGGTGCCGCGCCCGCTGAAGTACGACCACCCGTTCACGTACTGGGACTACCGCCAGCTGTGCTTCCCCAAGAACCGGGGCATGCGCATCGACCTGGTGTACGGCAACGAGCCGTTCGCCGAGGCCGTCAAGGACAGCTACGTCGACCGCGAGGAGCGCAAGGGCAAGGGCGCCTCGGACCATGCCCCCGTCGTGGTCGATCTCGACCTCTGACCGGTCCGGGGCCGCGCACTCCGGCCGGCGCCCGCGCGCCCAGTGGTGCGCCCGTCCACGGGAATGCGAGGCTGATCCGTATGAACATCCCTTTCTTGGACAACTGGCGAAAACGGCACGGCAGCGCACGGAGCCAGTCGCCGGCGTCCACCGTCGGGGGCGACCCGGAGGGTGTGGCGGAGCTGCTGTCCGAGTGCGAGCTGCTGCGGGCGCGGGTGGGTCAGCAGGGGCTCGAACTGGATGACACCCCGGCCTCGTTGGAGGCGCTCGACCAGCTGCCCCCGCGCTGGCGGGACGACCCGGAGGAACTGCCCTGGCTGGGGAACGACGCGGGCCTCTATCTGGGCACCGTGATCGTCCGCACCGTGCGGGGTGCCGCCTGGCACGTCTGGCCGGGCGGCCACCCCGTGGTGCGGCTCGCCTCCGGGCGTGAGGTCAATGTGGTGGAGGCGGGGCTCGACTGGGCGGTGCACGGATCGCCCGAGCTGTCCCAGGTGTACGCGGAGGCGGCCGAGGCCTGACCGGCCCCCGTCCCTTTAGATGGCTATTACCGCTTATGTCCTATTCGGTGCGTGTCGGGACGTGAAGTGCCTTGCCTGGCTGGATAGTTTGCGCTGACCTCGACACCGCCGAGATTGGGGCAGAGCAGCGTATGGCCGTCGATCTGCTGATCGAGTTGAGTGACGTCGACAAGGACCGCGTGTGCGAGGCGCGTTCCCCAGAGCCGGGCAGTAGCTCGTAGAGCCCGTGCCCGGCTCGGCGTCGGCCGGAGATCACTGCTCGCGCAACGGGACCGACACGTACGAGGGGTCGGTCGCGGGCGAGGAGAAGGTCAGCTGCGCGCCGGACGGGTTGTGCTCGATGTAGAGCGGGTCGACCGTGTCGACGACCAGGGCCAGACGGTGGCCTGCCGGGACGTCGTAGGCGGTGGAGAACAACTCCAGGTCTACGGGGAACGGCTCGCCCGGGGTCCGGCCGTGGAACGTGTACGGCGCACTGCTGACCAGCTTGCCGAGGCCGAGCGGCCCCACGTCGTAGAGGTACGCGACGAGGGTGCCGCTCTCCTTGGTGCTGGTGACCGTGGTGTGGAGCCTCGCCGTCCCCCTGATCCGCTGGGGGGAGCCGTGGCGCTCGGACTGCCAGACCGCGGCGTAGCGCCGGGGGAGCAGCGGGATCGAGGCGACCGGGGGCAGTTTCACGAACTGGTCCAGGACGTTGGAGAGCATCACGATGCCCCCGTTCGCCCCCGAGTCGATGTTCGCGTGGATCCTCTTCGTGCCGCCCAGGGTGACCTTGCGGGCGTCGGCGCCCACCGACTTCCAGTCCGGGTAGGTCTCGTAGGGGCCGCCGGAGCGCGACTTGATGCGCACGGGCGCCTCGCGGTCCACTCCGTTGTCCGTGCCCCTGAGGTGGTGGTCGAGCCAGCGGCGGGTGCTCGTCCAGGTGTCGTTGGGCAGGCCGAGCAGGCCCGTCGCCTCGGCGGTCGCATGGTCGCCCGGACGGAACTCCAGCCGCTTGGGCACGGTGAGCCGCTCGTAGAACTCGGCGTACTGGTTGGGCGGGAAGACGGTGTCGCCCCAGGCGTTGCCCAGCATCACCGCCGCGCCGTTCCGGTTGATCCGGTCGACGTAGGCCGAGGGGGAGCGCTTCTCCCCCCAGGCGATCATCTCGTCCTCCTTCTCCAGGTTCGATCCGAGGAAGTCCTTGGTGAACTGCTGGAACTCGGGGCTGGGGCGGCCCGTGAGATAGCCGGCGCCGACCAGCAGGCCGGCGGCCTGGAGGTGCTGGGTGCGGCCGCTGTAGATGGAGTCGGTGAGGTCGGCCCAGCCGCTGAGCGCCGCCACGGCCTTGATCCGGTCGTCGTGCGCCGCGGCGAGAAGGGTGATGCCGGCCGCGTACGACATCCCTGCCATGCCCACCCTGGACGGGTCGGCCGGGGTGTTGGCGAGCGCCCAGTCGATGACCTTGCGCGCGTCGGCGATGTCGGGCGGCCCCGCGACCTCGATGTTCCCGCCGGACTGCCAGAAGCCGCGGACGTTGTAGGTGACCACCACGTAGCCGGAGTCGGCGAGCTTCGCGGCCTGCGCGAGGTACTCGACCTGGGGTGTGGCCCAGCTGGTGGGGAGTACGACCACCGGGTACGTGCGCGAGCCGCCGGCGCCGGCCGGGGTGACGACGTTGGCCTTGAGGACGGTGCCGCCGTCACCGCGGATGTCGACGAACCGGATGCCCGGTGCCGACGACGCCTCGGTGGCCGCCGCGGGGGTGGCCGGGGCGAGCCCGAAGGCCGCCCCGGCCAGCAGCGCCGCGGAGACGGCGCCGGTCGTCGAGGTGCGCAGGGCTTTGTGGGGGTGTCCCATCGCTCACTCCTGACTCGTGCCGGCCGACCCGTGCCGGTCCGAAAGTGACCCGAAGGTAACCTCCCGCCTTTACCTTTGGTAACCGGTCGGTAAGTTACGCGCGCGTAACGATTGTTGTACCTGACGTCAGCGAGCGTGCGCGGCCGTTGACATTCGCTGACGAGGCGTCAGCGCAGGGCGCTCTTCGCCTGCCACTCCGTCCAGCCGAGGTTCCACGCGCCGTAACCGTTGTTGACCGCGACGGTGCCCTTGGCGTCGCCGCCGGTGATCTCGAACGGGTCGCCGACCCGGACCTCCGCGTAGACCGAGGCGGCGTCCGCGTCGCTCATGCCGACACAGCCCGAACTCCGGTTGGCGCTGCCGAAGTAGGCGGCGTTCCAGGGGGCGGCGTGCGCGTACATCCCGGACCAGGTCAGCCGCATCGAGTAGTCGACCATCTTGTCGTAGGCGTCGCCCAGGCCGACCGTCTCCGAACGCATGTTGATCGTGCCCTCCTTGGCCATCAGCACCGCCGTGCCGCGCCACGAGGCCTTCTCGCCGCCGGGCGTGCCCGCGGACATGGGTACGTCCTTGACCTGGACTCCGTCGCGGTAGAGCCGCAGCCGGTGGCTGTCGAGGTCGACCTTCACCACCTGCTGCCTGCCCACGGTGAACCCGGTCGTGTAGTCCCGGACGAACCAGCCGCCGTCCGCGCCCGAGTCGACGCCGTTCAGCCGCGCGTCGAGCGTCACCTTCGTCCCCGGCTTCCAGTACTCCTTCGGTCGCCAGTCGACCCGGTCCTTGCCCGACCAGTCCTGCATCCAGCCCCACGAGCCCTGGGTGTCGTCGGACGTGGTGACCCTGAGCTGCCGTTCCACGGCGGCCTTGTTCTTCACCGGGTGGTCGAAGACGATCGACAGCGGCTGGGCGACGCCCACGGTGGAGTCCCTGCCCGGCACCAGCGCCAGTTTGTTGACCTTCTCCGCCGCGGCCGTGGCGAACTCGGCCCGGGCCGTGCCGCCTTGGTCGTCCCGCGCCTCGACCGCGTACGCCGTGCCCGGTGCGGCGACCCGGGACGAGGCCCAGCTCCGGCCGTCGCCCGAGACCTTTCCGTCGAGCCTCTCGCCGCGGGAGCCGGTGACCGTCACCTGGCGCAGCCGCCCCGACTCCAGCGTCACCCGCACGGGTTCACCGGCCCGGGCCTGCTTGCCCCGCAGATTCACCGTGATGCTCGTCCGCGACTGACCCTTGCCGTCCGCTCCCGGGTCCTCCGGGGCGGAGCCGGAACACCCCGCGAGCCCCACCGCCAGGGCCACCGCGCCGGCGGTCGCGGCGGCGCTCCGGCCCCGGCGCTGACGCCGATGGGCGAGCGGGGCGCTCGGGTGCGTGTGGACGCGGCTGCGGCTCAACTCAAAAACCTCCGTGACGATCTCTCTCCCCGGTAGAGAGCAACGAGCGGTTGGACCGGTTGCGTACATACCGGGAATTTCCGTCCCCCCTGGGTGTGACATGTCCGACAGTGCGCCGGTTCTGCACCCTGGCGGTTCCGCACACACCGGTACACCGTGGTGGCGTACGGCCCGCGCTCACCCGCGGCCCGCACTCCGCTGCCCCGCGAACGGAGAAGACGTTGACACCCTTCGTGCTCCCGCACACGCTCCTCGGCGACGGCCCGCACCGGGTCGTCGCCGTCCACGGCTGGCTCGCGGACCGCGACGCCTTCGCCCCCGTGCGCCCCGACCTCGACCTGGAGTCGTTCACCTACGCGTTCGTCGATCTGCGCGGCTACGGCGAGGCCATGGGCACACCGGGCGGGCACACCACGGGCGAGGGCGCCGCCGACGTCCTCGCCCTCGCCGGGCACCTCGGCTGGGACCGCTTCTCGGTCGTCGGCCACTCCATGGGCGGAGCGGTGGCCCAGCGCGTCGCCGCGCTCGTACCGGACCGGGTGCGGCGGATCGTCGGCATCTCCCCGGTCCCGGCCAACGGGCTGCCGATGCCGCCCGAGCAGTGGGGGCTCTTCGCCGACGCCGCCGAACGCCCGGAGAACCGCCGCGTCATCATCGACCTCACCACCGGCTCGGTGCGGCCGGCCGCCTGGCTGGACCGCATGGTCCGCAGGTCGGTGGAGCGCAGCGACCCCAAGGCGTTCCGCGCCTGGCTGGACTCCTGGGCCGTCGAGGACTTCCACACCGATGTGGACGGGTCGGCCGTCCCCGCGCTCGCCGTCACCGGCGCGCTCGACCCGGCCGTCAACGCCGGGCTGATGCGGGACACCTGGATGCGCTCGTTCCCGCACGGCGAGCTCGCCGAACTGGCCCACGCCGGGCACTACGCCATGGACGAGACGCCGCTGCAACTGATCCGCATCGTCGAGGACTTCCTCCGGGCCGACGGATGAGCACGGTGCCCGCCCCGGACGTCTTCGACCCGCGGCTGTACGCGGCCGGGCTGCCGCACGCCGCCTTCCGCGAGCTGCGCGACCGTCACCCCGTCTCCTGGCAGGACGAGTACGAGGTGCTGGGCTGGCCGTCGGGCCCCGGCTTCTGGGCGGTCGTCCGGCACGCCGACGTCGTGCGCGTCCTCAAGGAGCCCCGCACCTACTCGTCCCGGACCGGCGCGACCCAGATCCGCGACCCCGACCCCGCCGATCTGCCCTTCATCCGCCGCATGATGCTCAACCAGGACCCGTGCCCCCGCCGCCCGGCCGTGGCGCCGCCGGCCGCGGGCGGCGCGGAGGAGGGCGGCCCCGACCACGGCCGGCTGCGGCGGCTCGTCAGCCGGGCCTTCACCCCCGGCCGCGTCGACCGCTTCACCTCCGCCGCCCGCACCCGGGCCCGGGAACTGCTCGGCGCCGCCCGCGGGGCCGGCCCCGTCGTCGACCTCGTCACCGCCGTCACCGACGACTACGCCCTCCTCAACCTCGCCGATCTGCTGGGTGTCCCGGAGAGCGACCGGGGGCTGCTGCTGTCGTGGACGGAGCGCGTCATCGGCTACCAGGACCCCGACGAACCACCCGTGCTCGACGCGGACGGCAGACCCGTCAACCCCCGCTCGCCCGCGATGCTCAAGGAGATGTTCGACTACGCCCGCGAACTGGCGGCGTACAAGCGCCGCCGGCCCGGCGACGACGTCATGACCGCACTCGCCGGCAGCGGACTCCGCGACGGCGAGCTCGAGATGTTCTTCTTTCTCCTCACCGTCGCCGGGAACGACACCGTCCGCAGCGCCGCGCCCGGCGGCTTCCTCGCCCTCGCCGAACACCCGGACCAGCAGCGGCGCCTCCGCTCCGGCGAGGCGGCGCCGGACACCGCGGTCGAGGAACTGCTGCGCTGGCACCCGCCCGTGCTCTCGTTCCGCCGCACGGCGACCCACGACACGACGCTCGCCGGCCGGGACATCCGCGCCGGCGACAAGGTCGTCGTCTTCCACGCCTCGGCCAACTACGACGACCGCGCCTTCCGCGAACCCCACCGCCTGGACCTGACCCGCACCCCCAACCCCCATGTCTCCTTCGGTGACGGACCGCACGTGTGCCTCGGCGCCCACTTCGCGCGCCTCCAGCTCCGCGTGCTGCACGAGGAGGCGAGGGCCCTGCTGCCGCCCTGCACCCTGGGCGGGGAGCCCCGGAGGCTGGTGTCCAACTTCATCAACGGGCTGAAGTCGCTGCCGCTGGCCCTGGCGGGTACGGACGGATGACGCGGCGCCGCGGCGGGGCGCGGTGCTCCCGGCCCTCGTCGCCACGGACGACGAAGGGGCCGCCCACGACCGCCGCGGTGTGCGCCCGGACGCGGCCGTTCTCGTCGGAACCGCTGCCGGGCCGGGCCGGGCCCGGCCCGCCCCGAACCGGTGCGGACGACGGCGGGCGGCGGCACGCCCGGTGAACACCGTGGACGGCGCGCGGTGGGTGACGCGACGGCACCGGGCACCACGGTGCGGGGCGGCGGACGGCGCCGTGGGCCCGTGCACGGCTCCCGCGCCCTCCGCCCCCGTCACCGGGGGCGGATACCGGGTCCGGCACGCGGACCCGCCGCTGTGGCCGTCGGGGTGATCCCCTCGCGGGAGGGTGCCGCAGCCGCGGCGCACCGCGTTCTTCCGCGCTCCCCGGCGACCTGGCGCCGTGGCTAGCCCTTCGCCCGGTGGGACTTGCGCGACGGAGCCGTAGCCGGAGCGGGGTCGGGCGCTGCCGCCGGGGCCGGGGACTGGGCGGCGCGGGTCACGTCGGCGACGAGTTCGACGACATCGGGGCCGTACGCCTGGGTGTTGACCACCTTGAGCAGCAGGACGAAGGAGTTCGAGCCGTGCTTGCGGGCGAGCTTCTCGTGGTGGCGGGCCAGATAGCGGGTCGCCGCCTGGTTCGTGATGGCGCGCTGGCCGCAGAAGAGGAACACGGGCCGGCCGCCCTCACCGGCGGTCAGCCGGGCGAGGAGCACGTACTCCGTGGTGCCCGCCTCCAGCCGGTAGCGCTCGGAACCGATCCGGAAGGCACCGCGGTCCGGGCCCGCCTCCACGTCCGTGTTCACCTGCACACCGGGCAGCAGACTGCTCAGATGGGCCGCCATCCGCCGATTGGAGTAAGGCCCGCCGACGCAGAACTCGGTGCGCTCGCCGAAGCCCTGCTGGGCGACGTCGTGCTGGAGTATCCGGGCGTTCGCCCCGCAGTCCTTGATGAGCGCGGAGAGCTCCAGCAGCGCGAACACGTCGAAGCGGTGCACGGCGCCGTCGGCGCCGGCGTCGCGGTTGACGACGAGCAGGCACTCGGAGTTGCCGGGTAGACCGAAGAAGGCCTGCTTGCGGCGCAGCTTCCGGCGCCACAGGTAGGTCCGGACCGTCCAGCCGAGGAAGGCGCTGACACCGGCGGCCACGACACCGAGCACGATGTTGCGCAGGTCTTCGTTCATGGGCGCGCATGCTAGCGCCACGGGCGGAACAATGTTCGATGTGGTCCAGATGTGTTCCTGACGGCGAACGCGCGGTGACGTTACGCTGCGCGGACGTCCGCCGGATGGAGGTACGCATGCGTCGCAGAGTCGTCCGTCACGCTCCGGTCACCGTCGCCGTCGTCCTGGCCGTGCTCACGGCCGGTGCGGCCGCGCCGCCGACGCAGCAACCACCGGACCGGACGCCGACGCCCGTGAAGGAGCCCGTGGCCGCCGGGTACGGGGGAGCGGTCGCGAGCGTCGACGCCGACGCCTCGGCGGTGGGCATCGAGGTGCTGCGGCGCGGCGGGAACGCCGTGGACGCGGCCGTCGCCACGGCCGCCGCGCTCGGGGTCACCGAGCCGTACTCGGCCGGTATCGGCGGCGGCGGCTACTTCGTGTACTACGACGCGAGACAGCGCAGGGTCCACACCGTCGACGGGCGCGAGACCGCACCCCGCTCGGCCGACGCCGCGCTGTTCCAGGAGAACGGCAAGCCCATCCCGTTCGAGGAGGGCGTCACCAGCGGCCTGGGCGTCGGCACCCCCGGTACCCCCGCGACCTGGGACACGGCGCTCGCCGCCTGGGGCAGCCGCCCGCTCGCGGACCTGCTGAAGCCGGCGGAGCGACTGGCGAGGAACGGCTTCACCGTCGACGAGACCTTCCGCAGCCAGACCCGGGCGAACGAGGCCCGGTTCCGGGACTTCCCGGCCAGCGCCGAGCTGTTCCTGCCCGGCGGCCGTCTGCCGGAGCCCGGCTCCGTCTTCAAGAACCCCGATCTCGCCCGTACTTATGCGGACATCGGCCGCGAGGGCACCGAAGTGCTCTACCGGGGCGACGTCGCCCGCGACATCGTCCGTACCGTGCGCGCCCCGCAGGTGCGCGAGGGCGCCACCCGCGTCGTACGGCCCGGCGACCTCACGCTGCGCGACCTCGCCTCGTACGAGACGGTGCGCCGGTACCCGACGAGGGTGTCCTACCGGGGGCTCGACGTCTACGGCATGGCCCCGTCGTCGTCCGGCGGCACCAGCGTCGGCGAGGCGCTGAACATCCTGGAGAGCACCGACCTGTCGGGCCTGTCCGAGTCGAAGTACCTGCACCGCTTCATCGAGGCGAGCCGGATCGCCTTCGCGGACCGGGGGCGCTGGGTCGGCGACCCGGCCTTCGAGGACGTGCCGGTGCGGGGACTGCTCTCCCAGCGGTACGCGGACACCCGGGCCTGCCTCATCCGCGACGACGCCGTCCTCACCAGCCCGCTCGCGCCCGGGGACCCGCGTGATCCGCGGCCGTGCGCGTCGGCGGGCAGGGCCGCGCCGACGACGTACGAGGGCGAGAACACCACCCATCTCACCGTGGCCGACAAGTGGGGCAACGTCGTCGCCTACACGCTGACGATCGAGTCGACCGGCGGCAGCGGCATCACCGTGCCCGGCCGGGGGTTCCTCCTGAACAACGAGCTGACGGACTTCTCCTTCGCCCCGGCCGATCCGGCCGTCCACGACCCGAACCTCCCCGGCCCCGGCAAGCGGCCGCGCTCGTCGATGTCCCCGACGATCGTCCTGGACGACCGCGCCCGGCCCGTGCTGGCCCTGGGCTCCCCGGGCGGTGCCACGATCATCACCACCGCACTGCAGACGCTCACCGGCGTCGTCGACCGGGGTCTGCCCCTGGTCGACGCGATCGCCGCCCCGCGCGCCAGCCAGCGCAACCAGCCCACCACCGAACTCGAACCGGCCCTCTGGAACAGCCCGCTCCGGGCGGAGCTCGAGGCGCTGGGCCACGCCTTCCGACTGAATCCGGAGATCGGCGCCGCGACCGGGGTGCACCGTCTGCCGGACGGCCGCTGGCTGGCGGCGGCGGAGAAGGTCCGCCGCGGCGGCGGCTCGGCGATGGTGGTGCGCCCCTCGGGCACCCCGTAGGCCGCCCCTCGGGCATCCGGACCGGCTCCGGCCGGCCCCGCCGTGTCCGGCCACCGCGCGGCCGCGGTGCGGCACCGGGTCACCCTCACGGGCGGCCCCGGTGGCGCACCGCGGCCTTCCCGCTGCTTGCTGGTAGGGACAGAAAGCGAGCAGCCCATGGAGCCGAACCGGGAGCGACTTCGCACCCCCCGCGCCGCGGGGCTTGCCGGCATCGTGTTCGCGGTGCTGCTGGCCGCCGCGATCGTGCTGATGAGGCTGGCGATCCCCGAGGGCGCCGCCGAGGCGGGTGACGACGCGCTCAGCCCCGGCCGCCGGCGGGCCGTGCGCGCGGCCCTGGAACTCGTCCCGTTCGCCGGGATCTTCTTCCTGTGGTTCATGGGCGCGCTGCGGGCCCAGGTGGGGGAGCGGGAGGACAAGTTCGTCGCGACGGTCTTCCTGGGTAGCGGACTGGTGTTCGTGGCGACCATGTTCGGAGCCGCATCGGCGGCGGGCAGCATCCTCGACGACCAGCAGCCCTCGGAGTTCGGACGCAACTTCGCGTACACGCTGCTGACGACGTACTCGATGCGGATGGCCGCCGTCTTCGTCCTCGCGACCTCGACCATCGGCCACCGGCTCGGAGTGATCCCGCGTCCGCTGGCCGTGATCGGCTACGTGGCCGGCCTGGTGCTGCTGTTCGCGGGGCCGGCCTTCCCGTGGTCGGAACTGGTCTTCCCGGCCTGGTCCGCGCTCATCAGCGTCCATCTGCTGCGGGTCCGGATGAGAGCCCGGCCGGAGCCGGCGGACGTGGTCTGAACTCCCGCCGCCGCACGGTCACCGGCCGCGGCGGCCGTTCGTGGTCCGGATGCACCCGCCGGCCGGAGCCGGGCCACCGCGCCCCGTCCGCCCGCCCCGTCCGCCCGCCGGACCCGGCCCACGCCTTTCCGCTCACCCCTTCGGCCGCCACGGCGAGCGGGACCGCCCCGCTGCTCCCATGCTGGTTCCGGGGGAGTGACCAGGCACGGGAAGGGCTGATCCGTCGTGAGAGTTGTCGTCGATCTCAACCGGTGCCAGGGGTACGCGCAGTGCGCCTTCCTCGCTCCGGACGTCTTCGAAATGCACGGCGAGGAAGCACTGCTGTACAAGCCACGGCCGGACGAGGCACATCGGGACGACGTGGTCCGGGCCGTCGCCGCCTGTCCCGTCCAGGCGATTCTCCTGGACCGGTCCGACGAGACCGTGACCGCCGGGGAGGCGTCCGATGCCCGCTGACGGATACCTCGAACGGTTCAAGCGCGAGGGGCGCGTCGTCGTCGTGGGCGCGTCGCTGGCCGGCCTCAGGGCCGCCGAGACCCTGCGGGACGAGGGCTTCGCCGGCACGCTCACGATGGTCGGAGACGAGCCCTACGAGCCGTACGACCGCCCTCCGCTGTCCAAGGGGGTCCTGCTCAGCAGGACCACGGCGGACCGCACCGCGCTGCCCCGGCGACGCGCCCTGGACGCCGACTGGCGGCTCGGAATCGCCGCCACCGGGCTCGACATGGCCGCCAAGCGCGTCCGCCTGGCCGACGGCGAGGAGATCGAGTACGACCGGCTGCTGATCGCCACCGGGGTCCGCGCGCGGCCGTGGCCGCACGAACGCGAGGCAGAGCTCGACGGGGTCTTCGTGCTGCGGACCCGTGACGACGCGACCGCGCTGCAGAAGCGGCTGGCGGACGGACCGCGCCGGGTGTTCGTCATCGGCGCGGGCTTCACCGGCTCGGAGATCGCCTCCGCCTGCCGCGAGCGGGAGATCTCGGTGACCGTCGCCGAACGCGGAGCCGCGCCCCTCGTGGGCGCGCTCGGCGGTGTCGTGGGGGAGGTGGCCGCCCAACTCCAGCGCGAGAACGGGGTGGATCTCCGGACGGGCGTCATGGTGACCGGGCTGGAGGGCGACTCGGCGGGGCGGGTGCGCGCCGCGCACCTCTCCGACGGCTCCTCGGTGGAGACGGACGTCGTGGTCGTCTCGCTCGGCGCGACCCGCAACACCGAGTGGCTCGCCGGTTCGGGGCTCGGAGCGGGCCCCCGGGGCATCGCCTGCGACGCCGGCTGCCGGGCGTTCGACATCCGGGGCATCGTCACCGACGACATCTTCGTCGCCGGCGACGTGGCGCGGTCGCCGCACCCGCTGTTCGGGTACCAGTTCCTGTCGCTGGAGCACTGGGGCAACGCCGTCAGCCAGGCCGAGACCGCGGCGCACAACATGCTCTGCGAGAGCGTCGACCGCCGCCCCCACATGTGGGTCCCGGCCTTCTGGTCCTCCCAGTTCGGCGTGAACATCAAGTCGGTGGGCGTGCCGTCCATGGGCACGGAGATCCTGATCTCCCAGGGATCGCTGGCCGAACGCAGGTTCGTCGGGGTGTACGGCTACCAGGGCCGCGTCATCGGTGCCGTCACGTTCGACCAGGCGCGCTGGCTGCCGTTCTACGAGCACCTGATCGAGACGACGGCGCCGTTCCCGCCGCCGTTCCCCACGGTGGACCGCCGCCCGGAGGGAGCGCGGCCGGTGCCGGCCGAATTCCCCGACCCGTCGGTCCCCACCCACGGCCCCACCGTCACCCTCAGCGGCTATTCGCCGGCCGACCGGCGCATGACCTTCACCCCCGGCCGGCACTGACGCCGCGAGCGAGCACAAGGACCCGTCATGACTGAAGGCAGCCTGCTGCGGCAGATCCTCGACTACGAGAACCGCCACGACCCGTACCCCCTGTACGCGGAGCTCCGGAAGACGCCGGTGCTCAACGACGGCGACGGTGCGTACGTCGTGAGCACCTACCACGAGATCCTGAGCCTCCTGCACGACCCCCGGGTCAGCTCCGACGCCCGCAACATGACCCAGGCCGCCGGTCCCGACCTCCCGCAGCAGGAGGAGGAGACCGCACTGCCGCCCAGCTTCATCCGGCTCGACCCCCCGGAGCACGACCGGCTGCGCCGCATGACGAACACGTCCTTCGGGCCGCCCCACGAGCCGCGCCGGGTCCACGAGATGCGCGGCGAACTGGGTGGGATCGTCTCGGACCTCATCGCCGGCATCGGCGGTACGGACCGGATCGACCTCGTCGAGCAGTTCTCGTACCCGTTCCCCGTGACCGTGATCTGCCGGCTGCTCGGGGTGCCGCGCGAGGACGAGTCCCGCTTCCACGGCTGGGCCGACACCCTCGCGGCCAGCCTCGACCCGATGCCCGGGGAGGACCCGACCGAGCGGAACAAGATCGCCCAGAAGGCCCGTACGGAGCTGGGCATGTATCTGGCCGGGCTGATCGAGGAGCGGCGCAAGAACCCGCAGCAGGACATGCTCTCCGAACTGGCCACCCTCAAGGGGCCGGACGGTTCGATGACGACGATGGAACTGCTCAGCACCGCCGCGCTGCTGCTGATCGCCGGACACGAGACGACGGTGAACCTGATCACCAACGGCATGCTGACGCTGCTGCGCAACCCGGAGGTGCTCGACCGGCTGCGGGAGGACCCGGGCCTGTCCGTCCCGCTCGTGGAGGAACTGCTGCGCTTCGAGCCGCCGGTCCAGCTGGTGCCGAACCGCACGACCCTCGCGGACATCGAGATCGGCGGGGTCACCATCCCGAAGGGCGCCTCGCTGTGGCTGGTGGTGGCCGCCGGCAACCGCGACCCGATGCGCTTCGAGGACCCCGACCGTTTCGACCCGGACCGCGCGGACATCGAGCACCTGGGCTTCGGCAGCGGCATCCACAGCTGCTTCGGCGCGCCCCTCGCCCGGCAGGAGGCGCAGCTCGCACTGAGCGAACTCGCCCGCAGACTGGTCAACCCCCGGCTGCTCGAGGACCCGCCCGAGTACCGCAGGAACGCGGTGCTGCGCGGCCCCCGTCATCTGCCGATCGCCTGCGACGACATCAGACCGTGAGGGCGGACGCCGTCGCTGGGCGGGCGGCGGGGCAGGGCGGGGACGGTCCCGCTCCCAGTCGCGCCCTCGCGCCCTCGCGCCGTGCCGGTCGCGCCGGTCGCGCCGGTCGCGCCGGTCGTGCCGGTCGTGCCGGTCGTGCCGGTCGTGCCGGTATTAGAATGACGGCATGGTTCGTGCGCCCCTGACCCCCGAAGAACGCGAACGCGGCGAGCGCCTCGGGCGGTTGCTGCGTGAGACCCGAGGTCCCCGGAGCATGGTGGAGGTGGCCGCCGCCGCGGGGATCTCCGCCGAGACGCTGCGCAAGATCGAGACGGGCCGCGCGCCGACGCCCGCGTTCTTCACCGTGGCGGCCCTGGCCGGCGCGCTCGGACTGTCCATGGACGACCTGGTGACGCGCTGCGCGCTCGCCCCCGTGTGAGCCTCCGGCGGGTCCCACGGCGAGTGCCCGGGCGGGCGGGGCCCCGCGTCGACCGGCTCGGTGCCGGTCCGGGATGCCCGCGCGGTGCCCCGGGGCGTAGTCTCGCGCCCGTGGATCTCCAGCAGCTCGACCGCGCGAAGTACATCAGCCTCACGACCTTCCGGAAGGACGGGACGGGCGTCGCCACTCCCGTGTGGTTCGCCGTCGACGGCGGTGAACTGTACGTGTGGACCCGCTCCGACTCCTGGAAGATCAAGCGTCTGCGCAGGGACGACCGGGTCACCGTGACGGCGTGCGATGTGCGCGGCAGGGTCGAGGAAGGGGCCGAGACGGCGGACGGTACGGCGCGGCTGCTCGACGGCGCCGAACTCGGGAGGGTCAGGAAGCTGCTGAGCCGCAAGTACACCTGGCAGTTCTGGCTCGTCGACGTCCCCGCGGCGGTCGTACGGCTCGGCAAGCGCCCCCACACCGGCATCGCAGTGACGCTCCGGACACGTTGAGCGATCCGCACCGCCCGCGAAAACTGCGCGTAGCCGTCCCGTAACACGGCTGGGGTCGAATGCCTGCGAACCCGAAGCGGAGAGCGAGCAGGCAATGGCGGCGCATCAACTCCCCGGCCAGGTCGACGGTTTCGCGCGGTACCTCAGAGCGGTGACGGGGCGCCTCGACCCGGGAAGCGGCTGGTACGGGGTGTTCCTGCGCCGCGACCCCGACGGACTGACGGCCTGTCTGCGGGGCGCGGAGATCCCGCCGTGGGACGTGGTGGCGTCGCTCCTCCAGGACCTCGCGGCGGACGACGAGGAGACGGCGCACGCCCGCGGACTGCATTCCGCGGCGGCGGCCGTCCACGACCGCCGCCCCGGTGGCGGCGAAGCCCTCCGGGAACGGCTGGAACTGATGCGCCGCGAACAGGCCCGCGCGGCCGGACGCGGCCGGGACCTGCTGCACCGGCTCGCCGCCGTCCCCGAGGGCACCCCTGTGTACCGGGAGCTCGCCCACGACCTCTCCTGGGCCAACGACGACCACACCCGCGCTACCGCCCGCTGCGCCGAACTCGCCACCCGCATCGCGGCGCTGGCCCCTCCTCCCGGACTCCCCTCCGGGGCGGCGCCGTACGTCCGGGGCCCGGCCCCCGGGCCGGTCCACCCCGGACCGGTAGCCGGGGTGTCCGGACCACCCGAGACGGCGCACGACCGCGACGCGCTCTCGGGCGCGGAGCGGGGCGGCACGGGGCCGGCGCCGGAGCCGTGGGCCGGACAGGGGCATGGCACGGGGCACTTCGCGGTGGCGGCACGACCCGGGCCGGACGGGCCTGACAGGGCGGACGTGTCGGACGGTGCGCACAGGGCGGACGGGGACGCCGGTCGGGGGTGGGCCGGAACGACTGCCGCCGCGCGCGGTCCTGGGGCGTGGGGCGGCCCCGCGGTGGGCGGGGCGGACGGGGGCGGCTGGAGCAGAGCGGCCGCAGTGGCCGAAGGTCCGGACGGTGGGGCTGATTCCGGGCCCGACAGGGCGGACGGGGCGCACAGGGCGGACGTGTCGGACGGGGCGGACGCGGACGCCGGTCGGGAGTGGGCCGGAACGGATGCGGCCTCCCCCGATCCCGGGGCGTGGGCCCGTCCGGGGGCGGACGGGGCAGGGCCACCGCAGCCCTTCGGGGACGGCTCGTCCGAGGAGCGGCGCGCTCCCGGGCGGGAAGCCCGCAGAGGGAGCAAACGGCGGCCGCGCGGGGCCCGGTACGCCTGGCTCGACGACGCGGAGGAGAGTGCGGGCGAGCCCGTTCCCGTGCCCGGCGTGCCCGAACTGCCCGTCGCCGCCGTGCGGCCGCGCGGCGCGCGGTTCGGCGGGGGAGCGGAGGCGGAGCCGACCGCGGCGACCGGCCCGGGCTCGGCGGCGCCCGCCGGCGAGGAGGACCGCCGTGCCGCCCTCGCGACCGTCGCCACGCTCCGGCGGCTGCGGGCCGAGGGCCGCGGGGGTGAGGCCCACGTCCTGCTGTGCGAGGCCGCGTCGGGGCCTTCGGCCCGGCTCCCCGTGCTCGCCGCCGAGATGCACCGTTCCGGTCTCGGTGCCGACTGGCCCACGCTCCTCTGGGAGGTGGCCTCGCTGCCGCCGGAACGGCTCGCGGAGGCCGCCGGCGCCCTCGCCGGAGCGGGTCGCGACGACGACTGCGGCCGGCTCCTGCGCCAGGGCGTCGCCCGCCCCCCCGACGAGATCGCCGATGCCGTCCTCGCGCTCGGCGACGCAGGAGCGCTCGCCGAGGCGGACGCCCTGCTCGCGGCCTTCCTCCGGGTCCGCAGCCCGGCGGACGGCGCGCGGATCGCCACCGCCGACCCGCGCCGCCTCGTCCCGCAACTGCTCTCCGCCGCCCGCGCGGTGTCGCCCGGCTGTGAGCGCGATCTGGTGCACGCCTTGCGCGTTGCGGGTCTCATCAGCGCCTGAAAAAGTACGGTATACGCTGTATGTCGACCGCTCGGGTGCGAAACATGATCGACACTGCGGGTTGACGACGATGGTCTTGCCCCAGTGTGTGACGGGGCTTACGTTCTCCTCCTACGCATCGCGTCTACGTGCGTAGAGGCTCTGACGTCTTGTCGAAGGAGCAGCTCATGACCAACGTCGTACGCGCCGCACTCGTCCAGGCCACCTGGACCGGCGACACCGAATCCATGATCGCCAAGCATGAGGAGCACGCCCGCGAGGCGGCCCGGCAGGGTGCCAAGGTCATCGGGTTCCAGGAGGTCTTCAACGCCCCCTACTTCTGCCAGGTGCAGGAGCCGGAGCACTACCGCTGGGCGGAACCCGTGCCCGACGGCCCCACGGTGCTGCGCATGCGGGACCTCGCCAGGGAGACCGGGATGGTGATCGTCGTCCCCGTCTTCGAGGTCGAGGACTCCGGCTTCTACTACAACACCGCCGCGGTGATCGACGCCGACGGCAGCTATCTCGGCAAGTACCGCAAGCACCACATCCCCCAGGTCAAGGGATTCTGGGAGAAGTACTACTTCAGGCCCGGCAACGCGGGCTGGCCGGTCTTCGACACCGCGGTCGGCAGGGTCGGCGTCTACATCTGCTACGACCGCCACTTCCCGGAGGGCTGGCGCCAACTCGGACTCGGCGGAGCCCAGTTGGTCTACAACCCGTCGGCAACCTCCCGGGGCCTGTCCGCGTACCTCTGGCAGCTGGAGCAGCCCGCCGCGGCGGTCGCCAACGAGTACTTCATCGCCGCCATCAACCGGGTCGGCCAGGAGGAGTACGGCGACAACGACTTCTACGGCACCAGCTACTTCGTCGACCCGCGCGGCCAGTTCGTCGGAGACGTCGCCAGCGACAAGGAGGAGGAACTGATCGTCAGGGACCTCGACTTCGGCCTGATCGACGAGGTGCGGCAGCAGTGGGCCTTCTACCGGGACCGCCGGCCCGACGCGTACGAAGGGCTGGTCCAGCCGTGAACGACCTGTACGAGCGGCACCGTGCCGTCATCCCCGACTGGGTCGCGCTCTACTACCGGCAGCCCATGGAGATCACCCACGGGGAGGGGCGGCACGTCTGGGACGCGGACGGCAACCGCTACCTCGACTTCTTCGGCGGCATCCTCACCACCATGACCGCCCACGCCCTCCCCGAGGTCACCAAGGCGGTCAGCGAGCAGGCCGGGCGGATCATCCACTCCTCGACGCTCTACCTCAACCGCCCCATGGTGGAGCTGGCCGAGCGCATCGCCGCCCTGTCCGGGATCCCCGACGCCCGGGTCTTCTTCACCACCTCGGGCACCGAGGCCAACGACACCGCCCTGCTGCTGGCCACCGCGTACCGCAGGTCCGGCCAGATCCTGGCCATGCGCAACAGCTACCACGGCCGTTCCTTCTCGGCGGTCTCCATCACCGGCAACCGCTCGTGGTCGCCGACGACGCTCTCCCCGGTGCAGACCCTGTACGTGCACGGGGGCATGCGCACCCGCGGTCCCTACGCGGGGCTCTCCGACGCCCAGTTCGTCGAGGCGTGCGTCGCCGACCTGGAGGACCTGCTCGGCCACACCCACGACGTGGCCGCGCTGATCGCCGAGCCGATCCAGGGCGTCGGCGGCTTCACCTCCCCGCCCGACGGGCTGTACGCCGCGTTCCGCGAAGTCCTCGACCGCCACGGGATCCTGTGGATCGCCGACGAGGTGCAGACCGGCTGGGGCCGGACGGGCGAGCACTTCTGGGGCTGGCAGGCGCACGCGGAGAACGGCCCGCCGGACATCCTCACCTTCGCCAAGGGCATCGGCAACGGGATGTCGCTGGGCGGCGTCGTGGCCCGGGCCGAGGTGATGAACTGCATCGACGCCAACTCCATCTCCACGTTCGGCGGTTCACCCGTCACCGCGGCCGCGGGCCTCGCGAACCTCTCGTACCTGCTGGAGCACGACCTGCAGGGCAACGCGCGGCGCGTCGGCGGGCTGCTCATCGAACGGCTCCGCGCCATCACGGCCGGGGTCCCCGCCGTGCGCGAGGTGCGCGGACGCGGACTGATGATCGGCATCGAACTGGTCCGGCCCGGCACGGACGAGGCGTCCCCGGAGGCCGCCGCCGCCGTGCTCGAAGCCGCTCGCGAAGGCGGACTGCTCATCGGGAAGGGCGGCGGCCACAACACCAGCGTGCTGAGGATCGCGCCACCGATGTCCCTCACCGTCGCCGAGGCGGAAGAGGGCGCCTCGATCCTCGAACGCACCCTGCGCAGCCTCTAGTCCACGCGAGGGGAAGACCATGAGCAACCGCACACTGATCCGCGGCGGACTCGTCCTCACGGCCGCCGACGAGACCCACGCCGACGTCCTGGTCGAGGACGGCCGCGTCGCCGCCCTCGCCGCCCACGGGTCCACCGCCGCCGAGAGCTGGACCGCCGACCGCACCATCGATGCCACCGGGAAGTACGTCATCCCCGGCGGGGTCGACGCGCACACCCACATGGAACTGCCGTTCGGCGGCACCTTCGCGTCCGACACCTTCGAGACCGGCACCCGCGCCGCCGCCTGGGGCGGCACCACCACCATCGTCGACTTCGCCGTCCAGACCAAGGGCCAGAGCCTGCGCGAAGGACTCGATGCCTGGTACGCCAAGGCCGACGGCAAGTGCGCGATCGACTACGGCTTCCACATGATCCTCTCCGACGTCGACGAGTCGTCGCTGAAGGAGATGGACCTGCTCGTCGAGGAGGGCGTCACCTCCTTCAAGCTGTTCATGGCCTACCCCGGCGTCTTCTACAGCGACGACGGGCAGATCCTGCGCGCCATGCAGCGCGGCACCGCCAACGGCGGGCTGATCATGATGCACGCGGAGAACGGCATCGCGATCGACGTCCTCGTCGAACAGGCCCTGGCGCGCGGCGAGACCGACCCCCGCTACCACGGCGAGGTCCGCAAGGTGCTGCTGGAGGCCGAGGCCACGCACCGGGCCGTCCAGCTCGCCCGGGTCGCCGGCGCCCCGCTGTACGTCGTCCACGTCTCGGCCGAGGAGGCCGTCGCGGAGCTCGCCGCCGCCCGTGACAAGGGACTCCCGGTCTTCGGCGAGACCTGCCCGCAGTACCTGTTCCTGTCCACGGACAACCTCGCCGAACCGGACTTCGAGGGCGCCAAGTACGTCTGCAGCACACCGCTGCGGCCCAAGGAGCACCAGGCCGCACTGTGGCGCGGGCTGCGGACCGACGACCTCCAGGTCGTCTCCACCGACCACTGCCCGTTCTGCTTCTCCGGCCAGAAGGACCTCGGCCGCGGCGACTTCTCCAAGATCCCCAACGGGCTGCCGGGCGTGGAGAACCGGATGGACCTGCTGCACCAGGCGGTCCTCGACGGCCACATCTCGCGCCGCCGCTGGATCGAGATCGCCTGCGCCGCACCCGCCCGGATGTTCGGCCTCTACCCCAAGAAGGGCACCATCGCGCCGGGCGCCGACGCCGACATCGTCGTGTACGACCCGCACGCGGAGCAGGTCCTCTCCGCCGAGACCCACCACATGAACGTCGACTACTCGGCCTACGAGGGCAGGCGGATCACCGGCCGGGTCGAGACCGTGCTCTCACGGGGCGAAGTGGTCATCGACGGACGGGAGTTCACCGGCCGGGCCGGACACGGCGTGTTCACCCCCCGCTCGACCTGCCAGTACCTGAACTAGCGGAACCCGACCCAGGAGGTCCCGGTGGACTTCGGACTCGTCCTGCAGACGGACCCGCCCGCTTCGGCGGTCGTCGGTCTGATGCGGCGCGCGGAACGCAACGGCTTCCGCTACGGCTGGACGTTCGACTCGGCGGTCCTGTGGCAGGAGCCGTTCGTCGTCTACAGCCAGATCCTTGAACACACACAGAAGATGCACGTCGGCCCGATGGTCACCAATCCCGGGACCCGGACGTGGGAGGTGACGGCCTCGACCTTCGCCACCCTGAACGACATGTTCGGCAACCGCACCGTATGCGGCATCGGCCGCGGCGACTCCGCGATGCGCGTGGCCGGGCGCAGCCCCAACACCCTGGCCCGGCTGGGCGAGGCGATCGGGGTCATCCGCGATCTCGCCGAGGGCCGTGAGGCGGTCGTGGACGGGCAGCCCGTCCGGATCCCGTGGGTACGGGACGGGAAACTGCCCGTGTGGATGGCGGCGTACGGGCCGAAGGCACTCGCCCTCGCCGGGCAGAAGGCCGACGGCTTCATCCTCCAGCTCGCCGACCTCTACCTCACCGAGTGGATGGTCAAGGCCGTGCGGGAGGCGGCCGCCGGGGCCGGACGCGACCCGGACGCGATCACCGTCTGCGTGGCCGCGCCGGCGTACGTGGGTGACGACCTCGCCCACGCCCGCGACCAGTGCCGCTGGTTCGGGGGGATGGTCGGCAACCACGTCGCCGACCTGGTCTCGCGCTACGGGGAGCACTCGGACATGGTGCCGGAGGCCCTGACCGCCTACATCAAGGAGCGGCAGGGGTACGACTACAGCCACCACGGCCGGGCCGGGAACCCGTCCACCGACTTCGTGCCCGACGAGATCGTCGACCGGTTCTGCCTGCTGGGCCCGCCCTCCGCGCACATCGAGAAACTGCGGGCGCTGCGGGACCTGGGCGTGGACCAGTTCGCCGTCTACAACATGCACGACGCGAAGGAAGCGACGATCGACGCCTACGGCGCGGAGATCATCCCCGCACTCACCCGCTGACGGGCACCGAACTCCCCCACGCGACCGCCCGACCTCTGCTGAAGGGTCAAGGCCATGACCGCGACCGTTCCCCCGGCATCCTCCCCGTCCCCTTCCGACTCCGGCCAGCACATCGACGCCCAGGGCCGGGTGGAACTCGTGCCCGGCGCGATCCCCGCCGGAGGCCGCTTCGTCAACAACGACCTGCTTCCCGTACCGCTCGCCAACCGCCACTGGACCACGTACAACTTCGCCGCCCTGTGGGTCGGGATGGCCCACAACATCCCGTCCTGGCTGCTCGCCTCCGGGCTCGTCGCGCTCGGCATGGACTGGAAACAGGCCGTGTTCACCATCGCGCTGGCCAATGTGATCGTGCTGTTCCCGATGCTCCTCACCGGCCACGCCGGTCCCAAGTACGGCATCCCCTTCCCGGTGCTGGCCCGCGCCTCCTTCGGACTGCGCGGCGCCAATCTCCCGGCTCTGATCAGAGCCGCCGTCGCCTGTGCCTGGTTCGGCATCCAGACGTGGATCGGCGGACAGGGCATCTTCATCCTGCTCGGCACCATCTTCGGCGGCTGGACGGAGGCCGCCGAGATCGCCGGCCAGCCCTGGACGCTGTGGCTCTGCTTCCTCGTCTTCTGGGTGGTGGAACTCGCCATCATCTACCGGGGCATGGAGACACTGCGCCGCTTCGAGAACTGGGCGGCCCCGTTCGTGATCGTCGGCGCGCTGGTGCTGCTGGTCTGGATCGCGATGAAGGCCGGCGGCTTCGGCCCGCTGCTCGACCAGCCCTCCAAGCTCGGCTGGGGGGACGACTTCTGGCCGGTGTTCTTCCCCTCCCTCATGGGGATGATCGCCTTCTGGTCCACACTGTCCCTGAACATCCCGGACTTCACCCGCTTCGGCGCCGGCCAGCGCGCCCAGGTCTGGGGCCAGACGCTGGGCCTGCCCACGACCATGACCCTGTTCGCCCTGCTGTCGGTGTTCGTCACCTCCGGCTCCCAGGCCGTCTACGGCGCGCCGATCTGGGACCCGGTGCAGCTCGCCGCCAAGACGGACAACGTCTTCGGCCTGCTGTTCGCCCTGGTGACCGTGCTGATCGCGACGATCTCCGTGAACATCGCGGCGAACGTCGTGTCCCCCGCGTACGACCTGGCGAACCTCGCACCGCGGTTCGTCACCTTCCGCACGGGGGCGCTGATCACGGGTGTCGTCGGTGTCCTGATCATGCCGTGGAAGCTGACCGAGACCCCGGAGCTGTACATCTTCACCTGGCTCGGTCTGGTCGGCGGACTGCTCGGTACGGTCGCCGGCATCCTGATCGCCGACTACTGGATCGTCCGCCGCACCCATCTGGAACTGGCGGACCTCTACCGCCCGGAGGGCCGCTACTGGTACGCGTCCGGCTGGAACTGGCGTGCCGTCCTGGCCTTCGGCGTCGGCGGGGTCCTCGCGATCGGCGGCTCCCACTCCGCCCCGGGGAAGGGTCCGTTCCCCGAGGACGGGCTGATCCCCTTCCTGAAGCCGCTCGCGGACTACGGCTGGGCGGTGGGGCTCGCAGCCTCGCTGCTGCTGTACACGCTGCTGATGCTGCCGGAGCGCCGCAGGCACAGCTGAGGGACCGGCGTGACCCGGGGCCCGGACCGCTCCCCAGCGGTCCGGGCCCCGGGCGTGAAGAGGGCCCGCCCCGTACGGGGGTGGTACACGGGGCGGGCCGGACGGCGGGCCTCAGCGGCTGTCGCGCTGGGCCGCCACGATCCTGCGGACCGTGCGGTCGGCGCCTCCCGAGCGGCGCTGGACGCGCTCGGAGAAACCGGGGAACTGGCCGCCGATCGCGCTGAGGATCCGCATCTCCGGCGGCGCCACGTTCACTTCGGCCCGGTTGCGCTCGACGGCGCGCACGACCCCCGCGACGACCTGCCGGGGGGAGACCGTGCGCATACCCGCGGGCGGCTCGGCCCCGGTCGCCGCGAACATGCCCGCCTCCCGGACGAAGCCGGGCTGGACGAGCGACACGCCGACCCCGTGCTCGTGCAGGTCCTGCCTCAGTCCGAGCGCGAAGCCCCGCAGACCGAACTTGGTGGCGTTGTAGAGCGCGGAGTGCTTCGTCGCCGTCTTGCCCGAGATCGAGCCCACGAAGACGAGATGGCCCCGGCGGGCCTCGACCATGGCCGGGGCGAGCAGCCGGGCCAGCATGGCGGGGGCGCGGAGGTTGACCGCCAGGGCGCGGTCGATCTGGTCGGGGGTGTAGTCGAGCAACTCGCCGCTGGACGGCAGCGCGGCGTTGGCCAGCAGGATCTCGGTCCCGGCCGCCTCGGCGGCGAGGCGCTCCACGTCCTCCGGGTCGGCCAGATCGGCGACGACGGCGCGGGCGCCGTACTCCTTGGCCAGCGGCTCGACTGCGTCGCGCCGGCGCCCCGTGAGGATCAACCGGGCGCCCCGCCGGGACAGTTCGGCGGCCAGCGCGGTGCCGATGCCGCCGGTGACACCGGTGAGGAGAACGGTTGATCCGTTGATGCGCATCTGGTTACCCTCCAGTTCTGTTCGTTCGAACGAACGATAAGGAGCACAGGGTGGTCATGTCCACAGCGGATTTCTCCGGCCTCGCCGAGCAGGCCCGGAAACTGAAGGAAGGTCAGACCACCTCGGTGGAGCTGGTCCGGGCGGCGCTGAGGCGCATCGAGTCCAGTCAGCCCACCCTCAACGCCTTCCGGCACGTCCGCACCGAGTCCGCCCTCGCCGAGGCCGAGGACGCCGACCGGCGCCTCGCGGCGGGCGGGACGGCAACGCTGCTCGGCGTCCCCCTCGCCGTGAAGGACGACACGGACGTGGCCGGGCTGCCCACCCACTTCGGCTGCCGCGGTGAGAGGGCCCCGGCGGTCGCGGACGGCGAGGCGGTACGGCGGCTGCGCGCGGCCGGCGCCGTCGTCGTCGGCAAGACCAACTCCTGTGAGCTCGGGCAGTGGCCGTTCACCGAGGGCCCCGCCTTCGGCGCCACCCGCAACCCGTGGTCCCCGGACCACACGCCCGGCGGTTCCTCCGGCGGCTCCGCGGCCGCCGTCGCCGCGGGACTGGTGCCCGCGGCCCTCGGCTCGGACGGCGGCGGCTCCATCCGCATCCCCGCGGCCTGGACCCATCTCGTCGGCATCAAGCCGCAGCGCGGCCGCGTCTCGCTGCACCCGCATACCGACGCCTTCCACGGACTCACGGTCAACGGGCCGCTGGCCCGGACCGTCGCCGACGCCGCGCTGCTGCTCGACGCCGTCCAGGGCTCCCACCCGGAGGACTTGCACCGGCCCGACGCCATCGACGCCTCGGCCGCCGCCCGCCGCGAGCCCGGCCGGCTGCGCATCGCCCTCGCCTGGCGGCCGCCGCTCACCCTCAGCGGCGCCCGGCCCCACCCCGAGGTGCGACGGGCCGTCGCCGACCTCGCCGAGACACTCGCCCGGCTCGGCCACCACGTCGAGGAGGCCCGGCCCCGCTACGGGCTGATGGGCCTCGGCTTCGTCTCCCGGGGCACCGCGGGCGTGGCCGAGTTCGCGGCCCTCCACCCCGAGCCCGCACTGCTCGACCCGCGCACCCGTACGGCACTGCGCAACGGCAGGCTGCTCAGCGGGCCGGTCGTGCGTGCCGCGCGCGCCCGCGAGGCACGCCAGCACCGCCGTGTCGGCGCGCTGTTCGACAGGTACGACGTGCTGCTGACGCCGACCACCGCCGCACCCCCGCCGCGCATCGGCACCTTCGACGGCCTCAGCGCCTGGCGCACCAACGCGGCCATGGCCGCCGTCTGCCCCTACGCGTGGCCCTGGAACGTCCTCGGCTGGCCGGGTGTCAACGTCCCCGCGGGGTTCACCTCCGACGGACTGCCCGTCGGCGCGCAGCTGCTCGGTCCGGAGGGCACCGAGGAGTCGCTGATCTCGCTGGCCGCCCAGCTGGAGGCCGACCGGCGATGGTACGAGCGCTGCCCCGACCCGCTGAGGACGTGGAGCGCCCCGGTGGAACAATGACGCGCATGCCCAGCCAGACCAGTGCCTCCGCGGAGCCCGCCGCGCCCGCCATACCCCCGACCCGGCAGCGCATCATCGGTGCCGTCCTGCGCATCATCGGCCAGGACGGCATCGCCGCGGTCACCAACCGGCGGATCGCCAAGGAGGCCGGGGTCTCGCTCGGCTCGGTCACCTACCACTTCTCCAGCCAGCACGAGCTGCTGCGCGAGTCGCTGCTGCACTTCGTCCGCGAGGAGACCCGGCGCTTCACCGAACTCGCCGACGCGGGCGAGGCCGAGGGCGTCGACCTCGACGGCGCGGCCGCGCTCGCCGCCCAGGTCGCGGACGGCACGGTCTTCGACAGCGAGCACATCGCGCCCTTCGAGCTCTACATCCAGGCCGGGCGCGACGAACGGCTGCGCGAGGCGGCGGCCGAGTGCTTCGGCGCGTACGACCGTCTCGCCGTCCAGATCCTCACGGCCCTCGGCGTCCCCGAACCCCAGCGCCTCGCCGCCCACACCGTCGCCCTCGTCACCGGCCTCCAGCTCCGCCGCCTGGCCACCGGCTCGCCCGCCGAGGAGCTCACCGACGCCCTGCTCCTGCTCGTCCGGGGCGCGCTGAGCGAGGACGCGGCGCACTGAGCGAGTAGCCCAGCGAGCGCGGCGCGGGCCGGCCGACCGGACGCCGGAGGCTCCCTGACCGTCCGGAACTCCGGGTGCCGGAGCCAGGACTCCATGCACGCGGCGTCGCGCACGTGGGTGTACTCGACCTGGTGGCCCCGCGCGGCGTACGGGACCTCGTGCACCACCCCGCGGATGCCCGGACCACCACCCGGGTCGCCGCCAGTGCGGAAGCGTCCGGGGCCGGGCCGCCGCCGTGGACGGAGTACCGGTGGCCGAGCAGCCCGTTGCAGCCGATGAGCGCGCCGAGCCGCCGGGCGGGGGACGCAGTCACATGCCCCTGGAGCCGGTGGTTGTCCCGGCCCTGGCAGTACGCCGACACGACGATCTCCTGTACCGGCCGCCGTTCGATCCCTCCGAAGTCGTACCCGGCGAGGACGTCCTCGCTCTCCTCCGCCAGGTGGAACGGGCCGCCCGTACGGGGCGCATGGCCCGCGCCGATGGGAGTGCCGTCTCGATCCAGACGTCCGGGCCGCCGCCCGGCACCGGTTCGACGGCCCGGCAGAACGTCCCCTGCCGGCTCTCGACGTCCACCCACTGCGCGTCGGTGAGCCGTGCGAAGAGCAGCAGCGACGCCTCGGGTCCTGGCATGCCCTCACGGTACGCGTGCCGTCCACTCGGGCGTGGTGAGTTCCCGGGCCGCGAGGTCCTGCGCGCGGGCCGGTTCCCCCGGTCCGCCCCGGCCGTCCGTCGGGCCGCGACGCGCGGAACGAGTCGATCAGCCGCCGGAGACGACGAACCCGGCGTCCCCTGCCGCACCGGGCGCGGGCTGCGTACGCTGCCGGGGACGTGCCGACCGTCCGCCGGCGGGAGCCCCGAGCGCGGTACCGCGTCCACCGCTCCGCCGGCGTCCCCACGCCCACAGCGCCCACCGCACCGGACCGTTCGCGCCGCCCCGAGGGAGCCGCCCCCATGTTCACCACCCGGCCCACGCTGCAGGGCACCTTCGGCATGGTGTCCTCCACCCACTGGCTGGCCTCGCAGTCCGCGATGGCCGTGCTGGAGGACGGCGGGAACGCGTTCGACGCCGCCGTGGCCGCGGGCTTCGTCCTGCACGTCGTCGAACCGCACCTCAACGGCCCCGCCGGCGAGGTGCCCGTCATCCTCGCGCCCGCCGGCGGCGAGGTTCGCGTCCTGTGCGGGCAGGGCCCGGCGCCCGCCGGGGCGGGCATCGGCCACTACCGGTCGCTCGGACTGGAACTGGTCCCGGGCACCGGCCCGCTCGCCGCGGCCGTGCCCGGGGCGTTCGACGCCTGGATGCTGCTGCTGCGCGACCACGGCACCAGGACGCTCGCCCAGGTGCTGAAGTACGCCATCGGGTACGCCGAGGACGGGCACCCGCCCGTCGAGCGGATCGGCGGCACCGTGGAGACGATGCGCGAACTGTTCGAGACGGAGTGGACCACCTCCGCCGAGCTGTACCTGCCCGGCGGCCGCGCCCCGAGGCCCGGGGAACCGCTGCGCAACCCCGCCCTGGCCGCGACGTGGCGACGCGTGATCGCGGAGTCCGGCGGCGGCAGCCGTACGGAGCAGATCGAGCGGGCCCGGGCCGTCTGGCGCGAGGGATTCGTCGCCGAGGCGCTCGTGCGGCAGTCGTCCGTACCGACCACGGACACCAGCGGCCGCCGCCACACCGGCACCCTGACGACGGCCGACCTCGCCGGCTGGTCGGCCTCGTACGAGGCGCCGGTGACGTACGAGTGGCGGGGCTGGACGCTGTGCAAGGCGGGAGGCTGGAGCCAGGGACCCGTCCTGCTGCAGCAACTGGCACTGCTGCCGCCGGAGTTGCCCGAGTACGGGTCCGCCGAGTACATCCATCTGCTCGTCGAGGGCTGCAAGCTGGCCATGGCGGACCGGGAGGCCTGGTACGGCGACGCCGCGGACGTGCCCCTGGAAGAGCTGCTGTCGGAACCGTACAACGCCGGCCGGCGGGCGCTGATCGGTGCCGAGGCCTCGCACGAACTGCGTCCGGGCAGCCCCGGCGGACGCGTGCCCGCCCTCGCCGCGCACGTCCTCGCCGTCGCGGCGGGGAAGCCGGGTCCGTGCGCCGCGGGCGGCACGGCCGCCGGGACCGGCGAACCCACCGTCGCGCCGGACGGCGCCACCCGCGGCGACACCTGCCACCTGGACGTCGTGGACCGCTGGGGCAACATGGTCGCGGCCACGCCCAGCGGCGGCTGGCTCCAGTCCAACCCGGTCGTGCCGGAGCTCGGATTCCCGCTGGGCACCCGGCTGCAGATGGCCTGGCTCGACCCGGGCCTGCCGAACTCCCTCACCCCCGGGCGGCGGCCGCGCACCACGCTCAGCCCCTCGCTGGCACTGCGGGACGGGGTGCCGGTGATGGCCTTCGGCACCCCGGGCGGCGACCAGCAGGACCAGTGGCAGACGCACTTCTTCCTCGCCGTGGCGCTCCGGGCCGGAGTGCGGGGCGGGCTCGACCTGCAGGGCGCGATCGACGCCCCCGACTGGCACACCGACAGCTTCCCCGGCTCGTTCCACCCGCGCGCGATGCGGCCGGGGTCCGTCACCGTGGAGTCCCGGACGGACCCGGAGACCGTGGCTGAGCTGCGCCGCCGCGGCCATGACGTCACGGTCGGCGGGCCCTGGTCCGAGGGCAGGCTGTGCGCGGTCGCACGGGACCCGGAGACGGGGGTGCTGTCCGCCGCGGCCAACCCGCGCGGCATGCAGGGTTACGCGGTGGGGCGCTGAACCGGCACCCCGCGTTCACCTCGTCGTCGCCGGGAGTCCGGCAGGTGTCCGCCGACCGGTCGCCGGGCGGCAGCGGGAATGTCGGTCCGGCGTGCTTAGCTGGTCGTATGACCGAAGAGTTTCTGTCCGGCACGACGGGGAACCCCTGGGAGTCCGGAACCCTCGCCCTGGTCGAGGAGGCGGTCCGCAAGGCGGCCGCCTCCGAGATCATGCCGCGCTTCCGCCAGCTCGCCGTGCACGAGATCGTCGAGAAGAACGGTCCGCACGACCTGGTGACCGTCGCCGACCGCAGCGCCGAGGAGCACCTGACGGCGTCTCTGACGGCCCTGCTGCCCGGCTCGGTGGTCGTGGGCGAGGAGGCCGTCCACGCGGACGCGGGGGTGTACGAGGCGATCCGGGGCGACGCGCCCGTGTGGATCGTCGACCCCGTCGACGGCACCCGGCAGTTCGTCCACGGCGACCCCGGTTTCTGCACGCTCGTCGCGCTGGCCCGGCACGGGGAGGTGCTCGCGTCGTGGACGTACGCCCCGGCCCTCGACGAGATGGCGGTCGCGGTGCGCGGTCACGGCGCCCGGGTCGACGGCTCGGTGATACGGTCGGGCGCTCCGGAGCCCGGCCAGGTCCTCCAGGTGGCCATGTCGCACCCGGACTTCACGACGCCTCAGGAGAAGCGGGCCCTGCTCGCGCTCCGCACCGAGGGCGTCCACTCCCGGCCGTGCGGCTCCGCGGGCCTGGAGTACCTCGCCGTGGCCCGGGGTGAGCTCGACGCCGTCGCCTTCTCCTGGGAGAACGCGTGGGACCACGCGGCGGGGCTGCTGCTCGTCGAGGAGGCCGGCGGCACGGATCTGACGCTGACCGGCGAGCGGTTCCGCATCACGGGCGGCAACGCCCTGCCGTTCACGGCGGCGCGGGACGCGGCGACCGCACGGCTCGTCCACGAACTCCTCGTCTCCGGCGCGGAATAGGCGGAACCGGGGGAGCGGAGCAGGAGGGGGCACGGGCCGGGAGGACCGTGCACCCGGCCGGTAGGGTCGCGCCATGACTGCCGCCGAGCCCACCATCCTCGCCACCTCGGGCGGACACCGCGTCGGCGACCGCACGCGCGTGGCGTTCGACTCGCTGGTCCACCACGCCGTCGAGCTGTCCGGGGTCCACGGGCGCCGACCCCGGATCATGTACGTCGGCACCGCCATCGGTGACGCCGAGCACTTCGCCTTCCGCATGGGTGAGGCCGCCCGTGCGGCCGGATTCGACCTGACACCCCTTCATCTCTTCCCGATGCCCAACATCGAGGACATCGAGGGCGCCGTCCTCGACCACGACGTCGTCTGGGTCATGGGCGGTTCGGTGGCGAACCTGCTCGCCGTGTGGCGGGTGCACGGCCTGGACGCCGTGCTGCGTCGCGCCTGGGAGGCGGGGGTCGTGCTCAGCGGGGTCAGCGCGGGCTCGATCTGCTGGTTCCGGGGCGGGACCACCGACTCCTTCGGACCCCGGCTGCGACCGCTCACCGACGCGCTCGGCTTCCTCCCCTACGGCAACGGCGTGCACTACGACAGCGACCTCGGCCGCCGCCCCCTGGTGCACCGCCTGGTCGCGGACGGCACCCTGCCGGTCACCCACTGCACCGACGACGGGGTGGGCCTCGTCTACCGGGGCACCGAACTCGTCGAGGCCGTCAGCGAGCAGCCGGGGAAGCGCGCGTACCTCGTCGTCCGGGAGGGCGACAGGGCGGTCGAGGAGCGCATCGCCCCGCGCCGCCTGCCCGCACCCCGCTCCTGAGCGGACCCGGCTTCCGCGCGCACTCCGCTTCCGAGCGGACCCGGTTCCGGGGCCCGCTCTCCGCTTCCCGCGCACACTGCTCCCGACCGGCCCCGGCTGCGGCTCGCGAGCGGGCTCCGGGTGGGGGCCGCGCGGGGACGGGGCGGCCGGACGGCACCCCGGCCGGACCTCCGGGTGGACGGCGCGCCGGTCGTGGAGGACGGCACCCCGGCCGGACCTCCGGGTGGACGGCGCGCCGGTCGTGGGCGTGCCGGGTGCCGTCTCCGGCCGCCTGGGCACCGGCCCGCCTGGGTTCCGGCCCGGCCCGCCGGTCACGGCAGGGCCATGGCCCCGCGGATCTCCGCCGTCAGGGCGGCGGCCGATTCCACGGCCCGCGGGCCGAGGCCGCGCTGTGCCGTTTCGACCCGGGGGACGAGGTCCGGCTGAGCCGCGGGCAGGGCCGCAGCGGCGGCCGGCGCGCCCTTCTCGTTGAGGCACCACACACGGTGGTACGCGTGGAGCGACTGCACGAGCACGCCGAACGCCCTCGACAGGCACAGCCCGACGTGCGGCACGTCGCCGCCCGGCGCGGACTTCGCCGCAGCGGCCACCGAGAAGCCGGCCTCCCACGCCGCCCCGACCAGGGCCGCGCGCAGGGGTTCCGGGTACGCCGCCGTCGCCGCCCGAAGCGCGGTCAGCTCGCCCGCGGGATCGGCGAGGACCCGGCACAGGGCCACCTCGCCGGCGTATGCGGGCGACCAGAACCCCAGCGGGTGCCCCGCCTGCACGCCCACCTCGCAACGACCCGCCCGGCAGTCCGCCCAGACCCGATCCACCCGGTCCGGATCGCGCAGGATCCAGTCGACGCGGGCCCCGTCCACGGTCAGCCAGGCGCCGCAGTTCACCCATGGCCCCCAGCCGCCGGGCCCGCGACCTCCACGGGCCCGCCGGTCAGCTCCTCGGCGAGCGGGCGAGCCCCGCCACCTCGACGCCGCCGCGGTAGTGGACGCCCAGGTCCCAGTCCGAACCGGGCCGGTGCGCCACGCGGGCCCGGCTGCCTCCGAGGGCGACGGCGCGTACGCCCCGCACCTCCGCGAGCCGGGCGGCCATCGTCCCGATCACCTCGTCCATCACCGGGGAACGCTACCCCCGGCGGCGTTGTCGGCGCGGGCGAATATCCTGGATCCCTTGGCCACCGGCTGACGAAGGAGTCCCAAGGTGCCGTCGATGCTCGATGCCGTCGTCGTGGGGGCAGGGCCCAACGGACTGACCGCAGCCGCCGAGTTGGCGCGCCGCGGGTTCTCGGTCGCCGTGTTCGAGGCCCTGGACACCGTCGGCGGCGGCGCCAGGACCGAGGAGCTCACGCTCCCGGGCTTCCGGCACGACCCCTGCTCCGCGGTGCATCCGCTGGGCGCGGGCTCGCCGGCGTTCAACGCCATGCCCCTCGCGCGGTACGGGCTGGAGTGGCTGCAGCCCCCGCTGCCCATGGCCCACCCGTTCGACGACGGCACCGCCGCCGTTCTCTCCCGGTCCGTCTCGGAGACCGCGGCCTCGTTCGGGCCCCGTGACGCCGGGGCCTATCGCCGGCTGGTCGCGCCCTACCTCTGCAAGTGGGAGACCCTCGTCCGGGACTTCATGTCCCTGCCGCTCAGCGCCCTGCCGCGCGATCCGCTCACCCTGGCCCGCTTCGGCATCGACGGGCTGCCTCCCGTCACCTGGCTGATGCGCCGGTTCCGCGACGACCGGGCCCGTGCCCTGTTCGCCGGGCTCGCCGCCCATGTGATCGGCCCCCTGACCGGGATCGGCACCGGCGCGGTCGGCCTGGTCTTCGCCCTCGCCGCGCACTCCGTCGGCTGGCCGCTGCCCCGGGGCGGTTCGCAGTCGATCTCCGACGCCCTCGCCGCGTACGTACGCGACTGCGGCGGCACGATCCACACCGGCACCGAGATCAAGCGTCTCGACGACCTGCCGCCCGCCCGCGCCTATGTCTTCGACACCTCTCCCACCGCGCTCGCCCGGATCGCCGGCCTGGGCCGGGTCTACGACGGCTACCGGTACGGAGCGAGCGTCTTCAAGATCGATTACGCCCTGGACGGGCCGGTCCCCTGGACGGCGGAGGCTCCGCGCCGCGCCGGGACCGTCCAGATCGGACCCAGCAGCCGGGAGATCGACACAGCCCTCCGCCAGGCCTCCGGCGGCCGTGCCCCCGGGACACCGTTCCTGATCACCGCGCAGCCCTCGCTGGTCGACCCTTCCCGCGCCCCCGAGGGCAAGCACGTCTTCTGGGCCTACGGCCACGTCCCGCACGGCTGGGAGGGCGACCTCACGGACGCCATGGAGCGCCAGATCGAGCGCTTCGCCCCCGGCTTCCGCGATCTGGTGCTCGCCCGGGCCGTCGCCGGGCCGCCGCAACTGGCCGCGCGCAACGCCAACTACGTGGGCGGCGACATCGCGTGCGGAGCCGCGAGCGGCATCCAGCTGCTGCTGCGCCCCAGGCCGACGCTGTTCCCGTACCGCACCCCGCATCCCGCGGTCTTCCTGTGCTCGTCCGCGACCCCGCCCGGCCCGGGTGTGCACGGGATGCCGGGGCACAACGCGGCCAAGGCGGTGTGGCGGCATCTGCGTCGCGGCGGCGACCGCTGAGTGACGGCCGGGCGACCCCTGTGCCGCCGACAGCCCGTCCCGCCCTCCGCCCGACCCGCTCCCCGTCCGTCATGCCGTCCCGTGACCCGGCCGGTCGTTCCGGCACCCGGCCGGCAAGCGATCGACGGGAGGCGTCAGGCGGCGGCATGATGGGGCCATGAACGGCCGCCCCACGATCACGCTCGTCCGCGGAGACATCACCGAGCAGGACGTCGACGCCGTCGTCAACGCCGCGAACTCCTCCCTCCTCGGCGGGGGAGGGGTGGACGGGGCGATCCACCGACGCGGCGGACCGGAGATCCTGGAGGAGTGCCGGGGACTGCGGGCCTCCCACTACGGCAAGGGCCTGCCGACCGGCCGGGCCGTCGCGACCACGGCCGGGAGGCTGCCGGCCCGGTGGGTCATCCACACGGTCGGCCCGGTCCACAGCCGCTCCGAGGACCGCTCCGAGCAGCTGGCTTCCTGCTACCGCGAATCGCTGCGGGTGGCGGACGAACTCGGTGCGCGTACGGTCGCCTTCCCCGCCATCTCCACCGGCGTCTACGGGTGGCCGATGGACGACGGCGCCCGCATCGCCACCGAGACGGTCCGGAACACGGGGACGACCTCGGTGGAGGAGGTCCGCTTCGTGCTCTTCGACGAGCCGGCTTACGACGCGTTCGCGGCCCACACTGACTGACCGACGGTCCGTCCGTTGGCCAACGCGGGTGACCGACGGCCCCCGCGACGGCGCGCCCCGGCCGCCTGACACCGACCTCCCCGATCGTCCGGTTAACGTCACGCGTATTCCGTGATGATCCTCCCGGGGGTGTCCGATGCGCCGTCTGACCGCAGGACTGACCGTGCTGGCCGGCCTCGCCTCCTGGCCCTGGCTCGGCGCGCAGGCCGCCCCCGCCGCTGGTGAACCCGCCGCCCGGGACACCGGCCGCGGCACCAACATCCTGATCGTCGGCATCGACAGCCGCGCCGGTCTCTCGGCCGGCGAGAAGCGCCGCCTGCACGTCGGCGGTGAAGGCTGTGACTGCACCGACGTGATGATGCTCGTTCACCTTTCCGAGGACCGGCGTCGCGCGAGCGTCGTCTCCGTCCCCCGCGACAGCTACGTCGAATACGCCACGCCCGAGGGCACGGCCGGGGCCGCCCCGCGCGGGAAGATCAACGGCGCCTTCAAGATCGGCCGCGGTCCGCTGGCGGTGCGCACCGTGGAGAAGGTCACGGGCCTGAGCGTCGACCACTACCTGGAGACGGGCTTCACCGGATTCGAACAGGCCGTCAACGACCTCGGTGGTGCCACCGTGTGCACGGACAAGCCGCTCAAGGACGAGAACTCCGGCCTCGACGTCACCACGGGCACGCATCACCTCGACGGGAACAAGGCGCTCGGCTACGCCCGGGCGCGGCACCTCAACCCCCCGGGGGACCTCGGCCGGGTCCGCCGTCAGCAGCGCCTGCTCGCCGACATGCTCGACGGGCTGACCGTACGCGGGGCGCTGGCCGACCCCGTGAAGGCGGCGGACACGGCACGCCGGCTGCTCAAGTCCGTTCGCACCGACGACCGTACGGGCATGAACGACCTCATCGGCATCGGCTGGACGCTGGGGCGGCTGCCGGCCGACCGGATGGAGTTCGCCACCGTACCGATCGCGCACTTCGACCACCGCGTGCCCGGCGTGGGTTCCACGCTGCTCTGGCACGAGTCGCGCTCCCGGGCCCTGTGGGAGGCCCTGCGCGCGGACCGCCCCATCACCGGCGACACCCGCATCCTGCCCGTGCCCGAGACCCGCGCCGAGACCAACCCCGCCGGGATCAAGGTGCACGTCGACGACGCGAAGGTCGCCACGGCGCTGCGGCGCAGCAAGTTCGTGGTGACGGACACCTCCGCGTCGGCCCCCGCCGTGCGGCCCGCGGGTCCGCCGGTGATCACCTACCCGGCCGGGCGCGAAGCCGACGCGGCCACCCTGGCGGCCGCGCTCCCCGGCGCACGCCTTCAGGCGGTCACCCGAGCCGACGGCGTCTTCGACGTCGCCGTCGGCTCCGAGCCCGCCGCGGTGAGGACGGTCACCTACGACCGCAACCTCGCCGAGGGCGCGCCGGTCACCGCGGACCGGCTCCGCTGCGCCGGTTCGCCGTCGCAACCGTCGTAGCCGTAGCCGTAGCCGTAGCCGTGGCAGTGGCCGTGGCCGTGGCCGGCCCCCGCCCGGACCGCGTCCGCCCGCCCGGCCCGTAGCGCGGAAGCGCCCCCGCCCCGCCCGCTCGTCGGTGAGGCCGTCCCTCCCTCCCCGCGGTGATGTCGTTTTTTCGCCAGCGTCGCCCCTCACCATGGACGATGCTGGAGTCATGCCTTCCGACGTGCACACGTCCATGCACACCGACACCGAGCGCTGCGTACGGGCCGTACGGTCCAAGGACGCGCGGTTCGACGGGTGGTTCTTCACCGCCGTGCTGACGACGCGGATCTACTGCCGGCCCAGTTGCCCCGCCGTTCCGCCCAAGGCCGAGAACATGACCTTCCACCCCAGCGCGGCGGCCTGCCAGCAGGCCGGGTTCCGGGCCTGCAAGCGGTGCCGGCCGGACACCAGCCCGGGATCGCCGGAGTGGAACGCCCGTGCCGACGCCGTGGCCCGTGCGATGCGCCTGATCCAGGACGGGGTCGTCGACCGGGAGGGCGTGACCGGCCTCGCGGCGCGGCTGGGGTACTCGACCCGTCAGATCGAGCGGCAGTTGCTCGCCGAGGTCGGCGCGGGCCCGCTCGCGCTCGCCCGGGCCCAGCGCGCACAGACCGCGCGGCTCCTCGTGGAGACGACCTCGCTGCCCATGGCCCAGGTGGCGTTCGCCGCGGGTTTCTCCTCCATCCGGACCTTCAACGACACCGTCCGCGAGGTGTTCGCGCTGGCCCCGGGCGAACTGCGGACCCGCGCCGCGACCCGGCGCGGCGGGGCGGCGCTCCCCGCAGTGCCGGGCGTGCTCACGCTCCGCCTCCCGTTCCGCGCGCCGCTCAACCCCGACAACCTCTTCGGGCATCTGGCCGCGACCGCGGTCCCCGGCGTGGAGGAGTGGCGCGACGGCTGGTACCGCCGCACGCTCACCCTGCCGAACGGCCACGGCATCGTGGCCCTGGCCCCTCGCCCGGATCACATCGCGTGCCGACTGTCCCTCACCGACCACCGCGACCTCACGTTCGCCATCAGCGTCTGCCGCCGGATGCTCGACCTGGACGCCGACCCGGTCGCCGTGGACGACCAGCTGCGTACCGACCCGCTGCTCGCGCCGCTCGTGGACAAGGCGCCCGGGCGGCGAGTGCCGCGCACCGTCGACGCCGCGGAGTTCGCGGTACGGGCCGTCCTCGGCCAGCAGGTCTCCACCGCGGCCGCCCGCACCCACGCCGCCCGGCTGGTCACCGCCCACGGCACCCCCGTACAGGACCCCGAGGGCGGCCTCACCCACCTCTTCCCCGGCCCGGGGGCCCTGGCCACCGTCGACCCGGGGACGCTGGCGTTCCCGCGCAGCCGCCGCACCACCCTCACCACACTGTTCGGCGCCCTCGCCGACGGCACGCTCCGCCTGGGCCCCGACAGCGACTGGAACGAAGCCCGCGCCCGGCTCTCCGAGCTGCCCGGGTTCGGCCCGTGGACCGTGGAGGTCATCGCGATGCGGGCACTCGGCGACCCGGACGCGTTCCTGCCCACGGACCTCGGCATCCGGCACGCCGCCGCCGGCCTCGGGCTGCCGTCGACACCCGCCGCGCTCACCGCCCGCGCCGCCGCCTGGCGGCCCTGGCGCGCCTACGCCGTCCAGTACCTCTGGGCCACCGGCGACCACCCGATCAACCGTCTCCCCTCCTGAGGAAGCAGAGACCGCCCCATGAGCCGCACCCACACCGTCACCGACAGCCCGTACGGCCCGCTCACCCTCGTCGCCACCGACTCCGTACTGAGCGGGCTGTACATGACCGAGCAGCGCCACCGCCCCGGCGAGGAGACCTTCGGCGATCCCGACCCGCGCCCCTTCCGCGAGGTGATCCGCCAGCTCGACGCCTACTTCGCCGGCGACCTGAAGGAGTTCGACCTGCCCCTGCACCTCGCGGGCACGCCTTTCCAGCGCGCCGTCTGGGAGCAGCTGCTGCTGATCCCGTACGGCGAGACCCGCACCTACGGCGAGCTGGCCGGGTCACTGGGCAGCACGGGCGCCTCCCGCGCCGTGGGTCTCGCCAACGGGAAGAACCCCATCGGGATCATCGTTCCCTGCCACCGGGTGATCGGCGCCTCCGGCGGTCTGACGGGGTACGGCGGCGGACTGGACCGCAAGCAGCGGCTGCTGGCCTTCGAACGGGGCGTTCCCGACGACGGGCTGTTCTGAGTCGACGACGGGCCGTTCTCAGTGCCCGGACGGCGGCCCCCGTACGCGCCCGTGCGTACGGAGCGGGGGCGGCGCCCGCACGGCCGACCGAGCCCGCGCCCCGCGCCGGCTTCCGAGCCGCTCGGGGGAGTCCGTGACCACGGGCCCCGCCGCCGGGGCACCATCGGCAGGCTCCCTGCCCGCGGCCGGTGATCAGCGCAGCCGCCGCAGCAGCGCGGGCAGTGCCGTTCCGATCGGCTCGCGCACGACCTCGTCGGCGAGTTCGTCGTACGGGGTCGGCTCGGCGTTCACGATGATCAACCGGGCCCCGTGCTCGGCCGCGACCCCGGCGAGCGAGGCGGCCGGCTGCACCTGGAGGCTGGAGCCCACCGCGATGAAGACCTCGGAGGCCTTCGCGATGCCCATCGACTCCCCGAGCACCACAGGATCGAGACGCTGTCCGAACATGACCGTCGCCGACTTCAGGATTCCCCCGCAGGAGGTGCACGCCGGATCGGCATCGCCCGCCTTCACCCGTTCCAGCGCGTCCTCCATGGACGACCGTGCGTGGCAGCCGGTGCACACCACTGCCCGTGCCGTGCCGTGCAGTTCGAGGACCTTGCGGTCCGGGACCCCCGCTCTCTGGTGCAGTCCGTCCACGTTCTGCGTGATCACCCGGAGCGCGTGCCCGCTGCGTTCGAACTCGGCGATGGCGAGGTGCGCGGCGTTCGGCTCGGCGCGCAGGACGGGACCGTCGAGGCGCATGCGCCACGAGCGCCGGCGAATGTCCGGGTCGGCCATGTAGTGCTCGTAGGTGACCAGCTTCTCGGCCCCCGGATCGCGCCGCCACAGGCCGTTGGGCCCGCGGTAGTCGGGGATGCCGGAGTCCGTGGAGATACCGGCTCCGCTGAGAATCGCGACCATGGTCATGCCGTGAGCGTACGCAGCGGGCCGTGGGACGGGCGACCGGAATTCGCCGCACGTGCCGGCCCGTGCGGCGCCGGGTTCAGCGCACCGGGCGGCCGTCGACCAGCTCGACGGGAGCCGTGTCCGCCGCCAGGGCGTCCAGTGCGGCGAGTACGCGCAGGCCGAGCGAGCCGAGCAGGTACTGGGTGATGTCCTCCCGCGGCACCAGCTTCCACGAGACCAGTTCCTCCTCCTGGAGCCTGATCGCCGAGAGCTGCCGGTCGTCGAGCACGCCGCCGTCGTAGACGTACGCGACGATCGGGGGGCGACCCGGCCCCCGGACCCAGTCGACGGCGAGCAGCCGGCCGGGCACGACGTCCAGCCCGATCTCCTCCAGCGTCTCCCGCCGTGCGGCCTCCCGGGGCGTCTCCCCGGCGTCGGACTCGATCGTCCCGCCCGGAAGCGCCCATCCGGGGCGGTAGTTGGGTTCCACGAGCAGCGCTCGGCCCTCGGCGTCCCGGAAGAGGGCCGCGGCGCCGGAGAGCACGCGGGGCAGGGCGGCGATGTAGGTGGCGTACGCGTCGGTGGTCACCCGGGAAGCGTAGTGGGCGCGCGCGATCCGGAGATCGTGAACCTGCGGGACCCGGGGGTCGCGGACACCTGCGTCGGGACGGCGGACGAGGGGGGCGGCGGACGAGGGCGGAGGGGCGGCCGCGGACGAACGGCGGTGCGCGGCGCACGAGCAGGCGGCGGTGCCCGGCGCACGAGCGGGCGGCAGGGCGTCGGGGAGGGACGGGCGGCGGGCAACTTGCAGGGGAGGCACCGGAGTTCACACGGGACGGATCCCGGTGACCCGTTCGGTCACGCCCTAGGGACGGCTCCCCGGCGTCGGCCCGGGCGGAGTCCTCGGGCCGCCCGCCCGCCGCCGTGCCGCGGCGGCGTTGCGTCCGGCCGCCACGGTGTCGGCATGGCCGGCGCCCAGGGTGCGGGTCCAGCCCGCGGCCACCGCCCCGTACCGTGCGGCGGCCTCCTCCCAGCGCTCCGTCCCGGCCGCCGTGTGCGCCAGTTCGTACAGGGAGAGGAGGGTGTCGGCGTGCAGTTCGCCCAGTACCTCCGTACGGGCGCGGTAGGTCTCGCGCGCCACCTTGTACGCCTCGGTGAGCCTGCCCGTCGACCGGAGCGCGGAGGCGACGTCGTGCCGGCAGCGCATGGTGTCCTCGTGTGTCGTGCCCTGCACCCGCTCGCGCCTGGAGAGCACTTCGAGGTACAGCGTCAGCGCCTCGCTGTGGCGGCCCAGCCGCCCGAGCGCACGGGCCGCCTGCTGCCGGGCGTCCAGGGTGTCCGTGTGGTCGGAGCCGAGCACGCGCGCCCGGACGCGGGCGACGTGCCGGTACGCGTCGAGGGCCTCCGCGTGCCTGCCGAGCGCCAGCAGGGTCCGGGCGTGCTCGTGGCGGGAGGCCAGCGTGGCCCCGTGCTCGGGGCCGAGTGCCTTCTCCCGTGCCGTGACGGCGTCACCGAGCATCCGCAGGGCGAGTTCGGCGCGGCCCTCGCGCAGCAGCGCCACCCCGTGGGCGTGCCGTTCGCCGTGGTCCCAGCCCCGTGCGGGCCCGCCGTCGGCGCGCACGGGGCTGAAGTCCACGGCCGGGCCCTCGCCGTGCCGCAGCCGGGCCCGGGGCGGGGTGAGCTCGATCGTGTACGAGGGGCCGAGCAGATCCACGAGCGGGCTGCGACCGGTGTGCTGCGCCATGAGCACATGGATGCCCGCGCAGGCGCTGACGGCCCTGACCTCGTCGGCCAGTGCGAAGAACGGCTCCTCGCTGCCGGCGATCCGGTCGAAGTCGTCGAGGACGACGAGGAGCCGTGGCAGGCCGGCGGCGCGGGCCGCCGTCCCCCGCCGCCTGCGCTCCCTGAGCAGCAGCGCCGTCAGCTCGCGCAGTCGCGCGGGCCGGCCGCCGACGCTGTCGCACCACCCCGTGTGCGGCAGCGCGGCGAGCGGGGAGCCGGGCAGCGCCGCGTCGTGACCGGCGCAGACGACCGTGAGGGCGTCGGGGGAGCAGGACTCGGCGAGCCGCCGCACGACACCGGTGAGCAGGGCCCGGCGTTCGGCGTCGGACCCGCCCCGCACCAGGCCGTGCGGGCCGATACCGCCGTGCTCCGGCCCGTTGGCGTCGAGCCGGACCGACCGGCCCCCGTCGTCCTCACCGAGCGGGACGGCGGGGAGGGCGGGGAGCGCCGGGCGGTTCGCCGGGTCGAACGCCCACAGCAGTTCTTCCGCGGAGGGACGCGCCGCCGGATCCCGGGCGACGCAGTCGGCGAGCAGCGCGGACACCTCCGCGGGTACTCCGGGCAGGGGCGGAACGGCCGTGCTGGAGAAGGACGTTCCCCACCGGCCGCTCGCGGCCGCGAGGAGGAGCGACCCCACCGCGTACATGTCCGAGGCCCTGGTGGGTCCCTCGGGGGAGCCGGTGAGTTCGGGCGCCTCGTACTCGACCGGTTGGAGTGACATCCCCCGGAGCGGGCTGCTCCCGCCGTCGACCGACGCGGTCGTCCAGCCCGCCACCCGGACGTCGTCGCCGGCGATCAGCACCGAGCCGGGGAGGAGCGTGCCGTGCACCAGGTCCTCGGCGTGGGCCTTCGCCATGGCGGCGGCGAACTGCCTCCCCACGGAAAGGAACCGCTCGCGGGAGAAGGAGCCGTGGCGGGCGTGATGGGTGTGCAGGGTGTCCGCGGGGTCGCCGGTCGCCGGGTCGGTCAGGAACTCGGTGGCCAGCCACCCCGTCCCGCTGCGGGTGCTCACCCCGAGGAGCCGCGGAGCGTGGGCCGCGCCGATCCGGATCAGTGCCTCGGCCTCGGTGGCCAGCAGGCCCACGGCCGTGTCCCGGTCCGGTGACCCGGGCACGCGCAGCAGGACGTGCGAGCCGTGGTTGCCGGCCGTGCCGAGGAAGACGCCGATCCGCGGCCGGCCGGGGACCCTTCGGGCGACGAGCCGGTAGGGGCCGGCGGAACGCGGTTCCTCCGAGGGGTGTCGGGACACCCAGCCGGTGCCGGGCCGGTCGACGAACGACGGCAGTACGGGGGAGATCGGCAGCACGGGGGAGATCGGCAGCACGGGGGAGGCCGGCAGCACGGGGGAGGACCCGTCCGCCGCCCTGGGTGCCGCGGGCCCCGGGGACGCCGACTCCGTGCGCGCCGGGGTGTCCGCGGGTGCGGGGGAGACCGCGGTCGGAGCCGTGGCCGGGGCCTCCGCTGCCCGGGCCAGGCCGTGCACCTCCTGGGCCGCGGCCGGTTCCGTCCCGGCAGACGCCGCGGAATGCGGCCCCGCAGCACCCGGATCAGACCCGGCCGGCCCCGCGGAACCCTGCCCCTCGGATCCCGGCCCCGCAGCACCCGGATCCGTCCCGGCCGGCCCCGCGGAATCCGGTCCCGCAGAACCGCGTTCCCTCCCGGCCGGCCCCGCGGCGGCCGGTGCCGGCATGCCGAGGCGCCGCAGCAGCCGGGCGTCCACCCAGCCGAACGGCCGCGTGCCCCCGGCGAGCATGTCCCGGCCCGAAGGATGCGGCAGCCAGGCGGGGAATCCGGCCGTCCCGTCGGCGAGTTCGGCCATGCGCAGGGTGACGGCGCGGGTGGTGCGCACCAGGTCCGGCGGCGGCACCGTGTCCAGCAGGATGCGCCGGGTGTCCTCCGCGAAGTCGAACCCGCGGTGCTGCGGCAGCAGATCCCCCTCCCGGCCGTCGGCCCCGCGCATCAGCCCGCCGAGGAACACCTCCGCCAGATGGCCTGTGTCGACCTCAGGGCCCAGGGCGTCCTGGACCAGCCGCATCGCCGGCACCGACACCGGCGCCACCGCCGCCAGATGCGCCGCCAGCCGGTAGGCCTGGGGGGAGGCGGCGTCCCGGAACCGCAGCAGACCGTCCCCGCCTCCCGTGCGCGTCGCGGCGTACGGGCGGGCCGGGTCGCGCGGCGCCAGCAGGGGCAGTACCACCGACGTGCCGGACGAGCCGACGAGCCGGGCCCAGGCCCCCACGGAGTCGGGGTCGGGAGCCAGCACCGGCACGGGAACCCCGGTGTACGGGGCGAGTCCGGGCGGCAGCACCGGGTCGGCGACCCGCCAGGTGCGGTTGGCGGCGCCACGCCGCAGGGTGGTCACGCGCCACGGTTCGGCGCGGATGCCCGAGCCGTCCCACAGGCGCCGCGGCAGGGCGTGCAGCACGGCGGTCGGGCCGAGCGCGGCGGCCCGTTCAAGGGCCCGGTGCATCCGGCCGTCCCGCCAGGCCGGGCCCACCCCGTCGCTGACGACGAGCATCAGGGTGTGTCCGCAGGGGTCGGCGACCGCGGTCAGCGGAAGCGGCGCCGGGTCCTTGGCGAAGGGGTGGTGGCCCAGTACCGGGGCGTCGGGGCTCCTGCTGTCGAGCGAGTACACCCGGATGTCGCGGAACGCGCCGCTGCGTTCGAGCAGCCGCCGGGTCTCGGTCGCGAGTCGCTGCCACAGCAGCATCGACACCCCGTCGTCCACCAGCAGCGCCAGATCGAGCCAGCGGGTCCGGGCGGGACGCAGCACCACGTCCGGCAGCCCGGTCTCGGCCATGGCGGTCACCGTGGCCGGCTCGTCCATCTCGCGGGCCCGCCCGTCGGGCCGCAGCTGCTTCAGCGGCCGCAGCGCACGGCCCAGGCGCAGCTCGGCCGAGGCCAGTGCCCGGGCCTCCGGGGCGCGCACCGGCACGGCGGGGCGGCGCGGTGGCACGCGGGAGGACGCGGCCGATACCGGGAGGACGGGGCCGGGTGCGGCCGGGGCGCCGTGCAGCCCGGTGCCCGCGGGCATCCGCGGCCGCCGACCCGGACGTTCGGGGGCCGCCGCGTCCTCGGAGCCGTGCTGCCCGGTCGGCCGCGGCCCGGTGGGCGGTGTCCCGCAGGAGGGGGCCGCGGTCCTCCCGGGCGCCTCGGCCTCTTCCTCGGAGGGAGTCACGGGCGACCCCGCCGAGGAGCCGGCCGCTGCGGCGAGGGCCGACGAGGCCCCAGGAGGCAGCCGCCCCGCCAGCCACACGGCGTCCAGCAGCTCCTCGTGCGCCAGTTGGATCCCGCTGTCACCGAGGACCCGGTGCAGCTCCCGCCACACCCGGCTACACCGTCCCGCCGAGCCGGTGCAGCACGGCGTCCAGCAGCCCGTCGGCGTCGAGGTCGACCCCGCCCCTGCGCAGGAACACGGCGTTCAGCAGCTGGTCGGTGGCCAGCTCCCCGCGACCGCGCCGGGCGAGGAAGGCGTGCAGCAACTCGTCCGTGCCGTCCGGCGCCGCACCGTCGCCGAGATGGGCGCGGACGATCTCCACCAGCCGGGCCTCGTCCGGCTCGGGCAGGTCGAGCCGGACGCAGCGGCGCAGGAACGCGGGAGGGAAGTCCCGCTCCCCGTTGCTGGTGATGACGACGACGGGGAACTCGGAGCAGCGCACCCGGCCGCGCACCACCTCGGTACGGACCCGGGGATCGGCGGTCAGCACCTCGACGGCGGCCTGGTCCTCGGGCAGCCGGGCGAGTTCCGGGATCTCGAACTCGCCCTCCTCGAAGACGCCGAGCAGATCGTTCGGCAGGTCCACGTCGCCCTTGTCGAGCTCGTCGACGAGCAGGACCCGCGGCCGGGTGCCGGGGACGAGTGCCGTGCCGAGCGGCCCGAGGCGCACATAGGAGCCGATGTCCGGCTCACCGGCCTCCCGACCCCTGTCACGGCGCAGGTTGGTCTCGCGCAGTCTGCCGATCGCGTCGTAGCGGTAGAGCGCGTCCTGGAGCGTGGCCCGGCTGTTGACGTGCCAGCTCAGCACCCGGCCGAGCCTCAGCTCGTGGGCGACGGCGTGCGCGAGCGACGACTTGCCGGTCCCGGGGCGGCCCGTCACCAGGAGCGGCCGGCGCAGGTGCAGCGCGGCGTTGACGACGTCGGCCTCGGCGTCGCCGATCAAATACGGCAGCGGCCGCGGCGCACCCGTGTCCCGTGCGCCCCCGGCCGCGTGGTCGAATCGCCGCCACGGCGGGGGCTCGGGGAACGCCACGTCCCGGACCCCGCCGTCACCCCGGAACAGCCGCCAGCCGTCCGCCGCCTCGCCCTGACGTCCTGTCATCGGATGTCCGCTCCTTCCGCGGGGTCCAGCAGTTCGAGCCCGCCGGGCAGCGGGAGTTCGGTGTCCTCCCACACCAGCGACGGCCGTGCGCCGCCGGGGTCGGGGGCGCCGTAGCGCTCCGCCCGGAAGTGCCGTACGCGTTCGGGGAGCTGGTGCAGCGGACCGGTCGGCGCGACCGCGTCGAGCCGGTGCGCGTGCTCGTGCCCCTCCGCCTGCCGGTCCCACAGCACCACGGGTACGCCGACGGCCAGACACAGCTGCACCAGTCGCGCGCGGTCCCCCCGCGGGCCGTGCACCACGACCTGGGCGGTGTCCCGGTGGGAGCTCGCGAGCAGCGCGTACACCCGCTCGGGGGAGGCGGTCCGCTCGTCCACGACCAGCGGACCGGTGTGCCCGCTCTCCCAGCGCCGCCGCAGTTCCGCCTCGCGCCCCGGCGCCCGGGCGCTGACCTCGGGGCAGCGCAGGGCGACCCGGTACGTCACACCCAGCGGCACGCCCGGCAGGAACTCCACGGGGCTGCCGGCGTCCCACTCGTCCACGTCGAGTTCGAGGCCGTCCCGGCCGACGACGACGTCGATCTGCTCCACGGGCGTTCCGCCGCCGTGCGCCGCGCGTTCCGCCGCCTCGCGGATCAGCCGGCCGATCTCCGCGGAGCTCCGGGGCCGGTCGGCCGGGACGAGCCGGGCGGCCGTACCGTCGCCGCGCACCTCCCACACCTCGCACCGGAACCGGCCCTCGTCCTCGGCCGGCGCGCCGCTGAGCTCCGCCACGAGTCGGACGACGGGCGGAGGCCGGTGCGCGGCCCAGGCCGCGGCGTCACCCCGGCGCTGCGACAGCGCGGCACGGTGGACGCCGAGGCGCCCGGCGACCCGGTCCGACCACTCGCTCAGCGCCCGGGACGAAGCGGGGGAGGCACACGCCGCCGCGTACTCGACCAGCTTGAGCAGGGCGGGGACCGGCGCGGTGCCGTCCGGGAGGGAGCCCCCGTCGGGATAGGCCTCCAGCTCGGTCACGACGGGGCCGATGTCGTCCGGGGCCAGCCGGGGCGCCGCCAGCGGCGCCGGCAGCGGTGTGTAGCGCAGTGCCTCTCGCGCGGCGCGTGGCAGCAGCGTCGCGTCGGCGGTCACGACCCCCGCCAATTCGGCGAGGAGGACCCGGTGTTCGTCCACGGACAGCAGCCGCGCCCCGGCCAGCCGGCCGGCGGTCAGCAACCGGTCCAGGCTGTCGCGCCCGGCCCCCGGCGCGGCCGCGGCCGCGAGCGACTCGCTGAGCGTCGCCAGCGCCCGTTCCTCGGCCGCCAGCACCGCCGCCAGTTCCTCCACGGACGGGGCGGAGTCCCCGGCCGGGGGTTCGTACCCCAGCGCCGCGGCGAGCGCCCGCGCGTGCTGGGCCCGGTGCGCGGGATCGCCCAGGAGCCGCCACAGTTCGGCGGCCAGTGCGCCGAGCGCGGGATCGTCGTGGCCCGCCGGACGGTGCACCGCGCAGTCCGCGAGCACCTCCGCCGCGCCCGCCCGCCGCAGCTCCTCCTGCACCGTCCGCCACGGCACCGCCCAGCTGCGGCGCACCGTGTCCTGGGCGCCGAGCGGCCGCCCGCGATCCGGGAGCACGTGCGCCACGACCAGTCCGACCACGGTCTCGTCGGACAGCGACCAAAGCGGCCCGCCGCTGAACCCGGGGCCGATCGCACCGCCGGACAGCTCGCCGTCCAGATAGCCGACGGCGTCCTCCTGCAGTTTGACCCGGGCGTCCGCGAAGGCGATCGCGGCCCCGCCGCCGTGCCAGGCCCGCAGCGCCTGCCCCTCGGCCATGTCGCGCCAGACCACGGGGCGCGGCCCCGGCGGGGCGGGCTCGGCCAGTTCGAGGACCGCGAGGTCTCCCCGCCACACCGTCGCGGACGCGGCCGGCCGGGGCGGCACCCACACCGAGACCCTGGCCGCCCGGTGCCCGGAGCCGGGCACGCGGTTCTCGGGCCCGTGCAGCGCGACGGTCAGTTCGGCGGCCTCGGGCGGCCCGGTCTCGTAAGGGTCCCGTCCCAGCGCGTCGTTCACCACATGGGCGCAGGTCAGCACCCGGTGCGGGGACAGCAGTGCCGCTCCGCCCGCGGCCGCGCGCCCGTCGGAGTACAGCACCGAGAGGCGGGCGGCCGGGGCGGTCGGCCGTGTGAACCAGCCCATGGGTCAGTTCTGCCGCGCCCCGGGCTGCCAGGTGGCCGAGACGGTCATGGTGGCCTTGCCGTTCGCCCCGACGATGCCCAGCTTGAGGTCCTGGCCGATTTCCATATCGAACGCGACCGTGATCTCGGACGGCGGGTTGCCGGCGCCCGCCACCGCGGAGTGGATCTCGTCCAGCAGCGGCCCCATGGGGCTGAGCGCCGTGCGCAGCGCCTCGGTCGCACGTGCGGCGGCCCGTCCCTCCCCGCCGCCGCGTGCCACGGGCACCACGGTCCCGAATCCCTCCGGGAGATCACCGGGGTCCGCGGGCCCCGGTGGCACGGCCAGTGCCTCACCGGCCCCGGAAAGTTCCATCCGCACCTGCGAACCGTCAGTCAGTGCAACATCCATGTACTCGGGCACCCGGCCATTCTCCCGGTCAAGGGCCGCGCCGGGAGGTATTTTCCGGTCAGGCTGAGGCCAAACGAGCGGTCCGGTCGGCGAGTTCACCGATTCGTGTGCCGTCGAAACCGAACACGGCGCTGCGCACGCGGTCCTCCAGCGGCCCGGTCCACTGCGGCGGGATGCCGGCCGCGCCGCACAGCACCCCGGCCACCGAGCCCGCCGTCGCGCCGTTGGAGTCGGTGTCCAGCCCGCCGCGCACGGTCAGCGCGATGGTGGAGGTGAAGTCGCCCTCGCCGTACAGCAGTCCGGCCGTGATGACACCCGCGTTCGGGACGGCGTGGATCCAGCCGAGGTGTCCCGTCTCCCTGTCGAGTTCGTCCAGCGCGGAGGACCAGGACACGCCCGCCTCGTACAGCGCCGTCGCCCGGCGGACGGTACGGGCGAACCTGCTGCTCGCGGGGATCCTGGCGAGGGCCGCCTCGATCGCCTCCCGCGCGTCGGCGGCCGTGAACGCCGCGGCGACCAGCGCGGCCGCCCACATCGCCCCGTACACCCCGTTCCCCGTGTGCGACAGCACCGCGTCCCGGCGGGCGAGCGACGCGGCGCGCACCGGGTCGCCCGGACTCGTCCAGCCGAAGACGTCGGCGCGGATCAGCGCGCCGATCCACTCCTGGTACGGGTTGTCGTACGTGGCCGTCAGCGGCGGCTTCAGCCCGGCGGTGAGATTGCGGTACGCCGCCCGCTCGGCGGTGAAGGTCTGCAGGAACGGCATCCGCAGCAGCCACAGCTCGCCCACCTGCTCGGTGGTGAACGCGAAGCCGTGGGTCTCCAGCAGATGCAGGCCGAGGATCGCGTAGTCCACGTCGTCGTCGCGGCAGCTGCCGTGGATCCGGCCTCGCACGCACTCCCGCCACTCGGGACGCAGCTCGAAGTCCGCTGCCGCACCGGGCGGCGGCTCGGGGAGGTAGTCCGTGAGCGGCAGCGCGCCGGTGAGCCGCAGGTAGCGGTCGATCCGGTCGCGCGTCCAGTAGTCGCCGCGCTCGACGGGCTTGCCGAGCATGTTGCCCGCGATCCGGCCCAGCCAGCCGCCGAGGATCCGGTCGGCGGTCGTCGGGCCCTGGGGCGTGCCGGGAGGCGTCATGGAACGGGTGTACCCCGTCGCGGCTCAGGAACCGGGGAGGCCCGTCCGCAGGACGTCGAGGTAGTGCCGGTTGTACATGATGCCGAGGACGTTCCCGAACGGGTCCACGACCGACGCGGTGACGAAGCCCTCACCGTGCTCCGTGGGTGCCTGGTGCTCCTCGGCGCCCAGCGACAGCAGCCTGTCCAGCGTCCCCTCGAGATCGTCGACGTGCCAGTGGACGACCGCGCCGCCCGCACCGGGCGCGTGGTCCTGCGGGGCGAAGCGGCTGTCGATGATCCCGAGCTCGTGCTCGTAGTCCCCGAGACGGAACTCGATGTAGCCGGGCCGCTCGAAGTACGGGGCGACGCCCAGCAGCTCCGTGTACCACTTCGCGGCCGCGTCCAGGTCGCCCGCCCAGAAGCTGACGGTGGTGAGTCCTCGCAGCATGTCCGCTCTTCCTTCCCGTGGTTCCTCCGCTGCGCCGCAGGCTAGGAGCCATATAGGTCAAATCCTGACCGCTTTCAAAACCGGTCGGCTGCGGATAGGGTCGGGTCGGCGCGACTGCCTGTTCGAAAGCAAGGGATTGATGGTGGCGGACGGAGCAGTTACTGCCCCACGTGTGCTCGTGGCGGCGGACAAGTTCAAGGGCTCGCTCACGGCCGTGCAGGTCGCCGAGCGGGTGACCGCGGGGCTGCGGCGGGTCGTCCCGGGGCTCGCGGTGGAGACCCTGCCGGTCGCGGACGGCGGCGACGGTACCGTCGCCGCGGCCGTGGCGGCCGGGTTCGAGCGGCGTCAGGTCGACGTGACCGGCCCGCTCGGCCAGCCCGTGACGGCGGCGTACGCCCTGCGCGGCACGACCGCGGTGGTGGAGATGGCCGAGGCGTCCGGTCTCCAGCACCTGCCCGACGGCGTCTTCGCGCCGCTCACGGCGACCACGTACGGCTCCGGGGAGCTGCTGCGCGCCGCCCTCGACGCGGGTGCGCGGACGATCGTCTTCGGCGTCGGCGGCAGCGCCACCACGGACGGCGGCGCGGGGATGCTGGCGGCGCTCGGCGCGCGTTTCCTGGACGCGGACGGCGAGCCCGTCGGTCCCGGCGGCGGCGCCCTGATCGACGTGGCGAGCGCTGACCTGTCCGGGCTGGACGCCCGCTTCGAGGACGTGGAGCTGATTCTCGCCAGCGACGTCGACAACCCGCTGACCGGTCCGAAGGGCGCGCCTGCCGTCTTCGGCCCGCAGAAGGGCGCCTCTCCGGAGGACGTGGCCGCCCTGGACGCGGCCCTCGCCCACTACGCGTCGGTCCTCGGGCCCGAGCAGGCCGGGCGTCCCGGCGCCGGCGCGGCGGGCGGCATCGGCTACGGCGCGCTGGTCGCCCTCGGCGCGGGCTTCCGGCCGGGCATCGAGGTGATGCTCGACATCCTCGGCTTCTCCGACGCGCTGTCCCGGGCGACCCTCGTCGTCACCGGCGAGGGCTCCCTCGACGAGCAGACCCTGCACGGCAAGGCCCCGGCCGGTGTCGCCGCGGCCGCCCGTGCGAAGGGCATCGACGTCGTCGCGGTCTGCGGCCGGCTCGCGCTCACCCCGGACGCGCTCGCCGGCGCGGGCATCCGCCGCGCCTACGCGCTCCTGGAGCTGGAGCCCGACCCGGCGGCCTGCATGGCCCAGGCGGGCCCGCTGCTGGAACGGGTCGCGGAGTCGGTCGCGAAGGACTTCCTCTCCTGACGCGTCCTGAAACGTCCTGACGGTACCGGGACGTTCCGGCACCGCGGGTCCCCCACGAGAGCCCCCCGGATCCCGTCCGGGGGCTCCGGTGTGTCCGTGGGCGGAACCGCCGCAAGGCACCCCGTGGGTCCGGAGCGACGGCGCGAACTCCGGTGGAGCGCACGGCGAATGGCCGAAAGACGGCCCTTGCGGACCTGGGCTGTTCCGACGACCTGTACCCGCTCCCCACCGCTCCCTAGCATGTGCGTCCTACCCGACCCGATTTCCCATTGACGCGAATGAGGACTGGATGCAGAGCGAGTCGTGGAGCCCGGACGCCATCGACACCAAGGTGCCCAGCGTGGCGCGTATGTACGACTTCTTCCTGGGGGGCGACGACAACTACCAGTCCGACCGCGACGCCTGTGAGCAGCTGCTGAAGCAGGTGCCCAGCACGAAGGTGCTCGCCGTCAACAACCGCCGTTTCCTGCAGCGTGTCGTCCGTACCCTGGCCGAGGACTACGGCATCCGGCAGTTCATCGACCACGGTTCCGGCCTGCCGACCCAGAACAACGTCCACCAGGTGGCGCAGGCCGTCGACCCGGAGTCACGGGTGGTGTACGTGGACAGCGACCCCATCGTGCTGGCGCACGGCCGGGCGTTGCTGGAGGAGAACGACCGCACCGCGGTCATACAGGCGGACATGAGGGACACCGACGGCATCTTCGGCCACGAGGAGACCACCCGCCTCATCGACTTCGACAAGCCGGTCGCCGCCCTGTTCGTCTCGGTGATGCACTGCATCCCGGACTCGGACGACCCGGCCGGTCTCGTTCGCCGGGTCGCCGAACGCCTGGTGCCCGGCAGCTTCCTGGTGGTCTGTCAGCTCGTCAGCGACCGCCCCGAGATCCGCACGTTCGTGACGGACTTCATGGCCGAGGCCACCGGCGGGCAGTGGGGCCGGGTCCGTGAGGAGCACGAGGTGACGGAGTACTTCAACGGGCTCCAGATCCTGGAACCGGGACTGGTGGAGGTCTCCACCTGGCGGCCGGACACCGATCTGGCGCCGGTGCAGCAGACCGACGAGTGGATCGAGTGGGGCGGCGTGGGCCGGCTGGTCTGACGCCTTCGGACGTCGCGGGCGGCCCCGCGCTCTCAGGCCCGGCTGCCCGCGACGCGGACGGTGCGGTCGTGTCCTCGGCGCCGGCGACCGGGCGGGCCTCTCCGGTCACGGCACTAGAGACGGGACAGCCGCTCCTCGATGAGGGCCAGGGAGTTCTTGGGGGTGAGCGCGCAGGCGCCGAGCCGGTCCAGCATGTCCCGGTACTGCTCCACGACGTGGGGCTTCTGGCTGAAGGTGCTGTCGGTCAGGTGCTCGATGTAGACGGCGTCCTTCAGATCGCTCAGCGCGAAGCGCAGATAGGTCACCCCGGTGCCGACGCCGACCGAGGCCGTCACGTCCAGAGGGGCGATCTGCAACGTGATCCGGGGCTCCTGCATCATCGTGACCAGGTGCTCCAGCTGACCGCGCATCACCTTCGGCCCGCCGACGGTGCGCATCAGCACGGACTCGTCGATCACCGCCCACAGCCGGGGCGCGTCGGGCTGGTCGAGCTGGCGCTGCCGTTCCTGCCGCAGCTCGACCCGGCGGTGCACGTCGTGGGCGTACAGCCGCGCCGGTCCGGACTCGATGACCGCACGGGCGTACGCCGAGGTCTGCAACAGGCCCGGTACGTAGAAGGGTTCGTACGTACGGATCGTCGCCGCCGCGCCCTCCAGGGCGACCAGCGGGGCGAAGAAGTCCGTCAGCACGTCGCTGAAGTTGCGCCACCAGTCACCGCGCCGCGACTGCTCGACGAGCCGCAGGAACTCGGCGACGCTCTCCTCCCCGTCCACCCCGTAGAGCTCCAGCAGGGCGACGGCGTCGGCCGGCTTGCAGCCGTGCCGGCCCAGCTCGATACGGCTGGTCTTGGAACGGGAGAAGCCGAGGCGGACGTCGACGGCGGAGGGGTCGAGCCCGGCGGCCGTGCGCAGTTCGCGCAACTTGCCACCCAGGATCACCTTCAGGGCGGTCGGGTTGCTCTCGACCGCTCCCAGTGGCCCGGCGAACAACGACGGGCTCGGTTCTACTGCAGCCATCGTGCGCTCCTGCGGACTATTGAGAAGACGTCGACACTATCCCGTACATCCGTGTGTGAGCCACGGCGAACTGGACGGTGAGGTACCCATTTTCAGCCAATCACGTCATCGAATTCACCGCCGCGGGCCCCGGCCACGAAAGCCTCCACCTCGTCCCGCGTGTAGACGAGCGCGGGCCCTTGCGGATCACGGGAGTTGCGCACGGCCACCTGCCCGTCGGGGAGTGCTGCCAGCTCCACGCAGTTGCCGGTGGCATTGCTGTGGCTGCTCTTGATCCACGTCACCCGGTTCAGCTCCCCCGCCGGCATGCCATTGGTGAACTCCATGCCCAACAACCCCTCTTTGTTCGCACGTTCGTTCGCCCCGTATCTGGTCAGTGCAATCCCAGATGCAATTGCATTTTCGGGGCCGGCTCGACAATACTCGGTCAACACCGGCTGCCGCAGCGTCGAACACCCAGGCCTGCAGGGGGACATGACCAGTGACGATTCACATGTCAACCATCTCCACCACGACGGCCGGGCACGGAAGTCGGCGCGCAACAGAGCAATACGGCCCGAAACCGCTGCCCGAGAGCCCTCGTGCCACACCCCAGGACCCCGTCCTGGAGGGACTTCCGCCACTCGGTGGGTTCGCCGCCTGCGGGCTGGACGGCAGCCCCCGGAATCCGTGCCAGGCGCGCCGCTTCGTCGCCCACACCCTGCACTGCTGGGAACTTCCGTCCCTCGTCCCGGACATGGCGCTGGTCGTCAGCGAGCTGGTGACCAACGCCGTCCGGCACGCGCTCGTCGCCGAACCGCAGGGGGCGGCGCCCGAGTACCCCCTGTGGCTGGGCCTCGTCCGCCACCCTGAGCACGTCGTCTGCTCCGTCGCCGATCCGAGCTCCGAACCGCCCAGGCAGCGCGACGCCGCGGCCGCGGACCTCGACGGCCGCGGCCTCGAACTGATCGGCGCGCTGAGCGAGAGCTGGTCCTGGTCGCTCACCGAGCCCAGGGGCAAGACCGTGTGGGCGAGCCTGGCCCTGCCCGGCCGGGACTGAGCCCGGGGCGCACCGCCGGGACGCCCGTCCGGAGAGGGCGGAGGTGCCCGCGCCGCCGTACGCGTACCCCGCGCGGCCGCCGTCCCTCAGGGTCCCGGCACGGACGGTGCGCGGTTTCGGACGTGGACCGCCGCCCACGGGTGCCGTCGGCCGTCCGTCGCGAACGCTCCGATGCCCTGCGCCCCGCACCGCCGAACGGGCCGGACGGGCTGCCGGGGCGCGAGGCATCGATGGGGGCAGGGGCGCCGAACGCGCCGGAGCCGTCCCACGCGCCCGATCCGCTGGACGCGCCGCTCCCGCCGCGCGGGCCGGCTCTTCCTCGTGTGCCGGAGTCGCCGTACCCGACGTACGCGCCGTACACGCCGTACGCGCCGGGCCGCCGTACCGGCCGGATCCCTTCCCGCGGCGCCGGGTCCTCCGACTGTGCCGGGGCCGTCGTACGGGCCGGATCCCTTCCCGCGGCGCCGGGTCCTCCGACTGTGCCGGGGCCGTCGTACGGGCCGGATCCCTTCCCGCGGCGCCGGCCCTTCCTCGTGTGCCGGAGTCGCCGTACACGCCGTACCCGACGTACGCGCCGGGCCGCCGTACCGGCCGGATCCCTTCCCGCGGCGCCGGGTCCTCCGACTGTGCCGGGGCCGTCGTACGGGCCGGACCGCTGTACGCGCTGTACGCGCCAGACCGTCGCCCCGGCGGGATCCCGTCGCGCGGCGCCGGAGCTCGCCACCTGCGCCGGAGGTCGTCGCGCCGGACCGCCGTACGGGCCGGACCCTCCGTACGCGCCCGGCCCTGACACGGCTTCCGGCCGGCACACCCGGGCGGAGACGCCTCCCGTGGGCCCGCCTCCCTCCCCCGCCACCTCTCCGCGCGCGGGCTCCCTCGCGGTCTCCGTCCCGCACCGCCCCGTCCGGCGCGACGACCGTGGACACCACCCCGGCCGTCCTGCGGCGAGCCCGGGGAGCGGGCTCGACGGTGGGAAGGGCAGCCGGCGGCACGCGCGGCGCGACGTCGACGGACGCGTACGAGCGGTCTCGGCCCCGGCCGCCCCACCGACAGCGTGTGGGACGCGGGCACAGCGAAGGGCCCGGGGCATGCGCCCCGGGCCCTTCGCTGTGCCGTCGGAGGAACCGCTACGGAAGCTGTGCCGAAGCCCGCGCCTCGCGCCGGTTGTCACGGAAGGTGTTCACCCGCCGTGCCGTCGCGAACAGCGGGATCGTCGCCGCCAGCACGATCTGCAGTGCGCAGCCGGTCTGCAGCAGCAGCTGACCGCCCGGCGCGTCGAACGCCCACGCCGCGAGCAGGCCCATCGCCCCCACGATCCAGCTGAGCATCGCGATCGCCAGCTTGCCCCGCGGCTTCGGGTACTCGACCCGGCTCACCATCAGCCAGGCCGCGCCGATGATCGCGAGCAGCGTCGGGATGAACGGCAGCTCCAGCAGGACGATCGACACGACCGTCAGCGCGCCGAAGGGGCTCGGCATGCCCTGGAACATGCCGTCCTTCATCGTCACGCACGAGAATCTGGCCAGACGCAGCACGACGGCCAGCAGCACCACGATCGCGGCCACCGCCGACACCTTCTGGTGGGCGTCGTCGGCGACCATGCCGTAGACGAGGACGAAGTACGCCGGAGCCAGTCCGAAGCTGATCAGGTCCGAGAGGTTGTCCAGCTCGGCACCCATCGGGCTGCTGCGCAGCTTGCGCGCCACGAGACCGTCGAACAGGTCGAAGACGGCGGCGCACAGCATGAGGATCACCGCGGTCGCCGCGGAGTGCCGCGCCATGCCGCTCTCGCCGCTGCCGACGAGGTGCGGGATCAGGATTCCGGTGGTGGTGAAGTACACCGCCATGAAACCGCACGTGGCGTTACCGAGAGTGAGGGTGTCCGCTATCGACAGCCGGAGCGAGAGGGGCATCTCCTCCGCGTCGTCGGCCGTCCCGGAGCCGGGCTCGGTCCCGTCGACCCAGCCCGCCTGTGTGTCGGGATCAATCACGGTCAATGCGAGTCACCCCCGCGGTCGTGACCTGACCGACTTCGACACCGACCTCGACACCCTCGGGGAGGTAGATGTCGACGCGAGAGCCGAAGCGGATGAGGCCGATGCGCTCGCCCTGCTCGACCTTGGTGCCCTGCGGGATGTACGGCACGATGCGGCGCGCGACGGCGCCGGCGATCTGGATCATCTCGATGTCACCGAGCTCGGTGTCGAAGTGCCAGACGACGCGCTCGTTGTTCTCGCTCTCCTTGTTGAACGCCGGAACGAATCCGCCGGGCACGTGCTCGACGGAGGTCACCGTGCCGGCGAGCGGAGCGCGGTTGACGTGGACGTTCAGCGGGCTCATGAAGATGGCGACACGGGTGCGCCCGTCCTTCCACGGCATGATGCTCTGCACCACACCGTCGGCCGGGGAGATGACCCGGCCCTGGGCGATCTCGCGCTCGGGGTCGCGGAAGAACCACAGCATGCCCGCCGCGAGCGCGGTCGTGGGCACGGCGATGGCCGCGGCGCGCCTCGACCGGCGCGCACGCGCCAGGCTCAGCGCCGCGGTCGCGACGGTCGGGAGGAGCCACGGCGATGCTCCGCGCGCGAGGCGGACGCGGCCGCGAGGTGCAGAGGTTTGGCTGTGGGGCATGGATGACCTTCGTAGCGGATGATGCCGCGCTGGCAACACGGGGGACGGCGGCTTTCTGGCGATGTTATCGGTTACGGGCCGCAACTGGGAAAGCCAGAAGCCGAGTCGGTCGGCCGGAAGCCTTCGGCAAAGGCTGCCGGAATGTGATCTTCTTCGCGGCCGAACCGACTCAAAAGCCCCGTTCAGCCCTGAAACCGGTATTCCTCGAGGAGCCTGCGCCCGATGATCATTTTCTGGATCTCGGCGGTACCTTCGCCGATCAGCAGCATCGGGGCCTCCCGGTAGAGGCGCTCGATCTCGTACTCCTTGGAGAAGCCGTAACCGCCGTGGATCCGGAAGGCGTCCTCGACGACTTCCTTGCAGTACTCGGAGGCGAGGTACTTCGCCATCCCGGCCTCCAGGTCGTTTCGCTCCCCGGAGTCCTTTTTGCGGGCTGCGTTGACCATCATCGCATGGGCGGCCTCGACCTTGGTAGCCATCTCCGCGAGCTTGAACTGGATGGCCTGGTGCTGGGCGATCGGCTTGCCGAAGGTGTGACGTTGCTGGGCGTACCCGACACCCAGCTCGAAGGCGCGCTGGGCCACGCCGCAGCCACGGGCCGCCACATTGACGCGGCCGACCTCGACTCCGTCCATCATTTGGTAAAACCCTCGGCCGGTCCTGCCGCCGAGGACGCGATTGGCCGGAATGCGCAGTCCGTCCATGATGAGCTCGGTCGTGTCGACGCCCTTGTAGCCCATCTTGTCGATCTTCCCGGGGATGGTGAGGCCGGGCCGCACCTCTCCGAAGCCGGGCTCCTTCTCGACGAGGAAGGTCGTCATCGACTTGTGCGGGGCCGTGCCCTCCGGGTGGCCTTCGTCACTCCGGACCAGAACGGCCACCAGCGTCGACGTGCCGCCGTTGGTCAGCCACATCTTCTGGCCGTTCAGGACGTACTCGTCGCCGTCCTTCACCGCCTTGGACGTGATGGCCGACACGTCCGAGCCGAGCCCCGGCTCGGACATCGAGAACGCGCCGCGGACCTCGCCGGCCGCCATCCGGGGGAGGAAGTACTCCTTCTGCTCCTGCGTGCCGTGCTGCTTCAGCATGTACGCCACGATGAAGTGCGTGTTGATGATGCCCGAGACGGACATCCAGCCCCGGGCGATCTCCTCCACGCACAGCGCGTACGTGAGCAGGGACTCGCCCAGGCCCCCGTACTCCTCGGGGATCATCAGGCCGAAGAGCCCGAGCTCCTTGAGCCCGTCGACGATCTGCTGCGGGTACTCGTCGCGGTGCTCCAGCTCGGTGGCGACCGGGATGATCTCCTTGTCGACGAAGTCGCGGACCGTCGACAGGATCTCCTGCTGGACGTCGGTCAGACCGGCGGTCTGGGCGAGTCGGGCCATGGCTACTTCTCCGCCTTCTTCGTGGGCTCGATCAGCTCCGGCCGGCCGGGCTGCTCGCCGCCGCGCTCCTTGATGTACGTCTCGGTGGGGACCATCACCTTGCGGCGGAACACGCACACGAGCGTGCCGTCCTGCTTGTAGCCCTTGGTCTCGACGTAAACGATCCCGCGGTCCGACTTGGACCGGGAGGGCGTCTTGTCGAGGACCGTCGTCTCGCCGTAGATCGTGTCGCCGTGGAAGGTCGGCGCCACGTGCCGCAGCGACTCGATCTCCAGATTGGCGATGGCCTTGCCGGAGACGTCCGGTACGGACATGCCGAGCAGCAGCGAGTAGATGTAGTTGCCCACGACGACGTTCTTCCCGAAATCCGTCGTCTTCTCCGCATAGTTGGTGTCCATGTGGAGCGGGTGGTGGTTCATCGTCAGGAGACAGAAGAGGTGGTCGTCGTACTCGGTGACCGTCTTCCCCGGCCAGTGCTTGTAGACGGCCCCGACCTCGAACTCCTCGTAGGTGCGTCCGAACTGCATCGCTTACGCCTCCGGGGCTTCGAACTTGGAGGTACGGGTCATGCCGGCGGCGCGGCCCTTGCCGGAGACGACCAGGGCCATCTTGCGGCTGGCCTCGTCGATCATCTCGTCGCCGAGCATCGCGGAGCCCTTCTTCCCGCCGGCCTCGGACGTGTAGTAGTCGTAGGCGTCGAGGATCAGCTCGGCGTGGTCGAAGTCCTCCTGCGAGGGCGAGAAGATCTCGTTGGACGCCTCGACCTGGCCCGGGTGCAGCACCCACTTGCCGTCGAAGCCCAGTGCCGCGGCGCGCTGCGCGACCTCGCGGTAGCCGTCGATGTTGCGGATCTGGAGGTAGGGGCCGTCGATCGCCTGCAGGTTGTTGGCGCGGGCGGCCATGAGGATCTTCATCAGGATGTAGTGGTAGGCGTCCGCCGGGTAGCCGGGCGGCTGCTCGCCGACGACCAGCGACTTCATGTTGATGGAGGCCATGAAGTCGGCCGGGCCGAAGATGATCGTCTCGACGCGCGGCGACGCCTGGGCGATCGCGTTGACGTTGTTGAGGCCCTGGGCGTTCTCGATCTGCGCCTCGATGCCGATCTTGCCGACCTCGAAGCCCATCGTCTTCTCGATCTGCGTCAGCAGCAGGTCGAGGGCGACGACCTGCTGGGCGTCCTGGACCTTCGGCAGCATGATGCAGTCGAGGTTCTGGCCCGCGCCCTCGACGACCGTGACGACGTCCCGGTACGTCCAGTGGGTCGTCCAGTCGTTGACCCGCACGACACGAGTCTTGCCCGTCCAGTCGCCCTCGTTGAGGAACTTCACGATGGTGTGCCGGGCCTCCGGCTTGGCCAGCGGGGCGCACGCGTCCTCGAGGTCCAGGAAGACCTGGTCGGCCGGCAGCCCCTGGGCCTTCTCCAGGAAGCGCGGGTTCGAACCGGGGACCGCCAGGCAGGACCGGCGCGGCCGCAGCCGGTTGACGGGGCTTGTCATGCGGGGACCTCCAGGGGGTCGAGCTTGTTCGCTTGACGGATCTCGTCGACGATACGTCCGATGATCTCCGTGATACCGAAGTCCTTCGGGGTGAAGACGGCGGCCACGCCCGCACGCTTCAGTTCCGCGGCGTCGCCGTTCGGGATGATCCCGCCGACGATCACCGGGATGTCGGCGGCGCCCGCGTCACGCAGACGCTCCAGCACGTCCGGTACCAGTTCGGCGTGGGAGCCGGACAGGATGGACAGGCCCACGCAGTGCACGTCCTCCGCGAGGGCGGCGTTGACGATCTGCTCGGGCGTGAGCCGGATGCCCTGGTAGACCACCTCGAAGCCCGCGTCGCGGGCCCGAACGGCGATCTGCTCGGCACCGTTGGAGTGCCCGTCCAGACCCGGCTTGCCGACCAGCAGCCGCAGCCGGCCCGAGCCGAGCTCGTCGGCGGTGCGGGACACCTTCTCGCGGACCAGGGCGAGCGGCGTGCCCGCCTCGGCGGTCACGGCCACCGGGGCTGACGACACCCCGGTCGGGGCGCGGAACTCGCCGAAGACGTCCCGCAGCGCCCAGGCCCACTCGCCGGTGGTGACGCCCGCCCGGGCGCACTCGACCGTGGCGGCCATCAGATTGGCGTCGCCCGCCGCCGCGGCCTTGAGCGCGGCCAGGGCGTCCTGGGCGCGGCTCTCGTCGCGGTTGTCTCGCCACTCGTGGAGCTTGGCGACGACACGCGCCTCGTTCGCCGGGTCGACCGTCATGATCGCCGTGTCGAGGTCCGCGGTGAGCGGGTTCTCCTCGGTGGTCTCGAAGATGTTGACGCCGACGATCTTCTCGTCGCCGGCCTCGATCCTGGCCCGTCGCTCGGCGTGCGAGGACACCAGCTGCGACTTGAGGTATCCGGACTCGACGGCCGCCATGGCGCCGCCCATCTCCTCGATGCGCTCGATCTCGGCGAGCGACTCCTCGACGAGGGCCTCCACCTTGGCCTCGACGACGTGCGAGCCGGCGAAGATGTCCTCGTACTCCAGCAGGTCGCTCTCGTGGGCGAGGACCTGCTGGATGCGCAGCGACCACTGCTGGTCCCAGGGGCGGGGCAGGCCGAGGGCCTCGTTCCACGCCGGGAGCTGGACGGCGCGGGCGCGGGCGTCCTTGGAGAGCGTCACGGCCAGCATCTCGAGGACGATGCGCTGGACGTTGTTCTCCGGCTGCGCCTCGGTCAGGCCGAGCGAGTTGACCTGGACCCCGTAGCGGAAGCGCCGCTGCTTGGGGTTCTCGATGCCGTAGCGCTCGCTCGTGATCTTCTCCCAGATGCGGCCGAAGGCGCGCATCTTGCACATCTCCTCGATGAAGCGGACGCCCGCGTTCACGAAGAAGGAGATCCGGGCGACGACGTCGCCGAACTTCTCCCGCGGCACCTGGCCGGAGTCGCGCACCGCGTCCAGGACGGCGATCGCCGTGGACATCGCGTAGGCGATCTCCTGGACGGGGGTGGCCCCGGCCTCCTGCAGGTGGTAGCTGCAGATGTTGATCGGGTTCCACTTGGGGATGTTCGCCACCGTGTAGGTGATCATGTCGGTGGTCAGGCGCAGGGAGGGCCCCGGCGGGAAGACGTGCGTCCCGCGCGACAGGTACTCCTTGACGATGTCGTTCTGCGTCGTCCCCTGGAGCCTGGTGATGTCGGCGCCCTGCTCCTCCGCGACCACCTGGTAGAGCGCCAGCAGCCACATGGCGGTGGCGTTGATGGTCATCGAGGTGTTCATCTGCTCCAGGGGGATGTCCTGGAACAGCCGCCGCATGTCACCGAGGTGCGAGACCGGTACCCCGACCCGGCCGACCTCGCCGCGGGCGAGGACGTGGTCGGGGTCGTAGCCGGTCTGCGTCGGCAGGTCGAACGCGACCGAGAGGCCGGTCTGGCCCTTGGCGAGGTTGCGCCGGTACAGCTCGTTGGACGCCTCGGCCGTGGAGTGACCGGCGTACGTGCGCATGAGCCACGGCCGGTCCTTCTGACGCTCTGTCATCTGGTGGACCTCTGACTCAGATGTTCCGGAAGCGGTTGATGGCGTCGAGGTGCTTGGCGCGCATCTCCTCGTCGCGCACGCCCAGGCCCTCCTCGGGCGCCAGGCAGAGGACGCCGACCTTGCCCTGGTGCACGTTGCGGTGGACGTCGTGGGCGGCCTGGCCCGTGTCCTCCAGCGCGTACGTCTTCGACAGGGTGGGGTGGATCTTGCCCTTGGCGATGAGGCGGTTGGCCTCCCAGGCCTCGCGGTAGTTGGCGAAGTGGGAGCCGATGATGCGCTTCAGCGACATCCACAGGTAGCGGTTGTCGTACTCGTGCATGTAGCCCGAGGTCGAGGCGCAGGTGGTGATGGTGCCGCCCTTGCGGGTGACGTAGACGCTCGCGCCGAAGGTCTCGCGTCCCGGGTGCTCGAAGACGATGTCGATGTCCTCCCCGCCGGTGAACTCGCGGATGCGCTTGCCGAAGCGCTTCCACTCCTTCGGGTCCTGGGTCCGCTCGTCCTTCCAGAACTTGTAGCCCTCGGCGCTGCGGTCGATGATCGCCTCGGCGCCCATGGAGCGGCAGATGTCCGCCTTCTGCTCGCTGGAGACGACACAGATGGGGTTGGCGCCGCCGGCCAGCGCGAACTGGGTGGCGTAGGAGCCGAGACCGCCGCTGGCGCCCCAGATCAGGACGTTGTCGCCCTGCTTCATCGCCGCGCCGTTCCGCGAGACGAGCTGGCGGTAGGCGGTGGAGTTGACCAGGCCGGGGGCGGCGGCCTCCTCCCAGCTGAGGTGCTTGGGCTTCGGCATCAGCTGGTTGGACTTCACCAGCGCGATCTCGGCGAGGCCGCCGAAGTTGGTCTCGAAGCCCCAGATGCGCTGCTCGGGGTCGAGCATCGTGTCGTTGTGGCCGTCCGAGGACTCCAGCTCGACGGAGAGGCAGTGCGCGACGACCTCGTCGCCGGGGGTCCAGGCGTTGACGCCCGGGCCGGTGCGCAGCACGACGCCCGCGAGGTCGGAGCCGATGATGTGGTACGGCAGGTCGTGGCGCTTGGTGAGCTCGGAGAGCCGGCCGTAGCGCTCCAGGAAGCCGAACGTGGACAGCGGCTCGAAGATCGAGGTCCACACGGAGTTGTAGTTCACCGAGCTGGCCATCACGGCCACCAGGGCCTCACCCGGCCCGAGCTCGGGCAGCGGGACCTCGTCGAGGTGCAGGGACTTGCGCGGGTCCTTCTCGCGCGTGGTGAGTCCCTCGAACATGTCGGTCTCGTCCTTGTGCACGGTCACCGCTCGGTACGACTCGGGGAGCGGCAGTGCGGCGAAGTCGGCGGACGTGGTGTCCGGCGACTGGATCGCGTCCAGGATTTCCTTCACGGGTGCCTCCGGCGAATGGGATCTCCCCGGCCCGGGGCCGGGGGAGGCGTCTCGCGGACGAGAGCGCTGAGGGGAACGTCGGGGAGTGCTGCTTCTGTGGAGGTGTGCCGTCGGTTCGGCGGGTGGTGCCGGCAGCGCTGGTGTGCGCGGGAGGTTGCCTGTGACGCAGGCGTCCGGGCGCGCGAGCCGGGTGGCTTGCGGGGACAGCCGGCGTACGAGAGTTCTCTGCACGCCGGCCGCCCGGACCACTTCAACGTATGGCACGCCGTGCCAGCCCGCAAGACACTGCGTGCCAACAATTTCACTCACCTGCAATCTCGGCGTCACACATGAGCGATGATCGATCGAATTCGACGCTGACCTGCGGAAACGGCGGTCGGTGGCGAGCCTGGCCTCGCGTGGCGTGCCTGCCCGTGCACAGCGGGTCACAGCGGTGTGGGCTATGTCATGAACGCGGCCCGTGGTGCCCGGGTGCCGCCTTCGGCTCCGGCCGGCCGCTTCGGTCACCGGCGCAAGGGCCCGGCGGGGCCGCTTCGGCCGCACGGGCCGGGCGCGCCCGCCGAAGCCCGGGGCGATGTCTCCCCGGTCCGCGTACGGGGCACGGCGGGCGGCGTGCCGAACCGTGCAACTCGTGGCGCTCGTGGCCGAGTTCGTGCGGGAGCGGCCGGCGGGCGCGCACCGCGATCCCGGTGTGCCCGTCCGGTCGCGTGACGCGGGCCCCCGGTGTGCCTCCGGCAGGCGCGCGCCGCGATCCCGGTGTGTCTCCGGCCGGCGCGCGTGACACGGGCCCCAGACAGGCGGCGCAGGCGCCCGCGCCCGGGTCCTCCGGCCGCGGGCGCCTGCGCGGTGCGCCCCAGCGAGAGCCCCGCGGGGTCCGCACGGGGGGCGCCGTACCGGACGGGGCGGCGGAGGGCCGTACGGGGGCGCCGTTCCGGTCCGCAGTCCGGGAGCGGGCGTCGTGGGGGAGCCCGCGCCGCCCGCGGCGGGGCGGCCGGGCGCCGCGTCGGTGGCAGCAGGGGAAAGCCGTGTGCGGGGGGCCGAAGCGGCTGCCGCACACGGCTCGTCGGAGGCGGGTCCCGCGTGGGAGCCGCGGCTCAGGGCATTCCCGGGGGCAGGTCCGGGGGCGCGCAGGCCCGGCCGGTGCCGTCCGCCCCGGCCACCGGACCGCCGGCGGCCGACGACGTCAGCGGCGGCGCAGCGCTTCCTCGATCGTGCGCATCACCTCGGGCAGCGGAGCGTCCGTGCGGGCCACCGCGACCAGGACCTCGTCGCCCGTCCGCACCTGTGCGGCGGCGGGGGCGGGTGCGCGTTCCGCCCCGGCGCGCCCCGCGCCGATGCCGGAGCCGAACGTGTCGCGCACGATGGCGAAGGCGTGGTCGAGCTGGGCCTCCACGTCGCCCTGGCCGCCGGCCCGCAGCCAGCGCCTCAGCACATGGTTGTGAGCGGTGACCACGGCGGACGCGGCGACCTCGGCGAGCAGCGGATCGTCGTTGCCGTCGTGGTGGTCGCGCTCGTCGAAGTGGCCCAGCAGATAGCGCGTGAAGAGCCGCTCGTAACGGGCCACCGAGGCGATCTCCCGCTCCCGCAGCGTCGGCACCTCACGGGTCAGGCGGTACCGCTCGACGGACACCGCGGGCGACGCCGCGTACATCTTCATGACTTCCTTGATGCCCCGGCACACGGTGTCGAGCGGGTGCTCGTGGGCCGGAGCGGCGTTCAGCACGGCCTCTGCCCGCACGAGCGTGTCGTCGTGGTCGGGGAAGATCGCCTCTTCCTTGGAGCGGAAGTGCCGGAAGAAGGTGCGCCGGGCGACCCCTGCCGCCGCGGCGATCTCGTCGACGGTCGTCGCCTCGTACCCCTTCGTCGCGAACAGCTCCATCGCCGCCGCCGCCAGCTCCCGGCGCATCTTGAGCCGCTGGGCGGCGGCGCGGCTGCCCGCGGCGCTCTCGGGGGCGTCGGACGTGGCGGGCGCGGAGGAGGTCCGGGCGGTGCGTCGGTGGGCGTCAGCGGGCTGGGACATGCCCTGAACGTACTGCATCTGCGCAGGGGACTGCGCCTCCAGGGGCGGGCCGCCCGCTCCGTCCAGCAGCCCGCCCCAGGCCCGGCGGCCGACGCCGGGGTCCGCGGTGTCAGGGGCCGACGGCTGTCGCCCGGCCGCGTTCCCGTCGGCGCGCGCAGTGCCTCCCCCCTGGCCGGTCGGGCCTGGGAGGGGCCCCGAGCGCTCTTCTCCCCCGTCCTGCCGGGCTCGGCCCTCGACCCGCTCCCTGACCCACGCTCCCCGCCGTCGGCCGCCGGCTCCGTTCGCGCGGCCCGAATCAGCGCCGGGCATATTCGCGGAAGCCGCGGCCCGTCTTGCGGCCGAGGCAGCCCGCGGCGACGAGGTGCTCGAGCAGCGGCGCCGGGGCCAGCCCCGGGTCACGGAACTCCCGGTGCAGCACCTTCTCGATGGCGAGGGAGACATCGAGACCGACCACGTCCAGCAGTTCGAACGGCCCCATCGGATATCCACCGCCGAGCTTCATCGCCGCGTCGATGTCGTCGAGGGTGGCGTAGTGCTCCTCCACCATCTTGATCGCGTTGTTCAGGTACGGGAACAGCAGCGCGTTCACGATGAAGCCCGCGCGGTCACCGCAGTCGACCGCGTGCTTCCTGATGTTCGCCGTCACCCCGCGGACCGTGGCGTGGACGTCGTCCGAGGTCAGAACCGTACGGACCACCTCGACGAGCTTCATCGCCGGGGCCGGGTTGAAGAAGTGCATCCCGATGACGTCCTGGGGTCGCGAAGTGGCGCGGGCGCAGGCGACGACGGGCAGCGAGGACGTGGTGGTGGCGAGGACGGCGCCGGGCTTGCAGACCTTGTCGAGCGTCGCGAACAGCTGCTGCTTGACCTCCAGGTCCTCCGCGACGGCCTCCAGCGCCAGATCGACCTCGGCGAACGCGTCGAGCGAGCCCGCCGGAGTGATCCGCGCCAGCGTCTCGTCCCGGGCCTCGGCGGTCATCCGGCCCTTGTCGACGGAGCGCGACAGCGACTTGGCGATACGGGACTTGGCGGTCTCGGCCTTCTCCTGACCGCGGGCGGCGAGGACCACGTCGTACCCGGCCTTCGCGAACACCTCCGCGATACCGCTCGCCATCGTGCCCGACCCGGCCACGCCGACCGAGCTCACCGGGCGCCCGCCGGCCGACTGGGCGGCCTCCAGCGGCGTCAGCGCGTCCCGCACGACCGTGCCGCTGTCCGGTGCCTCGTAGGTGTAGAAGCCGCGGCCCGCCTTGCGGCCGGTCAGCCCGGCCTCGCTGAGCTGCTTCAGGATCGGGGCGGGAGCGTGCAGCCGGTCGTGGGACTCGGCGTACATCGCCTCCAGGACGGTGCGGGCCGTGTCGATGCCGATCAGGTCGAGCAGCGCCAGCGGGCCCATCGGCAGACCGCAGCCCAGCTTCATCGCGGCGTCGATGTCCTCGCGCGAGGCGTACTTCGCCTCGTACATGGCGGCGGCCTGGTTGAGGTAGCCGAAGAGGAGCCCGTCCGCGACGAAACCGGGCCGGTCGCCGACGGCCACGGGCTCCTTGCCGAGGTCGCGGGCGAGCGCGGTGACGGCCTCCACGGCCTGCGGGGCGGTCAGCACGGAGGAGACCACCTCGACGAGCTTCATCGCCGGGGCCGGGTTGAAGAAGTGCAGGCCGAGGACCCGCTCCGGGTGCGCCGAGTCCGCCGCGAGCCGGGTCACGGACAGCGCGTTGGTGCCGGTGGCCAGGATCGCCCCGGGCCGGACGATGCCGTCGAGCTCCCGGAAGACCTGCTGCTTCAGCTCGTACGACTCGGGCACGACCTCGATCACGAGGTCGGCCTCGGCCGCTGCCTGGAGGTCGGAGAAGGTACGGAAGCGGGCCAGGACGTTCCGCCGCTCCTCCTCGGTGAGGCGCTCGCGCTGCACGGCGCGCGCGGTGGACGCTTCGAGGGCGGTGGCGGCGTGGCGTGCGGCGGTCTCGCTGACGTCGATGCCGATGACCTCACGCCCGGCCCGGGCGAGCACCTCGGCGATACCGGTGCCCATGGTGCCGAGACCGACGACGGCAATGGTGGAGAGAGGGGTGTCCATCACGGGACTCCAGGAGTGAGTGACGACTGAGGGAGGCGTACGTGCCGCAGGGCGCCGTGGGCCGTCCGCGTCCGCGGACCGGCGGGGCGCGCGGCACGCGCAGAGTGCGTGTCGCGATGAAGATGGCGACGGACCCTGTCCCGGAGTCACGTCGTACTGAAACTGCCGAACCGACCGGCTCTCCCCGGCCGTGCGGCCCGGGAGTCACCCCCGAACGGCTGCGTCACCAGGCCGCCGAGAGCAGAGCGGGTGTTGCCCGCTCACTTGAGATTAACTGGCGGGTAACGAGCGCGCCAGCCCTGCGTGGATGTGATCTGCGCCGCCACCGGACGAATCGCGCAAGGGGGAAGGAAGAGGGCTCCTACCGGCCGGCGACGGCCGCCGCGTCCGTCCCGGCGGTGGCGATCCGTGAAGAGCCCCACCCGCCCCGGACGCGCACCCTAGGCTGCTCGCATGGACGCGGATCTCGAGGATCTGGCACGCCGGACACGCCGCGAGCTGACCGGGCCGGCGGACGAGGAACTCCACCGGCGGCTCACCGCCGTCGCGGATCCCGACGCCCTGGCCGCCGCGCTCACCCAGACCCAGTTGCCCCTGTGGGCACGGGAGATCGCCGCCTTCAGGCTCGGCTGCGCAGGTGACCGTCGCTCCTTCGAACCCCTTGTGCTCCTGCTCAACCACCGCGACCCCGAGCGCTGCCTCTCCGCCTCGTACGCCCTGAGCAGGCTCGGCGACCCCCGTACCGGGGCGGCCGCGGCCGCCCTCGCCACCAACGAACTGCGCGTCGCCTACGCCCTCATCCCCGTGCGGCTCCTCACCACCCTGCGCGCCCCCGAGTCCGCCCCGGCGCTCATCACCGCACTCGGCCGGAGACTCGGCCCGGGCGACCCGCACTGGCGCGTCGCCCTCGCCTGTGTGGAAGGGCTCGGCGCACTCGCCGACGAGCGCGCCCGGCCGGTCCTGGAGTCGGCCCTGTCTCACCCCCGGCTGTCCGCCGCCGCCTCCGCCGCGCTCAGCCGTCTGCGGTAGCGCACTTCGGGCACCGCCACGCCGTCCACCTCGAACGGCTCCTCCGCTCCGTCCGGCGCGAATCCCGCCTTCTCGTAGAAGCGGCGTGCCCGCCCGTTCTCCCTCAGCACCCACAGCAGCAGCGAGGCCCGGCCGTCCGACTCCGCCCGGGCGAGCAGCGCGTCCATCAGTGCCCGCCCCACGCCCGTACCGATCCGCTCGGGCCGTACGTAGAGCGCGTACACCTCGCCGTCCGCCGTCGTCGAACCCCCGTCGCGGTACGGGCCGTAGCACCCCCAGCCGGCCACCTCACCGGCGCACTCCGCGACCAGGTGCGCCACGCCGGCGCCCCCGGCGGAGGCCAGGTGGGCCCGCTGCCGCTCGGCGTCCGCCGTCTCGTCCATGGCGTCGAGGTACGACTGCGGCATCAGCCCGGCGTAGGCGTGCCGCCAGCCGCCGACCCGTACGGCGGCGACCGCCTCGCAGTCCGCGGCCGTCATCGACCGCACGAGGACCCGCGCGCGGCCCCCCGCGCCCAGGGCGCCCCCGTCGTCGGAGGGACTCGGCGATGCGCGGTGCGTGCTCATGGGCCTCATCCTCGCGCACCCCACCGACAGCGCGCCGCCCGGTTCTCCCGCGGTGCCGGACCGTCGGGCCCGGCACCGCCCGGGGGAGAACCGGGCGGCGCGGCGTCACCTCAGGTGCGGTGACCGAGGATCCGGTGCAGTGCGGCACCGGTCCTCTCCGTCTCCGGCACATCCGTCCGCACGCCCGGCTTCAGCGGCTTCGGCTCCTTGCCCGGCGCGCAGAACGCGTCCGCCTCGCCCGTGGCGGCCGCGGGAGGGAGCTTCCCGATGGCCAGATAGTCCGTCACATGGCGGTCCATGCAGGCGTTCCCGCTCAGCGAGGTGGCGTGGTTGCCGCCGCCGCGCTCCACGACGAGCCGGGAGCCCCGCAACGTGCGGTGGACGGTGACGGCGCCCTCGTACGGCGTCGCCGCGTCCTCGGTGGCCTGGAGGATCAGCACCGGCGGCACCTTGTCGTTGGTGACGTCCGTCCGGCCGAGCGGCGGGAGGGGCCAGAACAGGCACGGAGCGTTGTACCAGGCGTTGTTCCACGTGGAGAACGGGGCCTTGGCGTGGGCGGCGGCGTTGTCCAGGCGCCAGGTGCGCCAGTCACGGGGCCAGGCGGCGTCCCTGCACTGCACCGCCGCGTACACGGAGTAGGCGTTCTCGCCCTCCTTGTCCACCGCGGCGAAGGTCCGGTACACCTCCAGCAGCGGCCTCGTGTCCCTGCCCCGGGCGAACGCCGAGAACGCGTCGGCGAGGTACGGCCAGAAGCCGTTGTCGTAGCCGCCCGGCAGGAAGGTGTCCTCGAGTTCGGACGGGCCGATCACGCCTCCCACGGGCGCCTTGGCGAGTGCCGCGCGCATCCCGTACCACGCCGCCTCCACCTGCGCCGGGTCGCTGCCCAGCCGGTACGTCGTGTGGTGCTTCGCCACCCAGGCGGTGAACGCCTTGTGGCGTGCGTCGAAGCCCAGGTTCTGGGCCAGGTTGGCCCGGTACCAGACCCGGTCCGGATCCACGACCGAGTCGAGCACCGCGCGCCGCACGCGCCCGGGGAAGTACTTCGCGTACACGGCTCCGAGGTAGGTGCCGTAGGAGTACCCGAGGTAGTTGATCCTGGCGGCTCCCAGGGCCTGCCGGACGAGGTCCAGGTCCTTCGCCATGCTGACCGTGTTCATATGGGGCAGCAGCTCGGTGTGCCGGGTCGCGCAGCCCAGGGCGAAGGATCGGGCCCTGGAGAGGTTCGCCAGCTCGGTCCTGCGGTCGAGCGGCAGCGAGTCGGGGCGCACCGGGGCGAAGTGCCCCGGACGGCAGTCGAGCGCCGGCCGCGACCTGCCCACGCCCCGGGGGTCGAAGCCGATCACGTCGTACTGGGCCGCCAGCCCGGCGGGCAACGAGGCGGCCACGAAACCGGCGGTCTTCAGCCCGGACGCGCCCGGCCCGCCGGGGTTGACCAGCAGGGGCCCCTGGAAGGTCTTCGCCGTGTGCCGGATCCGTGAGAGCGCCAGCGTGATCTTCGTGCCCTGCGGCTCGGCGTGGTCCAGCGGCACCCGGAGCGAGGCGCATTCGAGCCTCGGGTGCTCCTCGGTGGCGCAGCTCGCCCACGTCAGCGCCGCCGCACGCGGGGCCACGGCGCCCGCGGTCGCGGCGGACGGCGCGCCGGTCACCAGTCCGGCCACCGTCGCCCCCATGGCGACCAGCACTCCTGCCCGTCTGTTCACGTGTCCTCCCGGGATGGCGGGGCGCGCCCGGGCGGCAGAGCCCCGGGGCAGGTTTCCCCGATACCAACGGGAGTGGACGTGTTCTCCGGGTAATCGACCCGTTTGGTGATGTTCCTTCGTCTCCGGGTCGTCCCGGCGGGCGCGAGGCGCGGGGCGCCGCCGAACGGCGGTCAGAGGAGGGTGAGCTGGGTGGCCGCGGGCTCGGCGAGGGTGGGTTCGGCAGGGACCGGGACGCGCCTGGGCGCACCCCGCCGCGCCGGACCGATACCGAACTCCGTGGCCAGCTCGTGCACATGACGGGTGATGCGCCGCTGGTACCACTTGGGTGCGTAGGCGCCCTCCGCGTAGAGCCGCTCGTACCGGCGCACCAGATGCGGATGCTCCCGTGCCAGCCAGGCCGTGAACCACTCGCGCGCCCCGGGCCGCAGATGCAGCACCAGCGGCGTCACGGACGTCGCCCCGGCCGAGGCGATCGCCCGTACGGTCGCGCGCAGCCGGTCCGGGTGGTCGCTCAGGAAGGGGATGACCGGCGCCATCAGCACCGCGCAGCCGATGCCGTGGTCCGCGAGCGTCCGGACCACGTCGAGGCGCCGCTCCGGCGCCGGCGTGCCCGGCTCGACCGACCGCCACAGCTCGCGGTCGGTGAAGCCGACCGACACGGAGATGCCGACATCTGTCACGTCGGCTGCCTGCCGCAGCAGCTCCAGGTCGCGCAGGATCAGCGTCCCCTTGGTGAGGATCGAGAAGGGGTTGGCGTGGTCGCGCAGCGCGCCGATGATGCCGGGCATAAGCCGGTAGCGCCCCTCCGCGCGCTGGTAGCAGTCGACGTTCGTCCCCATGGCGACGTGTGCGCCCTGCCAGCGCGGGGAGGCCAGCTGCCGGCGCAGCACCTCCGGGGCGTTGATCTTGACGACGATCTGGCTGTCGAATCCGTGGCCGGTGTCGAGGTCCAGATAGCTGTGGGTCTTGCGGGCGAAGCAGTACACGCAGGCGTGGGTGCAGCCGCGGTAGGGGTTCACCGTCCAGTCGAACGGCATGCGCGAGGCCCCGGGCACCCGGTTCAGGACCGAGCGGGCCCGGACCTCGTGGAAGGTCATCCCCCGGAACTCCGGTGTGTCGAACGTCCGTGTGGTCACGGCGTCCGTACCGAAGAGCGCGGCGTCCCCGGGCAGGGGTGCGGTGTCGGGGTCCGTGGCGTTCCTGCGGTTCTCGGCGAGATTGTCCCAGCGCATCGGCGCCTCCTCGGTAGCACTGACCACAGAATAGAACACTTGTTCCCTTGATCGCCGCAACCCCGATTTTGGGCGGCCACGGGGGAGGTGGTTGGCTTGGGGCACCGCAGGAACCGAGTGCTGAAGGAGAAGCGATGGCGCAGGTCGAGGCCACGACGGAGCGGATCGTCGCGGGGGACGCGGAGACCGTGTTCGATGCGCTGGCCGACTACAAGGACACCCGCGCGAAGCTCCTGCCCGGGCACTTCAGCGAGTACCAGGTGCGTGAGGGCGGCGACGGGGAGGGGACGCTCGTCCACTGGAAGCTGCAGGCCACCAGCAAGCGCGTCCGTGACTGCCTCCTCGAGGTCGCCGAGCCGACCGACGGGCAGCTCGTCGAGAAGGACCGCAACTCGTCGATGGTCACCACCTGGACCGTGACGCCCGCCGGCGAGGGCCGCTCCCGGGTCGTCGTCACCACCGTCTGGAACGGTGCGGGCGGCATCGGCGGATTCTTCGAGCGCACCTTCGCCCCCAAGGGGCTCGCGCGGATCTACGACGAGGTGCTCGCGAACCTCGCGACCGAAGTGGAGAAGTGACCTCCTCGAACGCCGTCCTGCGTGGGCGCTGATCCATTCGCGCGCTCACGCTTTCCCGCCCGGATCGCTCGAGCCCGGATCCTTTCGGGCGTCGATCGCTCCGAGCCCGGATTCGTTCGGGTGTTGATCTCTGCGAGCGTAGATCCCTCGCCGGGGCGGCGCTCCGCGCTGCGGTCCTTCGAGTGGCGGTGCCCGCGGGCGCCCGTCCGCTCGAAGGGCGGACTCGCTCGGGGGTGACGCGCTCCGGGCGACGCACGCCGCAAGGGCTCCCTTCGAAACGCCCGATTCCGGAGGGGCTTCGCCCTGTCCGGAGGTGAACTCCCTTCCGCTGCCGCCCCGCAAGGGTCACCGATTCGAGTGGTTTTCCCCGTGGCCCCTCGGGGGCGCCGGCGCACTCGGAGCGTCGAAAAGCCCCTGATGAGCGACTGTTGTGCGCCCCCGTACCCCCGTCCGCCCGCGCCGCGCCCCCTCATTCACGGCAAGCGTCCCGCTTGATCCGTCTTGGCGTGTAATGCGAAGAATGGCGCCGCGCAGCCGCGACGAGGGGAGCAGTACGTGGGCGGGACCACTCTGGTGAAGGACGGGCAGACCGCCGAGGCGACCGGTCCCCCCGGGCCCCCCGCACCCCCTGCGGACGGAGCAGGCGACGCCACCGCGCTCAGCCCCCGGCGGGTCCGGCTCGTGTTCTTCGCTCTGATGCTCGCGTTGCTGCTCGCCGCCCTGGAGCAGATGATCGTCGCCACCGCGCTGCCGAAGATCGTTGGCGAGCTCCAGGGCCTGGACCGGATGTCCTGGGCGATCACCGCGTATCTGCTCACCGCCACCATCGGGCTGCCGGTCTACGGAAAGCTCGGCGACCTCTACGGCCGCAAGGGCGTCTTCCAGTTCGCCATCGTCGTGTTCGTCGTCGGTTCGGCCCTCGCGGGCTGGTCCCGGACGATGGACGAGCTCATCGCCTTCCGCGCCGTCCAGGGCATCGGCGCCGGCGGACTCATGATCGGCGTCCAGGCGATCATCGCCGACATCGTCCCGGCCAGGGAGCGCGGCCGGTTCATGGGCCTCATCGGCGCCGCCTTCGGCCTCGCCTCCGTCGCCGGCCCGCTCCTCGGCGGCTTCTTCACCGACCACGTGTCCTGGCGCTGGTGCTTCTACTTCAACGTCCCGTTCGGCCTCGTCACCCTCGCCGTGGTGGCCGTCGTACTGAAACTCCCCAAGCCGCCCGCGAGGGCGCGCTTCGACGTGCTCGGCTCCCTGCTCCTGGCCGCCGCGTCCACCTGCCTGGTCCTGCTGACCAGCTGGGGCGGCACCGAGTACGCGTGGGACTCGCGCGTCATCCTCGCTCTCGCAGCGGGCGCCGCCGGAACGGCCCTGCTGTTCCTCGTCGTCGAGCACTACGCGCCCGAACCCGTCATCCCCCTGCGGCTGTTCCGCGACTCGGTCTTCAACGTCACCGGTCTCGTGGGGGCCGTGGTGGGCGTCGCCCTCTTCGGCGCGGCCAGTTACCTGCCCACCTTCCTGCAGATGGTCGACGGCGCCAGCGCCACCGAGTCCGGGCTGCTGATGCTCCCCATGATGGGCGGCATCGTCGTCGCGTCGATCGTCTCCGGACACCTCATCAGCCGCACCGGCCGCTACAAGTTCCATCCCGTGGCCGGTACGGCCCTCTCGGCCGTCGGCATGTGGCTGCTGTCGGGTCTGGAGACCGACACCTCCCGGTTGACCTACTCGGTCTGGCAGGCGGTCCTCGGCATCGGCGTCGGCATGGTGCTGCCGGTGCTGATCCTGGCGGTGCAGAACTCCGTACCGCCGGCCGACCTCGGCACCGCCACCAGCGCCAACAACTACTTCCGCCAGATCGGCGGCAGCGTCGGCGCGGCCGTCTTCGGCACCCTCTTCGCCGACCGGCTCACCGACGCCCTGGCCGGCCGCATCCCCGCGACCCCCGAGGGCATGCCCGAGGCCGAGGCCATCACCCCGCAGCTCGTGCACGCGATGCCGCCCGCCCTGCGCGACGGCTACATCCAGGCGTACGCCGACGCGATGCCGCGGATCTTCCTCTACCTCGTGCCGGTGCTCGTCCTCGGCCTGATCCTCGCCTTCTTCCTCAAGGAGAAACCGCTGGTGACCCACAACGCCCCCACCGCCGCCGAGCCCACGTCCGTACCGCACGCCCGTACGGCGCCCGCCGCCCCCGCCCCGGCGCCGGCCCCCAGCGCGGGGGTGCCCGTCTGCGGGACGGTCCAGCACCACGACGGCAGCACGGTGCCCCGCGCCGCGCTCACCCTCATCGACGTCCGCGGACGGCAGATCGGACGTGGGGCGAGCGGCGAGGACGGACGGTACGCACTCAGCGTCCCCGGCCCCGGCTCGTACGTCCTCATCGCCGCCGCCGGCGGGCACCAGCCGCAGGCCGTTTCCGTCACCGTCGGCGAGCGGCCGGTCGACCTTGACGTCGTCCTCGGCGGGGCCGGCCGGCTCGCCGGCAACGTGGTCACCGCCGACGGCAGCCCCGTGCGCGACGCCGCGGTGACGCTGACCGACGTGCGCGGCGAAGTCGTCGCGTCCACCCGCAGCGGCCGCGAGGGCGGCTATGTGATCGGCGAACTGGTGGCGGGGGAGTACACCCTCGCGGCGAGCGCACCGGCCTTCCGCCCCGCGGCTCTGCCCGTCAGCGTGCAGGCGTCCCGCGAGACCCGCCAGGACATCGAACTCGCCGGTGGCGCGGTCCTGCGCGGCACGGTCCGCGCGGGTGGCGGGCGGCCCGTCGAGGACGCGCGGGTGACCCTGCTCGACGCTGCCGGGAACGTCGTCGACACCCTCACCACGGGCCCCGAGGGCGCCTTCCGCTTCGTGGATCTGTCGTCCGGCGAGTACACGGTCATCACGGCGGGCTATCCGCCCGTGGCGACGGTGCTGCAGGTCGCGGCCGGAGGGCGCACGGAGCGCGAACTCCAGCTGGGGCACGAGGACCCCTACTCCTGAAGCCGGAGGCCGGTGGTCCCTCCGGGCCCCGGCCGGGGCCCGGAGCCGCGGCGGACGGGGGTACGGAGAGGTCTCCCGGGGCGCGGAGTGGGGCCTTCCGCCTCGTCGCACGCGGGGGCTCGGCCGATTCGCGCGATGACCGGCGGGCCGCGCTCGCAGAGGCCTACTGTGGAGTCACTTGCCACGGACCCCGTGCCGGGGAAGGAGCCTGTCAGCCATGGACGGTGGCGTTCCGCCGGCCCCGCGCCGGCGGTCGGCGGCGGTCGGAGCGACCGGCCTGGCCGTGGTCGTCGCCGACGGCCACGGCCGTGTCTCGCACTGGTCCGCGGGTGCGCGGGCGCTGTTCGGACACGACACGGAGACGGCCGTCGGCCGGCCCGCGGTGGAACTGCTGCCCGTCTCGGGCGCCCTGGCGGCCGCCCCGCCCTCCTCGTCGCCGCGCCGCGGCGGTCCCGGCCCCGCGCCTGACTCCCCGCCCGGGACCCTCGTCTTCTACCCGGCGGCGGGGCGTGCCCGGCTCGGTGTCGGCGGAGGGCGGCCGCCGGAGGAGAGGGTCGACGTCCTGTGGTGGGCGTATCCGCTCGTGGGCCCGGGGCCGGAGCGGTTGCTCGTCCTGGCCGCGGACGCCGGACGCTTCGGCTCCGGCCACGCGTCCGGCACGGGCGCCGCAGGCGGCGGGGAACGCATCGCGCCCGGGTTCGCTCTGCACACCGAGCTCCCCGACTCCGGCGACCTGGTCCGCCGGCTCGCCGGTACACTGCCCGGCCCGGGTGTCCGGGATCCCGGCGGGATCGTGGACCAGGTACGGGAACTGGGCTGCCCCGTCGTCGAGTTCAGACGCCACGACCGGGTACCGGACGCGCCGGGCCGGGGCGTCCCCGGATGCCGGTCCTCCACCCCCGGTGGCGACGGGTGAGCAAGCCGGGGAAACGTCCGCCGAAGTGACCCCGCGCCGATGGGGCTGACGACGAAGCGGCAGGTCGCGGGCCGGATGGGGTGATGTCACCGGTCTGAACCACCGGGAGTTATCCACAGGGCTGGTCGGGGCGGCGGACGGCGCGTACGGTTCCTGGCATGAAGATCCTGATCAGTGCCGACATGGAGGGCGCCACCGGTGTCACGTGGCCGGCCGACGTGCTGCCCGGGACGCCCCAGTGGGAGCGCTGCCGGTCCCTCTTCACCTCGGACGTGAACGCGGCGGCGCTCGGCTTCTTCGACGGCGGTGCCGATGAGGTGCTCATCAACGAAGCGCACTGGAGCATGCGCAATCTTCTGCTGGAGCGACTGGACGACCGCGTCGAAATGCTGACAGGTCGGCACAAATCGCTGTCCATGGTGGAGGGCGTGCAGCACGGGGAAGTGGACGGCATCGCCTTCGTCGGCTATCACACCGGCGCCGGCGCCGAGGGCGTGCTCGCGCACACCTATCTGGCGAACTCGATCACGGGCGTCTGGCTGAACGGCACCCGGGCGAGCGAGGGTCTGCTCAACGCGCACGTGGTCGCCGAGTACGGCGTCCCGGTGATCCTCGTCACCGGCGACGACCTGACCTGTGAGGACGCCCTGGGGTACGCGCCGGAGGCCCGCAAGGTCGCGGTCAAGGACCATGTCTCGCGGTACGCGGCCGTGTGCCGCACACCCGCGCGCACGTCCACCGACATCCGCGCCGCCGCCAAGGAGGCCACGGCCCTCGCCGTCCGCCACGAACCGGTCCGGGGCGGACCGTTCACCGTGGAGCTGGAGTTCGACGCCGAGCACCTCGCCGCAGCCGCCACGGTGGTGCCGGGCACCTCACGCAGCGGCGAGCGACGCACCGTCTACACCAGCGAGACGATGTATGAGGCCATTCGCACCTTCAAGGCCGTCACGACGATCGTCTCCGCCGCGGTGGAGGAGCAGTATGGCTGACGTGACGCACCGCCCCACCCCGACCGCCACGCCCACCGCACCATCCGACAACCCGCACATGGACAGGTCCCACGACATGACAACGGCCGCACCCGTCGACGACACCGCCCTCGACGAGGTGGTGACCTTCACATCCGAACTCATCCGCATCGACACCACCAACCGTGGTGACGGCGACTGCCGTGAGCGCCCCGCCGCCGAGTACGTGGCGGAGCGGCTCGCCGCGGCCGGCCTCGACCCCGTCATGCTGGAGCGCACACCCGGCCGCACGAACGTGGTCGCCAGGATCGAGGGCACCGACCCCTCCGCCGACGCCCTCCTCGTCCACGGCCATCTCGACGTGGTCCCGGCCGAGCCCGCCGACTGGACCGTCCACCCGTTCTCCGGCGAGGTCCGCGACGGCGTCGTCTGGGGACGCGGCGCGGTCGACATGAAGAACATGGACGCGATGATCCTGGCCGTCGTCCGGGCCTGGCACCGCGCCGGCATCCGGCCGCGCCGGGACATCGTCATCGCCTACACGGCCGACGAGGAGGCGAGCGCGGCCGACGGCGCGGGCTTCCTCGCCGACCGCCACCCCGGCCTCTTCGACGGCTGCACCGAAGGCATCAGCGAATCCGGGGCCTTCACCTTCCACGCCGGCCCCGGAATGGCGCTGTACCCGGTCGGAGCCGGTGAGCGCGGCACCGCCTGGCTGAAGCTCACCGCCCACGGCCGGGCGGGCCACGGCTCCAAGGTCAACCGCTCCAACGCCGTCACACGCCTGGCCGCGGCGATCAGCAGGATCGGTGCGTACGAGTGGCCGGTCCGGCTCACCCCGACGGTGCGTGCCGCCCTGACGGAGCTGGCGGCGCTGCAGGGCATCAGTGCCGACCTCGACGCCCCGGACTTCGACGTGGACGCCCTGATGACCAAGCTCGGTCCCGCCGCCGCGCTGGTCGAACCGGTCGTGCGCAACAGCAGCAACCCGACGATGCTGGACGCCGGCTACAAGGTCAATGTGATCCCCGGCCACGCCAGTGCCTTCGTCGACGGGCGGATGGTGCCCGGCGGCGAGGAGGAGTTCCGCGAGACCCTGGACCGGCTCACCGGTCCCGACGTCGACTGGGAGTTCCACCACCGGGAGGTCGCCCTGCAGGCGCCCGTCGACTCGCCGACGTTCGCGAAGCTGCGCGCGGCTGTCGAGCGCTTCGACCCGGAGGGGCACGTCGTCCCGTTCTGCATGTCCGGCGGCACCGACGCCAAGCAGTTCTCGCGCCTCGGCATCACCGGGTACGGCTTCTCACCGCTGAAGCTGCCCGAGGGCTACGACTACGCGGCGATGTTCCACGGCGTCGACGAGCGGGTCCCCGTCGACTCCCTGCACTTCGGCGTCCGCGTCCTCGACCACTACCTGAAGACCGCATAGGGGGAGTTGGCATGGTACCCACGGGGGCCTACGGCACCTGGCCGTCGCCGATCGACGCCGCGCTCGCGGCCTCGCACGACGGCCGTCCCGAATTCGCCGGCGTCGTCGGGGACGAGGTGTGGTGGACCGCGCCGCGTCCCACCGAGGGCGGCCGCAGAGCGCTGATGCGCCGCAGAGCGGACGGAGCCGAGGAGTCCGTCCTGCCCGCTCCCTGGAACGTGCGCAGCCGCGTCATCGAGTACGGCGGCCGGCCGTGGGCCGCCGCCGCCCGCCCCGAGGGCGGCCCGCTCGTCGTCTTCGCCCACCACCCCGACCAGCGGCTGTACGTGTTCGAGCCGGACGGCGAGGGTGAGCCCCGGCCGCTCACCCCGCTCTCCGGGGTCGGCGGCGGCCTCCGCTGGGTCGACCCGGTGCTGCTGCCCGACCGCGGCGAGGTCTGGTGCGTGCTGGAGGAGTTCACCGGCGACGCCCCCACCGATGTCCGGCGCGTCGTCGCGGCCGTGCCGCTGGACGGCTCCGCGGCCGAGGACCGCGCCGCCGTCCGGGAACTGACCGACGACCGGCACCGGTTCGTGACCGGACCCCGGCTGTCCCCCGACGGGCGCAGGGCCGCGTGGATCGCCTGGGACCATCCGCGCATGCCGTGGGACGGTACCGAGGCCATGGTCGGCGAGGTCTCCGGCACGGGACCGTTCACCGCGGTGCGCTCCGTCGCCGGCGGCCCCGACGAGTCGGTCGCCCAGGTCGACTGGGCCCCGGACGGTTCGCTGCTCCTCGTCTCCGACCCGGGCAACTGGTGGGAGCTGCGCCGTATCCCGCCGGACGCCCTCGACGGCGGCGAGCCGATCGCGACCGGACTATGCGGCGGCCGGAACGAGGAGTTCGGCGGCCCGCTGTGGAAGATCGGCCTGCAGTGGTTCCAGCCGCTCGACAGCGGACTCGTCGCGGTCATCCACGGCAAGGGCTCCACGGCCCTCGGGATACTCGACCCGGAGACCGGCGAACTGGTCGACGCCGCGGGCCCCTGGACGGAGTGGGCCCCCACCCTCGCGGCGTACGGCACCAGGGTCGTCGGCGTGGCAGCGAGCCCCCGCACCGGCTACGAGGTCGTCGAACTCGACACCTGTACCGGCCGGACCCGCGTCATCGGAGCGGCACACGTCGACGCCGTGGACCCCGCGTACTACCCCGAGCCCCATATCCGCACCTTCACCGGTCCGGACAACCGGGAGATCCACGCGCACATCTACCCGCCCCACAACCCGGACCGGATCGCCCCCGACGACGAGCTGCCGCCGTTCGTCGTCTGGGCGCACGGCGGACCGACCGGCCATGCGCCCCTCGTCCTCGACCTCGAGATCGCCTACTTCACCTCGCGCGGGATCGGCGTCGCCGAGGTCAACTACGGGGGCTCCACCGGCTACGGCCGCGAGTACCGCAACCGGCTGCGCGAGCAGTGGGGCGTCGTGGACGTCGAGGACTGCGCGGCGGTCGCCGAGGCGCTCGCCTCTGAGGGCACCGCCGACCCCGACCGGCTCGCCATCCGCGGCGGCAGCGCCGGAGGCTGGACCACCGCGGCATCGCTCACCAGCACGGACGTGTACGCGTGCGGCACGATCATCTATCCCATCCTGGATCTGATGGGCTGGGCCACCGACGAGACCCATGACTTCGAGTCCCGGTACCTGGAGTCACTCGTCGGCCCGCTCGCCGAGGTACCCGGCCGCTACCGGGAGAGGTCGCCGATCGAGCACGTCGACCGGATCTCCGTACCGTTCCTGCTGCTCCAGGGGCTGGACGATCCGATCTGCCCACCGGTGCAGAGCGAGCGTTTCCTGGCCCAGATGGCGGGGCGCGGCATAGCGCACGCGTACATCGCCTTCGAGGGGGAGAGTCACGGTTTCCGCCGCGCCGAGACCATGATCCGCGCCCTGGAGGCCGAGCTCTCGCTGTACGCGCAGACCTTCGGCATCCGGCGCACCGACGTCCCCCAGCTCGAACTGAAGAAATGAACGGCATGCACCAGCACTCCGGCGCGGCGGTCCTGACCGCCCTGACCCGCCCCCCGCGCCTCACCCCCGGCGCCAGGGTCGCCGTCGTCGCGACGAGCGGTCCCGTCCCGGCCGACACCCTCGAAACGGGCCTGGACATCCTGCGCGGCTGGGACCTGGACCCGGTCGTCATGCCCCATGTCCACGACGAGCACCCGGCCTTCGGGTATCTCGCGGGCGCGGACGAGCACCGGGCGCGTGACCTGGAACGGGCGTGGTGCGACCCGGCTGTCTCCGCCGTGCTCTGCGCGCGCGGCGGCTACGGGGCACAGCGCATGGTGGACCTCGTCGACTGGGCCGCGATACGCGCGGCCGGGCCGAAGGTCTTCGTCGGCTACAGCGACGTGACCGCGCTCCACGAGGCCTTCGCCGTCCGGGCCGGGCTGTCCACCCTGCACGGGCCGATGCCGGCCGCGGCGACGTTCCTCAAGGACGCCGCCACCCAGGAGTCCCTGCGCGCCACGCTGTTCGAGCCCGAGTCGGTGATGACTCTCGGCCCGGGTACGGCCGGTGGCGCGCTCGTCCCGGGGCGCGCGAGCGGCATCACCCTCGGCGGCTGCGTCAGCCTGCTCGCGGCCGATCTCGGCACCCCGCACGCACGGCCCTCTGCCCGCGGTGGTCTGCTGCTGATCGAGGACGTCGGTGAGGAGGCGTACCGCCTGGACCGGATTCTCACCCAGTTGCTGCGCTCCGGCTGGCTGGACGGTGTCGCGGGCGTCGCCCTCGGCTCCTGGGAGGACTGCGGACCCTACGAGGAGGTCCGCGCGCTGCTCCTGGACCGGCTGGCCGGCCTCGGTGTACCGGTCGTCGAGGAGCTGGGCTTCGGGCACGGCCCCGGCAACCTCACCGTGCCCCTAGGGCTGCCGGCGGTGCTGGACGCCGACGCGGGGACGCTGACGCTGGAGGTCCCGGCGCTGAGCTGACCCGGAAGGCACCGCCCCACGGGTGTGGCCGGACCGGTGTCCGCGCGGCCCCCCCCGTGACGGACGCGCAGACACCTGCCGGACCTTGGAGCACCGGCGGGCGCGTCGAGGACGCACCGCCGATGCGTCCCGGTCAGCCGAGTGCCGCGTAACCGGGCCGGACCACCTCGTCGATGACGCGGCGGCGCTCGGGGAGCGGCAGGAACGCGGATTCGACGGCCGCGACCGTGAACTGCTCGAAGACCTCGGGCCCGTAGCCGAACGCGTCGGCCATGTGCTGGAACTCGCGGCTCATGGTGGTACCGGACACCAGGCGGTTGTCGGTGTTGAGCGTCACCCGGAAGCCCAGGCGGCGCAGCAGGTCGATCGGGTGCGTCGCGTAGTCCTTCGCCGCGCCGGTCTGCAGATTGGACGTCGGGCAGACCTCGAGCGCGATCCCGTTGTCGCGGACATAGGCGGCGAGATGGCCGAGGGTGGCCGTGCCGTCGTCGTGGACCTGGATGTCGTCGGTGATCCGCACACCGTGGCCGATCCGCTCGGCACCGCAGACCTGGACCGCCTCGTGGATGGACTCCGCTCCCACGGCCTCGCCGGCGTGGATGGTGAAGTGGCAGTTGTGCCGCTTCAGGTGCTGGAACGCGGGCAGGTGGTTCGCCGGCGGGTTGCCGATCTCACCGCCCGCTATGTCGAAGCCGGCGACACCGCGGTCCCGGTGGGCGACCGTCAGCTCGGCTATCTCCAGCGAGCGCCGTGTGTGCCGCATGCCCGTGAGCAGGGCACGTACGGTGATCCGTCCTCCCGCCCGCCGCTCGCCCTCACGGAGGCCCTCGTTGACCGCGTCCACGACCTCGTCGAGACTCAGACCCCGCTCCTGGTGCTGCTCGGGTGCGTAGCGCACCTCGGCGTACACGACGCCGTCCGCCGCCAGGTCCTCGGCGCACTCGGCCGCGACCCGGAAGAGGGCGTCGCGGGTCTGCATCACCGCGCAGGTGTGGGCGAAGGTCTCCAGATAGCGCTCCAGCGACCCGGAGTCGGCGGCGTCGCGGAACCAGACGGCGAGCGCGCCGGGGTCCTCGGTGGGCAGATCGCCGTAGCCGCACTCCCGCGCCAGCTCGATGATCGTGGCGGGGCGCAGACCGCCGTCCAGATGGTCGTGGAGCACGGCCTTCGGCGCGCGGCGGATCCAGTCGGCGACGGCGCCCGGGGCTGCGGCCGGCTCTGCGGCGGAGTTGTCAGACAAGTGCATGCAGCGGGAGTGTACGCCACCCCGCGACCGGGCGCGTCCGGGGTCCCCGCAGAGGGGCGCGGAGGGCCCGGCGGCCCGGCCGGCTCCGGGCCGGTGCCTCGCCGTCGCCGGGCGGGAGCCCGCGTGCCCGGGCCCGGCGTCGGTCGGGTGACGCAGCGGGGCGCATTGTCCGCCCGTCCCAGCCGGTCGCCGTCAGTTCGACTGGAGGACGGGCAGGGTCGGGGCACCTGTGGGAAGCATGTGCTTGGCGGCCAGGACCGGGACGCCGGCAGACCGTACGACCTGGGTGACCAGCACGGCGGGGGTGTCGGCGGGGCGGTTCAGCTGGGCACCGCGGCGGCGCCCGAGCAGCGTCGCCGTGATGCCCGAGTGGGCGGTCAGGGGCACACCCCGGGACGCCCCGGTCAGGACCGCGAGCATGGACGTCCCGGTGTCGTCCCCCGCCTCGCGCAGGGCCTGCGCGAACGCCGGATGAGCCCGTTCCAGGACGTCGTCGGCGGCCGCCCACTCCTGGCTGAGCGCCGCCGCGGTGTCCTCGCCCGACAGCAGCGACTCCCAGAACCGCAACTCGGCCCGCGCGGGGGCGAGCAGGTGCTGGGTGGTGAAGTCGGTGGGTTCCTCGACGGTCCGCAGCAGCGCCCGCACCCGCAGGGGCGACGTGCCCGCCGAGAGCTGTTCCTCCAGCGGCTGGACGTGCTCGAAGCCCCGGCGCGGCAGGCGGTCGTTCACGGTCCTGCCCACCCCGCGCCGCACCGTCAGCAGCCCGTCCTCCTGCAGGAGCAGCAGCGCCTCGCGCAGGGCGGGCCGGCTGACCCCGAGTTCGGTGGCCAGCCTGGGCTCGGACGGCAGCGTGCATCCCGGCGGATAGGTGCCGTCGTGGATGGCGTCCGCGATCCGCTCGTACAGGACGACGACCGGCCTTCGCTGCTGTCCGCTGACTGCCACGACCCCTCCTCGGCTCACTTGTCAGGCTGCGTGCCCGGCCCCATGTTCCCGCCATGTTCCCGTCGCGGGCTCCGGACGACGAAGACCGACGGCAGGAGACCTCGGGCCGGCCCCTGTTTCGCCCGGTGCACCTCGGCTGTCGCGCACCTCGCATCCTGCCGCCCACCGTAATTCACAGCCAGGGGCCTTGAGGTTCTATGCACGCAGATTCCCATCTGTACCGGCGGATCTTGTCAGACAAGCTCTGGTGGGCGCTGTCGGACTGCCGTCGTACCGACGGACCACATCGGTGGGCCTCGGGAGAGAACCGACATCCAAGGCAAAGGGGCCGACGTGTCAGCCGCGCCCGGCCGGACGCGATCCGGGCCGACTCCGACCTGGCGGGGCGCCGCGGCATGCCGGCGGCGATGGTGCTGGCGGTGCTGGGCCACCGGATCAACGCCACCATGCTGAGTCCCCCCTGCCGGACGTCATCGAGCGCCGCGGCACCACGACGGCCGCCGCGGGCCTCTCGCAGACGCTGTTCTTCCTGGCCGCTGCTGCTCACCACGATCTGCGCGCTCGGGGGTGCCTTCGGCGCGATCGCGCTCACCATCCCGCTGTTCGCGCAGGACCCCGGTGTCGGTTCGGACTGTCGGTGGTCACCGCCGCCGTGCTCCTCCTGACCCCGCTCCAGCTCACCGGGGCCATCTCCGCCCCGCTGACCGGCCGTATCGGTCCGAGGCTCGGCTGGCGCAGGATCGTGGTCACCGGTGCGATCGCCAACTTCACGATCTTCGCCCTCGCTACCGTCGTCCGGCACCACGAGTGGTTCCTGGTCGCCGCGCCGGCCGCGCTCGGAATGACCTACGGCGGGTTCATGCTCACCGGTCTCGACGGGCTCGCCGTCACCACCGCCCCCAAGGACTGGCCCGGCTCCCTCTCCGGTCTCAACGGCGCGTGCTTCGGAATCGGCGCCTCGCTCGGCATCGCCCTCGCCTCCGCCGTGATCACTGCCGGCAGCGACGCGAACGGCGTCACGGAGGCGGGCTACCGCAACGCAATGCTCGTCGCGCTCGCCCTGCTCGCCGTCGGCGTCGTCACCGCGCTGCTGATCCGGCGCCCGGAGCGGCGGGCGGGACGGGGGAGCGGGACGAGCCGCGCCTGGAGCAGCCCCGACCGGTGCTCAGCCACCACTGACGTCACCACTGACGTCACCACTGACGTCACCACTGACGTCATCACTGTCGTCACCACCGAGGACGCCGCACGGGCGCCGTGGGCGTCACCCGTACGGCCCACTCCGCGCGCCTCATGGGACCGGGATCCGTCCATCCTGGTCCCATGAGCCGCAAGGACGCATCGACCGGGGCCCGGAGCAGCAGGGGGAGCGGCGGGCACGGTGGTGAGGGCTTCCGCGGCAGACTCACCCCGGGCCGGATCGCCGCCCTCGTGGTCGCCGTCCTCACCTTGGTCTTCATCTTCGAGAACACCAAGGAGGTGGAGATCAGGCTGCTGATCCCCGAGGTCACGATCCCCCTGTACCTGGCCCTGCTGGGCACATGGGTCGTCGGCGGTCTCTGCGGGGCCTACCTCTTCCACCGCCGCAGGAGATGACCCGGGACTAGCCTGGCGCCATGCCCGCAGCACCAAGTCCCCCTCCGGACCCACGGGACACCAGCGCCGCCACCGACTCTCCGGCACCCTCCGGCTCTCGGCCCCCCGCGGACTCTCAGGCGTCCTCCCGCTCCGACGCCGCCGCCGGCGCTCCCGTCGCCGCGGTCGCGGTGGGCCCGAGGGTCTTCCTACGCCACTACCGCCTCGAGGACGCCGCGGAGTACACGGCGCTCGCCCGGGAGAGCACCGGACTGCACCGGCCCTGGCTCTTCCCGCCCCGGACGGAAGCCGACTACCTCGCCTACGCCCGCAGACTCCTCGAGGACCCGACCAGGGCCGGCTACCTCGTCTGCGACCGTGCCGACGGGCGGATCGCGGCGTTCATCAACATCAACAACATCGTCGAGGGGGCCTTTCTCAGCGGAGCGCTCGGCTACGGGGCATTCGCCCACGCCGCGGGTCGCGGACTGATGACGGAGGGCCTCGGGCTCGTCGTACGCCATGCCTTCGGGCCGCTCGGTCTGCACCGCCTCGAAGCCAACATCCAGCCCCGCAACGCGGCTTCCATCGCCCTCGTGCGGCGACTGGGCTTCCGGCTGGAGGGCTTCTCCCCCGACTTCCTGTTCATCGACGGTGCCTGGCGCGACCACGAGCGCTGGGCGATCACCGCGGAGATGGAACTCGGCACACCGCTGCCCGACTCCGGCGCCGGGCAGAGCGACCCGGGCGCCGACGAGGGGGACTGACCGGCTGCGGCCGCCCCGCCCGCTCCGTCGGCCGGGACCGAACGGCCGGGTGTCGGCCGTGACGGCCGCGCCTCCGAACGCCCGGTTCGCCCGCTCGTCGCCCGGGACGGCACAGCCGTCGTACGGTCGCACCGCCCGCCCTATCGGTCGGTGCGCCGCGCTTCCGAACGGCCCCGCCCGCTCCGTCGGCCGGGACCGAACGGCCGGGTGTCGGCCGTGACGTCCGCGCTTCCGAACGCCCGGTTCGCCCGCTCGTCGCCCGGGACGGCACCCGCCGCGCAACCCGTCCGCCCGCGTTCGTACGGAGCGGGCGTCCGCCCAGCCGTCACGGTGAACGTACGGCAGGCCGCCGACGGGTCCGGCGCGGTATCCGTGCGGCCGGTCCCGCCGCGGCCCGCGCGATCCGCCCCGACCCGCCGCCCCGGTCGACCCCCGGGCCGGCACCGGCCGTTCCCGCCCGCCCGAACCCTGCCCCGCCGGGCCCACCGTCGGAGCCCCGCCCCGACCCGCCGCCCCGGTCGACCCCCGGGCCGGCACCGGCCGTTCCCGCCCGCCCGAACCCTGCCCCGCCGGACCCACCGTCGGAGCCCCGCCCCGACCCGCCGCCCCGGTCGACCCCCGGGCCGGCACCGGCCGTTCCCGCCCGCCCGAACCCTGCCCCGCCGGACCCACCGTCGGAGCCCTGCCCCACCGACCCGCCGTCGGGCCCCCTCCGCCGGTCCCACCACCGCCTGCCCCTCCGGACGCGGAACCCGGTGCGCCCGCACCACGATTCCGGTCACGATCTCGTCAAGTCCCGGGTGAGAGCGTTCTCCTCGCCCCCTGCCGTCTGCGAGCATCCCGTCCCGAAAGGGCTTTCGGGGGACGTTCACCGTGTGCAAGGGGGGACCGGTGGCGGGGTTCGTGTTTCTGCGTGCGCGCGGGCACCGGCTGCTGCTGGCCGCCGCACTCCTCGCCGTCGTGCTGACCACCGCGGTCCTGACGACCCTCGCCGCCTTCGCCGGATCGGTCGGCGATGCCGGCCTCCGGCACGCGTTGCGCACCAGGGACGCGGCCGACGCCGCGCTGTTCATCACCTCGGACGATCCCGACTCCGACCCGGAAGCGGCATCGGACGCCGCGCTGCGCGGAGCACGTGAGTCGTTCGACGGACTCCCCGTCACCCTGCGCCGGTTCGACCGGTCGGGCCCGTACGGACTGCCGCGCGGCCTGCAGCAACCGGCCGCCCGCACGGGCGAGCCGGACCTCGCCGAGTTCGGCGTCGCCGACCGCTCCCGGGTCCGTCTGACGGCCGGGGCCTGGCCCACGGCCGGCGCCCGCGGGGTGACCGAGGTCGCGGTTTCCGAGGCGGCGGCCAGGCGGCTGCGGCTCGCGCCCGGACCGCGTGTGATCACGCTCGCCGACCGGCTGGGCGGCCCGCCCGCACGCATCCGGGTCGCGGCGGTGTACCGCCCGGCAGACCCCGCCGACCCGTACTGGCAGCTGGACGAGCTGCGCGGACGCGGAGTGCACAGGGACGCGTTCACCACCTACGGACCCCTGCTCACCGACCCCGCCGCCCTCGGTTCCGGCGGCCGGATCACCCAGCGCACCCGGTCCTGGCTGGCCACGGCCGACTTCACAACGCTCCACGCCGGCCGTGTCGACGCCCTGCGCACCGCCGCGGAGGGCACCCAGAAGCACCTCACCGCACAGCGGGCGCTCGCGGGCGGGGTCACGGCACGCACCGCCCTGCCGGACGCACTCGACCGGCTCGAGCGGGCCCTCCTCGTATCCCGGGCGACGCTGCTGATCGTCGCCTCCCAACTGGTGCTGCTCGCCGCGTACGCACTGCTGCTCGTGGCACGGCTGCTCACCGCGGAACGCGCGGCGGAGACCCAGGTGCTGCTCGCCCGGGGGGCGTCACGGCGCAGGGTCGCCGCGCTCGCCGCCCTGGAGGCACTGCTGCTCGCACTGCCCGCCGCCGTCACCGCCCCGCTGCTCGCCGGACCCCTCGCCGGGCTGCTCGCGGGCCAGGGGCTGACCGGCAGGCTCGGACTGCGCATCGACACCGCCCCCACCGCGGCCGTGTGGTCGGCCGGCGCGGCGGTGGCGGCGGCGTGCGCGGTGGCCGTGGCCGCCCCGGCGCTCACCGCGGCCCGGGCGGCCGACGGGCGGGCCCGTGCCCTGCCCGCCCCGCTGCGGGCCGGCGCCGACATCGGACTCCTCGTCGTCGCCGCGGTGGCCTACTGGCAGCTGGACCAGCGCACTTCGGGTGCGGGCGCGCTCAGCGGCGACCGGGAGGGGCGGCTCGGGATCGACCCGCTGCTCGTCGTGGCGCCCGCCCTGGCCCTCCTCGCCGGCACGGTGCTCACCCTGCGGCTGCTGCCGCCCGCCGCGAAGCTCGCCGAGCGGCGGGCGGCCCGCGGCCGGGGGCTGACCGTCTCGCTCGCAGGGTGGCAGCTGAGCCGCCGGCCGATGCGCGGTGCCGGTCCGGTGCTGCTGCTCGTACTGGCCGTCGCCATGGGCATGCTGGCGATCGGTCAGGGCGCGTCCTGGGACCGGTCGCAGGACGACCAGGCGGACTTCCGGGCCGGCGCCCCCGTGCGCGTACTCGGTTCCACCGCACCGCCGTTCGGCCAGGGCGGCGCCCACGACGACACGCCCGGCCTCCGGGCCGCCGCCCCGGCGGCGCGCGGCACCCTCGGGCTCTCCGCCGGGCGCCAGGCCACCGTCCTCGCTCTCGACACGGGACTCGCGGGCGACGGACTGCGGCTGCGCGACGACCTGGCGGACACCGACCCACGGGCGCTCCTCGGGCGGCTCGCGACGGATCGGCCGCCGGGCCGCGGGACCGTCCCCGCCTCCGCCGCGCCGACCGGGTTGGTGCTCCCCTCCGGCACGGAACGGCTGCTCCTCGACGTCACGCTCCGCGCCGCCGAGGACGGCCCGTACGCCGAGTCCGGCTCGGTCCTCACCGTGACCGTCGAGGACCGGTACGGAGTGCCCTACCGCCTGCAGGCGGACGGGCTGCGCCCCGACGGCCGGCCGCACCGCACCACCGTGGACTTCGCGGCGGCCGCCGGCGCCCCCACGGGCCGTCCGGCGGGACCCCTGGTGCTGACGGCGGTCGAGTTCGACGAGAGCGGCCAACCCGACCGGATCGCGCCGAAACGGCTCACCGTCGGCGCGCTGCACGCCGTCGCAGCGGACGGCACTCCCCGGCCGGTGACCGTGCCGGACGGCCTCCGCTGGCAGGCCACGGCCGTGGTCGCGGACGGGGAGCCGCCGTCCGGCGACGAGAAGGCGCCCGCGGTCACTTCGGTGCGTTCGTCGGCCGCGACACCCCTCGACGTCGCGTACCACAGCGGCACGGCGGTCCCCGAATTCGACTGGGGCGACGAGCGCCTGGTGACGATCCGGGCGGCGGTCCGGCGGGCCGCGCCTCCGATGCCGCTCGCCCTGGCGACCGACCGGTTCCTGGAGGCCGGTGGCGCCAGGACCGGCGACGTGGTCGAGGTGCCCATGCCCGGCGGGGCCCTCAGGGTCCGGATCGCCGGCGCGCTGCGGGCCCTTCCCACCACCGGGCCCGGCGCGGACCCGGCCGGTGCCGTGCCCGGCGGCCCCGCCGCGGCCGGCTCGGCGGCCGCGCCGGTGGACGGGGGCGCGCTGCTGCTCGACCTGCGGGCCGTCAACCGGGTGCTCGCCACCCGCGCCGGCGCCTCGCTGCCGCCCACCGAGTGGTGGGTGTTCCCCGAACCCGGCCGCGCCGCCCAGGTCGCGGCGGCACTGCGGGACCGGGCGGAGACCGCACCCGGCCAGGTCCTGGTGCGCGACGAGACCGCCCGGGAGCTCCACGACGACCCGCTCGGCGCGGGCTCCCGCTCGGCGCTGCTGGCCGCGGCGTTCGCGGCCGCCGCGCTGGCCGCCGTCGGCTTCGCGGTGAGCACCGCCGGCACGGTCCGCGAGCGCGCGCGGGAGTTCGCCGTGCTGCGGGCGCTCGGCGCGCCGCGCCGGATGCTCGCCCGGTTGCTCGCCGCCGAACAGGCCCTGCTCATCGGACTCGCCATGGCGATCGGCGTCGCCGTCGGCACGGCGCTGACCCGCGCGGTCGTCCCCCTGGTCGTGCTCACCGGGCAGGCCACGCAGCCGGTGCCGGGCGTACTCGTGGAACTGCCCGTCGGCCGGGTGGTCCTGCTCCTCGCCGGCGTCGCCGCCGCGCCCGTGCTGATCGTGGCGGTGTCGGCGCTGCGCCGCGGGGAGCCTCCGACGGCCCTGCGCGGCCAGGAAGGCGAGTGAGGTGAAGCAGATGCCGGGGAGGGACGCGGCAGGGCGGACGGACACGTCCGGTACCGGCACGGCGGGCGGACCGGGCACGGCCGGGCGGTGGGGCAGCCGTGCGGTTCGCCGTGGCCCCGATGCGTCCGCGCCGTGGGTGCGGACACGGCTGCGCACGGCCCCGCGGCCCGCCGTGGCGATGCTCCTGCTCGTCCTGGTCACGTCCTTCCTCGCCGCCGCCTTTCCGCGGGCCGTGGACACCTACGAGGGCGAGGCGCTGCGCCACGAACTGCGCGGCGCCCCCGCCGAACGCAGCAGCGTCCAACTGTCCGTGGGCCCGCCGGCACCGGACGCCGGGGACGAGGCGGTCGAGGCGCTGCGGCCGGCGAGGCTGGCCGCACGGCACCGTGCCGTGCTGGCCGCGATGCCGCGCTCGCTGCCCGCCGACGCGGCGCAGTCCTCGTACGGGAGCCGTCTCCGCAAGCCGGAGCGGGCCGCGGACGGCTGGCTGCCGCAACTCGACGGCGGCGCACCGGTGTTCACCCTGAGTGCCCCCTCGGGGCTCGCCGGCCACTCGGTGGTGCGGTCGGGGCGGATGCCGACGGCGCCCCGCGAGGGCCCGGGGGCCTGTGAGGTGGAGGCCGCAGTCACCACGGACACAGCCCGCGTCCTGGGCATCGGGGCCGGTGCGCGGATCCATGTGCGGCGGGCCCCCGGCTTCGGCGCACCGCTCGCCGTCCACGTCACCGGGGTCCTGGAACCCCGGCACCCGGAAGGCGGCTACTGGTCCGTCGAACCGGTCCTGCGCACCCCGGCGAAGCTCTACACCCCGCCACCGGTTCCGGAGCCCTACTGGCACGGCGCCCTGCTGCTCGCCCCCGACGCCGCGCCGGTGCTGCTGTCGGTGTCCCCGAACACCGAGGCCTACTCGCGCGTCGCCGTGGACCCCTCCCTGGTCACCGCGGACGAGCTGCCCGCGGTCAGGGAAGCCGTCGCCTCGGTCGAGCACGGGGCCCGGGGTACGGCGCTGCGCGCCCGGGTGTCGCCCGACCTGGAGATCACGACCGGCCTGGACGACATCCTCGTCGAGGCGGAGGGCGTGCTCGGCTCGGCCCGCCCCGTGGTCGCGGTGGCCGCCGTGGGCGTCGGCACGGTCGCGGGCATCGTCCTCGTGCTGGCCGGCGGCCTGGGCGCCGTGCGCCGGCACTCCGAACTGACGCTGCTGCGGGCCCGCGGAGGCTCGGTGCGCGGCATCGCGGGACGGCTCCTCGCGGAGTCCGCCGTCCCCGTCCTGCCCGCGGCGGCGGCGGGCTGCGCCCTCGCGTTCCTCCTGCTGCCCGGCGGCAGGCCGCTGCCCGCCCTGCCGGCCTCCGCCGCAGTGGCGCTCGTCGGATGCGCGGCGCTGCCGATGCGCGCCGCGTTCCTGCACCGGCGGCTGCGGCTGCACGGGCAGCGGGACGACCTCGTCCGCACCAGGCCCTCCCGGCGCAGGACCGTGGCCGAACTGACGCTGCTGGTCCTCGCCGCGGCGGCAGTGGTGGCGCTGCGCAGGGGCGGCACCGCAGGCGGGACGACGGATCTGCTCGCCGGCGCCGCGCCCGTGCTGGTGGGCGTGATCGCCGCACTGCTGCTCGTACGGCTGTACCCGCTGCCGCTGCGGCTCGCAGCCGCGGCGGCCGCGCGATGGCGGGGTGCGATCGGCTTCCTGTCCGTGGCCCGGGCGGGCCGGGCCCCCGCCACCGCCGCGCTGCCGCTCCTGGCCCTGCTCGTCGCCCTGACGACGGCTTCCTTCGGCGGCTCGGTGCTCACCGGTGTCGGCGAGGCCCGCGACCGGGCCTCACTGCTCGCGGTCGGCGCCGACGCCAGGATCGAGGCGGAGGAACTGCCCCGGGGGCTGGCCGAGGAGGTACGGAAGGCGCCCGGCGTGGACGACGTCGCCGCCGTGCACCGCTCGTACGACCTCGACCTGCGGGACGGCGGGTCCGAGAGCGTCACGCTCCTCGCCGTCGAACCCGGTGCCTACGCCCGCCTCGCCCGCTCCACCGGAATCGGCGCGTTCGCGTCCGGGGAACTGCGCGGCGCCACGGACGCGCTGCCTGCCCTCGCCTCCCCGCGGGTCGCCGCGCGCCTGGGCGACGCACCGGCCGAAGTCGGCCCGCCGGACGCGCCGTTCACCGTGCGCGTGGCCGCCGTCCGCGACACCACCCCGGCCGTGGCCGAGGGCGACTTCCTCGTCGTGGACGCCGCGGGACTGCCCGCCGTCCCGGCTCTCACGACGCTGCTGGTTTCCGGCCCGTCCGTCACGGCGGCACACCTCGGCGAAGCGGTCCGAGCGGCGGGTGCCGGGGCCGGGACCCGGGTGACGCTGCGCTCCACGGGGCGCGCCGGTTTCGTCGAGACCCCGGTGCAGCGCGGCGCGGAGCGGGTCTACGTCGTGGCAGTGGCCGCGGGCGCCGGGTACGCGGCGCTCGCGCTGCTGCTGTCCTTGCTGCAGGCCGCGCCGGAGCGCTCCGCGATGCTGGCGCGACTGCGCACCATGGGCCTGACCCGGCGTCAGGGAAGGCGGCTGCTGGTCCTGGAGTCGCTGCCGCAGGCGGTGCTGGCGGGCGCGGGCGGCGCACTGGTCGGATGGGCCGCGATCCGGCTGCTCGCGCCGGGCGTCGATCTGACCCGGCTGGCACTGGCGGCGCGGGGAGGGTTCGCCCCGCCCGGCGCGGTGCGGCTCAGCGCGGATCCGTGGAGCCTGCTGCTGCCCGCGGCCGCCGTGGTGCTGCTGGCCGCCGGGGTGGCGGCGCTGCAGGCGTGGGCGGCGACGCGGCGTACGACGACGACCGAACTCAGGGCAGGAGACATCACCCGATGACCGAGTCCTCCACCGGCTCACCGGCCGCGTCCGGTTCCGCCTGCGCGTCCGGTTCCGTCACGTCCGCGAGCGGGTCGTCCGGGCCGGGCCCCCGGGGACCCGCGCAGGAACCGCCGCCCGCCCCGCCGGGCGGCGCCGCCACCCGCACACTCGGGGAGCTGGAGGCCCGGGCCGCGGCACGCCGGGGCAGGCCCGAGTACGGCCATGACGCGCTGATCACCTGCGACCGGCTGGTCCGGATCTTCTCCACGGACGGGGTGGAGGTCCAGGCGCTGCAAGGGCTCGACCTGCTGGTGCGGGAAGGCGAGTTGACCGCCCTGGTCGGGGCCTCCGGCAGCGGCAAGTCGACGCTGATGAACATCCTCGCCGGGCTCGACGAGCCGACGGCCGGCGCGGCGAAGGTGGCCGGTTTCGATCTGCTGGCGATGGGCGCGAAGGACCGGCTGCGCTACCGGCGCGACGTCGTCGGGTTCGTCTGGCAGCAGACCGCGCGCAATCTGCTCCCGTACCTCACGGCGGCCCAGAACGTGGCCCTGCCCATGCAGTTGCGCGGCCGAGGCAGGAAGGCCGCCCGCGCCGAGCGGGTGACGGAGCTGCTGTCGATACTCGGCGTCGCCGACTGCCGGGACCGCCGCCCCCGTGCGATGTCCGGCGGGCAGCAGCAGCGCACGGCGATCGCGGTCGCACTGGCCAACGACCCGAAAGTGCTCCTCGCCGACGAGCCGACCGGCGAACTCGACTCCCGGACCGCTGAGCAGATCTTCGCCGCGTTCCGCACGGCGAACGAACGTCTGGGCACGACCGTCGTCATCGTCACCCACGACCAGGCCGTCGCCTCCGAGGTCCGCCGCACCGTCGCCATCCGCGACGGCCGCACCTCCACGGAGATCCTGCGCCGGACGGAGGTCGACGCGGTGACGGGCCAGGAGTCGGTGGTGGCGCGGGAGTACGCGATGCTCGACCGCGCCGGCCGGCTGCAGCTCCCCGCCGACTACACCGAGGCCCTGGGGATGCGCGACCGGGTCATGCTGGAGCTGGAGACGGACCACATCGGCATCTGGCCGGACGACACGGCGTCGTAGAGACGACGTTCCGCCGCCGTGGGGCCGGCGGATCGCCCGAGGGCCGCGGGCGGATGGCCTGCCGTGCGGCGCGCGGCACGACATGCCCGCAGGCGCCCGCGGACATGTCGTGGGCGTGCCGCTCAGCGTGCCGTGGACATGCCCGCGTGCGCCCGATCCGCCGATGTCGCCGCCCAACGTGCCGCGGTGGCCGCGCCCGGGCGCGCACGTACGCGGCGCGCCGCGAAGCGGCCGGCCGTTGCGGCGGACGAGCCGAAGGGCGCGCCGCCCGACAGGAGGCGGGCGCGGCGGAGGAGGACCTGAGCCCCCGTACCCCCGTGGTGACGGGGGCTCAGGGGACGAAGGGGACTCAGGCGGCCACCACGGGACCCACGAAGTTCCGGGGCGGGTCGGCGGACTCCTGCTCGGCGACGGGACCCCAGCGCCAGCGCATGTTCTGCGACGCCGTGTTGTTCGGCGGGGTCACGATCGCCGTCACGGGCTCGATCACCCCGTCCTCGCCGGACTGCCCCTGCCGGAACGTGAGGGTGAACCGGGCGCTGGCCCCGGGCTCGAGGGTGACGGCCGAGTGCGACACCGACCGCTGGTCCACGAGGTTCTCCGTCGTGGCGCCCTGGGCGAGCGTCACCTTGGGGAACCCGTCCAGCAGGCACGCGGTGTTCCCCGAGTTCCGCAGCGCCACGACGGCGGTACGGCTGCTGCCGGGGTCCGTGCCGCCGGAGACGGCGGTGCCGCCGGGAGCCCAGGACAGCGCCAGGTCCGAGGTCAGGCACGGCGGGGGCGGCGCCGCCGTCGCGGGAGCGGCCGACACCACCGGCGCGGCGACGGCCACGACGGCCAGGATGCCCAGGGCCCGCACCCTGGCGCGGGGCTCGGTACGGGCACGGACGGCCGTACGGACACGTGCCGCACGGGCGCCCGCGGCAGGCTCAGGGACGGGACGGCACCGTCCTGCGCGGCTGCCCGTGCGTGTGCGTATCGGCCATGACATGCGGTACCTCCGAGGTCGGCTGCTGGGGGACCCGCTCGCGGCGCCCGGGGCGTCCGCTCCGGGACGACAGGGCCTCCCGGGCCCGGCCGGACGCCGACGAAATGCGGACCGTCCGGATCACGGCTGCCGTTCCGAACGCGGCTCGGGCACTCACGAGCACAGTCGATTTCACCCTAAACCAGCCATTCGGGTGATGCATCCGGGCGTTTTCTCGTGGTCCCCCTGTTCGCCCGGTGCTTTCCGTCCACCCGGTTCTTCGGGCACTCGCGTGCGGGGCGCCACCGCGGCTTCGGCCTCGCCTCGCGGGTCCGCTCGCTCAGCGCTGAATCGATGGAGCGACGGGCGCACGGATGGACAGGATGGCCGGATGAGGAACATCGTGGTGATCGACGCCCCCTCCAACCTGGGCCTGCGCCCGCCCGCCCCCGGCTGCCACGAACTCGCCGGAGCCCTGCGCGAACAGCGCGTCGTGCAGAGGCTCGGAGCCTTCGAGGGCGGTGTGGTCGTGCCGCCCCGCTACGACCGCGGCGACTGGCAGGAGGGGGGACGGCGTCTTCAACGCCGGGGCCATCGCCGCCTACACGCCGAAGCTCGCCGACCGCATCGAACACCACGTGCGGGCGGGCGACTTCCCGCTCGTCCTCGGCGGTGACTGCTCGATCCAGCTCGGCGCCTCCCTCGCACTGCGCCGCACGGGCCGCTACGGGCTCGTCGCGGTCGACGCCTCCGCCGACTTCCGGCATCCCGGGAACTCCGACCGCGTCGGCGCCGCGGGTGGCGAGGAACTGGCCCTCGCCACCGGCCGGGGCCAGTCGGACCTCACCGACCTCGAGGGCCTCGGGCCCTATCTGCGCGACGAGGACGTCCGGCTCTTCGGCCTCCGCGACGGCGACGAGGACCGGGCGGAGCTCACCGCGCTCAGGGTCCCCCACGTCACCGTGGGGGAGATACGGCAGTGGGGCGCGGCCGACCTCGCCGCGGCAGCCGTGCGGTCCTTCGGGGCACCCGCGCTCGACGGATTCTGGGTGCACCTGGACGCGGACGTGCTCGACCCCTCCGTGCTGCCCGCCGTCGACAGCCCCGACCCCGACGGCCTGCTGCCGGAGGAAATCCTGCCGCTGCTGCGGACGTTGATCGGCTCCGAGCGGTGCGTCGGCCTCAACGTCACCGTCTACGACCCCGACCTGGACCCGGACGGCGCCGCGGGCCGGCTCCTCGCGGATCTCGTCGTGGCGGCCTTTGCCGAAGCCTGACCCGGCGAGCCCCTGGTCGGCACGGCGGGCACCGTGTTCCATGGTCGACGAGGGCCGCCCCGGCGAATGCCGCAGGGCCGGCGCGCGACCCCGTGTGAACGACGCGAGACGAAGCGAGGTTGCCTTGGCCACGACCGTGCGACGTGCCGTACTCACCCTGCCCGCGGCCCCGTTGGGACCGGAGAACCCCCTGCCCGCCCTGCGTACCCTCGACCGGCTCCACCGCCTCGACGACCGCGCACTGCGCGGACTGCCCCGCGGCATGGCCCGCCGGATCGCGTACGAGCCCCTGCGCACGGTACTGCCGACCCGGCTCCGCGACGGGTACGGGCGGGAGCGCACCGAGACGGACCTCGACGCGATCGTCATCGAGAACGACCTGCTCCGGGCCACCGTGCTGCCGGGCCTCGGCGGGCGTGTCCACTCGCTGCACCACAAGCCCACCGGCCGGGAACTGGTCCACCGCAACCCCGTACTCCAGCCGGCCGACTTCGCCCTCAACGGAGCCTGGTTCGCCGGCGGCATCGAATGGAACATCGGCGCGACCGGGCACACCACCCTCTCCTGCGCGCCCCTGCACGCGGCCGTCGTCGCCGCACCCGACGGCGGTGACATGGTCCGGCTCTGGGAGTGGGAGCGGCTGCGCGACCTGCCGTTCCAGATCGACCTGTGGCTTCCCGACGGGTCCGCGTTCCTCCTCGTCGGCGTGCGGATACGCAACCCCCACGAGCGCCCGGCGCCCGTCTACTGGTGGTCCAACACGGCGGTGCCGGAGGGCGAGCGGACCCGTGTCCTGGCACCGGCCGCCGAGGCGTGGCACTTCGGCTACCGACGCTCCCTGCGCAGAGTGCCCGTGACGGACCACGACGGCACCGACCGCACGTACCCGCTGCGCGGCGAGTATCCCACCGACTACTTCTACGACGTGCCCGAGGACTCCCGCAAGTGGATCGCCTCGCTCGACGAGCGCGGCAGCGGCCTCGTCCAGACCTCCACGGACCGGTTGTGCGGCCGCAAACTGTTCGTCTGGGGCTCCGGCCGCGGCGGACGCAACTGGCAGCGGTGGCTGACCGAGCCCGGCGGACCCGGCTACGCCGAGATCCAGGCCGGGCTCGCCCCCACCCAGCTGGAGCACGTACGGCTCGGGGCCGAGGAGGAGTTCAGCTGGCTGGAGGCGTACGGCCCGCTCGACGCCGACCCGGCCGTCGTGCACGGCGACGACTGGACCGCCGCGCGGGCCGAGACGGAGGCGTGCCTCGAACGGGTGCTGCCACGAGCGGAGTTGGAGAGGGCCTACGCGGCATGGAGGCGGTCCGCAGACACCGACCCCGGTGCGGAACTGGCCACCGGCTCCGGCTGGGGCGCCCTCGAAGTGCTGCGCGCGGGGTACAAACTGCCCGGTACCCCGTTCGACCCGGCCACCCTCGGCGACGAGCAGACGCCCTGGCTTGAACTGCTGCGCACGGGCGTCCTTCCGGCTCCCCGCCGCGTCGCCCCGCCGGGCCCCACTCTCGTCGCGCCGCACTGGCGCGACATGCTGGAGACCGCGCCCGCCGAGCCGCACACCGAGTACCACCTCGGTGTCGCCCAGTGGCACGCCGGCGACCGCGCACAGGCCGTACGGAGTTGGGAACGCGGCCTCCGGTTGGCCCCTTCGCGCTGGCCGCTGCTGCGCTGTCTGGCCCTCGCCGACCGGGTGGGCGGCCATCCCGAGCGGGCCGCCGACCTCTGCGCGGAGGCCTTCGACGACCTGTGCGCCGAGCGCCGCGACCACGGCGAGGCGTGGACGGCGGCGACGGCGGCGCTCGCCCGGGAGACGATCGAGTCCCTGCTGGAGACGGGCCGTACGGCTGCTGCCCGATCGGTACTGGACCGGCTGTGGCCCGCCCTGCGCGAACGGGGCCGGTTCCGGCTGCTGGAGGCCCGGCTGCTGCTCGCGGAGGGCGACCGGGCCGGGGCGCGGGCCGTCTTCGACCAGGGCTTCGAGGTGGCGGACCTGCACGAGGGGGCCGAGACCCTCGGCGAACTCTGGTCGCGGCTCACCGACGAACCCCTGCCCGAACGCTACGACTTCCGGATGCGCCCGCCGCACCCGCTGACGTGAGTCCCCCGGCAGGCGACGGCGGGGGAGGCGCGGCCGAAGTGACAGCGGCGGCGGCCGGACCCGGGGCCGGACGGCCTGGGTGGGGTGTGCCGGGACGGCCTGGTCGGGGTGGGCAGCGGCGGCTCGACGACGGCGCGGACGACCTCGGCCCGGAGGCCGCAGGGTCGCGGCGGCGGTGAGCAGGGCGCGTCACCGCCGGGTGGGAACCCTGCTGCCGGCCCGGTACGGAGGACGGCGCGGGGGCCGGGGGAGGCGGGGACCCGGCGGCGCCGCGCGGTGCGGTCCGCCGAACTGCGGCCTGCTCTCAGCGGCCCGGGGCGCCGGCGGTGTCCGGGGCGGCGGCTTTCCGGTCGACGTACTCGAACACCGACCCGTCCGGGTGGACCGCGATGAGGTTGCGGCCCACCGGCGTCGGCACCGGCCCCGCCACCACCTTGGCCCCGACCTCGGTGAGCGTCGTGTACGCCGTGTCCACGTCCTCGACGGCGATGGTCGCGGAGACCTTGCGGAGGACCTCCAGCTCCGACTCGGGACCGCTCATCAGCAGGAAGCAGCCCACCGCCGCCACCGACACCCCGCCGCGCTCGAAGCGGAGCGCGGGCGTGCCGGTGAGGCGTTCGTAGAAGCCGGACGCGGCCTCGAGGTCGTCGACGCAGATACGCAGCGTGGTTCCGAGGATCTCCATACGGGCGAGGGTAGTTGGCGCCGCCGCACCACGAGATCGATTCCGTCCCGCGGCCGCCGGGGTCGCCGTCGGCCACGGGCACCGCCGCACGGCGCGGCGAGGCACGGACGGTTCGCGGACGGACGGTGCCGCGAGGGCCGGCACGTCCCGGCGCAACCGACGTCGGGTCCCCGGGCGCCCGGGGACCCGACGGCCGCAGGGGACGCCGCCACGATGTCCGCGCCCCTCACCGGGAATTGTCGGACGGCTCTGGCACGCTGCGGTCATGAACGACGAGTCGATCGGCACACAGACGCCGGCCCGCCGCATCACGGATCCGCAGGAGGCCCTCGCGGCGCTGGAGTCGGCCGTCCCCGGACTGCGCGGACTGCGCAGGGCGGAGCCCGTCGTGCCGGACTGGGCCGTGCTGGAGGACGGCCTGGGCACCGCCCTCCCCGCCGACTACAAGCGCCTCGCCGAGTGGTACCCGACGTTCGCCCTCGGGGACTTCGTCCTCGTCGCCCTCCCCGAGCCGGGCGGGGAGCACGATCTGCTCCACGGTGTGCGCGGCGCCCTCGACGTCCTCGCCGACGCCTGGCTCGAATCCGACCGCGGTCCGACGGCCCATCCCGCCCCCGGCGGCCTGCTGCCCTGGGCGGAGTCGAACGAGAGCGACAAGTTCCTGTGGACGGCGGCCGGCGACACCCCGCAGGACTGGGTCGTCACGGTTGCCTCCCGCAGCGGAGGCTGGTGGCACTACGCCGGTGGTGCGGTCCAGTTCCTCGCCGAGTACGCCGGGGGGACGCTGGAGCCGTGGGCGCTGCCGTCGCTCGGGCCCGAGGTGACGCCCTGCTGAGCAGCCTCAGGGCACCCGGCAGAGCAGTTCGCCGTGCGGGACCATGAACCATCCGTCGTCCTCGCTGCCCCACGCGCGCCAGGCGGCGGCGATGCCGTCGAGTTCGTCCGGGCCGGCGTGGCCGCCCTCGACGGCGAGCGACGCGTAGGCCGACGCCGTCGTACGGTCCGCCCACAGGCCGCTCCACCACGCGCGTTCCTCGGGGGTGGTGAAGCACCAGGCGGAGGCGGTGGCCGTGACGGCGGTGAAACCGGCGGCGCGTGCCCACGCGTACAGCCTGCGCCCGGCGTCCGGCTCGCCGCCGTTGGCCCGGGCCACGCGGTGGTAGAGGTCCAGCCAGGAGTCGAGCCCCGGGACCTCGGGGAACCAGGCGAAGGCGCCGTAGTCGCTGTCTCGGACGGCGACGACACCGCCCGGCCTGCACACCCGCCGCATCTCGCGCAGCGCCGCCACCGGGTCACCGACGTGCTGCAGCACCTGGTGGGCGTGGACGACGTCGAAGGAGTCGTCGGGGAAGTCCAGCGCGTGCACATCGGCGACCGCGAAGCGGACGTTGTCCCTCCCGCGGGCCCTCACCGCCTCCCGCGCCTGCTCCAGGACGTCGGCCGCGGCGTCGACCGCCGTGACCGTGCCGGGGGCGACCAGGGACGCGAGATCGGCCGTGATCGTGCCGGGGCCGCATCCGACGTCCAGCAGGTCCGTACCGGGCCGGAGTTCGGGCACGAGGTACGCGGCCGAGTTGGCGGCCGTGCGCCAGCCGTGCGAGCGCAGCACCGACTCGTGGTGGCCATGGGTGTAGACGGCGGTCTCCTTCGACATGCGGCCGTACCCCTCTCGAGACGTGGTACGGCCACCGTACGCCCGAGATTCGGATGCTGAGACCTGGGTCTTGCTATGTGGACAGCAGTCGTCGCCGGGCGCCGCGCGGGGAAGGGGGAGCCGCGTGCGGGACCCGGCTCCGGGGACGGTCGCCGGATCCGGGCCCGCGCGGGACGGGGCCCGTCAGAGCAGCGGCGAGGCCGGTGACGGGCGGTAGACGACCAGCGCCTCCGTGAGCTTGTCCACCGTCAGGTCCGTCGGCGCCTTGGCGATCTCGCCGTCGTACGCGAGCAGCGAGCCCGGCGCCAGTCCGGAGATGCGCAGCTTCCGCAACCGGCCGGCAGCGTGGAACGGGGACCGGCTCAGCGGACCCGCGAGCGCCGCGGCGAGCAGCCGCACACCGGGGAAGCGGCCGCCGTGCACCGCCCGCACGTCGAGCAGCCCGTCGGCGAGGTCGTAACGGCGCCCGGGGGTGGGGCCGACGCGCTGGTAGCTGCCGTTGCCGGCGAACAGCAGCCACAGCGGCCTCCGGCGTCCGGCGATCTCCGCCTCCACCGGGTGCTCGCCCCGCAGGGTCCGCAACGCGGCCAGCACGCCGGCCGGCCAGCCGCCGATCCGAGGTGACCAGCGCTCACGGATGTGCACCATCTCGGGGTACACGCCGAGGGAGAAGGTGTTGACGAAGTGGCCCTCGCGCGCGCCGTCCGGGCCCGGGGTGAACCGGCCCAGGTCGACCCGTACGGCATCGCCCGACGTCAGCGCCTCGCAGGTGTCGTGCACGGTCTCCAGGCCGAGGTCGTGCGCGAAGTGGTTCAGGGTCCCGCCGGGGAACACGGCGAGCGGCAGCCCGTGCCGGGCCGCGGTGGTCGCGGCGCGGTTCACCGTGCCGTCGCCGCCGAGCACGCCGAGCGCCCGGCAGCCGCTCCTGGCCGCCTCTTCCAGAGCGCTCTCGATCTCCTCCGGCGCGCACTCGACGATCCGCGCCAGCGGCAGCGCGTCGCGGACGAGCGCGGTGGCGTCGTCCCCGGCCGCCAGCGCGCCGAGCGGCCCGGTGCCGGAACCGGACGAGCGGTTGGCGACCACGACGAGGTCCTTGCCGGCGGGCAGCCGGGGCGCCCGGGTGTGCGGCCGGCCCGGTGGCGGCAACTGGTCGCGGGTCGGCACCAGCCCGCGTACGGCGAACGCCGCGCCGACCCCGAGGGCCGCGCCCACGAGCACGTCGCTCGGGTAGTGCACCCCGGTGTACACGCGCGACAGCGCGACGGCCGCCGCGACCGGCGCCACCACGGCCCCCCAGCCCTTCGACTCCATCGCCACTCCCGCGGCGAACGCCGCCGCCGACGCCGAGTGTCCCGAGGGGAAGGACGTGGTGAACGGCTGCCGCTTCAGCTGTCTGACGAGCGGCACGGTGTCGAGCATCGGGCGCGCCCTGCGCACCGACCGTTTGGCCACGGTGTTGATCGTCGCCGAGGCGAGCGCCAGTGAGGCGGCGCCCCGCACCGCCGCCCTCCGCGACCGTGCGCCGCGCCCGAAGACGACCATCCCGGCGGCCGTGCCGAACCACAGCAGCCCGTGGTCGGCGGCCCTGCTGAGCCTCGGCAGCACGGGGTCGGCACCCGGCCAGTGGCGGGTCGCGATCGCGTGGAGGGCGCTGCGGTCCCATCCCGTGAGGGTCGAGGCGATCCGCCGGGCGCGCGGCGTGCGCCGTGGCAACCCCTCGGGGACGGACACGAGGCGGGACACGGCGCGGGTGAGGGACTGCGGGAGCGACTGCGCGGTGGACTGCGGCGCTCTGTCTCGGTGGAAGGCCGGCATGCAACGCGGGTACCCCGCCTCATCGCGATCCAAGCGGGCCCCGCTCACATGCCACCCGCGCCGCGCAGAGCGGACGGGCCGGGCTCATACTTCTGCTTCCCCACGGGCGCCTCCTGCCCCACGTGCATCGCCGATCCCGCGGGCGCTTGGCGCCGGCCGGGCCGGGACCCTCGCGCCGTACCGCCTCGCTGCCGCGTTGCCCGACCCCGGGGCCCGCTTCCGCGTCCCTGTCCCGTGGCCCGGCAGCGCACCGCGTGCGTTCGCGGGGGCCGGACGGCCGGAGCACAGTGGACTCCATGGACGATCCCCTGCTGGAACGGCATGCCGAGGCCCTCGCGCTGTTCACGGAACGGGTCCACGCCGTCCGCCCGGAGCAGTGGGACGCGCCGACGCCCTGCGCCGGATGGTCCGTGCGGGATCTCGTCAACCATGTGACCGCCGAGCAGCTCTGGGTGCCGCCCCTGGTCGGCGAGGGCCGTTCGGTCGACGACGTCGGCGACTCCTACGACGGCGACGTGCTCGGCGGCCATCCCGCCGTCACCTGGGACCGGGCCGCCTCCGCCGCCAAGGCCGCCTTCCGCGAGCCCGGCGTCCTGGAGCGCCGTGTCGGGCTGTCGTACGGCGAGAGCACCGTCGCCGCCTACTGCTCGCAGATGACGGCCGACACGATCGTGCACGCGTGGGACCTCTCGCGGGCCATCGGCGCCGACGACGCCCTCCCGGACGCGCTGGTGGGTTTCGCCGCCGCGGAGGTGGCACCGTACGCCGCCGAGCTCGCCGGGAGCGGCATGTTCGCCCCCGCGGTGGAGCCCCCGGAGGGCGCCGACCCGCAGACGAAGCTGCTCTGCCTGCTGGGGCGCCGTCCCTGACGCCCCTTCTCCCGTCACGCCCCCTCCCCCCGGTCGCGGCCGGCACCATTCCGGCCGAACGGCTGACCGGGAGGGCCGGTCGCGCCCAGGCTCACGGCATGACCCTCGACAGGCAGGATCTCGTGGCCCGCCACTCCCGCCGCCGTCACGCACTGCCTTCCGCTTCGGCGTGCCTGTGTCGCTGTCGTGTCCGCTGTCGCTGACCGCCTGCGCCGCACACCCTGCCGCGCGTTGCGCGTTCCCGACGGCCGGTCCTTGCCGTTCGTGTCGGCCGTTCCCTCCCGGTCTGAGCGCGGTTCGGGTCCTTCCGGTCATGTCCCCCCGGTCGAGCCGTGTTCCCGCTTGTTCCGGAATCCCCTGTTCTCTGCCGTTTCCCCGCCCTTCCTCCAGCTGTTCACCGTAAGCGGCCGCCGTCCGCGTCGCGCCACTCGCGGTCCGCCGTGCCGCCCCCCGACACACTTCCGAGGAGTGCCGTGCCGATTCCGTCAGCCCGTCCACCCGCCCGACGTTCCCTGCTCAAACTGATCGCTTCCGCACCGGTCGCGGCAGCCGTCCCCCTGGCCGCCGGAGGGCCGGCCGCCGCTGCGACCGCCGGCATCGTCAAGCCGCTGCCGCCCGGGCTGTTCACCGTCCGCGGCACCAACGCCGAGGCCGACTTCGCGGCGTTCCGGGACACCGGGCCCCTGACACCCGCCGACCGGTTCTTCGTCCGCAACCACACCTCGACACCCGTGCTGAGCGAGACGGACTGGACACTCACGCTCTGGGGCAGCGGCCTCCGCGGACGCCGGTCCGTCGACTTCCGCTACGGCGAACTCCGGTCGATGCCGTCCGTCACCCGTACCGCCTTCCTCGAATGCGCCGGAAACGGCCGCAGTTTCTATGCCTCCCAGCAGGGCGAGACGGTCGGCGGCACGCCTTGGACGCTCGGCGCGATCGGCGTCGCGCGCTGGCGCGGGGTGCGACTGGCCGAGGTGCTCCGGCGTGCGGGTGTCGCCTCCGACGCGGTGGACGTCATGCCCCGGGGACTGGACGACGCGTTCGTCTCGGGCGGGGTCTCCCTGGGCCGGGTGCGCCGGCCCCTTCCGCTCGCCAAGGCCATGGACGACGTGATCCTCGCCTACGAGATGAACGGCGAGCCGCTGCCGTACGACCACGGCTTCCCCGTCCGGGTCGTCGTGCCGTCCTGGGTCGGCATCGCCTCCGTGAAGTGGGTCGGCGACATCGAGGTGAGCACCGCACCGCTGCACTCGCCCTGGAACACCGACACCTACCGGCTGTTCGGGGACGCCTACCCGCCCGGGGGCAGCGCCCCGCTGACCCGGCAGACGGTCAAGAGCGCCTTCGAGCTGCCGGTCCACGCCTCGCTCGCGGCCGGCCGCACCCATCTGCTCACCGGACGGTCCTGGTCCGGGGCGGCGCCCGTACGCCGTGTCGAGATCAGCACGGACGGCGGGGCCCGGTGGCGGCCGGCCGTACTGCGGGACGCCCCGCGCCGCGACGGCTGGGTGCGCTGGGCGACTCCCTGGCGCCCCGGCCGTACCGGTGACACGGTGCTGATGGCCCGCACGACGGACGCCGCCGGCAACACCCAGCCGGCCCGCAGCGTCCACAACTCCCAGGGCTATCTGTTCGACGCGGTCGTTCGCCATCCGGTGACCGTGGTCTGAGCGGGCAGCCCGGAGACGACCGGGAGCGACGGAACCCCCCGGGCCGGGAGCAACCGTGTCCGGGACCCCGGCCGGGATCGACCACCTCCGGGAACGACCCCGGCCCCAAACGACCGTGGCCTCAACGACCGCGCCCGTGAACGACCGCGCCCGTGAACGACCGCGCCCGTGAACGACCGCGGGCCCGGAAGGCGGTGGCCCGAGGAATGCCGAACGGCCCGCCCGGAGCGGCGGGCGGGCCCGAACCTCCGTATAAAGGGCTCGAGGGCCGGGCAGGGATTCCGGGCCGTGAGCACGGGAGGTGGGCGCATGCGGCGGACGGATCCGGAGGGCCGCGGCCCGGTGCGCTACGGCCCGCCCGCGCCTGACCCGGGCCTGCCCGTGCTGCCCGAACTCGCCGACGTCCTCGCGTCCGCCGCCGGACGCACATCACCCGAACCACCGGGCGGCGGGCCGATCCTGCGCGAGGCAGCCGCCGGCTACTGGTGGCGGCGGGGACTGCGCAGCCGCCCCGAGGACATCGCCGCCGCGCCCGGTGCCCAGCCGCTGCTGCTCGCGCTGCTCGCCGCGCACGGCGGCGACGTCCTCATGCCGCGGCCCTGCCCCGCCTGGTGGACACCGCAGGCCCGGCTCCTCGGCAGGCCCGCGTTCCACGTGCCCACCTCCGCCGAGAGTGGCGGAGTGCCCGATCCGTACGCCCTGCTGGAGACCGTGCGCAGGATCCGGGCGGAGGGCGGGAGTCCGCACGTCATGCTGCTGTCCGTCGCCGACGACCCCACCGCCACCGTCGCGCCGCCCGAACTCGTCCGCGAGGCCTGCGAGGCGGCGGTCGACGAAGGGCTGCACATCATCAGCGACGAGACCTGGCGCGACACGGTGCACGAACCTCTCGACCGCCCCCTGCTCAGCCCCGCCGAGATGTGCCCGGACGACGTGACCGTCATCAGCGATCTCTCGGGGGCCCTGCTGCCGGCCGCGTGGCCCGTCGCCGTGGCCCGGTTCCCGACGACGGGACCGGCCGTCGACCGGCGGGCCCGGGTGCTCGACATCCTCACCGCCCTCGGGGGGTTCGTCGCCGGCCCGGTGGCGGCGGCCGCCGCGCACGCGCTGGAGGAGCCCGCCCCGGTCACCGCCCGGCGGGACCGGGCGAACGCCCTGCACGCGGCGGTCGCCGACGCCGTCCACCATCTGATCCTCACCTCCGGTGCCCTGGCCGGGCCGCCGCAGGCGGGCCGCCACCTGTACGCGGACCTGGGCCCGTTGCGCGCCCGGCTCACCGGACTCGGCGTCACCGACTCGATGGAGCTGGAGGACTACCTCAGCGAACGGCTGCACACGCCGGTCCCCGGCGGCCACCGCTTCGGCGACGAACTCGGCGCACTGCGCGCCCGTGTCGACACCAGTCCCTTTCTCGGCTCGAGCCCGGCGGAACGCCTCGAAGCCCTCGAGTCCGAGGACCCCCTCGAACTGCCGCATGTCGCCAAGGCGCTGAAATCCCTCGGATCGGCCTTCCGGGAACTGCGATGACGCAGTCCCGGAGACCGCGACCCGCGAGCCCCCACCGCGATGAACGGAGCCGCAGATGACGGACCAGACGGAGCAGCCGCCTCCCACCTCCCCGGCGGCGCCCACCCGCCGCACCACGGGGGTCTCCCGGGCCCTGAACCCCGCCCACCGGTCCGCGAAGGCCCGCACCGGCACCGCGGACGGCGCGCTCCCCGGCACCGGCCCGGGCGATCCGTTCGCGCCGGCCGCGGCGGCGCCGGGCGACGAGGCGCTCGGCGGGACGGAGCCCAGCGCCCCCCGCCCGCCGGCCGCGGCGGCGTCCGCCGAGCGCGGGAGTGATGGCACGGTCGGCTCGTACCCGCCGGCCCACACGGACCAGCCCGCTCAGGGGCGCCGCCCGTCCGCCGCGTCCGGCCCGTCCGGCCCGTCCGGCCCGTCCGGCCCGTCCGGCCCGTCCGGCTCGTCCGCCGCGTCCGGTGCGGCTGCCCCGCCGGAGGCCGCGGCCCCGCCGGAGGCCGGCCCCCAGCCCGTGCCCGTGACCGGGCCGGAGTCCGTGACGGGACTGCGGCCGCTGGGGCTCACCCGGCGGTGGCCGCGGTCCTTCGCCGACCGGCTCACCTCACCGCTTCCCGGTGTTCGCGCCATGGCGCGGCTGGCGAGGGAGGGTGCGCTGCGGCCCGCGGCGGCCGGGCTCAAGGACATTCCCCGGCTGCCCTTCGCCCCCGGCACCCTGCCGGAGGCCGAACCGGGCACCGTCGCCGTCACCTGGGCCGGCCACGCGAGCTGGGTCGTGGCCATCGGCGAGCTCACGGTGCTCACGGATCCCGTCTGGTCCCGCAGGATCCTCGGCACACCAGCCCGGCTCACTCCCGTGGGCGTCCGCTGGGAGGACCTGCCGCCCGTCGACGCCGTCGTCATCAGCCACAACCACTACGACCACCTCGACGCGCCCACCATCGCCCGGCTGCCCAGACGCACCCCGATGTTCGTACCCGCGGGCCTCGGCGGCTGGTTCCGGCGCCGGCGCTTCACCCGCGTCACCGAACTCGACTGGTGGGAGTCGGCGGAACTGCCCGCCGGCAGCGGGGTCGGCTCGGTCCGGTTCGAGTTCGTCCCCGCGCACCACTGGTCCAAGCGCACCCTCACGGACACCTGCCGTTCGCTCTGGGGCGGCTGGATCCTCACCGACCAGCGCGGCCGCCAGGTGTACTTCTCCGGCGACACCGGATACGGCCACTGGTTCAAGGAGATCGGCCGCCGCCACCCGGACATCGACCTGGCGATGCTGCCGATCGGCGCGTACGCCCCGCGCTGGTGGCTCAGTTCGGTGCACACCGACCCGGAGGAGGCGGTACAGGCGTTCGAGGATCTCGGCGCCCGCAACATGGCCCCGATGCACTGGGCCACCTTCGTGCTCTCGTCCGAGCCCGTGATGGAACCCATCCGCAGGCTGCTGACCGCCTGGGCGCACACGGGCCGACCACGCGAACAGCTGTGGGACCTGCCGGTCGGCGGCTCACGCGTGCTGACCGCCTGACGACCGGCGCCCGCGCGATCCCCGCCGCTGCCGAAGTCTTCTCCACAGCGCGGGCACCCCGCTGAGCAGCAGCGTCAGCCCCACGGCCGCCAGCACGCCCTCCCACGGCTCGTCGAACAGCGAACCGCCGAGGATCCCGATCACCCCGTACGTGGCGGCCCACGCCAGACAGGCGGGCGCGTCACCGCGCGCGAAGCGGGCCAGCGGCATCCTCGCCATCAGGCATGCGAGCATCACCGGAATCCGTCCCGCCGGTACCAGCCGGGACAGCACGAGCACGGTGCCGCCGTGGTCGTCGAGTTTGCGCTGTGCCTGGGCCAACCGGTCCGGGGCCGCCCGGGACCGCAGTGCCTCCAGCCACTTCGAGCCGTTCCTCGACCCGACGCCGCGCCGGCCGAGCCAGTACAGCGTGATGTCCCCGAGGAACGCCGCCGAGGCGGAGACCAGGAACACGAGGAACACCGAGAGAGGCGCCGTCTGATGGAGCGCCACCACCGCCGCCGTGCTCACCACCGCTCCCGTCGGCACCACCGGCACCAGCGCGCCCAGCGCCACCAGCAGGAACAGCGTCGGATAGCCGACGGCCTGCTGCGTCGACTCCGGCGGCAGCTGACCCATGACGTCCTGGAGCGTCACCTGGAGACCTCCGGCCGCACGCTCTCGCCGTGACCCAGCCGGTGCACCGCCACCTCCGGCACCAGACGGGCCGCCCTGCGCACGAACTCGTCGCCCGGGGAGTGGAACTCGTGCGGTCTGACCGCGTCCATCCCGATCGGCCAGTACGTGCCGTAGTGCACCGGCACCGCCGAGCGCGGGGCGAGCGCCGCCAGCGCGCGGGCGGCGCGGTCCGGGTCCAGATGGCCGTGCCCCAGGAACGGCCCCCAGCCGCCGACCGGCAGCAACGCCACGTCCACCGGACCGACCGCGGCCGCCATGCCGTCGAACAGTCCGGTGTCACCGGCGAAGTAGGTCCGGGCCGCGCCGTGGATGACGAAGCCCAGCGCGGGGGAGCGGTGCGGCCCGACCGGCAGCCGCCGCCCGTCGTGCGCCGCCGGAACGGCCCGTAGGCGCAGGTCCGCCACGGCCACCTCGTCGCCCGGTGCCACCTCCACGATCCGCAGGCCGCGGAGTCTGCGCAGCCCGGGGACCGCACGGGGGGCGCCGCGGGGCACGATCAGCCGGGTGCCGGGGGCGAGCCGGGCCAGCGAAGGCAGATGCAGATGGTCGGAGTGCAGGTGGGAGACGACCACGGCGTCGGCGACGGCTGCCTCTGCCGGCGGCAGTTGTCCCCGCCGCCGGCGCAGATGCGCGAGCCTGCCGACGAACAGCGGGTCGGTGAGCACCCGGACCCCCGAGTCCTCGACCGTGCAGGTGGCGTGACCCCACCAGGTGACCTCGACCGCCACGCACCGCCTCCTCGCCGGCGACCCGGCCCGGTCCGCCCCTCGGCGGGCCGGCCGCCGTCCTCGGTACGAGCGTAGGCGCTCGGGGGTCCGGCGGTCTCCCGCGCGCCCCGAAGTGCGCCTCCCCCGCGCGGCCGTACCCGAGTAGGGTCGGGCCACGACAGCCGAGGCGGGGGGAAGGGTCCATGACAGGCGCAGGGGACGGTGTGCGGGTGGCGGCCATCGCGAGCCTGACCCCGCTGGAGGAGCTCGACAGCGACCCCTTCCTCGTCGACACCCGCAGCCAGCACGCGATGTGCGCCCGATGGGCGGCGGACCAGGGGTACGTGGTCGCCCGCGAGCTGCTGTTCTACCGGCTGCGTCCCGACCACTGCGTGCTCTGGGCCGACGTCGAGGCGGGCCTCGTCGACCTTTTCGTCGCCCCGAACGAGCGGGTGCTGGCGCGCGCCCTGACCTCCGTCCCCGACTTCTCCGCCGAGTGCGAGCGCCGCGGTGTCCGGCTGGCCACGGCCGGTCTGGACGAGCCGGCGTACGACGCCGCGATGAAGGCGAGCGTCCACCGCCGGCTCTCGATGCCGACAGCGGGCTACAACGGCTGCTGACCGCTCCTCGCTCCGGCAACCGGCCGGGGCCGCGGCGCCCGCCGGCCCGGCGCCCGGGCTGGCCGCGCCATGTGCGGCTCCCGGCCATCGGGCACGGGGCGACCCACCCACGCTTCCGGGCCCCGAGGACAGCTCCCGGCCCCGAGCAAGCCGCCCGGCCGCCCGGGCTCGCACGGGACCCGGCTACGGGGCCCCGGTCCGCGGCCGAGGTCCCGGTGCACGTATCCCGGTGCCGGACCCGTCCGTCCCGGTCCGTGGCCGAAGTCGCGGTGCACGTATCCCGGTGCCGGACCCGTCCGTCCTGGTGGCGGACCGCCGGTCCCGGTCCGCGGCCGAGGTCCCGGTGCACGTATCCCGGTGGCGGATCGCCGGTCCTGGTGCACGGTCCTGGTGGCGGACCGCCGCTCCCGGTGCACGGAACCCGTTCCCGCCGCCGGCCCCGAGCGCACGGAACCCGCTCCCGTCGCGCGCCCCCGTGCCCCCCTGCGGGGGATCCGGGAGGTTCCGGCGTCCGGGTGGCCGGGACGCGTGACACGCTGGACGCAGGCGAGGCGAGAGGCGGTGGCGCGGTGGGCGAACCGCGGGTGGGCGGGGCGCGGTGGAAGGCCGCCGGGGGAGCGCTGCTGCGCGTGATCGTGGTGTGGGCGGTGTCCACCCTGACGCTGCTCGCGCTCGCGGGGATCCTGCCCGACTTCCAGCTCCGGTCCGAGGACGGCGAGAGCATCACGAGGACCGCGGTCACCGCGGCCTGGGGTGCCGGCGCGTTCGGCCTGCTCAGCGCGCTGGTCTGGCCGCTGGTCGTGCGCGCGTTCCTGCTGGTGCCCGCGCTGGTGCTGGGGCTGCTGGTGTTCTTCCTGAACGGTTCGCTGCTGCTGCTCGCCCTGCGGCTGATACCCGACGGGGGCGGTGCCGCCGCGCCCGAGACCGCCGTGGTGGTCGCCGCCGTCATGTCCGCCGTCGCCTCGGCCACCTCGACCGCCCTGGCGGTCCGTGACGACAACGCCTACCGCCGACGGCTGTCGCGCCTCGCCACCCGCCGGCGCCGCAGACGCGGCGGGCCGGCGGACGGCGACGCGCCTCCCGGCACGGTGTTCCTGCAACTCGACGGCGTGGGCCACGCCGTGCTCGTCCGGGCCGTGGAGGACGGGCTGATGCCCACCGTGGCGGGATGGCTCGGCACCTCGCACCGGCTCACCCGTTGGCGCACCGACTGGTCCAGCCAGACGGGCGCCAGCCAGCTCGGCATCCTGCACGGCTCGAACCACGACGTGCCCGGCTTCCGCTGGTACGAGAAGGACACCGGCCGGATCATGGTCAGCAACCGGCCCGCGAGCGCCGTCGAGCTCCAGCGCCGCGCCGTCCTGCGGACCCGGGACGCAGGCCTCCTCAGTCTCGACGGCGCCAGCCGCGGGAACCTCTTCACCGGCGGCGCCGACCAGCTCGCGCTGGTGCTGTCCGTGGCGGCCCGCCGCGGCCGCGCCAACCGCTCACGGGCCGGCTACTTCGCCTACTTCTCGGATCCCGCGAACGCCGTCCGGACCGCGGTGTCGTTCGTGGCGGAGGTCGGCCGCGAGATCGGGCAGTCCGTCCGCTCACGGATGCGGGGCGACCGGCCGCGCACCGGCCGGGGCGGCCTGTACCCGTTCATCCGGGCCTTCGCGACCGTCGTCGAACGGGACGTGGTGGTCGCCGCCGTGATGGGCGACCTGCTCGCCGGGCGCACCACCGTCTACGCCGACCTCGTCGCCTACGACGAGGTCGCCCACCACTCCGGGCCGCACAGCCGCGACGCCGCCAAGGTGCTCGAGCGGATCGACCGTGCCGTCGCCCTGATCGCCAAGGCCGCCGAGCACGCGCCCCGCACCTACCGGATCGTGCTCCTGTCCGACCACGGCCAGAGCCCCGGCGAGACGTTCGAGGGCGCCTACGGGCTGACCCTGAAGGACCTCGTCCGCGCCGGCTGCGGGCTGCCCGTCTCCCGCCGTGCGGGACGCACCAAGAGCGGCGCCGAGGCACGGGACGCGGCCCGGCACGCGCTGCTCGGGGCGCTGCACCGGCCGATGGGCGAGGAGGCGGCAGGGGAGCGGCCCGCTCCCGGCTCGGACCCGATCGTCCTCGCCTCGGGGAACCTGGGCCTGATCTCCTTCCCGGACCTTCCGGGCCGGGCCGGCAGGGAGGACATCGACCGCCGCCACCCGGCGCTCCTGCACACCCTCGCCGGGCACCCCGGTATCGGCTTCCTCCTGGTACGGAGCGAACGGCACGGCTCGGTCGTGCTCGCGCGGGACGGGGCCGGGACCGTGGAGCTTCCGGTGGCCGGACTCGACGGGGCGGGCCCGCTCGCGGTGTTCGGGCCGGGGGCCGCCGAGGCAGTCCGGCGCACCGACGCGTTCCCGCACGTCGCCGACATCATGGTGAACTCCATGTACGACCCCGCCACGGGCCGGGTGCACGCCTTCGAGGCGCAGATCGGTTCGCACGGGGGACTCGGCGGCGAGCAGTCCCTCCCCTTCCTCCTCTCGCCGCGCGAACTGTCGGAACCCGTCCCGGGCGGGGGCGAGCCGACCGGGGCCGAAGAGGTTCACGCGGTGCTGCAGCGCTGGCTGGACGAGTGTCGGGGCGAGCCCTTCGGTCCGCAGGTACCGCTGGATCCGGCGGAGAATCCCCGGTCGCCGGGCCGTCCGGGCGAAGCTTTTCCCGTGAGGGACCCGGTCGTACGGGACGCATCGGACTGATTTGGCGGGGTGCGGAACCGTCCCCGAACATGGTCGGGTTTGCACGGAGAAAGGCGCACCACCCCCATGACCACCACAGTTCCCCGGACCGAACCCACCGTCGCCACCACCGGGGAGACGGCCGGGAAACGCAGCAGGCACGCACGGAGCTTCGGACTCCCCGTCGCGACCGCCCTGGTCATGGGCAACATCATCGGTGGGGGCATCTTCCTGCTGCCCGCCTCGGTCGCCCCCTTCGGCACGGTCAGCCTCGTCGCCTTCGCCGTCCTCACCGTGGGCGCGATCGCGCTCGCAATGGTCTTCGGACGCCTCGCCGCGCGCCATCCGCGTACCGGCGGCCCGTACGTGTACGCCCGGGAGGCGTTCGGCGACTTCGCCGGTTTCCTCGCCGCCTGGTCGTACTGGATCACCGCCTGGGTGTCGAACGCCGCACTCGCCGTGGCGGCCGTCGGCTACCTCGACGTCCTCGTACCCCTGCACGACTCCAAGCCCGCGACCATGGCGGCGGCCCTGCTGCTCCAGTGGCTGCCCGCCCTGGCCAATCTCGCCGGCACCCGTTACGTCGGCGCCGTGCAGCTCGTCGCCACTGTCATGAAGTTCGTGCCGCTGCTGTTCGTGGCCGTCGGCGGACTGTTCTTCTTCGACGCCGACAACCTCGGGCCGTTCGAGGCCAGTGGTTCCGGCGCCGTCGGCGCGATCTCCGCCTCCGCAGCCATCCTGCTCTTCAGCTACCTCGGTGTGGAGTCCGCGGCGGTCAGCGCCGGCGAGGTCCGAGACCCCCGGCGCAACGTCGGACGCGCCACCCTCCTCGGCACCGCGGGCGCCGCCGTGATCTACCTCCTCGGCACCCTCGCGGTCTTCGGCACGGTCGCCCACGACGAGCTCATCGGCTCCACCGCGCCGTTCTCCGACGCCGTCAACGCCATGTTCGGCGGCGCCTGGGGCGGCACGGCCGTGGCGTGCATGGCGCTCGTCTCCATGGTCGGCGCGCTCAACGGCTGGACGCTGCTGAGCGCCCAGACCCCGTACGCGGCCGCCCGGGACGGCCTGTTCCCGGCGTTCTTCGCCCGCAAGCGGCGCGGCGTGCCCACGGCGGGCGTGCTCGTCACCGTCGTCCTGGCCTCTCTGCTGACCGTCTACAACTACACGGCGGGCGCCGACGGGGTGTTCGAGATCCTGGTCCTGATCACGACCTTCACCGCGACCGTGCCCTACCTGCTGTCGACCGCGGCACAGATCCACTACCTGGCCTCGGGCCAGGCCCACCGCATCGACCGGGCCCGGCTCGTGCGCGACGGGGTGCTCGCCTCGGTCGCCGCCGCCTTCTCCCTCTGGCTGGTCGCCGGATCCGGCTACGCCGCCGTCTACCAGGGCGTGCTGTTCCTTTTCGCCGGAGTCCTCGTGTACGCGTGGATGTCCGCGCGGAACCGCCGAACGGCGGCGGGGACCGAGGGTTCGGCCGGTCGGGCGTAGCCCGATAGGGCGGATTCCGGCCGCGGACGGCGCGTCGGGAGCGGTTCGCGGGCACAGCTGGCATGTCCAGGAGGTTGTGCCCGTGAACCGACCCGTGCGCTGTGCCGACCGTGTCGTGCTCGCCGTCCTGATGGCGCTCGTCGCCGTACTGGGGACCCGGGCGGGCGCCACGGCCGTCACCCCGCCCGGCGCGGATCGCCCGCCGGCCTCCGTGCCCGCCGATCCGGCGGGAGAGGCACCGCAGGACACCTCCGTCACGGAACAGCCTCCGCCCGCCCGGGCGGAAGGGCGGTCCGCACGGGCCTGCGCGCCGACCGAGGACGGGACAGCACGCGACGGCGCCCCCGGCCCGTACCCCCGCGGAGTCGCCGTGTCCGCCGCTCCGCCCCCGCCCCCGGCCTCGAGGTCCGTGGTCCTGCGCTGCTGAGGACCCGTACGGGAACGGCATCTCGTCGTGCCGTCCCTCGCACGGACGTTCACCTTCCTTCGCATCCAAGCGAACACCGAACACCTCGTCCAAGCGCAAGGAGACAGCCATGCCCATCGACCCCCTCGCCGCCGTGAACGCGCTCATCCGTGCCGAGGTCGTCCGCCACGGTCCGGACGACCACCACACCCCCGGAGCGGCCGAACGAGAACCCGAACCTCCCGAGCCCTCCGATTCCCGAGGCCGCGAATCCGGGGCGCACGACGCGCACTGACCCTCGCCGGAGCCGGGCGCGGGGCGCGTGCGCCCCTCGCCCGGCTCCGCGGTCCGTCAGCCCCCCGGTCGCCGCTGCGGCCCGGGAACACCGCGCCCGGCGCGCCGAGTGGATGCGGGCATGGCACCATCGGCGGCATGACTGCCTATCAGGAGCGCCTCGTCGTACCGGTGCGCTGGTGGCTGCTGGCCGGCGTGGCCTGCTGCGCGGTCGCGCTCGCCGTCGCGCCCCTCGGCACCGGCCCGGCGCTGGCCGCCGCGTCGGTCAGCGCCGTGCTCCTGACGGCGGCCCTCCTGGCGTACGGCGCAGCCCGCCTGCGCGTCCAGGACGGTGTACTCATCACCGACGGCCTGGCCGTACGGGTCGAACGCCTCGGCTGGGTCGAGATCCTGGACGAGGCCGAGGCGCTCGAATGGCGTACCTTCCGGGCCGGACCCCACGCCCGCTTCGCCCTGCGCGCGTACATCCCTACGGCGGTCCGGGTCGAGATCGCCGACCCCGGCGTCCCGTACCGCTATGTGTACGTGTCCACCCGGCACCCGCTGAGGGTCGTACGGGCCATCAACGCCGCGAGAGCGGAACAGGCGCCGGTCTGAGCCGCCGAGGTCAAGGGCGGTGGCTCAGACCGGCTCGGGGGCCGCGAGCCGCGGCGCTCCGGGCGCCGCTGCCGTCGGCCCTGCCCGGCGGCCCCCCACCGGGTGGGCACATCGCCGCAGCCGGCTTCCCGCACGGCTGACGTGCTGACGGGCTGACGTGCTGCGCTCGTGCGGCCGGCGGTACCGAGCACCATCCGCACCCTGCCCGTCGTGCCTGGTCCCTGCCTGCCGCGCCCCTTCACCCCCGGCTCCTTCACCCCCGGCTCCTTCACCCCCGGTCCGTCGCCCCTGGTTGCTCCGCTGCCGCCCCCGCGGACGGGAGCCGACGCAACGGCGGGCGCACGCGCGGAGCATGACCTCGCGGGTAATCGACCTCCTCGCGCTGCCCCGGCATCGTGAAGGCACCGGGGCCCGGGCGGCACGCTCCGCCCCGGCAACCGGTCCCCGACCCGTTCCACCACCTCGACGGAGGCTGATCCGCCATGTCCCAGGCCCTGCTCGCCGGTCTCTCCCGCACCACCGACCCGCGGCGTTCGCTGCGTCGCTTCCTCGCCCTCGACGCCGTCGTCACCGGCCTCAACGGGGCGGCCTACCTCGCCGCCCCGGGCCCGCTCGGGCGACTGCTCGGCATCGACGGCACGCTGCTCGCGGCACTGGGCGCGTTCCTCGTCGCAGTGGCGGCGGGCATCGGCCTCCTCGCCTCACGGCCGGAGCCGCCCGCCACCGCCGTCAGGCTCGTCGTCGACGTCAACGCGGCGTGGGCGGTGCTCAGCATCGCCGCGGCCGTGCTCTGGCTGGAGCCCACGACGGCGGGTGCCCTCTGGACACCGGCCCAGGCAGTGACCGTCGGCTGCTTCGCCGCCCTGCAGTGGTCGGCGCTGCGCGCCACGGCTACGGCGTGAGGGACTGCAGGTACTTCACCGTCGCGGGGTCGGCCGGCAGCAGCGTCTCGATGGCCAGCTCCGCGACGGTCACGTCCATCGGCGTGTTGAACGTCGAGATCGACGACACGAACGACAGCACCCGGCCGTCGTGCTCGATCCGCAGGGGCAGGGCGAAGTACGCGTACGGCGCGTCGTCCCCGTTGCCCCCCGCCCCGCCGGCCGCGGCCTCCGGCCCGGCCCCGGCGGGGGTCGCCGCGTACGGGTACGCCGCGACCTCGTCGTACAGCTCCCGCAGCTCCGTCGAGCGGAGCAGGGCGATCTGGCGCTCCATCTGGGCCAGCAGATGCCCGCGCCACTCGGGCAGATTGCGGATCCTCGGGGCGAGGCCCTCCGGGTGGAGGGTGATCCGCATCGCGTTCAGCGGCGGCGTGAGCAGATGCTCCGGAAGGCCGTCCAGGAGCATCGCGATGCCCCGGTTCGCTGCCACCACCGTGTACGTGCCGTCGACCACGAGCGCCGGATACGGCTCGTAGCCGCGCAGCAGCTGCTCCACACCCGCTCGCAGCGCGTCCATCGCCGGGTCGTCGAGCGGTGTCCGCGCGAACCGGGGCGCGTAACCCGCCGCCAGCAGCAGCGCGTTCCGGTCCCGCACCGGCACGTCCAACTGCTCGGCCAGCCGCAGGACCATCTCCTCGCTGGGCCGCGACCTGCCCGTTTCGACGAAGCTGATGTGACGGGCGGAAGAGCCCGCACGCAGCGCCAGCTCGAGCTGGCTCAGCCTGCGCCGCTCCCGCCAGCCGCGCAGTAGTGGCCCTACTCCCGTGTCGGGCGCGACAGTTGTCATGAGGGAACCGTAACGTCGCCGACAGACACATCCGGAGGGAGCTCGCCCATGCCCACAGAGCCGCTGTCCCAGAAGGAGATCGAGGACAGACTGCGTGAACTGCCAGGCTGGTCCCAGGAAGGCGACCGCATCGCCCGCACCTACCGGCTCGGCAACCACTTCGCGGCCACCTCGCTGGTCGTCCACATCGCCCAGATCCAGGAGGAGCTGAACCACCACTCCGATCTGCTCCTCGGGTACAACACGGTCAACCTCACGGTGAACACGCATGCCGCAGGCGGCGCGATCACCGAACACGATTTCGAACTCGCTCATCGGGTCGAAGGCGTTGCCCCCAGCCACGGCGCGAGCTGACCGTGCTGCAGGACGACGAGCCCCGCGACACGGCCGCCGGTGCCGGCCGTGACGCGCGGCTCGACCACGACCTGGAGGCTGCCCTCTACGACGCGGTACGGGGCGGGGTGCACCGAGCGGCGGCGGCCGCCGCGGCGGTGCTTTCCCTCGTCCCCCACCCCGCGCGGTCGCTCCTCGACATCGGCTGCGGCACGGGCCTGGTGACCGAGCGGCTCTCCCGGCCCGGTCTGCGCCTGCTGGGCGCGGACTCCTCGCCCGGCATGGTCAGGGCCGCCGCCGGACGGATCCCGCGCGTCGTCCTCGCGGACGCGCGCCGGCTGCCGCTGCCCGACGCGTCCGTGGACGCGGTGAGCTCGGTGTGGCTGCTGCATCTGGTGCGCGACGCCCGGGCGGTGGTGGCGGAAGCCGCGCGTGTCCTGCGCCCCGGCGGGGTGTTCGTCACCACCGTGGACATGGACGCGGCGCACGGGCCCGGCGACGACATCGAGGCCGTGCTCGCCCCGTACCGGGCCGTGGCGCCGTCCGACCGGGCCGAGCGCGTCGAGGCGTTCGGCGCGGCCCAGGGCCTGGGACCGGCGGGGGAGACCCGCTTCACCGGGCACGGCCAGGGCCGATCACCCCGGCGTACCGCCCAGGCGCTGCTCCGCGGGGAGTACGCCTCCCGCCTGACGGCCCGCGGAGCGGTGGCCGAGAGGCTCGCCGCCGAACTCTGCACGCTCCCCGCCCCGGACGAACCCCGCCCCGAGCCGCGCTACCGGGTCATCGCCCTTCGTCGGGCCGCCGTTGCCTGACAGGTGTCGGCTTTCGGCCGCCGGTTGCAGGGAGCCGTTGCCGCAGTGCGGCGGAGCGCGCCCCGGGGCGCTGCGCCTGGTGCCGGGGGCGGTGCTCCGGCCAGGCCCGGGCGTCGGGGACGCCGGGGTGGAGGCGCGCATCACCAGGACATCGGCGAGCGTCCCGTCGCCGTCCTGACAGGTGTCGGGAGCTGCTGCCGCTGTGCGGGGGTGCGCTCCCGGTGGGCGCTGCGCCGGCCGGGCGGGCCGTGCTCCCGCCCGGTCTCCACGCCGGGCACGCCGGCGGGACAGCCGGCCCGCGCGGGCGCGCCGACGCAGCGTCCGGAACGGGCGTCCCCACGCCGAAGAGCGGTCCGCCGCAGCACGGCCGGCACGCCCGGCCGTCCATGTCGCAGCACGGACGCCCCCGGGCGCCCACGCCCCAGCACGGACGGCGTGCCCGCGGCTCCTCCACGGCGCGGACGACCTCGGCCCGGAGGCCGCAGGGTCTCGGCGGCGGTGAGCAGGGCGCGTCACCGCCGGGTGGGAACCCTGCTGCCGGCCCGGTACGGAGGACGGCGCGGGGGCCGGGGCGTCCCACGCCCCAGCACGGACGGCGTGCCCCCGGGCGTCCCACGCCGCAGCACGGACGGCGTGCCCGCGCGTCCCCCGCCGCGCCGGGCGGCCCCGCCCAGCCCCGCGCGTTTTGCCGGAACGGCAAGAAAACTCGCCATGACGGGCCCCTCCCGCGCACGCTGGCGCCATGAGCCCTCACGACCACGGAACGCCCGCCGGCCACGGATCCGCCGGCGGCCACGCCCACCACGGCCACCACGGTCCCGACACGACGCACATCGACTGGGAGGAGTTCGCCACGCTGCTCGAAGGCGAGGCCGCGCTGAATCTCCCGCTGTACGAGCAGGTCGCGCACTGGGTGCGGGAACAGCTCCCCGCCGGATCGGTGCGCCGCGTCCTCGACATCGGCAGCGGCCCCGGCGCGGTCAGCTGTCTCCTCGCCGAGGTCTTCCCGCAGGCGGAGGTCGTCGCCGTCGACGCCACCCCGGGCCTTCTGGAGCTGGCCCGGGCCCGCGCCGACCGCGCCGGCCTCGGCGAGCGGGTCCGCACCCACGTCGCCGAGCTCCCCGACGGCATCGCCGAGCTGGGCCCGGCGGATCTGGTGTGGGCGAGCGGTTCCCTCCACCACGTGGGCGACCAGCGCGCCGCCCTCACCGGACTGGCCGGGCTGCTCCGTCCCGGCGGGCTGCTCGCCCTCCTCGAAGGCGGCCTGCCGGCGCGCCATCTGCCGCGCGACATCGGCATCGGACGGCCCGGCCTGGAGAGCCGGCTCGAGGCCGCCGCGGCCACCTGGTTCGCCGACATGCGCGCCGCCCTGCCCGGCGCGAAGCCGGAGGTCGAGGACTGGCGCGCCCTGCTCTCCGCGGCCGGACTCACGCCCACCGTCACCCGGTCCTTCCTCCTCGACCTGCCGGCCCCGGTCACCGACGCCGTGCGCGAAGCGCTCGTCTCCGGCCTCTCCTGGCAGCGCGGGGCCCTGGAGGGGCGGCTGGACGCGGACGACGCCGCCGTACTGGAGCGGCTGCTGGACCCGGACGACGAGGAGGGCCTGATGCGCCGCCCGGACTGCTTCATGCTGGCGGCCCGCACCGTGCACACGGCTCGGCGCGGATAGCGGCCCGCACCGTGCACACGGCTCGGCGCGGATAGCGGCCCGCACCGTGCACACGGCTCGGCGCGGACAGCGGCCCGCACCGTGCACACGGCTCGGCGCGGATAGCGGCCCGCACCGTGCACACGGCTCGGCGCGGACAGCGGCCCGCACCGTGCACACGGCTCGGCGCGGACAGCGGCCCGCACCGTGCACGCCGTCCGGCGGGCGCGCCGCGCCCGGTCCCGGGTGTCAGGCGGTGAGAAGCACCCCCGCGTACGCCGCCGTCGCGATCAGCACCCAGGACGTCAGCCCGAGCAGCGCCACCTTCGGGCCGGTGCGGGACAGGGACGGCAGATGGACCGCGCTGCCGAGGCCGAACAGCGCCGCGGCGAGCAGCAGTTCCTGTGCCGTACCGGCCACCGCGAGGACCTGCGCGGGCAGCAGGCCCGTGCTGCGCAGGGCCACCGTCGCGAGGAAGCCCACGACGAACAGCGGGACGAGCGGAGGCCGTCCGGACCGAGGGGCGTCGCGGCCGCGGCGGCGCGCCGAGACGACGAGCACCGCGACCAGCGGGGCCAGCAGCGCCACCCGGAGGAGTTTCACCAGGACCGCCTCGCCCAGCGCCGCCGGTCCGGCCGTCTGCGCGGTGGCCACCACCTGGCCCACGTCGTGGACCCCGGCGCCGACCCACCGCCCGAACTCGGCGTCGGTGAGCCCCAGCGGCCCGTGCAGCAGGGGCAGTACCGCGATGGCGAGGGTGCCGCAGAGCGTCACCAGCGCGACGGAGGTGACCACGTCGTCGTCGTCACTGTCGTGCACCGACCCCACGGCCCCGATCGCGGAGGCCCCGCAGATCGAGTAGCCCGCGGCGATCAGCAGCGGCTGGTCGCCCGGCAGCCCCAGCCTCCGCCCGAGCCACCATGTGCCGCAGAAGGTCGCCGCCACCACGGCCAGCACCATCGCGACCGTCGCCCACCCGAGCCCCAGCACGTCCGCGAGGCTCAGCTTGAGCCCCAGCAGGACGATCCCGGCGCGCATCAGCCGCTTCGTGGCCAGCGTCAGCCCCGGCCGGCAGCGGCCGCGGACCCAGGGGGCCGACCACGGTGCGTGCGCGGCGGCGACTCCCAGGACGACGGCCGCGGTGAGCATCGGCACGGCGGGCGCGGCACGGTGCACCAGCCACGCCGCGGCCACGCCGGCGGCGGCCAGCACCAGCCCCGGAACGGGACCGGCCGGCCGGGCCCGTGCCGTGACGCGCCGGGTCCGGGAGCCCGTGAGGGCCATCACCGGTCGGCAGGCAGGTCGTAGACGCGCCGGATGCTGGTGCCGAGGCGGGCGATGTCGGCGCCGTACACGTGCAGGGACAGGGCCACGTCCGTCCCGGAGTTGCGCACGAGATGGATGTCGCCGGGCGGGGCGAAGGCGGCGACGGTCCCGGCCGGGTTGACCACGTCCCCGGTGGCGACGAGCCGGGCGGCCGCACCGTGCGGCACCAGCCGGTAGCGCCGCTCGTGCTCCTCGCCCCGGTGCACACCCGTCACGCACCACGACACATGGTCGTGGACGGGCGTGCGCTGGCCGGGCAGCCAGACCAGGGCGACCACGGAGAAGCTGCCGTCGTGCTCGGCGTGCAGCACGTGCTGGCGGTAGTTCCCCGGGTCGCCCTCGCACTGCTCGGCGGTCAGCAGATCGGGCCTGCCGAGGTGCGGCAGCAGCTTCTCCGCCACCATGTACGCCGTGGGCTCGGGAGGCAGGCCGCGGTTCACGGTCTCGCGTATCTCCGCCACCAGGGAGCGGAGCCGGGCGGTCGTGGCGGGAGCGGTGACGGTGGCCGGGTTCGCAGTCGTCATGTCCGCAGCGTCCGCCCGCCCGTCCCGGGCGTCCAGGAACGATCGCTTGCAGGGTTCTCAACGTCCGCTTATGGATGGGGAGGAACGGCAACGGACGGGGAGCGGGTACGGCCGTAGCCGGCGGATCCAGGGGTGGAGCGTGCGCCCCAGGGCCGTCCGTAGGGCTCCGCCGCACCCGGCCGCGCCGTTCAGCAGCCGATCTTGCGCTCCGCCACCGCCACGAGACGGTCCAGCACCAGCGCCGTGGCGGGGATGCGCAACTGCTCCCGGAGCGCGTACGCGCCGACCCGGCGGCGGGTGTGCGGTTCCACGATCCGGCCCGTCACCTTGCCGTGGCACAGGAAGGACAGCACGAGCTGCGGCACCACGGCGATGCCCACACCCGACGCCACGAGGCTCTGCATCACGAGGTTGTCGTCCGTGGTGCAGGCGATGTCGGGCGCGAACCCCTCCTCGGCGCAGGCGTGGAGGAAGTTGGCGCGGCAGCGCAGGCACCCCGCGATCCACCGTTCGCCGGCGAGATCGGCCAGCCGGACCGCCCGCCGTCTCGCCAGCGGGTGCCCGGTGGGCAGCAGCACCGTCAGCGGGTCCTCCAGCAGCGGCACCTCGGCCAGCTCGTCCGGGACCTCGGCGGTGTGGCCGGGATAGCTGAAGGCCAGGGCGATGTCGCAGTCGCCCCGGGCCACCAGCCGCAGGGACTCGGGAGGTTCGCTCTCGGTCAACTCGATGCGGATGCCCGGGTGTTCGGCCGCGATGGCGGCCATCGTCTCGGGGATGAGGGTCGCACAGGCGCTGGGGAACGCGCATACGCGCACCCGCCCCGCGCGCAGTCGGGCGATGGCGTCGATCTGCTGCTGCGCAGCCGACAGGCTGTCGAGGATCGTCCCGGTGTGCCGGGTCAGCGCCTCTCCGGCCTCGGTGAGCCTGATGCCGCGGCCGACCCGGGTGAACAGGGGAGTGCCGACATCCCGCTCCAGCGCCTTCATCTGCTGGCTCACCGCGGGCTGGGTGTAGCCGAGCGAACGGGCGGCCGCCGAGTACGAGCCGGTCCTGACCACCTCGTGGAAAGTCCTGATGTACCGGGAATCGAACACGGCAGAAAGCATAAGCAGAATTTGGGTGCCCACAGGCGCCGAATGCCGGTCGTCCACGGCGGGTCAGGGCCCGCGGAGGAGCGGCGCGCCCGTCCCGTGGAAAAGCGGCAGGAGGCCGGACCGCGCCGGACGTGCCCGCCCTGCCGGACGCGCGGCCGCCGTGGAGGCGGCCGCGCCGGGCCCGGATCCCCCGTACCGCCGGGGTGTCAGGCGCCCATGGCGAACGTGGCCGGGTCGGGGCCGAGGCGCCGGTTCTCGTCCAGGGCGGCGAACGCCGCGAGGTCGTCGTCGTCCAGCTCGAAGCCGAAGACGTCGATGTTCTCCCGGATCCGCGACGGCGTCACGGACTTGGGGATCACGACGTTGCCGAGCTGCAGATGCCAGCGGAGCACGACCTGCGCCGGGGTCTTCCCGTGCTTCTGCGCGACCGCGACGATCGTCGGAACCTCCAGCAGGCCGCGGCCCGAGCCGAGCGGCGACCACGCCTCGGTGGCGATGCCGTGCTTGGCGTGGAAGGTCCGCGACTCGGTCTGCTGCAGTTGCGGGTGCAGCTCGATCTGATTCACGGCAGGGACGGCCGAGGTCTCGCCGATCAGCCGCTCCAGGTGCTCGGGAAGGAAGTTGGAGACGCCGATGGCCCGGGCGCGGCCCTCGGCGAGAATGGTCTCGAACGCCTTGTACGTGTCCACGTACGCGTTCTTGGACGGCACCGGCCAGTGGATCAGGTACAGGTCCACGTAGTCGAGGCCGAGTCGGGAGAGCGAGGCGTCGAAGGCGCGGAGCGTGGAGTCGTAGCCCTGGTCGCCGTTCCAGAGCTTGGTGGTGACGAACAGCTCCTCGCGGGGGATCCCGGCGGCCGCGACGGCCTTGCCGGTGCCCTTCTCGTTCTCGTAGACGGCAGCCGTGTCGATGCTGCGGTAACCGGCCTCCAGGGCCGCGCCGACGGCCTTCGCCGCCTCGTCGTCCGGCACCTGCCACACGCCGAAGCCGAGCTGCGGCATGGCGACGCCGTTGTTGAGGGTGATGGAGGGGACCTTGCTCACGAGCGGTCGATCCTTACGTCGGTCGGGTGTTGCTTCCATGGTCAACGATCATCTCGGCGGTCGCATTCCCGATGAGGGAACGCCGGCCGCCGCGGACCGCTCCCGCGCGGGCTTGGCCGAAACCGTTGACCGGCGGTGCGCCGGCCGCGACTCTATTGCACATCGCTGAACGTGGTACATGAATGTGAACGCCGCGGTTCCGTCCCTGTCCCTGCGCTCCCGGCCGGGACGGCTCCTGCCCCCTCCCAGGAAGGCAGGCCCCGCCATGCACCACCCCGAACCGTCATCGCGGCCGCGGCGGCCGCACGCAGCCTCGCGCCGGACCGTGCTGTGCGCCCGTTCCGCCGTCGCCGGCGGAACGGCCTCGGCGCCGCCGGCCGGCAACTGCGCTGGTCGCCCTCCGCACGGACCGACGGGCTGAGGGCCTTCGAGACCATCGAGGACGACCGGGCCGGCTCGCACCCCGCCGGCAACCCCCGCATCCGCGCCGAGGGCGACGACTGGCGTCCCACGATGCACACGGTGGACCGGGACACCGGCCCGGACCGCCGGCGCCAGGAGGCGACCGGCTGCCGGTGCAGTCGCTGCGCCGGGTGAACGGGGCGCAGACGATCGAGCTCAAGCTCTTCGGGTCCGACACCCTCGTCGGCCGGACCGGCCTGGAACCGCTGCACGACAGATGGATCGACGTGGACTTCCGGATCGGGATCGGCAACGGCCCGGCCGGTTCGGTCCGCTGGATCGTGAAGAGCGGCGGTACGACCGTCGTCGACGGGTCGAGGGGCGTCGTCGACACCTTCCTCGCCGACCGGGTCCGCCCCGAGTGGGGCATCCACCGCTTCCTCGGCGACAGTTCGGGCTCGCTCCAGTACTGCCACCTGCTGCTCACGGGTCTGCGGGCCTGTCAACCCGTGTGACCCGGTGCGGCGCCGCACCGGACGACAACCCGTGTCGCGCGCCTCAGCGGTACAGCGCGTCCACCTCGGTCGCGTACGCCGTCTCGATCGCCTTGCGCTTCAGCTTCAGCGACGGCGTCAGCAGCCCGTGCTCCTCGCTGAACGGATGCGCCAGTATCCGGAAGGTACGGATGGACTCGGCCTGCGACACCAGGGTGTTGGCGGCCACCACCGCCCGGCGGATCTCCATCTCCAGGTCCGGGTCGCGCACGAGGTCCCCCGGTTTCATCGGCGGCCGGTTGCGCATCGCGAGCCAGTGCTCGACGGACTCGTGGTCCACGGTGACCAGCGCCGCGATGTAGGGGCGGTCGTTGCCGACGACGATGCACTGGGCCACCAGGGGGTGGGCCCGCACCCGCTCCTCCAGCCCGATCGGCGACACGCTCTTGCCGCCCGAGGTCACCAGGATCTCCTTCTTCCGCCCGGTGATCGTCAGATAGCCGTCCTCGTCCAGCGCCCCCAGGTCGCCGGTGGCCAGCCAGCCGTCCTTGAGGACGGCGTCCGTCGCCTTGGGGTCGTTGAGATAACCGGAGAAGACCTGCGGCCCGTGCAGCCACACCTCGCCGTCCTCGGCGATGTGGACCGTCGTGCCGGGGATCGGCTGCCCGACCGTGCCGTACTTGGTGCGCTCCGGGGGGTTGGCGGTGGCGGCGGCGGAGGACTCCGTCAGCCCGAAGCCCTCGAAGACGGTGACGCCGGCGCCCGCGAAGAACAGCCCGAGTCTGCGGTCCATGGCCGAACCGCCGGACATCGCGTGCCGTACCCGGCCGCCCAGGGCCTCGCGGACCTTGGTGTACACGACCTTCTCGAAGAACTGGTGCTGCAGGCGCAGGCTCGCCGACGGGCCGGGGCCGAGACCGAAGGCGCGGTGTTCCACGGCCTCCGCGTACCGCACCGCCACGTCCACGGCCTTGTCGAACGGACCGGACTTGCCCGCGGCCTCCGCCTTCCGCCGGGCGGCGTTGAAGACCTTCTCGAAGATGTAGGGGACGGCCAGGACGAACGTCGGCCGGAACGAGGCGAGGTCGGCGATCAGGGCGGTCGCCTGGAGCACCGGCTGGTGGCCCAGCTTGACCCTGCCGAGGATCGCCGCCACCTCCACCATCCGGCCGAAGACGTGCGCGAGCGGCAGGAAGAGCAGCGTCGCGGCCTCGTCGCCCGGCTTGGAGTGGAAGACGGGCTCCCAGCGGCCGACGAGCGTCTCGGTCTCGTACATGAAGTTGGCGTGGGTGAGCACGCACCCCTTGGGCCGGCCGGTGGTCCCGGAGGTGTAGATCACCGTGGCGACGGACTCCGGGGTCACGGCCCTGCGGTGCCGGTGCACCACGTCGTCGTCGATGTGCTCGCCCGCCGCGACGAGTTCGTCTACGGCGCCCTTGTCGAGCTGCCAGAGCCGCTTGAGGTGCGGCAGCCGGTCGATGACGGAGCCGATCGTCATCGCGTGGTCCTCGTGCTCCACCATGCAGGCCGAGACCTCGGCGTCGTGCATCATCCACAGGACCTGCTCGGCGGACGAGGTGGGGTAGACGGGTACGGACTGGGCGCCCACCGCCCACAGCGCGAAGTCGAACAGCGTCCACTCGTACCGGGTGCGGCACATGATCGCGACGCGGTCGCCGAACCGCACCCCGTGGGCGAGCAGTCCCTTGGCGAGCGCCAGCACCTCGTCCCGGAACTCGGCGGACGTCACGTCGTGCCAGTCGCCGTCCTCGTCCTTGCGGCCCAGGGCGACCCGGCCGGGGTCGGTCCGGGCGTGGTCGAACACGGCATCCGCCAGCCCGCCGACAGGGGGTGCCGTCGCCAAGGGGGGAACCGTGAACTCACGCAATGACCTGCTCCTTGTGGCGCTCCGCACAGCGCCGGTGACGGTACCCCACCGGGCGTTCGTGCGGGAGGGCCTTCAGTAACTCGGCACATTTCGCATCGACGCTGGTCAGCCGCATGAATTCGGCCAACCCTGGTGTGGGCAGGCCGGGTTCTGACCGAAGAGTAAGTGACACCCGCAAGAATCTGCACCGAATCTGTACGCGGTGAACACGCCCCGGTCTGCCTTCTGTGTCCGTTTTGGGGGTCCGCGGCCGGAGTTCGGCCGTACCCGCCCGGACCCGGCTTCCGTGACCGGGCCCCGGCTTCCGTGAACCGGCTCCGGCTCCGCGGCCCTGCCCCGGCTCCAGGCGCCCGCCCGGGCCTCCCCGGCCAGGCGCCCGGCCGGGCTCCGGCTTCCGCCGCGCGGCCCGCTCCGGACGCCGCCGTCAGCGGGTGCCGTCGGCCGGGCGGGGCCGCCGGTCGACGCCGGCGAGGATCGCGGCGGCGAGCGCGTCCGCCGCCTGCTGGGTGCCGCGGCGCGCACCGGCCCGGTGGCCGTGCAGCAGCACGAAGTCCACGTCCCCCAGGTCCGGCAGCCCCGCGCGGGCCGTCACCGGCGCAAGTCCCGCCGGGATCAGCCCGCGGGTATGGGCCATCACGCCCAGCCCCGCGCGTGCCGCCGCGACCAGTGCGCTCAGGCTCCCGCTGGTGCAGGCGATGCGCCACGGGCGGCCGTGCGCCTCCAGCACCTCCAGGGCCCGGGCCCGCGTGATGCCCGGCGGCGGGAACACGATCAGCGGCACCGGCCGGTCCGGGTCCAGCCGAAGCTGCGGGGCGCCGATCCAGGTGAGCGCGTCCTGCCAGACCAGCTCGCCGTGGGTGCCGCCGGTGCGGCGCTTGGCGAGGACGAGGTCGAGCCGGCCCGCCTCCAGTTGCTCGTGCAGCGTGCCGGACAGCTCGACGGTCAGCTCCAGGTCGACCTCGGGATGGTCGCGCCGGAACGACTCCAGGATCTCGGGGAGCCGGGTCAGGACGAAGTCCTCGGAGGCACCGAAGCGGAGCCGGCCCCGCAGACGGGTTCCCGTGAAGAAGGCGGCCGCCCGTTCGTGCGCCTCCAGGATGGTCCGTGCGAAGCCGAGCATCGCCTCGCCGTCCTCCGTGAGCTCCACGCCGTGGGTGTCCCGGGTGAACAGCTGCCGCCCCGCCGCCTCCTCGAGGCGCCGCACGTGCTGGCTGACCGTCGACTGCCGCACGCCCAGCCGGCGGGCCGCCTGGGTGAAGCTGAGTGTCTGCGCCACGGCGAGGAACGTGCGCAGCTGACCGGGGTCGTACACGCCGCCCATTCTAGCCGCTCATCGCGAATCGTGATGACAGTAAGTGCGGTGTACGGGATTCCCGATCGCCCGGGAGGCGTGGACGATGGAGAGGGCACGATCCGCACCGAGAGCAAGTGGAGCCCATGAGCCGCCGCACCTCCTCCCGACCGCCGTTCCGGCTGCCGGTCGATCCGTACGTCCTCGTGCTCCTCGGCACCGTGCTCCTCGCGGCACTGCTCCCCGCCTCCGGCACCGCGGCCGACGTCGCGGGCGGAGCCTCCACCGGGGCCGTCGCCCTGCTCTTCTTCCTGTACGGGGCCCGGCTCTCGGCCCGGGAGGCGCTGGACGGACTGCGCCACTGGCGGCTCCACACGACCGTCCTGGCCGCCACCTTCGTCGTGTTCCCGCTGCTGGGTCTCGCCGCGGGCGGTCTCGTCCCCGCCGTGCTGACCCCGTCGCTCCACGACGGACTGCTCTTCCTCTGTCTGGTGCCGTCGACGATCCAGTCCTCGATCGCCTTCACGTCGATGGCCCGCGGAAACGTCCCCGCGGCGATCTGCGCGGGATCCTTCTCCAGCCTCGCCGGGATCGTGCTCACCCCGCTGCTGGCCGCCCTCCTGCTCGGCAGCGGCACCGGCGGCTTCTCGGCGGACGGGCTGCTGAGGATCGTGCTCCAGCTGCTGGTGCCGTTCCTGGCGGGGCAGTTGCTGCGCCACTGGATCGCGGGCTTCCTCGCACGCCGGCGCCGGCTCCTGGGCATCGTGGACCGCGGCTCGATCGTGCTGGTCGTCTACACCGCCTTCAGCCAGGGCACGGTGGCCGGTGTCTGGCACCAGGTCACCCCGGTGCGGCTGGGCGCGCTGCTGCTCGTCGAGGCGGTGCTGCTCGCGGTGATGCTCACCCTGACGTGGTACGGGCCCGCATGGCTCGGCTTCGGCCGCGCGGACCGCGTCGCCGTCCAGTTCGCCGGCGCGGAGAAGAGCCTGGCCGCGGGGCTGCCGATGGCGAGCGTCCTCTTCGGTGCGCAGGCGAGCCTTGCCGTGCTGCCGCTGATGCTGTTCCACCAGCTGCAGTTGATGGTCTGCGCGGTCATCGCCGAACGGCGCGCGCGGGACCCGCGACCGGCCGAGGCCGGGCCCGGGCCCACCCGGGCCCGGGTTCCGGCGCGCTGAACGGTGCCGACGATCCGCGCCCGCGCCCGCCCGTCCCGCCGCCCGGTCCGGCTCGGGCGCCGGCGCACTGAACCGCGCCCGGGCCCGACTGCTGCCGCGGGCCGGCGCATCGGGCGAGGCTCCTCGGGATGGCCCCGCGGGGAAGGACCCGGCCGGCGCAGGGGGCGCTCCCCGCCGGCCGGGCCCGTCACACCCCCGAGTGAAGGGCGATGCGCTCCTCGCCCGCGTACACGTTCATGTCCGGGCCGCGCAGAAAGCCGACCAGGGTCAGCCCGGTCTCGGCCGCCAGGTCGACGGCCAGCGACGACGGCGCGGAGACCGCCGCGAGCACCGGGATCCCCGCCATCACGGCCTTCTGCGCCAGCTCGAACGACGCCCGGCCCGACACCAGCAGGATGACCCGCGACAGCGGCAGCAGGTCCTCGCGCACCGCGCGGCCGATCAGCTTGTCCACGGCGTTGTGCCGGCCGACGTCCTCGCGGACGTCGAGCAGTTCGCCCTCCTCGGAGAACAGCGCCGCGGCGTGCAGCCCCCCGGTCCGGTCGAAGACCCGCTGCGCGGCGCGCAACCGGTCGGGGAGGCCGGAGAGCAGTCCGGGCTCGATCCGGACCGGGGGAGTGTCGGCGATGGGGAACCGGGCGGTGGTGCGTACCGCGTCGAGGCTGGCCTTGCCGCACAGTCCGCAGGACGACGTCGTGTAGACGTTGCGTTCGAGCGTGATGTCGGGGACGGGTACGCCCGGCGCGAGCTGCACGTCGACGACGTTGTACGTGTTGGTGCCGTCGTCCTTGGCGCCGGCGCAGTAGACGATCGACCGCAGCTCCGACGCGGAGCCGATCACGCCCTCGCTGACCAGGAACCCGGCCGCGAGCGCGAAGTCGTCGCCCGGGGTGCGCATGGTGACCGCCAGGGGGCGGCCGTTCAGCCGGATCTCGAGGGGTTCCTCGGCGACCAGCGTGTCCGGGCGGGCGGTCACCGCCCCGTTCCTGATCCGGATGGTGCGGCGGCGCTCGGTGACCCGTCCCATGGTGATCAGTCCCGACTCTGTGCGGTGGAGGTGCGCGGTACGGCGCACGGCCTCGCGCGGGTGCGGCGAGGCGCTCCCGACGATCTCATTGTCCTGCACCGAACGCCGCGCCCGGCACGGGCGGGCACCGCCCGTGCCGTTCTCATGCCGCGCTCCTCGTCGCCAGCAGGTCCGAAATGGCCGCCACCGTACGGAGCGTGGGCACCGGCACCCCGGTGATCCCGGCGAGCTCCACCACGGCGGCGAGCAGCACGTCCAGCTCCAGCGGCTTGCCCTTCTCCAAGTCCTGCAGCGTGGAGGTGCGGTGGTCGCCGACCCGCTCCGCGCCGGCGAGACGCCGCTCCACGGAGATCGCGGGCCGGCATCCCAGGGCGGCCGCGACCTCCAGGGTCTCGGTCATCATCAGCCCGATGACCTCACGGGTGGTGCGGTGGAGGCACATCTCCCGCATCGTCGCCCGGGTGAGCGCGCTGATCGGGTTGAAGGAGATGTTGCCGAGCAGCTTGATCCAGATGTCGTGGCGCACCTCCGGCTCCACCGGGCACTTCAGGCCGCCCTCGCGCATCGCCTCGCTGAACCCGAGACAGCGCGCGGAGACGGAGCGGTCGGGTTCGCCGATGGAGAAGCGGGTGCCTTCCAGGTGGCGGACGACCCCGGGGCCCGCCAGCTCCGTCGCCGCGTAGACGACGCAGCCCACCGCGCGCTCGGGAGCGAGGACGGCGCTGACGGCACCGCCGGGGTCCACACTCTCGATGCGCTGTCCGTCGTACGGGCCGCCGTGCCGGTGGAAGTACCACCAGGGAATGCCGTTCTGGGCGGCGACGATCGTGGTGCCGTCCCGGAGCAGGGGCTCGATCAGCGGCCCGCACGCCGCGTACGCGTTGGCCTTGAGGCCCAGGAAGACGTGGTCGACCGGGCCGACGTCGGCCGGGCGGTCGGTGGCGTGGACCCGCGCGGTGAAGTCGCCGCGCGGACTCAGTACCCGTACACCGTGCCGCCTCATGGCCGCCAGATGCGCTCCACGGGCGATGAGATGGACATCGGCGCCGGCGCGGTCGAGCGCGGCTCCGACGTAGGCGCCGATCGCACCGGCGCCGACGACTGCGACTTTCACGTGGGGCTCTCCGTTCGGTCGAGGGGAACCGAGAAACCGGCTGCGCAGCAGCAACGGGCACTGCATGTCGACGATATATTGTCTACAGTATGGACTTCCCGCCGACAAGGCGTGCGACAAGGCGTGTGGCAGCGTGGACGGGAACACCCTCGTCGTACGACAGGAGCCCGCGATGGCCGGGGAGATCTCGTTCTTCGAACTCGGCGTGGACGATCCCAGGAAGGCCCGCACCTTCTACGGCAACCTCTTCGGCTGGACCTTCGAGGACGCGCCCGGCGGCACCGGCTTCGCGATCACCACGCCCACCGTCCCCGGCGGAGTGCACGGCGCCGACGCCGGAGCCGCGCCCTACGTCTTCTTCAAGGTCGACGACCTCGCGTCCGCGCTCGAACGGATCGTGGAACTGGGCGGCACGGTCGAGGACCCCGACGCCGGCACGGAGGACGGCGCCGAACGCTTCGGCCGCTTCCGCTTCTGCCGCGACGACCAGGGCTCGCCCTTCGGGATCCACGAGCCGCCGGCGCGGTGAACCCCGGCCGGGATCGCTCCGCCCGGCGCGAGGGGATGCGGCGGACCCACCCGACCGGCCCGCGCACACCCGTGCCGACCGCACCCGCACCGGTCGCCGACCGTGCCCGTCCCCGCCGCTGCCCGCGCCCCCGTCCCGCGCCCACGCCGGTCCCGGGCGCTCGCGCGGCCCCCGCGCAGACCGCCGACTGGGCGGAGCCTCCAACCCGCGCGGGTGAATCCTGTGGGTTCGGCCGCCCTCGTACCCGCCGGTCGCTGACGAGACTGTTGGCTCCTGACCTCGACACAAAGGGGGTGCCCGGGCATGACCGGCACTCGTATCGCCGCGCTCGGCCACCACCGGCCCGCCCGGGTACTCACCAACGAAGACCTGGTGCGGATGGTCGACACCAGCGACGAGTGGATCACCAGCAGGGTCGGTATCCGGACACGCCACATCGCGGGCCCCGACGAACCGGTCGACGAACTCGCCGCCCACGCCGCCGGGAAGGCCCTCGCCGCGGCCGGGCTCACCCCCGCCGACATCGATCTCGTCCTCGTCGCCACCTCGACCGCGATCGACCGCTCCCCGAACACCGCGGCCCGCGTCGCCGCCCGGCTGGGGATGGCCTCCCCGGCGGTCATGGACCTCAACGTCGTCTGCGCCGGCTTCACCCACGCCCTCGCCACCGCCGACCACGCGATCCGGGCCGGCTCCGCGCTCCGCGCCCTCGTCATCGGCGCCGACAAGATGTCCGCAGTCGCCGACTGGACCGACCGCACCACCTGCGTCCTCGTCGGCGACGGGGCGGGTGCCGCGGTGGTCGAGGCGTGCGACGAGCGCGAGGCGGGCATCGGACCCGTGCTGTGGGGTTCGGTCCCCGAGATGGGCCACGCGGTGCGGATCGAGGGCACGCCACCCCGGTTCGCGCAGGAGGGCCAGTCCGTCTACCGCTGGGCGACGACCCAGCTCCCGCCGATCGCCCGCCGGGTCTGCGAACGGGCCTCGGTCGCGCCGGAGGACCTCGCCGCCGTCGTACTGCACCAGGCCAACCTGCGGATCATCGAGCCCGTCGCCGAGCGGATCGGCGCGGTGAACGCCGTCGTCGCCCGTGATGTCGTCGACTCCGGCAACACCTCGGCCGCCTCGATCCCGATCGCCCTGTCCCGGCTGGTCGAACGCGGGGACATCCCGTCCGGCACGCCCGCGCTCCTCTTCGGATTCGGCGGAAACCTGTCGTACGCGGGTCAGGTCGTCCGCTGCCCCTGAGGGATTGCGCTCGGTAGACTGTAGACGATAGCCAATTGCCGTCGCGTTGGTGCCGAGGACCGAGGGGGACCCGATGTTGTCCGCAGGACTGCCGCAGGGAACCGTGCCCAGGCTGGAGCGGCCGGGCCCGTTGCGCGAGCGCGTGTACGAGGCACTGCTGGAGCTCATCACCACCCGCGCCCTGCGCCCCGGCCAGCATCTCGTCGAGAGCGAACTCGCGGGCCACCTCGGGGTGTCGCGCCAGCCCGTACGGGAGGCGCTGCAGCGGCTCAACACGGAGGGATGGGTCGATCTGCGCCCGGCGCAGGGCGCGTTCGTCCACGAGCCGACCGAGGAGGAGGCCGACCAGCTGCTGTCGGTCCGTACGCTGCTGGAGGCCGAGGCCGCCCGGCTGGCCGCCGCGAACGCCGGCTCCGCCGGCATCGCCGCCCTGGAGGAGCTCTGCGACAAGGGCGAGCAGGCCGTCGCCGCCGACGACGTGGACCTGGCGGTCGCCACCAACGCCGCCTTCCACGCGAAGGTGATGGAGCTCGCGGGCAACGTGGTGCTCGCCGAACTGGCCGGCCAGGTCGACCGGCGCGTGCGCTGGTACTACACCCCCGTGGCCCGGCAGCGCGGCGAGCAGTCGTGGATCGAGCACCGCGAACTGATCGCGGCCATCTCGGCACGCGACGAGGGCCGGGCCACCGAGGTGATGCGCGCCCACACGGAGCACACCAGGCGCACCTACCACGAGCGCGAGTCCTGAGCCCGCCCGCGTCCTTCACCTCCGGGCGGCGGGGCCTGCGCCCCGGCTTCCCGCTGCGGTGCCCGGGTGCTCGGTCTCCTGCCGCGGGGGTCCCGGCCCTCGGCGTCGGCACCTGCGCGGGGAGACGGCGGCCGGGCGTGGCTGGGCCGGGGCGGTCGTGGCCGGGGCTGCCGGGGAGCGTCGGCTTCGGTCTCCCGCGACGAGTCGCCGGCCTTCGGGTTCGCGCCTGCGCGAGGTGTTCGGGGCCGGGCGGGGCGGTTGGGTCCGGGCGCCGGCAAGGGAGTGTGGGCTCCGGGCCAACGGCGGCGAGGGTGCCGGTCTTCGGGTCTGGCCTGCGCGGGGCGTCCGTGGCCGGGGCTGCCGCGGAGTACCGGCTGTCGGCTTCCCCCGCGGGAGCCTTGGCCTCAGGCTCGCGCCCCGCGCCGGGAGATCGCGTCCGGGCCGCCTGACGGGGAGCGTCGGCCCCGGGATTCCGCCGCGGGCGGTCGCGGTCTCCGGTGTTCACGCCCAGGGCCGTCGGGGGAGTGGCGCCTGCTCCCGGCCCCGCAGCCGCGGGCGGTCGCGTCCGGCGGCCGCGGAGCCTGCCGGGACGCCGGCATCTCCTGCGCTCGGGCCGCTCCGGGACGGCCGTCCCCGGGCGCGGGCGGTGCCGGTGCCGGAGGCCCGTCCTCGGCAGGGGCGCGACAGGCCCGGCGCCCCGCGACCGCTCACCCGCCGACATCGGGACGCCGGCATGTCCTGCGCTCGGGCCGCTCCGGGACGGCCGTCCCCGGGCGCGGGCGGTGCCGGTGCCGGAGGCCCGTCCTCGGCAGGGGCGCGACAGGCCCGGCGCCCCGCGACCGCTCACCCGCCGACATCGGGACGTCGGCATGTCCTGCGGCTCGGGCCGCTCCGGGACGGCCGTCCCCGGGCGCGGGCGGTGCCGGTGCCGGAGGCCCGTCCTCGGCAGGGGCGCGACAGGCCCGGCGCCCCGCGACCGCTCACCCGCCCACGCGCGCACCCGCCCGTGTCCAGCGGCCTGAGGTGCGCGCCCCCGCGGCCCTGACGCATCCTTTCTATGTGACCTGGTACGGCGCGGCCAGGCCCGGCGCGCGCTCGAAGCGCGGGCCGCAGCGCGAGACGAGCGGCGGCGCGGTCCACCCCCTGGACGAGCTCGGACTGGTGCTCGCCGAGGCCGCGGTCCACTCGATCGGCGCGGTGGGGGGTTACGCCGGCGGGGTGTACCTGCGGTCGCACACGTCCGGCCTGCTGCGCCTGGCCGTGGCCGTCGGGCTCCCCGGCGAACTGATGCGCCCGTGGTGGCGCATGCACGTCAACAGGCCCTTCCCCGTTGCCGAGTGCCACCGCCGCTCCCAGCCCATCCACCTCGCCGACGGCGAGGAGGCCATGCAGCGTTTCCCGCAGCTCATGGCGGGGCTGCCGTTCTCCTTCAGCTCCCTGTACGCACCGGTCAGGAGCGGGAACGAGCGCTTCGGCGTCCTCGTGGCGCTGCGCCCCGCCACCGCCGGGCAATCCGTCGCCGAGGAGGACCTGCGGCGCTTCACCGACGCGGGGACCCGGCTCGGCGCCGCCCTCGGTGAACTCCACCACGACGGCACCTCCGTCCGCTGGGAACGCGAGCCCTTCGTCGTCCAGGCCCCCGACGCGACGGCCCGACCCGTGCGCATCGGAGCCTTCGACTGGGACCTCGGCACGGGAGCGCTCTCCGCCGACGAGGAACTCTGCGCCATCCTCGGTGTCGACCCCGCCTGTTTCCCGGGCACCATCGAGGCGCTCACCGCCCATGTCACACCCGAGGACGCCTACCAGCTGTGGGCCGTGGCCCGGGAGGCCGCCCAGACCGGCCGTCCCGTCGTACGCCGGATCCGGATCGTCCGCGACGGCCATCCGCCGTCCCTGGTGGAACTCACCGGCCGCCCCGTTCACTCGTCCCCCGGCATCGGCACGCGCCGCGTCACCGGCTCCCTCATCGACCTCGGGACCGGAGTGGTCTCCGGAGAGGCCGGCGACCGGCTCCCCGACGGGCTGTTCTCCCTCGACCGCTCCTGCCGCATCACCTACGCCAACCACAGCGCCGAGGATCTCATCGGGATGCCCCGCGACCAGCTCGTCGGCCGGGTGCTCTGGGAGGCCGTGTCCTGGCTCGACCGCCCGGGCTACTGGGACCACTACCGGGCGGCGCTGCTCTCGCACACCCCCGTCCAGTTCCGCGCCAACCGCGAGGAGGACGACTGGGTCACCGTCTCCCTCTTCCCCGGCCGGGAAGGAGTGACCGGAACCGTCGCCGCCGCCGAGCCCCCCGACTACGCACCGGGTTCCGTCAGCTTCCCCGGCGCCGGACTGGGCACCTTCGCCTCACCCGCCGACCGGGCCAGCGCCCTGTACCGGCCGGTCGCCCTCGCCATCGCCCTGACCGAGGCCGTCACCGCCCGCCAGGTCTCGGCGGTCGTCACGGAGGAACTGCTGCCCGCGTTCGGCGGCCGCCAGCTGGCCATCTACGTCCTCCACGAGCGCCACCTCTACCTGGCCTGGGAGACCGGCTTCCCGGCCGGGTTCCTCGCCCCCTTCGACGGGGTCGGGCTGGACGCCCGCATCCCCGGCGTGGAAACCCTCACCACCGGCCGCCCGATCTTCTTCGAGTCCATGGACAAACTCGCCGCCGCCTATCCCGGGCTCGCGATCGACGCCTCCGTCGGCGCCCGCGCCTTCCTGCCGCTGATCGCCTCCGGCCGCCCCGTCGGCTCCTGCATCCTCGGCTTCGACCACCCGCGCGGCTTCGCCCCCGAGGAGCGCACCGTCCTCACCGCCCTCGCCGGGCTCATCGCCCAGGCCCTCGAACGCGCCCAGCGCTACGACAGCGAGTCCGCACTCGCCCGCGGCCTCCAGGACGCCCTGCTGCCGCACCGGCTGCCCGTCATCAAGGACGTGGAGACCGTCGGCCGCTATCTCCCCGGCACCCAGGGGATGGACGTCGGCGGCGACTGGTACGACGTCATCGAGACGGACCGCGGCCTCGCCCTCGTCATCGGCGACGTCCAGGGGCACGGGGTCTCCGCCGCCGCCATCATGGGCCAGCTGCGCAGCGCGGTACGGGCGTTCGCCCTCGCCGACCGGGAGCCCGACGAGGTGATGAGCGGCACCAACCGGCTCCTCATCGACCTCGACCCGGCACAGTTCGCCACCTGCTGCTACGTGCTCCTCGACCCGGCGACCGGCACCGCCCAGGCCGTACGCGCCGGGCACCCCCAGCCGCTGCTGCGCAGGCCCGACGGCACGACCGAGGTGCTCGACCTGCCCGGCGGGCTGATCCTCGGCGTCGACGCGGAGGAGCACTACCCGGTCTGCGAACTCACCCTGGAACCAGGGGCGGTACTGGCCCTCTTCACCGACGGGCTGATCGAGGAGGCGGGCACCGACATCGACGCCGGCGTCGAGCGTCTGCGGGCCACCCTCAGCCGGGTCAGCCACATCTCGATCGCCGACACCGCGGACCGGCTGATCCGCGAGGCGCGCCAGGCCACGGACCGGCCCGACGACATCGCGCTGCTGCTCACCGCCCGCTGGTCGAGGCGCCAGACGGACCGCACCCTGGCCGGTCCCGGCCGGCGGTGACCGGCGCGGGCCCGTGCCCGCTGCCGTCCGCCACCCGGCCCGGGGCCGTCAGGGCCCGCCTCCGACACGTCCGGAGGGAGGCCGGCCGCCTCGGCCCGGCTCGCGGCACCCGCACGGTCCCGCCGCCCGCCCCCGCGGGTGCGCGCGAACCCCGCTCGTCGCCGTGCGCGGGCGGGCCACTCGTACGCCGGCCGCCCGCTCCCGCTGCTGCGTCCGATCCCGTTCGTCCCCGTGCGACGGCACGACGCCCGTGCGCCGACCGCCCGACCGCCCGGGGCCGCCACCCGCGTGGGGACACGGGCCGTCGCCCAAGCGCCCCGGGCGTACGGAGCCGTGGCGTGCGGGCGGCCGGAGGACGGGGCACGCTGGTCCTGGGGCTGCCGACCGCCCGGCCACGGCCGCGGAGGAAGGGAAGCTGCGATGTTCGCGAGACTGAGCAGGTACGAGGGGTCGCCCGTGCCCCCCGAGGGCGACCTGTCCGCGCACGCGGAGACGGTCGTCCAGCAGGTCCGGGGACTTCCCGGCTTCCTCGGCGTGTACTGGTTCGTCGACCGGGCAACGGGCAGGGCCGTGTCGCTGACCCTGTGGGAGGACGAGGAGACCATGCTGGCCAGCGAGGAGAGGGCTGACCGGATCCGGGTGGACACGGCCCGCAGGGAGGGCCAGCGGATCGTCTCCGTCGACCGCTACGAAGTCGGCTTCAGCCACCTCAAACCCTGACGGCACCCCACGGAACGCGCCCTGCCCGTGCCACGTTCGGCCACCCCCGTCCCCGGCTTTGTCCTGGGTGTGGAGAAAGTTGCGGTGGATTGGTGCTCAACTTCTTCCCCCTCGGGGAAAGCGCTGCTACGTTCCCCTCGAAAGCCCGACGGAACGGCTGACCGGGATTCCCCGCGCCGACGGCCAGGGAGGGGAGGGGCGCGTGAGACGCATGACGGCTCGACCCGCCAACGCGCACCAGGCGCGACTGCTCAGGCTGTTGCGCGACGGCGGTCCCAACTCCCGTGCCCAGCTGGGCGATCAGGTCGACCTGTCCCGCTCCAAGCTCGCCGTCGAGATCGACCGCCTGCTGGAGACCGGACTGGTCGTCGCCGACGGCCTCGCCGCCTCACGCGGCGGCCGCCGCTCCCACAACATCCGGCTCGCCCCGAACCTTCGCTTCCTCGGCGTCGACATCGGCGCCACCTCCGTCGACGTCGCCGTCACCAACGCCGAACTGGAGGTCCTCGGACACCTCAACCAGCCGATGGACGTCCGCGAGGGCCCGGTCGCCGTCTTCGAGCAGGTCCTCGCCATGGCCGCCAAACTGAAGGCCTCCGGCCTCGCCGAAGGCTTCGACGGCGCCGGCATCGGCGTACCCGGACCGGTCCGCTACCCCGAGGGCGTCCCCGTCGCACCGCCGATCATGCCCGGCTGGGACGGCTTCCCGGTCCGCGAGGCCCTCAGCCAGGAACTCGGCTGCCCGGTCATGGTCGACAACGACGTGAACCTCATGGCCATGGGGGAGCAGCACGCCGGCGTCGCCCGCTCCGTCGGCGACTTCCTCTGCGTCAAGATCGGCACCGGCATCGGCTGCGGCATCGTCGTCGGCGGCGAGGTCTACCGCGGTACCACCGGCAGCGCCGGCGACATCGGCCACATCCAGGTCGAGGCCGACGGACGCGCCTGCGCCTGCGGCAACAAGGGCTGCCTGGAAGCCCACTTCAGCGGCGCGGCCCTCGCCCGCGACGCGGAGGAGGCGGCCCGCACCGGCCAGTCGCCCGAACTCGCCGCACGGCTGGAGGCCGCGGGCAGGCTCACCGCCGTCGACGTGGCCACCGCGGCCGCCGCCGGCGACTCCACCGCGCTCGACCTGATCCGCGAGGGCGGCAACCGCGTCGGCCAGGTCATCGCCGGACTCGTCAGCTTCTTCAACCCCGGACTGGTGGTGATCGGCGGCGGAGTCACCGGTCTCGGCCACACCCTGCTCGCCAGCGTCCGCACCCAGGTCTACCGGCAGTCCCTGCCGCTTGCCACCGGAAACCTCCCCATCGTGCTGGGCGAACTGGGCCCCGCCGCCGGAGTGATCGGCGCGGCCCGGCTCATCAGCGACCACCTGTTCTCCCCGGCCTGATCCGCCCGGACCGGTCGGTCCGCAACGCACCACAGCACACGCACCTGGTTCCACCCTGCCCGCTCACCGGCCGCACCCGCCGAGGGGATCCGCCATGGCACCAGAACCACCCGCACCGCCTTCACCGCAGGACGCGTCCGCACCACCGCTGCTCACGATGCGCGGCATCACCAAATCGTTCCCCGGCGTCCGCGCCCTCGACGGCGTCGACCTCGACGTCCAGGCCGGCGAGGTCCACTGTCTCCTCGGCCAGAACGGCGCCGGCAAGTCCACCCTCATCAAGGTCCTCGCCGGAGCCCACCAGCCCGACGACGGACAGATCACCTGGCGCGGCGAACCCGTCGCGCTCAGGTCGCCCATCGCCGCCATGCGCCTCGGCATCGCCACCATCTACCAGGAACTCGACCTGGTGGAGGGCCTGTCGGTCGCCGAGAACGTCTTCCTCGGCCATGAACCCACCGCCGCCGGGTTCGTCGTCCGCGGCCGCGAGGCCCGCCGCGCCGCCACCGCGCTGCTGCGTCGCCTCGGCCACCCCGAGATCGACCCCGGCCGCCCCGTCGGCAGCCTCTCCGCCGCCCAGCAGCAGATCGTCTCCATGGCCCGCGCCCTCTCCCACGACGTACGCCTCATCGTCATGGACGAACCCTCGGCGGCCCTCGACCCCGACGAGACCGACAACCTCTTCCGCATCGTCGCCGACCTCACCGCCGACGGCGTCGCCGTCGTCTACATCTCCCACCGCCTGGAGGAGATCCGCCGCATCGGCGACCGGGTCACCGTCCTCAAGGACGGCCGTGCCGTCGCCGGGGGACTGCCCGCCAAGGACACCCCCACGCGCGACATCGTTGCCATGATGACCGGCCGCAGCGTCGAGTACGTCTTCCCCGACCGCCCCGCGGCCCCGCCCCGGGCGGAACCCGTGCTCCGCGTCGAAGGCCTCAGCCGCGAGGGCGAGTTCGCCCCCGTCGACCTCGAACTGCGCCCGGGGGAGATCCTCGGCCTCGCCGGACTCGTCGGCTCCGGACGCTCCGAGATCCTGGAGACCGTCTACGGCGCCCGCAAGCCCACCACCGGCCGCGTCACCGTCGACGGCCGCCCCCTCAAGCCCGGCAGCGTACGCTCCGCCGTCCGCGCCGGACTCGGCCTCGCCCCCGAGGAACGCAAGGCCCAGGGCCTGCTGATGCTCGAATCCGTCACCCGCAACGTGTCGGTGTCCTCCCTCTCCCGCTTCTCCCGGGGCGGCTGGCTGGACCGCGGCGCCGAACGCCGCGACGCCCGCCGGGCCACCCGCGAGCTGTCGCTGCGGCCGGACAACCCCGACGCCCGCATCCGCACCCTGTCCGGCGGCAACCAGCAAAAGGCCGTCCTCGCCCGCTGGCTGCTGCGCGGCTGCCGTGTGCTGCTGCTCGACGAGCCCACCCGCGGCGTCGACGTCGGCGCCCGCGCCGAGCTCTACGCCGTCATCCGCCGGCTCGCCGACGAAGGACTCGCCGTCCTCCTCGTCTCCAGCGAGGTCCCCGAAGTGCTGGGCCTCGCCGACCGGGTGCTGGTGCTCCGGGAAGGCCGCGTCGTGCACACGGCGCCCGCCGGGGAGCTGGACGAGCACCGTGTACTCGACCTTGTCATGGAAGGGAGCCCGAGCTCATGACGCAGCCCGCCTCCGAGGCCCCGCAGGCCCCGCCGCCGCCCGCGGTGTCGCCCCCGGCCGCCAAGGCCGTCCGGCCCGCCCTGGGACTGCGCGCCGACGTCCGCAACCTCTCGCTCCTCGGGGTCCTCGCCGTGCTCGTCGCGGTCGGCGGCATCACCGAGCCCGACACCTTCCTCGACACCTCCAACCTCCAACTGGTCCTCACCCAGGCGTCCGTCATCGGCGTCGTCACCGTCGGCATGACCTTCGTCATCACCAGCGGCGGCATCGACCTCTCCGTCGGCGCGATCGTCGCCCTCGCCTCCGTGTGGGCGACCACCCTCGCCACCCAGGAGTACGGCTTCGCCGGAATCCTGTTCACCGCGATCGTCGTCGGCGTCGGCTGCGGACTGGTCAACGGCCTGCTCATCGCCTACGGCGGGATGGTGCCGTTCATCGCGACCCTCGCCATGCTCGCCTCGGCCCGCGGCCTCGCCCTGCAGATCACCGACGGCAAGACGCAGATCGTCACCGTCCAGCCCGTGCTCGACCTGGGCGTCCCCGACTCCTACCTCCTCGGCATCCCGCCGCTGGTGCTGGTCTTCGCCGCCGTCACCGCACTCGGCTGGCTGCTGCTGAACCGGACGACCTTCGGACGCCGCACCGTCGCCGTCGGCGGCAACGCCGAAGCGGCCCGGCTCGCCGGCATCGACGTACGCCGCCAGCGGCTCTACCTCTACCTGCTGTCCGGACTGTGCTGCGGCATCGCCGCCTTCCTGCTGATCGTCCTGTCCGGCTCGGGCCAGAACACCAACGGCAACCTCTACGAACTCGACGCCATCGCCGCCGCGATCATCGGCGGCACCCTCCTCAGCGGCGGCCGCGGCACCATCGTCGGCTCCGTCCTCGGCGTCCTCGTCTTCACCACCATCACCAACATCTTCGCCCTCAACAACCTGGAGAGCGCCGTCCAGCAGATCGCCAAGGGAGCGATCATCGTGGCCGCCGTCCTGGTCCAGCGCAGCACCCTGCGCAACGGCGAGACGTGACCCAGCTCCGCTGACACCTCGTCACCCCCGTCCCACCTCCACCCCCGCACGTCCCGGCCCACCCGCACGCCCGAACCCAGAGGGGTTGACCCGCCATGCCAGAAATCCCCGCCACCAGCCGCAGAGGACTGCTCTTCGGCACCGCCGCCGTCTCCGCCGGCGCCCTCCTCACCGCCTGCACGAGCAACGAGCCGAAGAGCGCCGGCACGGCCACCGGCAACGCCCCGGCCGCCGACGACAAGCCCGGCAAGCCCGTCACCATCGGCTTCGCCGGCCCGCAGGCCGACCACGGCTGGCTCGCCGCCATCAACGCCAACGCCAAGCAGCGCGCCGGGAAGTACGCGGACGTCACTCTGGAGATCACCGAGGGCTCCAACGACACCGCCGCCCAGATCGGCCAGATCCAGACCCTCATCAACAAGAAGGTCGACGTCCTGGTGATCCTGCCGGCCGACGGCAAGGCCCTCACCCAGGTCGGACTCCAGGCCATGAAGGCCGGCATCCCCGTCGTCAACCTGGACCGCATCTTCGCCTCCCCGCAGGCATACCGCTGCTGGATCGGCGGCGACAACTACGGCATGGGCCTCAACGCGGGCCGCTTCATCGGCGAACAGCTCAAGGACAAGCCGAACGCCAAGGTCATCGAACTCGCCGGCATGGACAACCTGGAACTCACCAAGCAGCGCACCCAGGGCTTCGACGACGCCCTCAAGAACTACCCCAACATCCGCAAGGTCGCCCGCCAGGCCGCCGAGTTCACCGTCGAGTCCGGCCAGGCCAAGATGGCCCAGCTGCTCCAGGCGCAGAAGCAGTTCGACGCCCTCTGGAACCACGACGACGACCAGGGCGTCGGCGCCCTCCGCGCCATCCAGCAGGCCGGCCGGGACGACTTCCTCATGGTCGGCGGCGCCGGCGCCAAGTCCGCGATGGACGCCATCAAGGCCGACAACGGCGTACTGAAGGCCACCGTCCTCTACCCGCCGACGATGGCCGCCTCCGCCATCGACCTCGCCCGCGCCCTCGGCCAGGGCAAGGGCATCGGCGGCATGGCGGAACTCGAGATCCCCGCCTCCGTCACCCTCTACTCGGCCGTCGTCACCAAGGACAACGTCGACCAGTACCTGCCCACGGGCTTCAACTGACGTTCCGCCCGCCCCCACCGAGCAACCGACGAGGAGGAACCCGCATGCCCGGCAAGGAACAGAGGGACAGCGACAGCGAGGCCGCACCGCCGACACTCGGCGTCGGCATGGTCGGATACGCGTTCATGGGCGCCGCCCACTCACAGGGCTGGCGCACCGCGGGGCGCGTCTTCGACCTGCCGCTGCGGCCGGTCCTCGCCGCGATCGGCGGCCGCGACGCGGTCGCCGTCCGGGCCGCCGCCGCCAAGCACGGCTGGGCGGCGGCGGAGACCGACTGGCGCGCCCTCGTGACCCGCGACGACGTGCAGCTCGTCGACGTCTGCACCCCGGGTGACAGCCATGCGGAGATCGCCATCGCGGCACTGGAGGCGGGCAAGCACGTCCTCTGCGAGAAGCCGCTGGCCAACTCGGTCCCCGAGGCCGAGGCGATGGTGGCCGCCGCCGAGGCGGCCGCCGCGCGCGGCCAGGTGGCCATGGTCGGCTTCAACTACCGGCGCGTGCCCGCCATCGCGTACGCCCGCCGGCTGATCACCGACAACCGGCTCGGCGCGCTCCGGCACGTGCGGGTCACCTATCTGCAGGACTGGCTCGTCGACCCCGACTTTCCACTGACCTGGCGGCTCGAGCGCGAGCACGCGGGCTCCGGCGCGCTCGGCGACCTCGGCGCGCACGCCGTGGACCTCGCGCAGTACCTGGCGGGCGAGCCGCTGGTCGGGGTGTCCGCACTCACCGAGACCTTCGTACGCGAACGGCCGCTGCTCGCCGGGGCGTCCACGGGGCTGTCCGCCACCGGCGCCGACGGCCGCGGCCCGGTCACCGTCGACGACGCCGCCCTGTTCACCGGACGGCTCGCCTCCGGGGCGCTGGCCTCCTTCGAGGCGACCCGGATGGCCGCCGGCCGCAAGAACGCCCTGCGGCTGGAGATCAACGGCGAACGCGGCTCCCTCGCCTTCGACCTGGAACGCCTCAACGAACTGTCCTTCCACGACCACACCGAACCCGCCGCTTCGGCCGGCTTCCGGCGGATCCTCGTCACCGAGCCGGGTCATCCCTACCTGGAGGCGTGGTGGCCGCCCGGCCACGCCCTCGGCTACGAGCACACCTTCGTGCACCAGGCGCGCGACATCGTGCACGCCGTCGCCGCGGGGAACACCTCACCGGCGCCGTCGTTCGCCGACGGACTGCAGGTGCAGCGGGTGCTCGCCGCCGTGGAGGAGAGCGCCGAGAAGAACGCCGTCTACACCCCCGTCCCGGGGTCCGTCGTCTGACGCCGGTCCCCACCCAGTCCGCACACCGGCGGGGAGCCCGGGGGGTGCTCCCCGCCGGTGTGCCCCGTCCGCGGACCGCCGGTCCGCGGGTCGCCGTCCGAGGAGGTCCTCGCCGTGCCCCGTCCCTTCACCCTGTTCACCGGCCAGTGGGCCGACCTGCCCCTGGAGGAGGTCTGCCGGCTCGCCCGCGACTTCGGCTACGACGGACTCGAACTCGCCTGCTGGGGCGACCACTTCGAGGTCGACAAGGCCCTCGCCGACCCTTCGTACCTGGACGGGCGGCGCGCGCTGCTCGACAAGTACGGGCTGAAGTGCTGGGCGATCTCCAACCACCTCGTCGGCCAGGCCGTCTGCGACCACCCGATCGACGAGCGGCACCAGGCGATCGTGCCCGCCCGGATCTGGGGCGACGGCGAGCCGGAGGGCGTCCGGCGGCGCGCCGCCCGCGAACTGCAGGACACCGCCCGGGCCGCGGCCGCCTTCGGCGTCCGCACCGTCATCGGCTTCACCGGATCGTCGATCTGGCACCTGGTCGCCATGTTCCCCCCGGTGCCGGAGCGGATGATCGAACGCGGCTACGAGGACTTCGCCGAGCGGTGGAACCCGATCCTCGACGTGTTCGACGCCGAGGGCGTGCGCTTCGCCCACGAGGTCCACCCGAGCGAGATCGCCTACGACTACTGGACCACGCACCGCGCGCTGGAGGCCGTCGGCCGGCGGCCCGCCTTCGGGCTGAACTTCGACCCCAGCCACTTCGTCTGGCAGGACCTCGACCCCGTCGGCTTCCTCTACGACTTCCGGGACCGGATCTACCACGTGGACTGCAAGGAGGCCCGCACCCGGCTCGACGGCCGCAACGGCCGCCTCGGCTCCCACCTTCCCTGGGGCGACCCCCGACGCGGCTGGGACTTCGTGTCCGCCGGCCACGGCGACGTGCCCTGGGAGGACGTGTTCCGCATGCTGCGTTCCATCGGCTACGACGGGCCGGTGTCCGTCGAGTGGGAGGACGCCGGAATGGACCGTCTGGCGGGCGCACCGGAAGCGCTTGCCACGCTGAAGCGCTACGACTTCGACCCGCCGTCGGCGTCCTTCGACGCGGCCTTCGGGGGCAACGACTAGCCCGTTCCCGCAGGCCGGAGCCCGGCGGTGGCCCCCGCCGCCGGGCGGTCCGGCCTGCCCCGGAACGGCTTTGTCCTGATGCGGGAAAAAGTTCAACTTCCCCGCTGCACAAGGGCTTTCGGCGCAGGACGAACCCCGCTACCGTCCCTGAGGTGTACAGGACACAGTCCTGAAACACGGCTCACATCCTGAACGAGTGACACGACCAGCGTGACGGCGCACGCCGGTCCCCGGACCTTCCGCACGGCAGCACCACCCGCCCGTACGACCGCTCCTTCCGGAGGACACACGTGCACACAAAACGGCCCGGAGCACCACGGAACCGCGTCAGAAAGGGCCTCGCGCTCCTCACCGGCGGCCTGCTCGCCGCGACCTCCCTCACCCTCGCCGCCCCCGTCGGCGCCCTCGCGTCCGCGAACGACCCGGCACCCGCCGCGGCCGAGGAGTTCCAGCAGGTGACCCTCGCCAAGGGCGAGCCCGAGGTCGGCGAGCCCATGTCGCTCGCCGTACTGCCCGACCGCAGCGTCCTGCACACCTCCCGCGACGGCGAGCTGCGCATGACCGACGCCGCCGGCAACACCCGCGTCGTCGGCACCGTCCCCGTCTACGCACACGACGAGGAAGGCCTCCAGGGCGTCGGCATCGACCCCGGCTTCGCACAGAACCGGGCGATCTACCTCTACTACGCGCCCCCGCTGGACACCCCCGCAGGCGACGCCCCCAACGAGGGCACCGCCGCCGACTTCGCCGAGTACGACGGCGTCAACCGGCTCTCCCGCTTCGTGCTCAAGGCCGACGGCACCCTGGACAACGCCAGCGAGAAGAAGGTCATCGACGTCCCCGCCACACGCGGCATCTGCTGCCACGTCGGCGGCGACATCGACTTCGACGCCCAGGGCAACCTGTACCTGTCGACCGGCGACGACTCCAACCCCTTCGCCTCCGACGGCTACACCCCCATCGACGAACGCCCCGGCCGCAACCCGGCCTACGACGCCCGTCGCACCTCCGGCAACACCAACGACCTCCGCGGCAAGATCCTGCGCATCAAGGTCGCCGACGACGGCAGCTACACCGTCCCCGACGGCAACCTCTTCGCCCCGGGCACCGCCAAGACCCGGCCCGAGATCTACGCCATGGGCTTCCGCAACCCGTTCCGCTTCAGCGTCGACAAGAAGACCGGCGTGGCCTACGTCGGCGAGTACGGGCCCGACGCCGGCGCCGCCGACCCCAAGCGCGGACCGGCCGGACAGGTCGAGTTCGCCCGCATCACCAAGCCCGGCAACTTCGGCTGGCCGTTCTGCACCGGCGACAACGACCCCTACGTCGACTACGACTTCGCCACCAAGGTGTCCGGCGCGACCTACGACTGCGCGGCCCCGAAGAACGACTCGCCGCACAACACCGGCCTCGTCGACCTCCCGCCCGCCGAACCCGCCTGGATCCCCTACGACGGCGGCTCCGTACCCGAGTTCGGCACCGGCTCCGAGTCCCCCATGGGCGGACCCGTCTACCACTACGACCCGGACCTCGACTCCCCGGTGAAGTTCCCCGAGGCCTACGACGGCGACTTCTTCGCCGGCGAGTTCGGCCGCCGCTGGATCAAGCGCATCGAGCACGGCGCCGACGGCACCGTCCAGTCCATCAACCCCGTCCCCTGGACCGGGACGCAGATCATGGACATGAGCTTCGGCCCCGACGGCGCGCTCTACGTCCTCGACTACGGCACCGCCTGGTTCGGCGGCGACGAGCACTCCGCGCTCTACCGCATCGAGAACGCCACCGGAGGCCGCTCCCCGGTCGCCGAGGCCACCGCCAACAAGACCTCCGGCAAGGCACCGCTGAAGGTCGCGTTCTCCTCCGCCGGCACGACCGACGCCGACGGCGACGCCCTCACCTACACCTGGGACTTCGGCGACGGCGGCACCTCCACCGCCGCCAACCCGACGTACACCTACCGCAAGAACGGCACCTACACCGCCACCGTGACCGCCAAGGACCCCACCGGACGCACCGGATCCGCCAGCGTCCAGGTCGTCGTCGGCAACACCGCACCCAAGGTCACCCTCGAACTCCCCGCCGAAGGCGCCCTGTTCAGCTTCGGCGACGAGATCCCCTTCAAGGTCACCGTCACCGACCCCGAGGACGGCACCGTCGACTGCGCCAAGGTCAAGGTCACCTACATCCTCGGCCACGACAGCCACGGCCACCCCGTGACCTCCGCCAACGGCTGCACCGGCACCATCAAGACCTCCGCCGACGGCGGCCACGACCCCAACGCCAACATCTTCGGCGTCTTCGACGCCGAATACACCGACGGCGGAGGCGGCGGCCAGGCCGCCCTCACCGGCCACGACCAGGCCCAGCTCCAGCCCCGCCACCGCCAGGCCGAGCACTTCACCGGCCGGTCCGGCATCAGCGTCATCGACAAGGCGCCCGCCCACGGCGGCAAGACCGTCGGCGACATCCACGACGGCGACTGGATCTCCTTCAAGCCCTACAACCTCACCGGCACCACCAAGCTCACCGCCCGCGTCTCCTCCGGCGGCGCCGGCGGCTTCCTCGAGGTCCGCACCGGCTCCGCAGGCGGCACCCTCCTCGGCTCCGCCCCCGTACCGGTCACCGGCGGCTGGGAGACCTTCCAGGACATCGACGTGCCGCTGCGCGCCGTACCCAGGAAGACCACCGAACTGTTCCTCGTCTTCAAGGGCGGAGCCGGAGCCCTCTACGACGTCGACGACTTCGAACTCTCCAGCACCCCCGCCGACCGCTCCGCCAAACGCGTCCTCGTCTTCTCCAAGACCGCGGGCTTCCGCCACGACTCCATCCCCACCGGTGTGACGGCCCTCAAGGAACTCGGCACCGGCAGCAACATCACCGTCGACGCCACCGAGGAAGCCGGCCAGTTCACCACCGCCAACCTCGCCCGCTACGACGCCGTCGTCTTCCTCTCCACCACCGGCGACGTCCTCAACGCCGAGCAGCAGAAGGCGTTCGAGAACTACGTCGCCACCGGCGGCGGCTACATGGGCGTCCACGCGGCCGCCGACACCGAGTACGACTGGGAGTTCTACGGCGGCCTCGTCGGCGCCCACTTCCACTCCCACCCGCAGATCCAGAAGGCCACCGTCCGCGTCGAGGACCCCGACCACCCCGCGACCTCCCACCTCGACGCGGCATGGGAGCGCACCGACGAGTGGTACAACTACCGCACCAACCCCCGCGGCCAGGCCCGCATCCTCGCCACCCTGGACGAGACCACCTACCAGGGCGGCAACATGAAGGGCGACCACCCGATCGCCTGGTGCCAGACCTACGAGGGCGGCCGCGCCTTCTACACCGGCGGCGGACACACCAAGGAGTCCTACGCCGAGCCCGCCTTCCGGCAGCACCTGCTCGGCGGACTGCGCTACGCCTCCGGCCAGGTCAACGCCAACTGCAGGCCCGCCACCGGTTACCGCGACCTGTTCAACGGCCACACCCTCGAAGGCTGGAAGCAGGCGGGCCCCGGCAAGTTCAACGTCACCGGCGGCGAACTGCGCACCGAGGGCGGCATGGGCATGCTCTGGTACCAGGCCAAGGAGCTGAAGTCCTACTCCCTCAAGCTCGACTGGAAACTGGACGGCGACGACAACTCCGGAGTCTTCGTCGGCTTCCCCGCCTCCGACGACCCCTGGTCCGCCGTGAACAACGGCTACGAGATCCAGATCGACGCCACCGACGCCCCGGACCGCACCACCGGAGCCGTCTACGGATTCAAGTCGGCCGACCTCAAGGCCCGCGACCGGGCGCTGCGGCCCCCCGGCCAGTGGAACAGCTACGAGATCAAGGTCCAGGGTGAGCGGCTCCAGGTCTTCCTCAACGGCGCCAAGATCAACGACTTCACCAACACCGACCCGGCACGCAGCCTGAAGGACGGCCACATCGGCATCCAGAACCACGGAGCCGACGACCAGGCGTCCTTCCGCAACATCCAGCTCAAGGAGCTGCCCTCGTCGTCGTAGGGCGGCCCCTGCCGGACCCACAAGCCGGCGGCGGGCGGGGAGACGCCGTACCCCCGCCCGCCGCCCCACCACCTCACGCAGGGAGGCAGCCCGTGACGAACACCGACGAACGCCGCACCGGAGTCTGGCTGATCGGAGCCCGCGGCTCCGTCGCCACCACAGCGATCACCGGATGCGCCGCCGTCACCGCCGGCCTCCACCCGGCCACCGGCATGGTGACCGAAACCCCGCCGTTCGCCGCGGCCGCCCTGCCATCGTTGTCATCCCTCGTCTTCGGCGGCCACGACACCACCGCCTGCCCCCTGCCCAAACGCGCCGAACACCTCGCCGCAGGCGGCGTCCTGCCCCACGGCCTGCCCACCGCGCTGCGCGCCGAACTCTCCGCCGTCGACGAGGAGATCCGCACCGGCGGCCCCCTCCCCGGCGACAACCGCAGCGACGCCGAACTCGTCACCGCCTTCGCCGCCGACATCACCGCCTTCGTCCGGCGCCACGACCTCGCCCGCGCCGTCGTCGTCAACGTCGCCTCCACCGAACCCGCCCCCGCACCCGACTCGGCACGCCTGCCCGCCAGTTCCCTCTACGCCGCCGCCGCCGTCGAGGCCGGCAGCCCCTACGTCAACTTCACCCCCTCCACCGGGCTGCGCACCGCCGCCCTCGAGGACGCCGCGCGCGCCGCCGGACTTCCCCACGCCGGCCGCGACGGCAAGACCGGGCAGACGCTCCTGCGCTCCGTGCTCGCCCCCATGTTCGTCCAGCGCGCCCTGACCGTACGGGCATGGTCGGGCACCAACCTCCTCGGCGGCGGCGACGGAGCGGCCCTCGCCGACCCCGCGGCGGCCGCCGCGAAGAACGCCGGCAAGGAACGCGTCCTCGCCGACACCCTCGGCACCACGCCCGAAGGGGAGGTCCACATCGACGACGTCCCCGCCCTCGGCGACTGGAAGACCGCCTGGGACCACATCGCCTTCGACGGCTTCCTCGGCACCCGCATGGTCCTCCAGACCACCTGGCAGGGCTGTGACTCCGCACTCGCCGCGCCCCTCGTCCTCGACCTCGCCCGCCTCACCGCCCGCGCCCACGAAGCCGGACTGTCCGGGCCGCTCCCTCAACTCGCCTTCTACTTCAAGGACCCCGACCCGGGGGCGCCCGCGGCGCTCGCCGACCAGTACGCGACCCTCCTCGCCTTCGCCGGCCGGCTCCGGAACGCCCGATGACGCGGCGCCGTTCCCCGGCCGCCCTCGCGACCCCGGGAGCCGCGCGCACCCTGGGGCTTCTCGGCGCGCTGGCCACCGCCGCCGCGGGCACCGCGGTCCTCGTCGGCGCCCTGCGCGGCACCCCGCCCGGCCCCGGCCGCGGCACTGACGAGCGTGCCGCCGACGGCCCGGACCCGGGCCGTGAGGCGGGCGGCGACGGCGTGCCGCACGAACGCCCTTCCTCGTCCGTCCCGGCCGCGGCCGGCCCCGGCCACGGCGGCACGGACGAGCGTGCCCGGCGTGCCCCCGAGTTCCCGCCGCCCGCGACGGCGCCCGTCCGGGGCGGAGGCACGGCCGCCGGGGGAGCGGAGGATACCGGGCGCGGCCGTTTCGGCCATGCACCTGCCGATGGTGCGGGTCTCCGCGGTCCCGCCTCCCAGGGCCCGCCCGCCGACACAACACCCGTCGGCGGTTCCCACCTCGGCGGCCCGGGTTCCGGCGATCCGGGCGCGGAAAGACCCAGTACCGGTGCGACGCCCACCGACGTTCCGCGTTCCCACAGCCGACGCTCCGGCGGCGCGCACCGTGCTGAGCGCGTCGGCACAACACCTGTCGGCGGTCCGCGTGCCGGCGGTCGGCGCGACGACACAACACCCGCTGAGGGTCGGCGCCCGGGGGGTGCGTGTGCTGACGCGACGTCTGCCGATGGTGCGGCTTCCGGCGGCCCGCACGCCGACGGCCCGCCCTCCGGCAGCCGGCCCGCCGACGGCCCGCGCCCCGGGCGGCTCGCCGCGTGGGCCGAACTGCTGCGCGTGTCCGCACTGTTCACCGTCCCCGGCGACGCCCTCGCCGGCGCCGCGGCCGCCGGGGTCCGCCCCTCCCGCCGCACCCTGCTCGCCATCGGCACCTCCCTCTGCCTCTACGAAGCGGGCATGGCCCTCAACGACTGGAGCGACCGGGACGAGGACGCCGTCGACCGCCCCCACCGGCCCATCCCGTCCGGCCGCATCAGCCCCGCCGCCGCCCTGGCCGCCGCAGGCGCCCTGACCGCCGCCGGACTGGCGATCGCCGCCCGCGCGGGCCGCGCCCCGTTCACCGTCGCCACCGCCCTCGCCGCCGCCGTGTGGGCATACGACCTCCGCCTCAAGCACACAGCCGCCGGCCCCGCCGCCATGGCCACCGCCCGCGCACTCGACCTCCTCCTCGGCGCGGCGGCCACCCGCCCCCGCGACACCGCACCGGCCCTGCGCGCCGCACTGCCGCACGCGGGACTCCTCGCGGCCCACACCTGGGCCGTCACCACCGTGTCCCGCCACGAGACGCAGGGCGGCTCCACCACCGCACCCCTCGCGGCGCTCACGACCACACTCGCCATCACCTCCACCACCACCCGCCACGCGCTGCGCACCGCCGCGCGGGGCCGGCTCCCCGCCGCAGGGCAGACGACCACCGCACTCACCGGCCTCGCCTACGCCCGCACCGCCCTCACCCCCCTCCTCCACGCCGCTCTCAACCCGTCCCCGCCCCTGACCCAACGCGCCGTCGGCGCCGGCATCCGCGCCATGATCCCGCTGCAGGCCGCCCTCGCCGCCCGTGCCGGAGCACCCGGCACCGGACTCGCCCTCCTGGGCCTCGCCCCCCTCGCCCGCCGACTCGCCCGGAAGGTGAGCCCCACATGAGCCTGCGCCTCGGCTACGGAACCAACGGCCTCACCGACCTGCGCCTCGACGACGCCCTCGTCCTCCTCGCCGACCTCGGCTACGACGGCGTCGGCCTCACCCTCGACCACATGCACCTCGATCCCCTCGCCCCCGACCTCGTCGCACGCACCCGCCGGCTCGCGGGCCGTCTCGCCGACCTCGGGCTCGAGGTCACCGTCGAGACCGGCGCCCGCTATGTGCTCGACCCGCGGCACAAGCACGGACCGTCCCTGCTCGACCCGGACCCCGACGCCCGCACCGCACGCACCGGGCTCCTCCTGCGGGCCGTGCAGGTCGCCGCCGACCTCGGCGCCCACGCCGTGCACTGCTTCAGCGGCACCACCCCCCACGGCACCCCCATCGACACCGCCTGGCGGCGCCTCGAATCGGCCCTCACCCCCGTCCTGGACGCCGCCGCCACCGCCCGCGTCCCCCTCGCGATCGAACCCGAACCCGGCCACCTCCTCGCCACCCTCGACGACTTCCACCACCTACGCGCCCTCCTCGGCGACCCCGAACCCCTCGGCCTCACCCTCGACATCGGCCACTGCCAGTGCCTGGAACCCGCCCCGCCCGCCGAGTGCGTCAAGCAGGCCGCGCCCTGGCTGCGGCACGTCCAGATCGAGGACATGCGCCGCGGCGTCCACGAACACCTCCCCTTCGGCGACGGCGACATCGACTTCCCGCCCGTCCTCGACGCCCTCGCCGCCACCGGCTACGGCGGACTGACCGTCGTCGAACTGCCCCGCCACTCCCACGCGGGACCCGAACTCGCCCGCGCCTCCCTCGACTTCCTGCGCCCCCGCCTCCCGACGAACGGAGCCCCGGCATGGCGACCCTGACCCTCGACGACCTCGACAGCAGGCTCGACGGCGCCGCCCGAGCCTGGTTCCACGAAGCCCTCGCCGAAGCCGCCCGCGCCCCCCAGGACCCCGCCGGCCCCCACACCGTCCCCGCCTGGGAGACCCGCTTCGCGTCCGCCGGCCGCCACTGCGGCCGTGAACACGCCGACTCCGTACGCACCCACCTCCTCCACGCGGCCCGCGCGGACGCCGCCACCCTCACCCGCCTCTACCGGCAGGGCACCGCCGCCGAACGCCGCGCCGTGCTCCTCGCCCTCCACCACCTCGCCCCCGACCCCGCCGACGGCCTCCCTCTCGTCGAAGACGCACTGCGCACCAACGACACCCACCTCGTCGCCGCCGCCGTCGGCCCCTACGCCGCCCGCCACCTCCCCCCGCACCCCTGGCGCCACGCCGTCCTCAAATGCCTGTTCACCGGCGTCCCCGTCGACGCCGCCGACGGCATCGAACGCCGCGCCCAAGGCGACACCGAACTCGCCCGCATGCTCACCGACTACGCGGCCGAACGCACCGCCGCCGGCCGGCCCGTCCCCGCCGACCTCCACCGCGTCCTCGCCCTGACGTCCCCCACGGAGGAGTCCTGATGCGCATCTTCGACCCGCACATCCACATGACCTCCCGCACCACGGACGACTACCGGGCGATGTACGACGCCGGTGTCCGCGCCGTCGTCGAACCCTCCTTCTGGCTCGGCCAGCCCCGCACCTCACCCGCCTCCTTCTTCGACTACTTCGACTCCCTCCTCGGCTGGGAACCCTTCCGCGCCGCCCAGCACGGCATCGCCCACCACTGCACCATCGCCCTCAACCCCAAGGAGGCCAACGACCCCCGCTGCCGCCCCGTCCTCGACGCACTGCCCCGCTACCTCGACAAGGACAACGTCGTCGCCGTCGGCGAGATCGGCTACGACTCCATGACCCCCCAAGAGGACACCGCCCTCGCCGCCCAGCTGCAGCTCGCCGCCGACCACGGACTGCCCGCCCTCGTCCACACCCCCCACCGCGACAAACTCGCCGGCCTGCACCGCACCGTCGACGCCGTCCACGCGTCCGCCCTCGCCCCCGAACGGGTCCTGCTCGACCACCTCAACGAGACCACCGTCAGAGCCGCCGCCGACAGCGGCTGCTGGCTCGGCTTCTCCATCTACCCCGACACCAAGATGGACGAGGACCGCATGGTCGCCATCCTCGAGGACCACGGAACCGAACGCGTCCTCGTCAACTCCGCCGCCGACTGGGGCAGAAGCGACCCCCTCAAGACCCGGAAGACGGCCGACGCGATGCTCGCCGCCGGCTTCACCCACGACGACGTCGACCGGGTGCTGTGGCGCAACCCCGTCGCCTTCTACGGCCAGAGCGGCCGCCTCCAGCTCGACGTCCCCCCGCCCGAGGCCCTCCACGAGGGCAACTCCATCCTCCGCGGCGGGGAATGAGGAGGCCGCGCCCATGCGCTTCCGCCACCCCGACGGCACCACCGTCCACCTCTCCTACTGCACCAACGTCCACCCCGCCGAAACCCTCGACGGCGTCCTCACCCAGCTCCGCGACCACTGCGAACCCGTCCGCAAACGCCTCGGCCGCGACCGGCTCGGCATCGGCCTGTGGCTCGCACGCGACGCCGCCCGCGCCCTCACCACCGACCCCGCCGCCCTGCGCGGCCTGCGCGCCGAACTCGACCGGCGCGGACTCGAAGTCGTCACCCTCAACGGCTTCCCCTACGAAGGCTTCGGCGCCGACGAGGTCAAACACCGCGTCTACCGGCCCGACTGGGCCGAACCGGAACGCCTCACCCACACCGCCGACCTCGCCCGCCTCCTCGCCGCACTCCTCCCCGACGACGTCACCGAAGGCTCCGTCTCCACCCTCCCACTCGCCTGGCGCACCCGCTGGGACGAGCACACCGCCACCACCGCACACACCGCCCTCACCACCCTCGCCGAACGCCTCGACGCCCTCGAGGAACTCACCGGCAAGTCCATCCGCATCGCCCTCGAACCCGAACCCGGCTGCACCGTCGAAACCACCACCGACGCCATCGGCCCCCTCACCGCCGTCGCCAGCCCCCGCATCGGCATCTGCGTCGACACCTGCCACCTCGCCACCTCCTTCGAACAACCCGGCCCCGCCCTCGACGCACTCACCGCAGCCGGCATCACCATCCCCAAAGCACAACTCTCCGCCGCCCTCCACGCCGAACACCCCCACCTCCCCGACGTACGCGAAGCCCTCGCCGCGTTCGCCGAACCCCGCTTCCTCCACCAGACCCGCACCTGCACCGCCGCCGGACTCCGCGGCACCGACGACCTCCACGAAGCCCTCGCCGCCGACGCCCTCCCCGACGCCGCCCCCTGGCGCGCCCACTTCCACGTCCCCCTCCACGCACCCCCCGCCCCGCCGCTCACCTCCACCCTGCCCGTGCTCCGCGACACCCTCGCCCGGCTCGCCGGCGGCCCCACCCCGCTCACCCGGCACCTCGAGGTCGAGACCTACACCTGGCAGGCCCTCCCCGACGCACTGAGGCCCCGCAGCCGCGCCCAGCTCGCCGACGGCATCGCCGCCGAACTCACCCTCGCCCGCGACCTGCTCACCGACCTCGGCCTCAAGGAACTCCCATGAGCGACACCACAACCAACGGCACCCCCCGCCCCACCCCCCTGCTCGTCCTCGACGTCGTCGGCCTCACCCCCCGCCTCCTCGACCACATGCCCCACCTCAAACACCTCGCCACCGCCGGCTCCCACGCCCCCCTCGGCACCGTCCTCCCCGCCGTCACCTGCACCGCCCAGTCCACCTTCCTCACCGGCACCCTCCCCGCCGAACACGGCATCGTCGGCAACGGCTGGTACTTCCGCGAACTCGGCGACGTCCTCCTGTGGCGCCAGCACAACGGCCTCGTCGCCGGCGACAAACTCTGGGACGCCGCCCGCCGCGCCCACCCCGGCTACACCGTCGCCAACATCTGCTGGTGGTACGCCATGGGCGCCGACACCGACATCACCGTCACCCCCCGCCCCGTCTACTACGCCGACGGCCGCAAGGAACCCGACTGCTACACCCGCCCGCCCGCCCTCCACGACGAACTCACCGACCGCCTCGGCACCTTCCCCCTCTTCCACTTCTGGGGACCCGGCGCCGACATCGTCTCCAGCCGCTGGATCATCGACGCCACCCGCCACATCCTCCGCACCCGCACCCCCGACCTCGCCCTCTGCTACCTCCCCCACCTCGACTACGACCTCCAGCGCTACGGCCCCGACGACCCCCGCTCCCACCGGGCCGCCACCGACCTCGACACCGCGCTGGCACCCCTCCTCGACGACGCACACGCCGAAGGCCGCACCGTCGTCGCCCTCTCCGAATACGGCATCACCCGCGTCACCCGGCCCGTCGACATCAACCGCGAACTGCGCCGCGCCGGGCTCCTCGACGTCCACACCCAGGACGGCATGGAATACCTCGACCCCATGGCCTCCCGCGCGTTCGCCGTCGCCGACCACCAGATCGCCCACGTCTACGTACGCCGCCCCGAAGACCTCGACGCCACCCGCGAAGCACTCCACGGCCTCGACGGAGTCGCCGAACTCCTCGACGACGAGGGCAAGAAGACCCACGGCCTCGACCACCCGCGCTCCGGCGAACTCGTCGCCGTCGCCGAACCCGACGCCTGGTTCACCTACTACTACTGGCTCGACGACGCCCACGCCCCCGACTTCGCCCAGCTCGTCGAGATCCACCGCAAACCCGGCTACGACCCCGTCGAACTGTTCATGGACCCCGAGGACCCCTACGTCCGCGTCAAAGCCGCCACAGCCCTCGCCCGCAAGAAACTCGGCATGCGCTACCGCATGGCCGTCGTCCCCCTCGACCCCTCACCTGTTCGCGGGAGCCACGGCCGCCTCCCCACGAGCGACGACACCGACAACGGTCCGCTCATCCTGTGCTCCACCCCCCGCGCCGTCACCGGCCGCGTCGCGGCCACCGAAGTCAAAACCCTGCTGCTCCGACTCGCAGGACTTCACTGAACCACACCCCACCGACAACGAGGAGTCATCCACCGTGACCCGCCCCAGCAAGCACACCGACCCCGAACTCGCCCACAAGCTCAGCAGACGCGGCATGCTCGGCGTCGCCGCCGGCGCCACCGCAGCCGCCCTCCTCGGCGCCGGCGCCCCCACCGCCGCCGCCCACGGCAAGAGCCACGGCCGCCCCGTCCTGCCCCCCGGCCGGCTCGGCATCCAGCTCTACTCGCTCCGCGACAAGGTCTCCACCCTCGGCTTCGCCGCCGTCTTCGCCGAACTGGAGAAGTACGGCTACGACGAGGTCGAGTACGCCGGCTACACCCAGGGCTCCGCCGGCCCCATCACCCTCCAGCAGCTCCGCCGCCTCACCCGCGACCACGGACTGCGCGCCATCGGCAGCCACGTCGGCTACTACAACGACAACGACCCCGGCGCCTACACCTTCGCCCAGAACCTCGACAAGGTCCTCGACGACGCCCAGGCCCTCGGCCTCAAGCACATCGGCACCGCATCGGGACCCTGGCGCTACGGCGCCACCGTCGACGGCTGGAAGCGCTGCGCCGACGAGTTCAACGCGTACGGCGCCGCCGCCAAGGCCCGCGGCATGAAGTTCTACCAGCACAACCACGCCGAGGAATTCTCCTTCGCCACCGACAAGCCGAACGTACGCCTCTACGACGTCCTCCTCGCCGAGACCGACCCCGACCTCGTCTACCTGGAAATGGACATCTACTGGGCCTACGCCGGCCAGTTCCGCTTCTCCAAGCGCGCCGACGGCACCCCCGCCCCCTTCGACCCCCTGCGCTACGTCCTGCAGCAGCCCGACCGCTACCCCCTCTTCCACGTCAAGGACGGAGAACGCGACATCTCCGCCCGCGACGGCTACCGCATGGTGGACGTCGGAGACGGAGACATCGACTACCAGCGCTTCATCTCGGCCGTGACCCGCACCCGGGGCGGCCGGCTCGACCACCACTGGCAGGCCGAGCACGACAACCCCGTCGAGTCCTTCACCTTCGCCCGCAAGTCCAGCGCACACCTGCACTCACTGCGCGAGAAGGACTGCTGACACCGGGCCCGCTACACCACGTCCCGGCTGATCGGCTGCGGGTTCGCCGCGATCCGGCGGACCCGCGGCCGCCCCGGCGGATGCAGGAACACCGCCACGAACCCCGCGAACAGCGAGATCGAACCCGCCAGGACGAACGCCCCCGCGTAGTCCCACGCCGCCACCACCACGGCACCCATGCCCGACCCCAGCAGACCCGACACCAGCTTCGAGCTGTACACCAGACCGTAGTTCGACGCGTTGTTGTTCTCCCCGAAATAGTCCGCCGTCATCGCCGCGAACATCGGGAAGATCGCCCCGCCACCGAAACCTGAAATGCTGGAGAACAACAGGAACAGCGGCAGATTGTGGATGTTGCCCGACCAGAGAATGCCGTACTGCGACAACCCCAGCACCACACACACGAAGATCAGACACTGCTTCCGGCCGTAACGGTCCGACAGCCAGCCGATCACACCCCGGCCCGTACCGTTCACGATCGCCTTCAACGACATCGCCGTCGCCACGATCCCACCCGCGAAACCCGCCTCGTCACCGAACGGCACCTGGAACGCGATACCGAAGATGTTCACACCCGACGTACACAGCAGACAGAACCACATCAACGCCACCCGGCCCGTCCGCCACGCCTCGATCGGCGTGAACTGCCTCACCGCCGGCGGATTCTTCTCCAACGCCCGGCGCGCCCGCGGATCGTCCGGCTTCCGCAGCGGATCCACCTCCGCCGGCCACCAGTTCTTCGGCGGATCCCGGAAGAAGTAACCGGCCACCGCCACCACCGCCGCCAGGAACACACCCACCGACACCAGCACCCAGCGGAAGTTCGTCAGGTCCATGTAGCCGGTGAAGATGAACACGAACGGCACCGAACCATAGGCGAAACCACCGTTGACGAACCCCGTCTTGCCGCCCTTGCGCTCCGGATACCACTTGCCCACCATGTTCACGCACGTCGCGTACACCATGCCCGCGCCCATACCGCTGAACATGCCGAACCCGACATACGCCACCACCACATGAGGCGCGAACGCCAGCGACAGATACCCCAGCAGCGTCCCCACCGCACCCAGCATCATCGCCCACCGCGCCGGCAACCTCCCGCTCTCCCGCAGCTTCCCCGCCGGGAAAGCCACCGCAGCCTGGAAGAACACCCACACACCGAGCATCCAGAAAATGTGCTGACTGCTCCACGAATGCGCCGTGTGCAGAGTCTCCTCCGCCGACGCGAACGCATACTCCGCCGAACTGATGCCCATCATGCCCACCCAGGGCAGAACGACCATCCACTTGCGCTTGCGGCCCATGATGTCCACATCGGACTCACCGATGCGGTACACCCGGCCATTGGCGTCCGTCACCTCCCTGAAGGAGACGGGCGAGGAAACGTCGGTCGTCACCATGTCGATCAGAACCCCCTGCGTCGAAGAAGCCAGGCCAGCGCCCCCTGTCCGTACTTCTCGTGCCGGGGCCCGCAGCACACGCACGACCGCGGGCCCCCCGGGTGGTGCCTCACCTCAGCTCATCGACCACCACCCGGCAGCAACCCCGCCGCCCGCGCCCAGGCGTACTTCGCACCCAGCACCGCGACCGGCTTCTCCGTCGTGTACGGATACGCCACGACACCCCGCTCGAAGAGATACGCACACGCCTCCTCGACCTCCACGTCACCCGCCAGCGACGCCACCACCGGCTTCTCGATCCCGCGCTCCCGGAACTCCGCCACCACCCGCGCCGTCAACTCGGCGAACACCATCGGCGGAGTGACGATCGTGTGCCAGTAACCCAGCACCAGCGCATGGATCCGCGGATCCTCCAGACCCAGCCGGATCGTCGCCTCGTACGTCGCCGGCGGCTCACCACCCGTGATGTCCACCGGATTCCCCGCCGCACCGAACGGCGGAATGAACTCCCGGAACGCCGCGTCCAGATCCGGCGGAATCTCCATCAGACGCAACCCGTTGTCGACGATCGCGTCCGACAACAGCACACCCGAACCACCCGCACCCGTGATGACGACGACATTGTCGCCCCCCGGCGCCGGCAGCACCGGCAACGCCCGCGCGTACTCCAGCATCTCGTTCAGACCCGGCGCCCGGATCACCCCCGCCTGCCGCAGCACGTCGTCGTACACCGCGTCATCACCCGCCAGCGCACCCGTGTGCGAACCCGCCGCCCTCGCACCCGCACTCGTACGACCCGCCTTCAGCACCACCACCGGCTTCCTCGGCACCGTCGCCCGCGCCGCCTCCACAAACGCACGCCCGTCCTTCAGATCCTCCAGATGCATCGCGATGCAATCCGTGTTCGGATCCTCCCCGAACCACGTCAGCAGATCGTCCTCGTCCAGGTCCGACTTGTTGCCCAGCCCCACGATCGCCGACACACCCGTACGCGTCGCCCGCGCGAAACCGAGAATCGCCATCCCGATCCCACCCGACTGCGACGTCAGCGCCACCCCGCCCCGCACGTCGTACGGAGTGCAGAACGTCGCACACAGGTCCTGCCACGTCGAGTAGTAGCCGTAGATGTTCGGCCCCAGAACCCGCACCCCGTACCGCTCCGCCACCGCCACGACCTCGTCCTGCAGCGCCTGCTCACCCGTCTCGGCGAAACCCGACGGAATCAGCACCGCATTCGGGATCCCCCTGCGGCCCACCTCCTCCAGCGCAGCGGCCACGAACCGGGCGGGAATCGCGAACACCGCCACATCCACCTCACCCGGAACGTCCGTGACACTCTTGTACGCCTTGCGGCCCAGAATGTCATCGGCCCGCGGATTCACCGGATGAATCTCCCCCGGAAAACCCCCGTCGACGAGATTCCGCATCACCGAATTGCCGATCTTCCCCGGCTCGTTCGACGCCCCGATCACCGCCACCGACCGCGGCCGCATCAACCGCCGCATCGACGCCAGGATCTCCTCACGCCCATAACGACGCCGCCGCCTCGGCACCCCCTCCGCCAGAATCACCCGGACATCCGCCGCCACCGCCCCCTCCGGCGTCGCCACCACCGGATTCAGATCCACCTCCGCGATCTCCGGGAAATCCGACACCAGCCGCGACACCCGCCGGATCTGCTCCGCCAGCGCCCGGCGATCCACCGCCGGCGCACCCCGCACCCCCCGCAGAACCTCCGCCGCGCCGATCGAATCCAGCATCGACTCCGCCTCGTCCGCACTCACCGGAGCCAGCCGGAACGTGACGTCCCGCAGAACCTCCACCAGGACACCGCCCAGACCGAACGCCACCACCTTCCCGAACGTCGGATCCGTCACCGCACCGACGATCACCTCCTGGCCCGGCGGCAGCAACTGCTGCACCTGCACCCCGTCGATCCGCGCATCCGGCGCATACGCCCGCACGTTCTCCACGATCCGCCGGAACGCCGACCGCACCTCCGCGGCACCCTCCACCCCCACGACCACCCCGCCCGCATCCGTCTTGTGCAGCACATCCGGCGAGACGATCTTCAACACCACCTTCCCGCCCAGCCGGTCGGCGTGCACCACCGCCTCTTCCACATCCCGCGCCAGCGCCTCACCCGGCACCGCGATCCCGTACGCGTCCGCCACGGCCTTGGCCTCCGGCGCCGTCAACGCCGAACGACCCTCCGACCGCACCGCGTCCAGCACCGCACGCACCACATCCCGGTGCACCTCGAACGCCGAGTCCGCCCCGAAACCCACCACTAGATCACCCCACTCGTCCTCAGCAGCCGCAGCTCCTCGTCCCCGAGCCCCAGCTCACCCACGTACACCTCGGCGTTGTGCTCACCCAGCAACGGCGAACGCACCACATCCACCGGGGAATCCGACAGCTTCAACGGCGAACCCACCGTCGTGAACACACCCCGCTCCGGATGCTCCACCTCCACGACCATCCCGTTCGCCACCAACGACGCGTCCTCGATGATCTCCCTCGTCGACAGGATCGGCCCGCACGGAATGTTGTGCGCGTTCAGCCGCTCCAGCACCTCCCACTTCGGCAGCGCCGACGACCACTCCTCGATCAGCTGGAACATCTTCCCCAGCTTCGGCAACCGCGCCTCCGGCGTCGCCCACTCCGGGTCCCCCGCCAACTCCGGCCGGCCGATCAACCGCGACAGCGGCTCCCACCCCACCGGCTGCACGATCACGTACACATAGTCGTTCGGACCACCCGGAGCACACCTCACCGCCCACCCCGGCTGCCCACCCCCCGACGCGTTACCCGAACGCGGAACCTCGTCACCGAAGTCCTCATTGGGATACTCGGCCAACGGCCCCCGCGCCAGCCGCTGCTGATCACGCAACTTCACCCGGCACAGATTCAGCACCGCATGCTGCATCGCCACATTCACCCGCTGACCGCGACCCGTACGCTCCCGCTGCAGCAACGCCGCCAGCACCGCCGCCACCGCATGCACACCCGTACCCGAATCACCGATCTGCGCACCCGTCGCCAACGGCGGCCCCTCCTCGAACCCCGTCGTCGACATCGACCCGCCCATCGCCTGCGCCACCACCTCGTACGCCTTGAAGTCGGTGTACGGGCCCTCACCGAACCCCTTGATCGACGCATACACGATCCGCGGATTGATCTCCCTGATCCGCTCCCACGTGAACCCCATCCGGTCCACCGCACCCGGACCGAAGTTCTCCACCAGCACGTCCGAACGCCGGATCAGCTCCGTCAGCAACTCCCGGCCCCGCTCGGACTTCGTGTTCAGCGTGATGCTCCGCTTGTTGCAGTTGAGCATCGTGAAGTACAGCGAGTCGACGTCCGGGATGTCACGCAACTGCCTCCGCGTGATGTCCCCACCCGGCGCCTCCAGCTTCACCACGTCCGCACCCAGCCACGCCAGCAACTGCGTCGCCGAAGGACCGGACTGCACATGCGTCATGTCGAGGACACGCACGCCCTCAAGAGCCTTCGCCACGGCCGGCACCCCTCACTTGTACATGGTCTGGTTCACGGTCCCCGGGGCGTACACGTCCGGGTCCACCCACACGTTCACCAACGACGGCAGCCCCGACTCACGCGCACGCCGCAACGCCGGCCCGATGTCCGCCGCGTCACGGACCTCCTCGCCGTAACCACCCAGCATCCGCGCGAACCGGTCGTACGGCACATCACCCAGCGTGTTCCCGACCCGCTCCCGCTCCAGGCCGTACTTCTGCGCCTGGCCGTAACGGATCTGGTTCATCGACGAGTTGTTCCCCACGATCCCGACGAACGGCAGGTTGTACCGCACCAGCGTCTCGAAGTCCCAGCCCGTCAGACTGAACGCACCGTCCCCGAACAGCGCCACGACCTCCTTGTCCGGCCGCGCCTGCTTCGCCGCCAGCACGAACGGCACCCCCACACCCAGCGTCCCCAACGGCCCCGGATCCATCCAGTGCCCCGGCGACTTCGGCTGCACCACCTGCCCCGAGAACGTGACGATGTCACCCCCGTCACCGATGTAGACCGAGTCCTCGGTCAGGAAGTCGTTGATCTCACTCACCAGCCGGTACGGATGAACCGGCGACGCGTCCGACCGCAACAGCGGCAACCGCTTCTCCAACGCCGCCTGCTCCGCCGTACGCAGCTCCTCCAACCACACCTTCCGGCCCGCCGAACCACCGTTCAGCCGCCCCGAAGCCGACTCCGTCACCGCCTTCAGAACCAGCCCCGCGTCACCCACGATCCCCAGATCGACATCACGGTTCTTGCCCACCGTCCGGTAGTCCAGATCGATCTGCACCACCGTCGCCGACGGCGACAGCCGCTTCCCGTACCCCATCCGGAAATCGAACGGCGTGCCCACGATCACGATCACATCCGCGTTCGAGAACGCGTACCGCCGCGACAGCTGGAAGTGGTGCGGATCGCCCGGCGGCAGCGTCCCCCGCCCCGCACCGTTCATGTACGCCGGCACGTTCAGCGCCCGCACCAGCTCGATCGCCGCGTCCGTCGCCCGCGTCGTCCACACCTGACTGCCCAGCAGGATCGCCGGCCTCTCCGCATGCACCAGCAGATCGGCCAGCCGCTCCACCGCCTCCGGATCGCCGGCCGACCGCGTCGACGCCCGGTACCGTCCCGCCGCCGGCACCCGCGCCTTCTCCACCGGCACCTTCGCGTCCAGCACATCCCGCGGGATCTCCAGGAACGACGGCCCCGGAGCACCGTGGTAGCACTCACGGAACGCCATCGACACCATGTCAGCGGCACGCGCCGTGTCCGGCACCGTCGCCGCGAACTTCGTGATCGGCGTCATCATGTCGACGTGCGGCAGGTCCTGCAGCGACCCCATCTTGTGCTGGGTGAGCGCCCCCTGACCCCCGATCAGCAGCATCGGCGACTCCGCGCGGAAGGCGTTCGCCACACCCGTCACGGCGTCCGTCGTGCCCGGCCCCGCCGTCACCACGGCGCACCCGGGCTTCCCGGTGATCCGGGCGTAGCCGTCCGCGGCATGCGCGGCGACCTGTTCATGGCGTACGTCGACGACTTCGATGCCTTCGTCCACGCAGCCGTCGTAGATGTCGATGATGTGTCCGCCGCACAGGGTGTAGACGACGTCGACCCCTTCGGCCCTGAGCGCCTTGGCGACCAGATGCCCACCGGAGATGAGGTCCTGCTGACGGTCCTGGCTGTCGTCGGGCATGGCGAAGTCCCGTCCCTTCGTAGGGGGATCCGTGGCCGAGAGCAGGTGCTCCGGGCTGCTGCGACCTGCCCGGGGACCGCCCTCGCGTAGATTGCATACAGTCGACGAATACTGTATGAACCTTGTTATCCCGCATCCGGGAGAAGGTGTCCAGGGGGCGTGCGGCACTTTCCGAGACAGGAGCCGGCATGGATCTGTACGAGTACCAAGCCCACGAGCTCTTCCAGCAGCACGGCATCCCCGTGCCCGACGCAGAAACCGTCCGCACGGCCCGCGAAGCCCGCGCCGCCGCCGAACGCCTCGGCGGCCGCGCCGTCATCAAGGCCCAGGTCAGAACCGGCGGACGCGGCAAGGCGGGCGGCGTCAAAATCGCCGCCGACCCCGCGGCCGCCGAACTCACCGCCCGCCAGATCCTCGCCATGGACATCAAGGGCCACCGCGTCCACCAGGTGCTGGTCGCCCGGCCCGTCGCCATCGACACCGAGTACTACGTCTCCTACGTACTCGACCGCGCCGCCGGCCACTTCCTCGCCATCGCCTCCGCGGAAGGCGGCATGGACATCGAGGAGATCGCGGCCACCCGGCCCGAAGCCGTCGCCCGCATCCCCGTCGAGCCCGGCGAAGGCGTCACCGCCGACAAGGCCCGGGACATCGCCGCCGCCGCCGGACTGCCGGCCGCGACCGCACCCGTACTCCAGCGGCTCTGGCAGGTCCTCACCGCGGAGGACGCCCTCCTCGTCGAGGTCAACCCACTCGTCCGCACCACCGACGGAGACATCCTCGCCCTCGACGGCAAGGTCACCCTCGACGACAACGCCCGCTTCCGGCAGGCCCGGTGGGGCGACGGCACCGGCACCCACGACGACCCCCTCGAAGCCGCCGCGGCCGACAAGGGCCTCGGCTACGTACGCCTCGACGGCGAGGTCGGCATCATCGGCAACGGCGCCGGACTCGTCATGTCCACCCTCGACGTCGTCGCCGGCTGCGGAGCCCGGCCCGCCAACTTCCTCGACATCGGAGGCGGCGCCTCCGCCACCGTCATGGCCGACGCCCTCTCCCTCGTCCTCGCCGACCCCGGCGTACGCAGCGTCCTCGTCAACGTCTTCGGCGGCATCACCGCCTGCGACGCCGTCGCCGACGGCATCGTCACCGCACTCGACACCGTACGGCTCACCAAACCCCTCGTCGTACGCCTCGACGGCAACAACGCCGCACGCGGCCGCGCCATCCTCGACGAACGCGCGCACCCCCTGGTCCAGCAGGCCGCCACCATGGACGGCGCCGCCCGGCAGGCCGCCGAACTCGCCCACCACGCCGCAGCAGTGTGAGGAGACCGGACATGGCCATCCATCTCACCAAGGACAGCAAGGTCCTCGTCCAGGGCATGACCGGCGCCGAGGGCATGAAGCACACCCGGCGGATGCTCGCCGCCGGCACCGACGTCGTCGGCGGGGTCAACCCGCGCAAGGCCGGGCAGAGCGTCGCCTTCGACGACCGCACCGTCCCCGTCCTCGGCACCGTGCGCGAAGCCGTGGACGCCACCGGCGCGGACGTGACCGTCGTCTTCGTCCCGCCCCAGTTCACCGCCGCCGCCGTCATCGAAGCGGCGGACGCGGGCATCGGCCTCGTCGTCGTCATCACCGAAGGCGTGCCCGTCCACGACGCCGTCGCGTTCACCGCCTACGCCAAAGCGCGAGGGACTCGCATCATCGGCCCCAACTGCCCCGGCCTCATCAGTCCCGGACAGTCGAACGCGGGCATCATCCCCGCGGACATCGCGCCCCAGCCGGGGCGGATCGGGCTCGTGTCCAAGTCCGGGACGCTCACCTACCAGCTGATGCACGAACTGCGCGACATCGGCTTCTCGTCGGCGGTCGGCATCGGGGGCGACCCCGTCATCGGGACGAGCCACATCGACTGCCTCGCGGCCTTCGAGCAGGACCCGGACACGGAACTCATCGTGCTGATCGGTGAGATCGGGGGAGACGCCGAAGAACGGGCGGCGACATACATCAGCGAACAGATTTCAAAACCTGTCATCGCATACATCGCGGGCTTCACGGCACCGGAAGGCCGGACCATGGGCCACGCCGGCGCCATCGTCTCCGGATCCGCCGGCACCGCCCGGGCGAAGAAGGCCGCCCTCGAGGCCGCCGGCGTCACCGTCGGCTCCACCCCCACCGAGACCGCCCGGCTTGTACGGAGCCGTCTCGACCGATGACACGGGGTGACATCGCCCACACTTGGTTGGAGGAGCGCGACAGCCGGGGTACCGGGCTCACGACGTTCCTCGCGCAACGAGCCATCACTCCCGCCCCGACTGTGCACCGAGAGCGGAGACCACCCATGGCATCATCCCGCAACGGCACACCCACCCTCACCCTCAAGCCCGGCACCTCCTGGGCCGACGCCTGGCAGTGCTGTCTGACCGTCGCCCCCGAGGCGTTCCGCGACGACCGCGTGCTCAACCTCTGGGACGGCCGCTGGCAGGCCGACGGCCGTGCCCTCCCCGCCACCAGCCCCGTCGACGGCGGGCCGATCGCCGGCCCGCCCCGGCTCGCCGCGGACGCCGCCCACCAGGCCGTCCGCGCCTCCCTCGACCAGCACCGGGCCTGGCGCCACGTCGCGCTCCCCGAGCGCCGCGCCAGGGTGAACGCCACCCTCGACGCGCTCTCCGAGCACCGCGAGCTGCTGTCCCTGCTGCTGGTCCACGAGATCGGCAAGCCCTGGCGGCTCGCCCAGGCGGACGTCGACCGGGCGATCGACGGAGTCCGCTGGTACGCGGACGGCATCGAGGACATGCTCGACGGCCGGTCGCCGCTCGGCGGTCCGGTCTCCAACATCGCCAGCTGGAACTACCCGATGTCCGTCCTCGTCCACGCGATGCTCGTCCAGGCCCTCGCCGGGAACGCGGTCATCGCCAAGACACCCACCGACGGCGGCCTGTCCTGCCTCACCCTCGCCTGCGCGCTCGCCGCCCGCGAGGGCATCCCGGTCACCCTGGTCAGCGGCAGCGGCGGCGACCTGTCCGAGGCCCTGGTCCGCGCACCCGAGATCGGCTGCGTCTCCTTCGTCGGCGGCCGCGACACCGGCGCCCGGATCGCCACGGACGTGGCCGACCTCGGCAAGCGACACATCCTCGAACAGGAGGGCCTCAACACCTGGGGTGTCTGGAACTACTCGGACTGGGACGCGCTCGGCGCCGTCATCCCCAAACTGTTCGACTACGGCAAGCAGCGCTGCACCGCCTACCCGCGGTTCGTCGTCCAGCGGGCGCTCTTCGACGACTTCCTCGCCGCGTACCTGCCGGCGGTCCGCTCCGTCCGGCTGGGCCACCCCCTCGCCGTCGAGCACCCCGACGACCCGCTCCCCGCACTGGACTTCGGTCCCCTGATCAACGCGGCGAAGGCCAAGGAACTGACCGACCAGGTGGCCGAGGCGGTCGACCGGGGCGCGGTGCCCCTGCACCGGGGGTCCCTGGCGGACGGCCACTTCCTGCCCGGCCAGGACACCGGTGCGTACGTGGCGCCCGTGACCCTCCTCAACCCGCCGCCCTCCTCCCCGCTGCACCACGCGGAACCGTTCGGGCCGGTCGACACGATCGTGCTCGTCGACACGGAGGCGGAGTTGCTCGCCGCGATGAACGCCTCGAACGGCGCGCTCGTCGCCTCCCTGTCCACGGACGACCAGGAGACGTACGAGCGGTTGTCGCCGCAGATCCGGGCGTTCAAGGTGGGCCGGGGGAAGCCGCGTTCCCGCGGGGACCGCGAGGAGCTCTTCGGCGGCTTCGGCGCGTCCTGGCGCGGCGCGTTCGTCGGCGGCGAGCTGCTGGTCAAGGCGGTCACCGAGGGCGAACCGGGGGAGCGTCTCCCGGGCAACTTCCCCGACTACCAGCTCAACGCCTGACACCGGGCCCGGGCGACGGGGCCGCGGCGCATGCCGGGCCCCGTCGACGAGCCGCCCCGTCGGCCGCGTGTCCCGGCGCGGCCGAGGTGTCCCGTCGGGTCAGCCGATGCCCTGGCGGTCGGGCCGCAGCGCGAACGCGCGCTCGGCCGCCTCGGGCAGGGTCCGCTCCACGGCCTGCACGAGCAGCGCCCGATGCCGCTCCAGCGGTGCGCGCCGTTCGTCCGTTACGAGCCGCAGCAGGTCGTCGATGCCGGCCAGCATGCGCCGGGAGACCTGCGGGCTCGCAGCCGCGTTCCCGCGGATCTCGGTGAGGCCGAGGTCGACGAGGTCGGTCCAACCGGGGACGTTCTGCACCAGCCGCACCACTCCCTTGCGGTCCCGGTGGTGCACCGCGCCCAGCGGGCGTGTGGCGACCACCGCGAGGAACTCGACGATCCGGTCGAGGCACTGCACGGCGGTGGTGGGATCGTTCACGGCGGGGGAGAGCGCCCGCAGCGCGATGTCGGACAGTTGCCGCAGCCCGAACCCCAGGTCCTGGTGGAAGGTGCGCTCGACCCCGACCGACACGGTGTGCCGCAGTGCCGACCGGGCCGGCACGCGCGGCCCGTGCACCGCGAGTACCGGCGTGCCGGGCACGACGTAGTCCCCGATCCGGGGGATGAGCCGCAGCACGACCCCGTTCCGCCGCGCGACGCGCACCAGCCGCGCGATGTGCGCGTCCCGCAGCACGCCGGCGTGTCCCTGGTGGCTCATGCGGGCGATCTCGGGTGCCAGGGGTGTCTCGTCGGGTCCCTGCACGGGCATCCTCGCGACTTCGTCGAGCGACTCCTTGTTGATGCGTTCGACGACCGGCCCGACCTTCATCAGCTGCAGGGTCTGGGTGACGTAGGCGATGAACAGCACCAGGCTGAGCAGGACCATGACGACGGTCAGGGCGCTCTGCAGCAGCGGTACGGTCGTGATGTCCCGGGGGTCGGCGTCGCTGTCGTACGAGGTGAGGACGAGCAGCGACAGCAGGAAGGTCGCCAGGAACACGGCGAAGGTGAGTTTGCTGATCCTGCTCCGGATGAAGATCCGTACGATGCGGGGGGTGAAGTTCCCGGCGGCCATCTGGACGGCGACCAGCGAGATGCTGAAGACGACGCCGATGAAGGTCATCATCGCCGCACTGACGGTGGTGACGATGGTGCGGGCGTCCTCGGCGATCCCCATGAGGTGGCGGATGGTCTCGAGGTCCCCGTTCTGGCGGAGGGTCTCCACGAGCGCGGCGTCGAGGGTGTCGGCGATGCCCCAGAGCAGGCAGACGAGCACCAGGGCCATGGTGGGCGCGAACCAGAAGGTGTCGCGCAGATGCTCCCGCAGCGGGGACAGCGCGCGCGGCCTGCGATGACGGAGTTCACGGCTCACGCCGTGAGGCTAGACGACGCCGTACGGAGCGTACGTGCACGGTCGCCCTCCGTGCGCCGGACCGAGTCCCGGGCGGGGGAGGGGGCGCCGGGGGAGCCGTTCCGTCGGCCGACCCCACTGACCGGGGAAAATGCGGTTCGGGGGCGCCTCGAACCCCTGGTAGAGTTGTCCATGTCGCCGCGGGGAACACCCCGAGGGCGGCGAAACACCTGGTCCGGGTGGCGGAATGGCAGACGCGCTAGCTTGAGGTGCTAGTGCCCTTTATCGGGCGTGGGGGTTCAAGTCCCCCCTCGGACACAACCACTGACGATACGGATTCGAGGGCCTCGACCTTACGGTTGCGGTCCTCGTTTCGTGTTCGTAGCTGATGGTGATGCCGAGGGCTTCGTAGAGTGGCCCTTTTGTGTCGGTGCTGGCTGCGTGAATGTGTTGTGCGATGTCTCCGAGGCCGTCCGTGATCTGTCGGATGCGGTGGGCGTCGAGCGGTGGCTCCTTGTGTCGGTTCGCGTGAGGGAGCGTGTCGAGCTGCTTCTGGGCGCTTTCCTTGTCTCGGTGCGCTGCGTTGATCCATTGGCTGACGACGGCCGGGTCGGCGCCGGCGTCGAGGGCTGCCTGGTAGCGGGCGAGGCGGCGGTCGCAGTCCTTGATCGCTTTGCGGGCTTGGGCCTGCTCGGGTGTCTGCGACTCGGCGGCGCTTGCGGCGGCGCTGGCCTGGGCCAGGGCTTGGATCGTGGCGGTGAGCCGGTCGGGTGTGAAGGCGCGGGCGATCCACTGGTCCAGGGCCTGGCACACGATGTCTTCCCGCAGGTACACGGTGCGGGGGTGGTCGAGGCCGGGGTGGAGTGCTGCTTCGTGCTCGGTGAACTGGCACCGGTAGTAGACGCGGTCGCGAATGGTCGCGGGCTGCATCTTCCGCCCGCACAGCGCGCAGCGGACGCGGCCGCGCAGCGCGTAGGGGCGGGCGCTGGGTTTTGCGGCTCGTTCCTGTCGTCCCTGGTTGCGGGCTCGCTGTTTGCGGAGGGCTTGGACGGCGTCGAAACGGTCGGGGCTGATGATCGCTTCGTGGGCGGGTTCGTTGGAGCGGATCCACTTCTCGGTGGGGTTGTGTGTCATGCGGGTGGTGTGGCCGAGGGTGACGTCGTCGATGTCGAGGAGGCGTTCTTCCTTGCGTTGTTTGTTCCAGACCTCGTAGCCGGTGTAGCGGGGGTTGAGCAGGATCGCTCTCACTGCACCTTGCTGCCATGCGACTTTCGCCCGGTGGGGGTTGCGGCCCGGGTCGTGAGCCGAAGGGCAGGGGACTCCGTCGCGGGTGAGGCGGGCGGCGATGCCCTTGTCGCTGAGGCCCTCGAGGTACAGGGAGAAAATCTGCTGGACGACGGGCGCGGCGGTGGGATCGGGTTCGAGTCTGCGGATGCGCTGGCCGGCGGCGGCTTTGCCCGGGTTCGGATGTGGTCCGGCGTCGGCGATGCGGTACCCGTAGGGAGGGCGTCCGCCGAGGTAGCGGCCCTGTAGTTGGGCCTGGGAACTCATGGCTGTCCGCACGCGGATTTTGATGCGGTTGCGTTCTCCCTTGCTCATGCCGCCGAAGACGGACATGACGAGGTCGTGGGCCTCGTTGTCCGGGTCGATGGGGCCGCCGACCTCGGGCACCCACAGCGGGATGCGGAAGTGGACGAAGACGGGGAAGGTGTTGCCGAACTGGTTTCCGTAGAAGGTGCGTTGAGGCTCCCCGATCACGACCGCGTCGAACCCGCGTCCGGGATCGCGCAGGGCTTTGAGGAGTTCGTTGGCGCGGGGGCGGCGCTGCCAGGGCAGGGCGCGACTGTGGCCGATGTCGAAGTACTCGGCGACGATATGGCCCTCGGCGGGTTCGATGAGGGCGCGGGCGCGGGTGAGTTGCCAGTTCCGTGAGGCTTCGGGGTCTTGAAGGTCCTCGGTGGAGCAGCGTCCGGCGAAGGCGAAACGGATCACGAGCGCTGAGACCTCCACGGCGGTTCGGTGCAGTGGTTGGGATACGTGAGTTGATGGCGTTCTGTCCTACCCGGAGGGGGCGAGAAGCGCCAGCGGACCCTCAGCCCTGTGGTGCACTGCCGCCTGCTCTCGGGCAAGCCTGACTCAGGTCGCCGCCAAGTACGCGAAGGAAATCCAAGAGGCTGGTGGCGACGGACTCGGTCACGAGAGGCGGCTCAGCAGGGAGGGTTACGTCGACCTCCCCGGGGTTGCCTGCACCGGATCGGTGCTCAGGTGCGCGCCGGCTCATGCTCTTTGGCGCCGTGCGGTTGCTGCTGACATGACCTTCATGGAGGTGTCGTACGGCAGATTTGTCGCGCTCAGGGCATTCCGCGCTACACGGGCCGTGGTGCGTCCCTGCTGTGTCGAATCACCACAAGCGAGAAGCTTAATGGCAGGTGGGAAGTACGAAACTGATCTTTGACCTGTGGTTATACGGGTTTGGCCGGCCTCGGTCGGAGCGGAGACGAATCCTGCCCTTGGCCAGGCTTGTGCGGGCCACGCCCCGGGCAGAGAGCTCGCATGGTTGATCTGACCGAGGAATGGGCCACCCAGGTCGCGGAGGCCGAGCTCAGCAGAACGCTTCCACGGAGGTGGGCACATACGCAGGGAGTGGCCAAACGCGCGGTCAAAGTAGGTCAGGTTCTCGGCGACGACGCCGGCCTCCTCGTCGCTGCCGCCACGCTGCACGACGTCGGGTACGCGCCACGGCTGGCCGTGACGGGGTTCCATCCACTGGACGGAGCGCGGTTCCTTCGGGACGAGCATGGGGCTGACGAGCGGTTGGTACGGCTGGTGGCCAACCACTCGTTCGCGCTTCTGGAAGCCGAGGAGCGGGGGCTGCGGGAGGAACTCGCGAGCGAGTTCCCCTTGCTGGAGGAGCGTCTGCTGGTGGACGCGCTCGTGTACTGCGACATGACGACGACGCCCGACGGCGGCCGTACGACTGCCGAGGAGCGTGTCGCAGAGATCCTTGGTCGATACGGAGACGACAGTGTGGCCGGGCGGTTCATCCGGCGGGCGGCGCCGGAGATCTTCTCCTCCACCAAGCGGATCGAGGCACTGCTGGCGGCTTAGCCGAGGTAGGGGTAGGTGCCGGCGAGGTAGTCCCCGATCTGTTGGCGCATGCTGGGGTGGATGTCGTAATGGTCCAGGTCGGCGGGCTGGACGAAGCGGACGCCGTCGGCTTCGTCGTTGATCGTGGGTGCTCCTCCGGTGGGGCGGCCAATGTAGGTGTTCTCGTACTGCTGGCGGATCTCGCCGTCGGTGTAGGCGACGATGTGGTTCGGGTTGGTGTAGACGCCGAGGAAGCCGGTGATCTCGGCGATGATGCCGGTTTCCTCCAAGCACTCGCGGACGGCGCACTGGGCCGCGGTCTCGCCGATGTCCTGGGCCCCGCCGGGGAGCGCCCATTGGCCGGTGTCGCGGCGGCGCTGGAGGAGGATCGCGCCGGTCTCGTCGACGACGAGCAGGTTGCTGGCCGGAATGAGGGTGTTCGCCTTCGGGGCGGTGGGGTCGTTGTAGTACTCAGTCCTGCCCATGGTCGGCGGTCCTCTCCTGGTCGGGTGCCCATGGCCGCGCAGCGGCCCAGACGGCGTCGAAGCTCTGAGCGTAGTTGTCGAACCACCCTGTGCCGTCTGCCCTCTTGAGGTGGAGGAGGGGGTTGGCGCTGGCCGGTAATCCCCAGATGTGGGGGTTGACGAGCAGGTTGTCGTCATAGCGGAACATGGACGTGTAGAGCGTGGTGTCGTGGAGCCGTACGGCGCACCCTGGGTCGCCCAGCAGGGGCCGGTAGTACGTCAGTGAGGCGCGGATCTTGGCGGCGAGGGTGTCGCCGATTCCCTCCTCGTGGCCCCGGAGGGCGACTGCCTGCCCGCCCGGGTCGCCGAAGCACAGGCGCACCCGCACTCCCTCGGCAGCACGTTCGGAGAGCATCTTGGCGACGTGGGGGTTGGACTGGGCGAAGAAGGTGCCGGAGAAGACGAGGACGCCGATCTCGTGCCGAGCCTCTCGCAGCAGCGCGAGCCAGACGTCCCGGGGCACGCTGGCCCTGTTCTGGTAGGTGCCGACCAGTTCGGTACCTAACCCGTCCCGCGGCTGGCCGGGGCGCTTGGATGGCTCGGGCCAGAGGAAGGTCTCTTCCACGCGCAGGTGTCGCGCGACGCGGAAGCGGTGCCGGGCATGGGGAATTCGCCCGCCCAGCCACCGGCTCACTGTTTTGGGATCTACCTCGCAGATTTCGGCCAGCGAGTCGGGCGAGACGCCGCGTTGGCCGAGCACAGTGCGCAGTCGGTCGTTCACAGCAGCCATCGAATCGGCGCACCGCGTGATCGCGCAAGGACGTTTTGGGACGCGGTGGCTGAAGTGCAACCATGCCGACTGCCTACTCTGGCGGCATGGAGCTCTTCGTCCTGTGGGACATCGACCACACCCTCATCGAGAACGCGGGGGTGAGCAAGGAGATCTACGCTACTGCCTTCGCTGCCCTGTCGGGGCGCGAGCCCACGGAGCCGGCGCGTACCGAGGGGCGTACGGATCGACTGATCATGCGCGACATGTTCGTCCGCGAAGGGCTGCCCGTACCTGACTGGCACTTCATCGAGAGCGCGCTGGCCCAGGCTGGGGAAGCGCGCCTGGAGGAGTTGCGCAGGCGCGGGACCGCCCTGCCCGGTGTCCATGAGGCGCTGAAGGCCGCCTCCGCTCAGAGCGGTTGGGTCTCCTCCGTTCTCACCGGCAACATTGCCGCCAACGCCCGTGTGAAGCTGTCCGCGTTCGGCCTCGAAACGCTGCTGGACCTGACAGTGGGCGCCTACGGAGCGGACGCTGAACTCCGTCCCCATTTGGTCGCTGTCGCCCGCGAGCGCGCGCAGCGGCTTCATGGTGTTCCAGCTGACGTTCCCACGGTCCTGGTGGGGGACACCCCTCGTGACGTGGAAGCGGCTCTGACCACGGGCTCCGGGATCCTCGCTGTCGCCTCCGGCATCCACACTCCGGAGGAACTGACCGCGGCGGGCGCTGCTGACGTCCTGCCCGACCTTTCGGACACGAAGCGTGTCCTCGGCATCCTGGAGTCTTTCGCAGGTCACTGAAAACGTCCCAGGACGTCCTCGGACCGTCCCTGAACGCGGTGCCGGGGTCCCCAGGCAGAAAGCCAATATCAGGCTCCCAACAGGCAGTCAGCCGAAGGAGCCGATGTGATCGGGGAAGTCACCGGGATCAGGAAGATCCGCATGCTGTACCTGCAGCTGCTCTACCGCTGCAATTTCACGTGCCTGCACTGCTTTCACGGCAAGCGGCTCCAGTACGCCGACGCGTTCACCGCCGAGGAAGCCGCGAGCCTCCTCACCCTGATGCGGGACGAGTACGGTACAGAGGCCGTGACCCTGCTCGGCGGGGAGCCGTTCGTCCACCGGGACCTCGCGCAGGTCGTCCGCCACGCCAGGGAGGAGCTGGGCCAGCGCGTCGAGATCTGCACCAACGGGTACCGGATCGAGCGCCGCCTGACCGAGATCGCTCCGCACGTGGACCTGCTCAGGGTCTCGCTGGAGGGCGTCGGAACGACCAACGACGGCATCCGGAGACAGGGCAGCTACCAGAGCGCCCTGAACTCGCTCAGCCTGGCGCGGGACCTCGGCGTTCCGACGGGCGCGACCATGACCGTCACCTCCCGGAACATCGACGAGGTCATCCCTCTCGCAAGCGTCTTGGCGCAACTCGAGGTCCGGCAACTCAAGCTCCACCACCTGCGGCCGGTGGGCAACGCTGCCGACCACCCTGAACTGCTGGTCACCGCCCCATCCGCCTACGGCCGGCTCCGCGAAGAGCTCGCGTCGGCCGATCTGCCCTTGGAGGTGATCGTCGACGAGGACCTCTCCGAGCACGGCGCCCCGCAGGTGTGCGCACCGTCTGACGGGCCTCGCGAGATCGACCGCATCGAGGCCGACCCGCGCGGTGCGCTGACTATGTCCTGCAAGGCCGTGGGCAAGGACGCGCATGCCTTCTGGTACGAGAAGGCGGCAGGACGCATCGTCCACAAGCCCTCTGCCACAGACGAGCTCACTCTCGCGGTGCCGGACGTGGTGTACGGCCGTGCCTGATCACCCGCGTTTCGAGAGCCTGGAGGGCTTACGCGGCACCGGCAAGTCCACCCTGGCGCCGATGCTGGCCGCCGCCCGACAAGCCGTCCTTGTCGCCACCGTCCCGTCCCTCTACCAGCCGCTCAGGCACGCGGTGGACGAGCGGACGAACGTCGAGGCGCGGATGTGCCTCTACCTTTCCGCTCTGTTCACCGCGGCCGAGGAAATCCTGCACCATCTCGACGCCGGCGTCCCGGTCGTCGTCGAGAGCTACTTCGCCCGGTGCCTCGCCACCAACCGGGCTCTGGGCGCCCGGCTCGGTATCACCCTGCCGAGCTGGCTGCCGACACCCGTCACGTACCACCTCCTCTGCGACGACGACGAACGACAGCGCCGCCTCGCTGGACGGAACAAGCCGGCATCGCGATGGGACGCACTGATCGAGACGGTCACGCACCGGGTGACGGACGCCTACACCTCGTTCCCGATGCACCGCGTTGATACCACGGGGCGCAGCCCCGACGAGGTCCTCCGCGTGATCACGGACACCGATACGCAAGGAGCGCACTCCCATGCAGACACAGAGCCTGTGGGAGCACACCCTCACCTTCTTCCCGCAGTTCCTCGCCACGTTGCGGGAACGCGTCGCCCATGACGCCACTGTCGCGGTTGTCGGCGCGAGCGACGGCAAGTTCGTCCTGCCCCTCGCCGCTGCCGGCTACCACGTCGTCGCCGTCGAACGCGACTCGGTCGCCCTGCACGGGGGCGACGTCCACCTCCCGGGTGACAGCCAGGCACACGCGTTGGGCCTGATCGATCGACTGAAGCTCGAAGAACTCCACGAACGCGTACAGGTCGTTGAGGACGACTTCCTCGACGGCGAACCCCTGGGCCTGCAGTGCGAGGCGGTCTGGACGAGCTGCTCGTGGCACTACAGTGCCAACCACCACCGCCCGCTCGCCGAGTTCATCGACCGCATGCAGCGCCTGGTCCGCCCGGGCGGTGTGTTCGGCGCGGAGTTCATGATGCCCGTCGAGAGACGCCACCACATGATCGAGCACTACACCTCTCCCGAGCGCCTTCGCTACCACTTCCTCGGCGACTGGGAGGTCCTGCTCACCCTGCGCACGACCGAGTTCACCGAGCGGCCCCACGTCGGTCAGCTGCACGACCACACCCACCGCATGGGCCTGCTCATTGCAGCCCGGATGTCCGCCCTCACCGACCACTTCTGAGAGAGGGACCCATGAAGCACGAGTACGAGGCGAAGTTCCTGGCCGTCGACGCCGCCGGCCTCCAGGCCAAGCTGACTGCCCTCGGCGCCGTCCAGGCGTTCCCCCGCACGCTCCTCACCCGCAAGATCTTCGAGAACGACTCCCTGGATGGCGGGGCCTGGATTCGGCTGCGTGACGAGGGCACCCGCTCGACGCTCACGCTCAAGCAGGTCACCGACGCCACGACGATCGACGGCACCAAGGAGATCGAGACCGAGGTAGCCGACCTGCACGCCATGACCGACATCCTCCGCCGGGTTGGCCTCACCGAGGTGCGCTACCAGGAGAACTACCGGGAGGAGTGGCGCTTGGGCGAGGTCGCCTTCGACTTCGATACCTGGCCCGACCTTCCCACCTTCCTGGAGATCGAGGGACCCGACGAGGAGTCGGTGCGGCAGGCCGCCTCGCTGCTGGACCTCGACTACTCCGAAGCTCGGTTCGGCAGCGTCGACGAGATCTATAAGAGCGAGTCCGGCCGCGACATCCTCGCCGAACCCACCCTCCTGTTCTCCGACGCCGAGAAGCAGGGAGACCCTTCCGTAACGGCGCACGGCTGTTGATCATGGAGGCGGACGAGCAATGCTGACGGAAGTCGCCTTACAGCACAGGGTGATCCCGGGGATCGCCGAGTTCGCGCGCGGAGGGCTGCCCGCACCGGCGACAACCGACGACGGTAACGAATGGGTCGACGGATTCTGCTGGCTCTACTGCGGGCAGCGGTGGACGTGCGTCCTGTGGATCGGCCCCGCCCGAGTCGCTGGCGCCCAGGCGCCGATGTACGCGTGCGGCCCCTGCATCCGCGAGCTGCAGGAACGGGTCTGGCAGTCCCTTCTCAGCAAGGACCGGCCGGAACGCTCCGCTCGGCCGAGCGAAGCCGCCGCGGTGGGACGGCCGACCTCCGGCAGGAGGACCGGCAAGCACCGGGGCCAGCGCAAATTCCTCCGCCGAGGCTAAGCCCCCGCCCTGGTCACCCAGGTGCTCCGCCGTCCCCCGCGGCGCGAGCCCCGTGACCAGGGCGGGTCTTGGCGTGCACCCCTTCGACCGAGAACTACGCTAGAAACGGGCCCGTTGCTTCCCCCTGCCTGCGGCGCCGGCCCCCCAGCCAGAGGTTCGAAGGGTTGATCCTCTTCTTCCAGGGCGGCGATGCGCCGTTCCAGCTCCTCTCGGCTGGGGCTTCCTCGGCGTCGACGATGTGGCCATTTGGGGCTACGGAAGTTCGCCAGCGAGGCCCTTCGTGGAGGTCACGACGCCCATGATCACCCGGCCTCGTAACTCAGACCTCTACGACGTCCCGCTGCTCACGTTCGGCTGACCGGCAGAAGCCGGCGAATCCACGGGTGGCCGGGCGAGAGCACCTTGATCGCGTCCGCCAGCCAGGCGCGTGCTGGAGCGTCAAGCAGCGGGAGCACAGCTTCGAAGTCGGTCTCGTCCTTGTCCCGGGTCGCTCTCGCCTTGTAGAAGAGTTGGACCTCAGGAGCGAGATACGGGATGCCCGTCTCGCTCGTCCGCCCGAGCTGGTCAATCGGGAGCCGGATCTCCGGGTTGCGCCGCGAGACCCACTGGATGCCCTCGGTTTCGTCCAGCATGAGCTGCATCGACCAGGGGGCCTCCGGCGTGCGACGGCACCAGATATCGTGGAGCGGCGGCTGAAGGGCCTCTTCAGGAAGCCACGGGCGAAGCTCCCCCTGGCCGGGCGGGTCCGCCACGTACAGGTCCCAGCCCGTGAGGAGATCCCGTAGGTAGGCCTGGTCACGCCGGAGGACGAGGACGTCGAGATCGCCGTGTGCGCGTAGCTCACGGCCGACCGCGAGTTCGATCGCGTAACCACCAGCGATCCACCACGGGAAGTTCGCCTTGACGAAGACCGCGGCCACATCTTCGGGACGTTCCGGTACCCAGCGCCCCAACGCGTCAGCACTCACCCGCTCATATTCCCAGTGGCCAGAGAGGGCACAAGCGAAGGCGGAGCGGGCCGGTGGTCGCGCTGGAGTGCCGTGCCCCTGGTTGGTCGCTTGCGCTCACAAACGCCATTGAGTATCAGGGGCACCGGCGATTCGAAGCTCCAAGGGGCGCTTGAGAGTGCATCAGAAGCTTCCGCTGGCGCGCTCGCGCCGTTGGCGGGGCTGCGGTGAGAGTCGTTGCTCGCACGGTTTCGTTCATGGGAAGCCCGCGTGTGATCGAAGCAGTGCTTTGGAATGAGACGGCATCTTCTTTCCTGCCCCCTTTCGGGGGATCCGCAAGTTCTCGTCAAAGGGGTGGTCCGCTCTTCGCCGGACAGCGGTGTCGTGGTCGTGGATCAACCACGACCGACAGGAGCTGCCGTCATGGCGCCACTGCTGTTCACTGCACTACACCTGCTTCCCTTCGCTACGGACGCCAGCTCTCTGTTGGTCGGTGAGGTGCGCGCTCATGTTCGGCCAGGGCGAGGTCGACATAGGCGTCCAATGGGGGCGCGTCATGCTGCTCGAGGTGGTCGATCGTGATGCGGCGACTGAACCATGGGGCTGCAATCGTTCTGTGGCGCTGGACGAGTTTCACTTCGGATGCCCCTTCTCGCGCTCGAATCGCATTGAGATGCGCGCTTGAACAACTGGGTTGTGACCCTGAGGTGATCAGCGACACGGTTCTAGCCGTCTCTGAGCTCGTTGCGAATGCCGTCGAGCATGGCCGCGGACCGTATGAGCTGCGGCTGCGCCAGGCCAACCAGCGGATTATCTGCGAAGTCGAGGACCACGATCCCTGCCTACCGGAAATCGAGCATTTTGCGGCGGCTTCTCCATATCCCCCTCGGGAAGAGGACCGAGGTGGTGGGCTCGACGCATTGTGCTCTCGGGTTACAGAGCGCGGGCGTGGTCTTCAGATCGTTAACGTGATCACCGGCGGGTGTTGGGGATTCCTACCGACATCCAACGCAACAAAGTCAGCCTGGCTGATGATCCCACTCGAGTGACACCTCAGTCAGCGTGCGTCGGATCGTGGTGCGTAGGTACCTGGACGCCGTTCCTCGCGCGATCGGGTGAACTTGATTGCGTTCAATGAGAGCGGGACTGGCCATCAACAAGTCTGGACTGGCGAGGAGTTGACACGCAACCGCCGTGCTCGGAGTTCGCCCTCCGGCACGGATCGCGACAACTCCTCGCGGTTCGCTCGCTATACGTGACATGTGGGGAAACGGAGGCTGATCACGATGAAGTCTGGAAGGGTCACATGGGTAACACTGGCTGCGCTGCCGCTCGGGCTGGGCCTTAACGCTTGCACCAGTTCAGCGGGAGCCCCATCACTACCAGCTTCGGCTGCTGTGTCGCCCCCGACTACAGGCAGCACGGCATCGATTGATGGACGGGAGGCGGTGGATGCTTACCGAGCCATGTGGAAGGACCTCGTCGTGGCGGCGCAGACATCAGACGCAGAGCATCCCCAGCTTGATGACCACGCCACAGGTGATGCGCTCGAGCTTCTCAAGCACATGATGCGGGACGGCAAAGCAAAGGGGGTCGTCACGAAGGGCGAACCTAAATTTGCTCCAAGAGTTGAGAATGTCCGCTCAACAACAGCCGTGATCAGCGATTGCGCGGACGGTACTGCCTGGCTGCGGTATACCGAGACGGGAGAATTGGAGAACGACACCCCGGGTAGCCACCATCTGGTCGATGCGAAGGTCGTCAGGCAGGGAGGCCGGTGGCTAGTCGCGACGTTGTACATCGATGAGGCGGGCACGTGCCTGGGCTGATCATGCGATGGTCACGTGGTCTGCTGGTGACTGCAATTGCCTCTTCTATCTGCGGCTGCCCGATGTTCGCTATGGATGCAACAGCGGACGATGGATTCGGGGCGGGTGCAAGCCTCAGCTGTGAGGGCGCGGGATGCAATCTCAAAGCGGCCCGGAACGCGGTAACTCGGCAGCACCAAGGCCAAGAGCACAAGCCAAATCGAGACCGTGTCGTCAAGACAGGGCCACAAGGCGCTGATGCCTTCGTTGTAGAGCGTCCTGTTGGTACTCAGCTGGGGTTGCGTCCTCCTATCGATCTTCCGCAAGTTGGACCGCAGGGGCGGCCGGCGCCGGTGGAGGACGCATTTGATGTTGTTCAGGCTGCGCAGCAGGCTGTGGCGAGGTTGGACCTTCCTTCCCCTGTAATTCATACGAGTCCGGAGGAGGGCTTCGTCCAGGTGGTACACGTGCCTACCTGGATGTGGGTGGGTGGTTCGCATTGGCGGCCAGTTTCGCAGACGGTGCAGGTCCCGGGCGTGACGGTGAAGGCGACAGCACGACCGCGTCGGGCACTTTGGTCCATGGGCGACGGGTCCACCGTCACGTGTTCCGGCCCCGGGACTGCGTACACCCGTGACTTCCCGGCAGAGGCCGAGTCTCCGGATTGCGGTCATGTCTATACGCGGGCCTCTACGGCCGAGCCCAGCCGCAAGTTCACGGTCTCCGTCCGGGTGGTCTGGGACGTGGAGTGGACCGGTGGTGGGCAGTCCGGTGTGGTGCGTGGCCTTGAGACCGAGGCGGAACGTCAACTGACGGTGGACGAGGTTCAGGCCGTCGTCGTGCGCTGACGGACTTGAGCTGGGTCGGCGTGAGCCGAGCCTGACGGTGCTGCAAGCACGGCTCCTGAGAGCCGATCTCCCAACCTGTGAGGTGATGGATGGGGACCTCTGTGTCTTCTACGCCCGTCAAGGGTGCCAACCTGCCCGGTGCACGCGGAGTCGGGCCGGATCGGCCCCCGGCCGTCGGCGCCTCTACGCGCCGTAGGCCGGGCTGGCTGTGGGCCGGACTTGGCACGGTCGTGGTCTCGGCCATCGGATTCACGGTGATCGCGACGAATCTGAGCGGCCGGGACGAGGTCCTGATGCTCGCCAAGGACGTGCCGGCCGGACACGTCCTGACCACCAAGGACCTGCGCACGGTGCAGGCTGCCGCTGACGCCGGTGTGGTCTCTGCCGACGACCGCGCTGTCGTGCTGGGCAGGGAGGCGAGGGTGCCGCTCGTCGCGGGATCGCTGCTCGCGGCCGGGCATGTGGGGGAGAAGTCGAACTTCCCGCCTGTCGGCTGGTCGCAGGTCTCGCTTGCCGTGGAGACGGGAGCCGCGCCCTCGGATCTCGCGCTTGGCGAGCGCGTGGGCGTGCTGCCCGGCCCCTCCGGCACCGCGCTAGGGAAGGTGGCCGCCGATGCGGAACGACCCCCGGCCGCTGTGATCGGAACGGTGACGGGCGTCAAGGCCGCGGAGTCGGCCGGTGCCGCCCGAGTGGTGACCGTGCTGGTGGAGACCGGTGCAGCCCGACGCGCCACTGCGATGGAGCACCCGCGGATCGTTGTGCTGTCCGCGGAGGGGCGTGATGCCCCGTGAGGCGACTGGTGGCACTGGGTTCGCTGACCGGCGCGCCTGGGGTGACGACCACGGCGCTGGTGTTGGCTGCCGCGTGGCCGCAGGAGGCAGACGGCGGAGTGCGTCCTGTGGTGGTCGAAGCGAATGTGTGGGGCGGTGATCTTGCCACGCGCTGCGGCGTTCCGCACACGTCCGCTTTGCTGGACGTCGCGATGGCCGCCCGTCAGGCACAGCCCGGGTCCCTCCTCGGTGCGGTAGCCGAGTTGCCGTTCGGTGTGCGGGCCGTGGTGGCTCCCGCAGGACGTACGGCATGCCGTGAAGCTGTTCGTGTACTTGCCGCGGATTCGGGCCGGCGGGTACTGACGGGGGAGAGCGGCGACCGGGGCACGGTCCTTCTCGACGTGGGCCGGATCGGTGACGACGTCGGTGAGCTGCTGGATGCGGCAGGGCAGGTGCTGCTGGTGACACGGGGGACCCCCGAGGCGCTGACCCACGTTTACGCCCATCTGCTGGCCACGGATGCGGCGCAACGGCATGTGACCCTGCTGGTGGTCGGGCCTTCGCCGTACCCGAAGGAGGAGATCGCTCAAGCACTCGGGCTCGGACACGTTGTGTGCCTTCCGTGGGATGTGAGAACCGCGGCCGCTACGGGCAGTCGCAGGCGCGTGACCTTGCGGGCGACGGGTTTCCGGCCCGCGCCGCTCATGGCCGCAGCCCACCTCCTGGCTCGGCGCATCACCGGCACCGACGGCCTCGGCCAGAAGCCGGAGAGCGTCGGTGTGGCCGGTCAGCTGCGCGCGGCGCTGCCCGACCGGGCGACGGAAGGGAGCCCCGTATGACCATCCCGCATCTTTCCCCCGCAGCCTTTCCTGCCCAGACCGGGACACACCCGGGCCGGGAGCAGGACCTGGCGGACGTCGTACGGCAGCGGGTCGTGGCCCGCCTCGCGGACTACGCCGGTGAACGGGAAGCAGCCGGCCTCCCACCGGAAGACGAGACGACGCGCCGATCAACGGTCAAGCGCCTGCTGAAGGAGGAACTCGGCGCCTACTGGCGGCAGGCCGTGACAGCCGGCGGCAAGGCCCTCGAACCGTGGGCCGAGGAACGCATCGCGCAAGCGGTCGAGGACGCCCTGTTCGGCACGGGTGGCCTGGAACGGCTGCTGGCTGACGACAGCCTGGAGAACATCTGCGTCAACGGCTGCGACACCGTCTGGGTCAAGGACTCCCACGGCCAGTGGCAGCCCCGCCCGCCCGTCGCCGCCTCCGACGCCGAACTGATCGAGCTGGTCCGCACCCTGGCCGCGAACGTGGACGGGGAGGAACGGCGCTTCGACCGCGGCATGCCCAGGGTGAACCTGCAGCTGCCGGACGGCTCCCGCCTGTTCGCCGTCATGGCCGTTACCGGACGCGTGTCCCTGACGATCCGACGCCACCGCTTCCCCACGGCCTCGATGGCAGAACTGGTCCGCCTCGGCGTCTGCGACCAGGCAATGGCCGGCTTCCTTGCAGCCCTGGTCCGCGCCCGGAAGAACATCGTCATCGGCGGCGGCACCAACGCCGGCAAGACCACCATGCTGCGCGCCCTGGCCAGTGAGATCGCGCCGTCCGAACGCCTGGTTACGATCGAGGACACCTTCGAACTCGGCCTCGACGTCGACAAGGGGGCGCACCCGAACGTGGTCGCCATGCAGGCTCGCGAACCGAACCTCGAAGGCCAAGGTGGCCTCGACCAGGCCGAGCTGGTCCGCTGGGGTCTGCGTATGTCACCGGACCGCGTCATCGTCGGGGAGATTCGCGGGGCCGAGGTCATCCCGATGTGCAACGCCATGTCCCAGGGCAACGACGGCTCCCTGTCCACCATCCACGCCTCCACCTCACGAGGCGTCTTCACCAAACTCGCCGCCTATGCCGCCCAGGCGCCGGAACGCCTCTCGCTGGATGCGACGAACCTGCTGATCGCCTCGGCCGTGCACTTCGTGGTCCACCTGGGCTGGGACGCACAGCGCCGCCGCTGTGTCGACTCGGTCCGCGAGGTCATCGACGCGGACGGAGCCCAGGTGATCTCGAACGAGATCTACCGGCCTGGCCCGGGCGGCCGCCCCGAACCATCCGCTCCGCTGCGTGCCGAAACACTCCACGACCTCGTGGCCGTCGGACTGGACCCACAGGCCATCACCCTTCCGGCTCGCGGCTGGGGTGTCTGATGGATCAGATCCTGGCCAGCGGCTCCCTCACCCTCGTGACCGCGCTCCTTGGAGCCGCATTCGGTATGGGGCTCGTCGCCGCCATCCACGGAGCACGACGGCACCCCGTCGAGCAGCTGGCCGGCAACCGGGGGAGAGCGCTGCTGCAGCGACTGCCCGCGGACTGGACGAAACGGCGGTCAACTATCGCCCTGGTCGCCGCAGCGGCGGCCTGGGCTCTTACGGGGTGGCCGGTCGCCGCGATCCTCACCGGGGTGGCCCTGCTCACCCTGCCGGGACTGCTCGGCCCCGACCGGCAGGCCGCGCGCCGCACCGAGCGCATGGAGGCACTGGCCACCTGGACCGAGATGCTCCGCGACACCCTCTCCGCCGCGGCCGGGCTCGAACAGGCAGTACTCGCCACGGCCGACATCGCCCCCGCCGCCCTGAACCCCGAACTGGAGCGCCTCGCCGCCTCCGTCCGCAGCGGACGTCCGCTCCCCGCAGCCTTGAGGACGCTCGCCAACGACGTCGACGACCCACTGGCCGACGTCGTCGTCGCAGCCCTCCTCATGGCCGCCGAGCAGCAGGCACGCCAACTCGGCTCTCTCCTGGGAGAGCTGGCGGAGTCCGTCCGCGAACAGGTCGCGATGCGGCAGCGGATCGGCGCCGGCCGCGCCAGCATCCGCACCGGCGTCCGCGTCACCGTGACCGTCACCATCGGTCTGGCGATCGGCCTGGTGATCTTCAACCGCTCCTTCCTCACCCCCTTCGACACCCTCATGGGCCAAGCAGTCCTCGCCACGGTCGGAGCCCTGTTCGCCGCTTCCTTCACCTGGCTCAACGCCCTCGGCCGCATCGCCGAGCCGCTCCGGCTGATGACCACCAATCCGCCCGCGGCAGCGACAGCCCAGGAAGGCACACGATGATCACCGTCCTGGCCCTGGGATCCCTCTTCGGCGCGGGCCTGACCGCCCTCGCCTACGGCCTCCGCCCCTCCCGCCCCGCCCTCGCCGACGTCCTGGCCGCCCTCAACACCCCACCCTCACAGGCGGCCACCTTCCAGCCGACCGGCGACGAGGAATGGACCGTCCGCGTCGGCCGACGCCTCGTCCCCTACCTGAGGGCCCTCGGCCTGCCCAACCACAGCCTGCGTGCCGACCTCGCCGTCTGCGGACAAGACGTCGAACGCCACCTCGCCGGCAAGGCCACCTGTGGCATCGCCGGCCTGATCACGCCCTGGCTGTCCGCAGGCCTCATCCACTTCGCCATCAGCACCGGCACCGGATGGTGGATGCCGACCAGCAGCTCCCTCGTCCTCGCCGCCCTCCTCTTCTACGCCCCCGACCACACCGTCCGGCGCCACGCCGCGCAACGCCGAGCCGAGATGCGGCACACCCTCAGCCTCACCCTCGACCTCACCGTCATCGCCCTGGCCGGCGGAGCAGGCGTCCAACAGGCCCTCACCCACGCCGTCAACGCCCCCACCGGATGGGCAGCCGTCAAACTCCGCCACGCCCTCCACGTCGCCCAGCTCACCCGCACCAGCCCTTGGACCCATCTCGCCGACCTCGGCCGACAACTCGACATCAGCGACCTCACCGAACTCGCCGCCACCCTCGACCTGGCCGGCACCGAAGGCGCCAAAGTCCGCGGCTCACTCGCCGCCAAAGCCCGAGCCATGCGCCGCCGCCGCATCTCCGAAGCCGACGCAGCCGCCCAAGCCGCCACCGAGCAGATGTCCCTCCCCGTCGTCCTGCTCTTCGCCGCCTTCCTCCTCCTCATCGGCTATCCCGCCCTGTCCTACGTCCTCACCGCCACCTGAACCCGGCACCGGACGAGCCCGCACCACCACGCCCCTGACACGACCACAGGAGAAAACGGCCTGATGATCGCCGCCCGACTCATCCTCGACCGCCTCACCCACACCGCCCTCACTCACATCGACCAAAGGCGGAAGGCCGCCCGCCGCGACGACGGCTACACCACCGAGACCGTCGTCATCACCGCCCTGCTCGCCATCCTGGCCATGACCGTGGTCGGCATCATCGTCGCCAAGGTCACCGCCAAGGCCAACGGCATCAACCTCGGCTAACCCGTGACCCACCCACCACACCGCCCACGCGACGAGGGCGCCGCCACCACCCAGCTGGTCCTCGTCGTACCAGCGGTACTCGTGCTGATGCTCCTGACCGTGCAATTCGCTCTCGCCTGGCACGCCCAGCACATCGCCCAGTACGCCGCCGAACGAGGCCTGGCCGCAGCCCGCCTCCAGCACGCCACACAGGCCGCCGGACACGAGCAAGCACGCAGCAGCATCCACGGGCTCGGAAGCCACGTACTCACCACCCCGGCAATCAGCGTCCACCGCGGCGAGAAGCACGTCACGGTGAGCGTGCGAGGCAGCGTCATGCCGGTCGTCCCCGGCATCAACCTCCCCGCCACCGGCACCGCCTCCGGACCCGTCGAACGCCTCACCAACTCGGACGGAGGCACACCATGAACCGCCCACAGACCCAACACCGGAGCACCGCCGCCGACCAGGGGTCGGCGGCGGTCGAACTGGTCCTGGCCACACCTCTGGTCGTCCTCGTCCTTCTGACCGTCGTAGCACTCGGCCGCCTCACCGACGCACGACTGATCGTCGCCGACGCCGCCCACCAAGCAGCCAGAGCAGCCTCCCTGGCCCGCACCGACACCGACGCCCAAGCAGACGCCCAGCACATCGCCAACACCACACTCACTGACGCCCACAGCACCTGCACCCACCCCTACGTCACCATCGACACCGACGGCCTCACACCGGGCTCGAGCACCGCCGCAACCGTCACGTGCACCGCCGACCTCGGCGACCTGACACACCTCGGCATGCCCGGCACCGTGACCATCACCGGCACCGCACATTCGCCCGTAGACCGGTTCCGGAGCAGTCCATGAGCGTCCAGCAGAACCGGCAGCACGCACGGCGCATCCTCGGCGAGGACCGAGGACAGGTCACCGCATTCATCGTCGGCATATTCCTCGCCTTGTGGCTTTTCGCCGGAATTGTCGTCGACGGCGGCCTCGCCCTTGCCAGCAAAGCCCGAGCGCTCGACACTGCCCAGGAAGCCGCCCGAACCGGCGCTCAGCAACTCGACGTCGCCGAACTGCGCCACAACCAAGCCATCCAGCTGAAACCCGAGCATGCCGCCCAAATCGCCCGCGCCTACGTGACCTCAACCGGTGACACCGGAACGGCGCACGTCCGAGGTGACAAGGTCACCGTCCACGTCACCCACCGACAGAGCACACAGATCCTCCAGCTCATCGGCATCCACACCCTCACCCTCTCCGCGACCGCCACCGCGCAGGCCGCACAAGCAACCCCCTGAACCACCCCCTACCGGCCAGGAAGAACCCCCCGGAGATGACCTCCCCCTCCTTCCCGCGCACCAGGCTGCGCGCCGCTCTCACCGCGGCAGGCGCGCTCCTGATCGCACTCACCCTCCTGGCCGGAATGCCTTGGATCCTGTGGCAAGCAGCTGGCTTCCCCTGGCCCGAGCGCGTCACCTCCTGGCACGACTTCGCCGACCGCTTGGCCGAACCCGTCAGCGACCCGATGATGATCGAGCTCCTCGCACTCATCGGGTGGGCCTGCTGGGCCGCCTTTGCCTCCTCCGCCATACGCGAAGCCCTCTGGTACGCCACGCACCTGCCCCAGCTCATTCGCGACCGCCACGCCCACCACGAGCACCTGGCAGGGTTGACCCTGCGACGCTCCCTTGCGGCCCTGTGCATCGGCACCTTCGTCGTCGCACTGCTCAGCATCTTGCGCCCGCACCCCCACGGGATGCCCCAATCAGCCGTTTACGGGGAATCAGCCCCGTCACAGGCAGTCGTCACCGCCCCACTGCACCTCGCGGCCGCACAAGCACCTGAACCTGGGACGTCCACGGAGAAGCAAACACCTGGTGAGCAGCTCCTGCCAGGGCCGCCGCGGGAGCAACCGCACACCGAGCACACGGTTGTCGAAGGCGACACCCTCTGGGACCTAGCGGATACCTATCTCGGTGACGCCCTCAAATGGCCCCGCATCTACGCCGCCAACAAACAGCTCGTCCAAGGCGACGGCGCGAAGCTCACCGACCCCGACCGGATCACTCCCGGCTGGAAGCTAACCATTCCCGCAACAGGCTCCATCCCGCCATCGATGCCCACATCGTCAGCAGGGCAACGACCAAACGCACCCCACAACACGCCGACCGCAGAGACGCCTACACCAGCCGGAACCATCCGTCCCGGCCTCAACCACGGAACACACCCCCACACAGGCCCGCTGCATAAGCAGCCCGAGAAGCCACCCGCCACGGAACGGAAGGATCAATCGCTACCGAGACCCGCAACCGTCGACCTCGGCACAGCGAGCCTCATCGGCATCACCACGGCAGCCGGCCTCCTGGCTGCCCGGCGCTACTGGTACTGGCACAAGAACCGAGATCGTGGGGACGAGAGCAACGACCTACCCGCCCTCAGCCCACTCATCGACAGAGCCGCACAAGCCGCACAGGTGGCAAGCCAGCCAGCACCCGAACCAGACCCCGACGCGCTGATCACCCGCCGCACACCACCTCAGAAGCCGAGTCACCCCGGCGCAGTCACCATCGGCATCCGCGACAACACAGAGGTCCCGCTCGAGGAACTCGCCACCCCCGGCGGAATCGCCTGGACCGGACCCGGGGCCGACGCGGCCACCCGAGCCCTCCTCATCGGAATCCTCACCGCCGCCGAACGCACCCGCCCCGACCCAGCCCACACCACCGCAGTCATCCAACGAGCCCTCGCGGAGCGCCTCCTCCCCGGCCTGCCCACCCAATTCACCGCCCTTACCCAGAGCCGTGACCTGACACAAGCCATCCAGCTGGCCGAACACCACCTCATCGCCCACGCGCGGGCCCGGGACGAACATGAATCAGCCAGCGAACCCCTCGCTGACAACGTCAGTACCCCCGGGACACTGCTGCTGATCACCGTCCCAGATGCCGCCCACACCGAGCAGCTCCAGGCCCTGGCAGCCCGCAGCGACGCCAAAACCTTGATCGTGCTCAACCTGGATGCCTCACTACCCGCCGCAGCCACCTGGCACATCGCTCAGAACGGCACCACCACAACCCCGGAAGGAATGAAGTCAGGAACTCACCCTCTCCAACTGTTCCACCTCACCCCAGAAGCCGCCCGCGACGTCACCGATGTCATCCTCACCGCCCACGGCCAGCGCACACGCCTCCGCGTCCTCCCCAACCCCACCAAGCCCGCCGAACCTCAGGAGACAGACATCTCTGACGAGCCCGAAGAAGAGGAGCAGCCCCGACTCCCGCCCTCCCAGACGGCCGAACCTCCGCAGTCACCGACCCCGACCAAGCCGGTACGCATCCACGTCCTCGGCCCCGTCACCCTCTACGCCCGAGGACACGAGGGCCCCATCGGCACCAACCTGCGCAGCGAAGCCCGAGAATTCCTCGCGCTCCTCGCCGCCCACCCCACGGGACTGCTCTCACACGACATCGCCGACAAACTCCACATCAAGCCGGGCACCGAGCAAAACGCGCTGAAGAACTTACGCCGCGCCGTCCGCCGAACCCTCCGCGCCGCCACCGGAATCACGACACAGGAATTCATCCTCCGCCAAGGCGAACTTCACAAACTTCACCCCGATCTGGTGGAGACCGACCTCGCCGACTTCACCAAGCACGTCAAAGACGCCTTCGCTGCACCCGCTCATGCTCCAGTAAGCAGCGCCCTTCTACCGGCCCTTCGAGACGTCCTCAACCACTACCGAGGCCCCTTCGCTCAAGGCGCCGACTACCTCTGGGCAGACGCGATCCGCGAAAATGCCTCCACCCAAGCCACCGACGCGGCAATCCGACTAGCCCGCGCAACCGAGCAGACAGGCGCCGAACCACCCAACCGCGACGCCGTCCTCGACCTCCTGGAGCGCCTCTGCACGCTTCACCCCGATCGAGAACGCCTTGCACAGCACACCATCCGCCTCTACCAAGCCGCACACCGCCATGACGCCGCCCGCTGCGTCTACGACCGCCTCAACCGCCAGCTCACCGACATCGGCCTCAAACCTGACCCGGGCACCCAGGTCCTCATCGCCCCCAGAACGGGCACGAGGCAGTCACAATGAAAGTCATTTCGACATCCTTCCGATGACCCATCACGTGGAGTGCGTGGCGATCCTTGAACGGTCGCGAAGGGTGCCTGACCTGGGGTTTCGTGCGTGCGCATTATGTGGGGTGTGGGCGTTACGGGCGATCTTGACGCTGAAATGGCGCTCGTAACGCCTCTTCTGATGGAGTGTCAGATGTGTTGCGTCGCTGGCCAGGCGGTCTGATTGGCTGAGAGGTCGTTTTCGTCCGACGATTCATCCCGTAATGGATGTTTCGCGGCTCATCGGGTCGCGCCAGGAGACGTGTTCTCGCCGGCGAGACGGCGGGCCATGAGGTCGGTCACGGCGATGTGGATCACGGCTGCGGAGCGGCTGGGAAGGGTTTCGTAGTCACGCGCGAGACGGCGGTGGAGCATGAGCCAGCTGTAGGTCCGCTCGACCGCCCACCGTTTCGGGATCGGGGTGAAACCCCTAATCCCGGGCTTGCGAGCGGTGATTTCCATGTCGATGCCGAGGCTCGCGGCGTGCTCGACGAGGTGCCGACGGTAGCCGCCGTCGACCCAGACCTCGCGGATCCCGGGGTGGTCGGCGGTGACCTGGTCCAGGAGCCGGGCGCCGGCGATGGAGTCCTACACGCTCGGTTCGGTGACCAGCTGTCGGCGATCAAGTTTTTCCCGCCGATTTCATGATCGCGATCAAATAATTCCCCACCCCCTTGTCGTTCGTCCCGCCGCAGTGGGCGGCATACACGGGTTCTCCGGTTCCCGAGGTTGAGTGCGCTCTCGCGGGTGGTTTGGGGGCTGGTTCTTGTCTTCATCGGCACGTTCTTGATCCCGATGGGTAGCACGGCCTCGGGTCAACGGGGACAGGGTCGCGAAGTACGGCGATCACCATCCCTGACGCCTCCAGCGGTTTCTGACGGGCCGATGGGCAGCCGGATGGCAAGGAGGACATTCGTCGTGGTCGACATCACCGAGATCTTCGTCCACTGGTACGCGGGACGGTCCAAGACCGAGGTCGCGACGTCGCTGGGGGTGGACCCGAAGACGGTGAGGAAGTACCTGCGGCCGGCCGAGCGGTCCGGAATCGTGCCGGGCGGCCCGCCGATGGCCGAGGAGGACTGGTCCAAGCTCATCAAGGGCTGGTTCCCGGAGATGACCGACCGCAGGCTGCGGCAGATCACCTGGGGCGAGATCGATCCGCACCGCGACTTCGTCAAGGACCTGCTGGGCACGGTCAACATGTCCACGATCCACCAGCGGCTTCGCGACGAGCGCGGTCTGACGGTGTCGGTGGCCACCTTCCGGCGCTGGGTCCGGGCCACGATGCCCGAACAGGCCGACCGGGCGCGCGTCACGGTGCTGCGAGAGGAGGTCGAGCCGGGTTCCGAGGCCCAGATCGACTACGGGTTCCTCGGGCAGTGGATCAATCCCCGCACGGGCAAACGCCACCGCGTCTGGGCGTTCGTCATGGTGCTGCCCTGCTCGCGGCACATGTTCGTGCGCCCGGTGCTGAGCATGGACCAGCACGCCTGGACCGAGGCCCACGTCGCAGCGTTCGACTTCTTCGGCGGTGTCCCGCGGCGGCTGGTGCCGGACAACTTGAAAACCGGCGTCGACAAACCCGACCTCTACGACCCGAAGATCAATCGTGCCTACGCCGAACTGGCCGCGCACTACGGGACGTTGGTGGACCCGGCTCGCGCTGTCAAACCGAAGGACAAGCCGCGGGTTGAGCGCCAGATGCCCTACATCAGGGACTCCTGGTGGGCCGGGCGGGAGTTCGTCTCACTCGAACACATGCAGGCCGAGGCTGTGGAATGGGCCCGGAACGTGGCCGGCCGCCGCGAGTGCCGGCCGTTGGGCGGTGCCTCGCCGGTCTCGGTGTTCGAAGCGGTCGAGGCCCAGATGCTGCTGCCGCTGCCGCAGTCCCGGTTCACCCTCGCGCGCTGGTCGACCGCCACGGTCGGCCCCGACATCCACATCAAGGCCGGCCGCACCTTGTATTCGGTGCCGTGGAAGCTGATCGGCCGGCGTGTTGACGTCCGCTCGACCGCGACGATGGTGCAGGTGTTCCTGGACGGGGAACTGGTCAAGACGCATGCCGCACTCGAACAGGGCAAACGCACCGACAAGAACGACTACCCGCCGGAGAAGATCGCGTTCCAGATGCGGACCCCGGTCTGGTGCCGCACCCAGGCATCCGAGGTCGGCGACGCCTGCCGAGAGCTGATCGACGGGCTCCTGGAGGTCAACGCGCTCTATCGGCTCCGGGCCGCCCAAGGGGTCCTCGGCCTGCGGAAGAAGTACGGGGACCACAGACTGGAGGCGGCCTGCGCGAAAGCGATCGCCGTCGGCGACCCTTCGTATCGGACGGTCAAGGGCATCCTGGTCGCCGGCACTGAGACCGATCCCGAGCCGGAGACCGGCGACGCGGGTGCCGCCGCCTTCCTGCACGGCCCGGCCCGGCTGTTCGCCGCCGACACGACGACCGACGCGAACGACGCCGAACTCGACGACCAGGTCCACGACGCGCGGGAGGACGCCCGATGAACCCCACGAGCAACGCTCTGCGCGAGTCACTGAAGGCCCTGCGGCTGTCAGGGATGCTGGAGACCCTGGACGCCCGGCTCTCCCAGGCCCATGGCGGGGAACTGGGCCACCTGGACTTCCTGCAGGTGCTGTGTCAGGACGAGATCACCCGCCGCGAGACCGTCGCCTTCCAACGGCGCCTCCAGCGCGCGAAGTTCGAGCAGCAGGTCACGCTGGAGGAGTTCGACTTCTCGGCGTCCTCCAAGCTGCCCGCGGCCCAGATCCGAGACCTGTCCGCCCTGCGCTGGCTCCATGCCGGCGAGTCGGTGATCTTGTTTGGCCCGGTCGGAGTAGGAAAAACGCATATCGCTCAGGCCCTCGGCCACCTCGCGGTCCGCCAGGGCGCCAACGTCCGCTTCGCCAAGACCAGCCGGATCCTGGCTGAGCTCGCCGGCGGCCACGCGGACCGCACCTGGGAGAAGCGCCTGCGCGAGCTGATCCGGCCCGACGTCCTCATCCTCGACGACTTCGCCATGAGGCAGATGACCGCGCCGCAAGCGGACGACCTCTACGAACTCGTCTCCGAACGCCAGGGACGCTCACTGATCATCACCAGCAACCGAGCGCCCTCGGACTGGTATCCGCTGTTCCCCAATCCGGTCGTCGCCGAGTCTCTGCTGGACCGGCTGATCAACACCAGCCACCAAGTCATCATGAACGGGCCCAGCTACCGGCCCAACAAGCGGCCCCGCACCCCAGCGGACAGACCCGAGAAGAAGCCCACAGCAAAGTAGCGATGGACTGAATTCAGGACGCCCTGGAACTTGACCGTCCTGAATTCAGGCCACATCCTGGTGTTCATGGACACCAAGGACACGATCACCGACCTGACGGCTATCCGGGACAACTTCCTCGGCGAGCGCAGGCTCCTCGTCGCCGCCATGACGAGCGCGTCCCGCAAGGGAGTCTCCGCGAAGGAGATCGCCCGGGCCGTCGCGCCCGCCTTCGGACGCGACCAGGTCCTGCAGTTCCTGGCCGCCACCGCGCTGCGCGACTCCGCCCGAAAGGCCCTCATGGAGGCCGGTCTTCACGGCGTGGTCGACGTGTCGGTCACCGGCATCGATGCGCCCCGCGAGGCGCACCTGCGTCTGTCGGCGGACCCGGCGGAGATCCCTGACTTCGCGACGCTCCCGCAGCGGATCCGAGAGGCTCTCCGCGACTACCTGATCACGCTTCACCTGCCGAAGGGCGGGAACGACGAGGTCGCCATTGAGGTGATCGACGAATCCCTGCTCGACGCAGAGCCAGTGCGGCTCGTCCGACTCGAACCCCGCCTCTGACGCGGACCATCACCCGGGGAGCTCGGGATCCCCGTGATCCCAGCCCCCGGGAATTACGTGATCGTCCACACCAGCACGCCGAGGAGAGGGCCGAGCGTGTCGGTGACGATGCTCCGCTTCCTGCCAACGATCTTCTTGCCCGCGTCGATGCCCTGACCGGAGGCTGGGACGCTGGTCGAGGTCTTCACGCTCTGGGCATCGATCACGCACACTGAAGGCTCGCTCTCCCGTCCTTCCTTCTCCCGCAGCAGCTGCCGGAGCAGGCCGTTGAGCTGGGCGCATGCTAGGGAGTTTGTTCATGGCGCCTCGTGTGACGACTGGGGCCGTGCTGGGTTTGGAGTGATGAACACCGCGAGGTAGCGGAATTCGCTACTTGGGCCCTCAAACTGGGTGTACGGACGCCAGGCGAGCGTGTAGGCGCCTCGCAGAACTCGGGTGTTGTCCGGGAAGGAACCGCCGGCCCACAGCAAGGTTCCGCTCAGTTCGCGGCCGTGGTGGATGCGGAACTCCTCGTCCCTGGTGGGCATCTTGCGTTGCCTGGGACGCCACAGAGCCGCCTCGTTTGTGACGAGCAGGGCAAGCCCGTTTTGGTCCTCGCGGTTGCAGAAGCGTTCCAGTCTTCCTATGTCCCGCAGGAAGTCCCTGCGCGCGACGTCCGGCGCGTTGTGTCCGCGCAAGGCGTACTCCTCGGGCGGCGTCCCCGCTGTGCCCGACCACTGCCGGGTCACGTACTTGAACTCGATTGCCGTACGGCCCACCGGCCCTAGGCACAGTAGGTCCAGGTACTCCGAGGCGTTGCTCCCGCGCACCGGAACCTCAAGACGACACCTGACCTCTGGCGCGACCTCTCCAACCGCGAGGGCGAAACTGTGCTGGAGATCGGCCTCGGAATGGAACACCGGCCGCCGTGCGCGTAGACACGCCAGGACTTCGTCCAGAGCAGCGCTACCCGAGATCATCTCCAGGGTGGCGGGCGGGGGCGGGGGTATGGGTATCGGCGTGGCCACGACGCCATTGAAGACCGTGCGGCCTGTCCTTGTCAGCTGAGAGCTGATCACAGTCGACAGGAAGTCGGCCACATCGTTGGACGCCGAAGTGCTCGTGGTCCGCCGAACGCATCTTGAAAGGGAGCCGATACCGAGGATGCCGTCCCCCTTCCCCTGCTCGGTGCCCGGTTGTCCGGAGGGTCATCATCGGGACTTGAGTCAATTGGCAAGACCGCTTCCTGCGACGCTGGCGAGGGCTGCCACCCGCCAAACCCTTGACGGGCTGCCCCTGCAACCGTCACAGGCGAGGGGTTCGCGCCACAACCAATGCGTTGATGGCCACGGTCCCGAGGACGGCAGCAAGGAGCGTTGTAGCAAGCACTAGTTGGACTCGCTCCGTGACGTTACCCATCCGCAAGTGAGCCTTGCCGCAGCCGAGTTCGAAGTCACTGGCGGGGGTGGCGGCAGGGCCGCTGCCACTCGTGTTCCTGGTCATGGACGCAGGACACCGCGTCTCGGGCGGTACGTCAAATTCCGCAGATACCGGGGCGTTCAGGTGATCGAAAACAAGTGGGTGTACCGCCACAGCTGGCTCGGTCACGCGTGTCACTGTCGCCCGGCTGCGGACCTTGGTGGCTGTCGAACCGGCGCGACGCCAGTGAATCCGCCGCAACCACTATCCCGCGTAGCGGCGCCGGTGGTGGAGCGGCGGACGGCACCAGTAGCGGCAGGCGGTGGGGCCCACCGGCTTCACCCCTTGCCCGCGATGTAACCCTTCCCGAACCCGCGTCCGGCGGCCTACGCTGACGGGCCAGTGCCGCCGTGATCACCGGGTCGTGAGGAGCGGCGGGAGGAGGGACAGCAGGACCGGGGGCAGGCCGCCGCCCGTACGCAAGCACCGGGACAGCGCACCGACGCTACCCGGGAGCGCGTGCCGGGGCCGGGCAGGCCGCGTCACCCGTCAGGGGGAGGGCCATGAACCGCTGGGTCGGCATCGTGTCGCTGCGCGAGACCGCGCCACCGACACCCGTGCACCGCATCGCGCTCGCCATCGATGCCGCGCGGAACCGGACGTCGTACCAGCTGGCCGGTCAGACGGTGCCGTACGCGCGGATGCGGTCGGCGCTGCGCACGCTCGGTCAGGAACACGCGCGCCATCACGAGTGGGAGCGGTACGCGTACTGCGTCGACCTGGCCGGCGACTTCTTCGACGGCGGCCACCCCCCGACAGGACTGCCCTCCTGGCTCACCAACGAACTCAAGAACCTCCTGGACGGCAGGTTCGGCACACCGCCGACCGGCGGGCGGAGCGTGCAGGCGGCCCCTCGGTGCACCGACTCGCGTCCTGCCCACCAGCGCTCGGCGTCCACCCGCCGGGGCCGGACCACACCCCCCGAAGCCGCCCGCCCGTCCCGGCCCGCGAGGTCGGCCCCGCCCGTGACCGGACAGCGTCCGTCGCCCGAGCCGGTCCGGCCCTACTCCCGCGCCGAACGGCGGCTCGACGTCCGCGACGTCACGAACCCGGCACTGTGCGAGCCGCCCGTGTCGCTGGTGGGCACGTACGGGCAAGAGGTCCGCGAGGTCGTGGGGAAGGCCGTGCGCGGAAGGGATGCCGGCCCCGAGGTCACCGCCTGGCTCGGCCTGGCCGCCGAACACCGCAGTCATCTCTACGAGAGCCACCACGCCGCCCAGGTCACACCGCACGTGCTCGGCCTGCTCGACCGGCTCGGCGCCACCACGCTCGACGTGATTCTTCTCGACGCCTACGCGCGATGGGCGACCCCTCGGAAGGCGGGCGAACAGTCGAGTGAACACGCCCGGCGTCGTGCCGCCGCCGACCTTGCGCTCGGCGCGTGGGCTGCCAAGCAGGGGCTGGTGCGCATGGGCGCGGGGGAGGCGCAGCAGCCCGCCCGGTCCGTCTTCGAAGGAGTGGCCCGGCAGATCCTCGGCGTGCTCAGCCTCTGGGGCGAGCACGAGGTCGCCCGGCGGCTGGTCGCCTCCGTGTGGCCCGACCTCGACCGCCCATCCGCGGAGACGGGTGCCGATCCCGTCACTCTGGCGCATACGGCCTTCCACAAGGAAGGACTGACCTACGAATACGACGAGGAGGGTCCGGACCACCGCAAGGTCTTCCACGCCGCCGTCCGCACCGGAACCGGCCGCAGGGCGGAAGGCAGCGGCCAGTCCAAGAAGGCGGCGCGGGCTGCGGCGGCACGAGCACTGCTCGATGCATACCCGCAGGTGGCCGCGGCGGCGGGCGCCGAGCGGAAGGCGGCACCCGCGACCCTGCCGGCCGCGTCGCCGCTGCCGTACGCGCAGCCGGGCAACCGGCACCGGGACGCCGTGAGCGACCTGGCGGCCATGTTCGAGCTCGGGCACCGTGCGGACGGGCTCCTTGCCCAGGCCCTCACACATGCCTCCTGGGTCCACGAGAACCCGGCAGCGGCGACCGCCGCCCGCCAGCGCGACAACCATCTCCTCGCCCACCACGGCTCGCACGTGCTGGACTACCTCGCCGCCCACGTCCGCGTCCACCAGGCCCTCGCGCACGGCCTCACCCCCGACGAGGACGAGGCGCGCATCCTCACCGCATCTGACGACGACACCGCCCGGCTCGGTGCGACCCTCCAGCTCGCGGAAGGGCTGCTGACGAGCCGCGGTGAGAGCGGACAAGGCCGCACAGCGGTGTCGGACGCCGCCCAGGCAGTCGTCGCCGCGGCCTGGCGCGTCCACGGGCCTCGGCTGCTTGGGCGCCGGCCCGCCGTCCTCGACGACTGGCTCTCCGGCCTGGAACACCAGCACGACCCGGTGACCGTCCTCGCCGCCATGGCCACCACGTACGGCATCGACCACGGGTACACGTACGACGTCTCGGGGCCAGACCACCTGAAGAGCTTCACCGCCACGATCAGGCTGCAGGACGCTCAGGGCCGGGTCCATCAGTGGACCGAGCGTCTGCCCAGAACCGCCGGAAAGCCGGAGGCGAAGAAGGCGACCGCCGAGGCCGTCCTCGACATCCTCGCCACTCCCGTCAACGGTGCTGTCGACGATCTTCCCGTCCCGGAACGGGACCTGCTCGTCTTCCTCCTGCGGGCCCAGCTCGATGGCCTGGGCCGGCCGACGGAACGGCAGCGCGCCCGGATGCTCGCCCGCGGCGACCTCGGCACCGACCTCCTCACCACCGGCGATACCGAGGCGTTTCTTATTTGGGCAGAACGCGTCCGCCTCCTGCTAGGGCCGGACGGCCCGGCCGTACCGGACGCGCTGCGCGAGCTTTACCGGAAGGTCCTCGCCGACACGCGCATCGGGCCCGACTCGCTCCTGCGCCGCATGGCCGCAGACCCCGGACTCGACGCCGCGAGCGTAGTCCGGCGAAACGCGACGGACGCTGTACGGCGCGCGTTGAGCAGCGGGCCGCAGGCCGCCTCGGTCCGAGACATCGTGCAGGACTGGTGGCGGGACCAGGCCCCGGCCACCGGCGTCACGGTCCGCGATGACATGCGTCAGGACGTCTTCCGCCCGCTTCCCGTCCACCTGGGCGTGCTGGACGAGACCCTGACGTGGTGCGGCGAAGCCGCCGAGGCAGCTGGCACCCGCATCGACGTCGAGCTGACGGTTCAGGACGGCACGCTGCACGTCTGGCTCGGCCTCGACAAGGTGGACATCCGAGCGGCGTGCGACGATTTCGCCCGCCTCCTGTCCCGCACCCTTCCGTTCACCGACTGCCTGGTCGGGGACGACCATGTACTGCTGCGCCTGCACGGCGATCTTGAGACGGCTCCCATCCATCCCCTGGCCACAGCGGGCATGGATGCCTACGTCTCCGTGCCTCTTGACCGGCGGAGGCTCACCAGGGAGGTCGCCGACGGGCCAATAGGAGCACAGGTCGTGCAGCCGTACTCGTGAGCCCGCTCCGCGAGCCAGGCCACCGGCCCCAACTGCCCCGTCGCCACAGCTCAGAGGACGGCCCTCGGCCCCGGTTCCAGTCGGCCGCTGGCCCAAGGGTAGGACGCCCATCCCTGGACGAGGATCGGGTTGAGGGAGTTCTCGTGCCCGTTCAGGCATTCGTTGAGCGCCCAGGTGGAGCGCCCGAGGCCGGCCGCCCGGTCCAGGAGTAGAGAGCTGGGTGTGGTGTCGGTGAGGGTCACCAGGCGTTCGACTTCGTGGGCTGCGACGACCGTTGTCGGGATGCCGGCGGTGGGCAGGTTGAGGTGGGGGAGGTTGGCGTTGGCGACGGGGAACGGTTCAAGGGTGACGATCAGTGCCTGGCGTGGACGGTCGGTCGGAATTTCGGCGAATGCCGGGTGGCGCTGGTCGATCTGGGCCGAGGCGGCGTTGACCTGGCGGAAAGCGCGGGCGAGTTTGCTGTCGGTCTCGGCGACGCCAAGTTCCAGGCCGAGGCGCGCGTTCTCGGTCGGCATCATGGACTTGACCTCCACGAGCAGCACCAGCTCGTCGAAGACGACGAACCAGTCGACGCTTTGCAGTTCGTTCCCCTTGACCCGGTACGTGATCTCCGAGATGACATCGGCGTCCGGTATCAGGCGGAGCTGGCGGCCGACGTACTCCTCGAAGAGGTAGCCGGTCTCCTGCAGGAAGTCGGGTCCGAAGTGCTCGCGTCCTGCGTGGTAGATGCCGGACGGAGTCGCTTTGCGCCAGACCAGCTGGTGGGAGGGGCACAGCAGGCCGGGTCCGAAGCCGGTGACCGCGGGCCGGCCGAGCAGCGGGTTGTACGTGAAGCGCCGCAGTTGGGCCGCTTTGCCGCCGGCCACTCTCGCTAGGTTCTGCGTGGTGTGCTTCTCGGCTGCTTTGACGGAGGCCACGTCGGTAGCGAAGTGCCGTTCGATGACGCGTAGGGCGGTGTCCCGGCTGACGGTGCGGTCGAACTTTTCCCCGTCCGGGCTGTCGTAGAGCGCGGGATCGAAACGCCCGGCGTTCAACAGTGCGCATCCCCAGAGCAGTTGCGCGGTGCCGACGTAGTCGGACAGCGGGCAGCCAAACACCTCGGTGTCCCAGCCGGGGACCATGCAGCGGGGCTGGCGGTGTGCGGGGAACGGTGTGTGTAGGTACAGCGCCGCGGTGCGGGCGAGACTGGCGAACTCCGGGGCTTGGAAGGCCATCTGTTCGCCGCCCAGGCGCATCAGGAAGTCCCTCAGGCGGACCGCGTCCTCGTCGGTGCCATGCAGGGTCGGTTCCTTCAGGCTGGAGTACGCGGCCAGGATCTCCAGCAGATCGCGCTCGGTGCCGTAGGCCAGGCGGACACGGGCCGCGTCAGCCAGCGCCCACGGCGTGTACTTCAGAGAGGGGCTTTTCAGCCGGGGCTGCGGCCGCTCGGGGATGCTGTAGCGCGCCGCCGCAGCGGCGATCAGAGGCAACAGTGAGCTGGGACGATGCCGCCGGATGCGCTGGCGGTATTCGTCCTCCGTCACCAGACTGGGCGTCTGCGGATGATGACCTGGCGGTCCCTCTCCGTAGGTCCTGCGTCTGCGGGCCGCTCCGCGAACGCCGGCTACTTGTCCGGTCGGGGGCCGGCACTGGCGTAGTAGAAGGCTCGTGCCTGTTTGACACGGTCCTGGGAGTCGCCATGCTCCGTTCCCTCGACGTTCAGCGGCGGGCGCAGTTGGGAGATCAGTTCCTTCTCCAGCGGGACCGGTTCGGGGTGCTCGGTCCAGGTGAGGGTGAGGTGGTGGTGCATCCAGTGGGTGAGGCGCTGCTCGTCCTCGGGAACCAGGACGACGCGGTCGGTCCAGGTGGTGCGGTAGCTCTCGGCGGCCATGAGGAGTCCGGCCAGAGTTCGACGCAGGGTAGACCGTCCGGAGTCCCTCAGGTGGTTGGAGGCGACGCGGGAGCGCAGCCGGCTGGCCTTGCCGAGGTAGAGCAGTCGCCGTCCAGCATCGCCCGAGTTGACCGGCCCGGGGAAGGAGGTCAGGATCTCGGGCGGTGCCCACCAGGCGTACACCCCTGCGGTCGTGGGCAGGGCGATAGTCGCGCGGCTAAGGGGGTGCGGTGTGGAGAGTAGATCGGCTGTGGCCTGCTGAACGGTCGCGTCGTCGAGCATGAACGCACCCTAGGCGCGACGGTGCGGATATGTCACCGCCTGCGGTGCCACCCCGCAGCTTGATCAGAAAGGCGCCTCAGTGCGGGCGAACGCCAACTGCTCACTCGCCCGCGCGGTCCTCATCCAGCCGTCGATCCTTGTCCTAGACGAGGCCACGTCGTCCGTCGACACCCGCACCGAAGTGCTGATCCACCACGCCATGGCCGACCTGCGCACCGGCCGCACCGGCGTCGTCATCGCCCACCGGCTGTCGACCATCCGCTACGGGGACATTATCCTCGTCATGGAGGCCGGGCGCATCGTCGAACAGGGCAGGCGCGAGGAGCCGTTTGGTGGCCGGTGACGCCTAGGGGCGCCTATAGGAGGCTTGTGGTCCCCGGGCCGTAAGACTCATTGTCCGTAAGGGAGTCAGGACTCACTGGGCAGGCGGTGACCGCATCGCTCCCATTGCGTGGGTACCTCATCATCAGTGGGTCTCTGTGCTGCGGGCAGAGGGCGGCGGGGGCCTCTACGTGACGGAGAGAAGCACCGGTTTGGTAAGCCGGTGATTTCCCGCTGCGTTGCGCCCCCGCCCCAGCTGAGCTCGGGGCGAGGAGGAGGGATTGGTGACCATCCACGTCACACGCGTTCGTACAGGGCCCCTTCCGCCTCTCTCAGCTCACGTTCGACGGCTTCGGTGAGGTTCGGGTTGTCGATAAGGATGCCGAACTCGACGTTGTTGTTCTCCGCGCTCCATGAGAGGTTCGCGCTGGTGACCAGGAGGAGGTGGTGGTCGATGGCGAGGAACTTGGCGTGATTGCGGACGTACCCGCCGTCGAATTCCTTGGTCCGCCATACCTCGGCCGGAGCGAGGTGCGCGGCTACCTCTGTGGTCGACGGGGACCAGTGTTGTCCGTTGCCGTCGGCGGCCCGGGTGTCCATGTAGACGCGGAGGGCGATGCCATTGCGCTGCGCGGCCGTTCGAAGTGATGTCCAGAGTGCTGAGCTGCGCTGGAAGTTGAAGGTCGAGCAGGTGATCGCGTGTCGGGCGCTGTCCACGAGGCGGGTGACCGAGGTGGTGAGCGGACCGCTCTGGGCCAGGTGTCCAGGCATGGTCCACAGCGGTGACAGTGTGGTCGGAAGTGCCCGTGCCCCCTCGATCGCCCGCAGGACCAGAATCTGTTGGGGTGCCGCTCCGGGACCACCGCCGACTGCCTCCAGTAAGCGTCGGACCTCTGCTCGCTGGCCGACCGCGACGACCTTGAGCGCGGTGGTCAAGGTGTCGCCGTCGGCCAGGCGGTCCGCTATGTCCTTGGCCTCTGTTCCGGTCAGCAGCCGGCCGAGCTGCCGTGGCGCGTCCGCGTCACTCATGGGCCTGGAAGAAACCGAGGTCACTGCCGGGCAGGTCGAGCAGGAAGCGGCGGTCGAGGAAGCGGTTGGCGCGCTCGCAGGAAGTCTCCGAGGCCATAACGCAGCAGTGGCAAGCGGCGCCGTGGAGGAAGTCCTCGGGATCCTGTGGGGTGCGCTTGGAGCAGATGGGGTCGGAAGAGCAGCGTGCGGCCTTGCGCAGCGCACTGCCGACCGCCCTCTGGAGGCGCGTGGGCTCGCTGAGCTGTACGAGGCCGCCGAGGGTGCCGTCGCTATCTGAGGCGGTGGTGCAGATGAGAAGGCCGGCCGCAGGCTCGCGACCCTCGGCGGCGGGCCACGCGTAGAGGCGTTCGCTGAGGCTAGCGGCCGAGTAGCCGCAGGTGAGGGCGAGTTCGCGGATGAGGACGTGGGCGAGGGTGTGGACGAGCCAATAGCGCGGGGGCTTCAGGCGGCTCTCGGGATCTACCTGGTCGGCGGTTTCGGAGAAGCGGCGCCTGAAGTTCCTGTCGTGTGCCTCGCGGTGCAGCTTCCACAAGTCGGTGTCCAGGACGCGCTTCTCCCATGCGGCGACGGCGTTCTCGTCGAGCTGGAGGAAGATGCCTTCGCCCCGGTCCTCAGTGGCCACGGTCCAGGTCGGCCGGGACGTGCGGGTCAGTGGGGCCAAGCGGCGCGGGAGGTCGCCGACGCGGTCCATGTCGTCGATGCGGGTGAAGCCGACCAGGGCGTTCACCTTGCGAAGGCGTTCGACCGCGAGCACACGGGTGATCTCCGGCTGCAAGGCGTCGCCCCGATCACGAGTGGCGAGGGTGAGCCCGCTCTGGGGGTCCTCGACGCGGGTGCCGACGATGTCCCGCAGCAAGTAGCGCCACTCGGGGACGAGGAGGTCGACCGGGTCCCAGTCGCGGAGCTTCTCCTCCTGCTCTTCGGGGGTGTCGGTGGGGGCTGAGGCCGCCTTAAGGACCTGCTCCAGGTCGTGGTCGGACAGGCCCGTGATGTTGACGCCGCCGTCCATGCCGAGCAGGTCCCGGATCAGGTCCAAGTTGTCGCGGTACTTGGCGAGCTTGTCACCCAGCGCAGTGCGGACCCGGTCGGCAAGGTCGCTGGCCTGTTCCTCCTGGGACTCCGGCATCACGATGATCGACTGGGTGGCCGGGAACCATAGGTTGGAGGCACCGACGAGCATCAGCCGGGTCTCGTTGCGGCAGCCCTTGGGCTCGAAGCCGTCCAAGTGGGGGTGGCGTCCGCGGCACTGCGGGAGTTTCGCCCTGCCTGCCTCGCCCTGGGCCTCGTTCATGGGTCGCCGCATGTCGCAGGACGCGCAGTGGATCACGGCCGAGGCTCCCTTGCCAGCGGTCCGGTCGACCATCTTCAGAGCGGGCAGCTCTGCTTGGCTACACGGCTGTCCGCGGTGCACCCACAAATCGTACGGAAACTCGTCCAAGTGCCCGTCGACGCAGGCCAGCAGATATCGGGCCGGGATGGCGGTGCGGCGCATCGGCTTGCGGGTGCCGGCGCCCGCGCGGCCCGTGCACTTGGCGTGCTCGAAGACGGCCAGGTCGGTGCGGAAAGGGTGCGTGTTGCTGTAGTCGAACTGAGTGAGCAGTCCGAGCATGTCGCAGCCCGTGCACCGCAGCCATTGCGGGAAGACCCGGGAGGGCACTCCGAGGTCGTTGCCTTCGGCGGACCGGCTGTGTTTCTTCGGCTGCCAGGGATACGGCCGCAGCTGCACGTCGGGCGAACGCAGCATCATTCGGACCACGTCACGCAGGCGCGGGGCGTGGATCTGCGGGGGTGCGGAGTCGCGGCGCCGCCAGATGCGGTCCCAGTCGTCCAGGCCGGTGGGCATGATCGTGAACTGTGGCAAGTCCATGATCGCGCCGGGGCCGTAGGTGTAGAGCAGGGAGGAGGGGCGGGCGGAGCCGACCTTGGCACGGTTGTGCTTGGTGGCCTTTTCCGCCTCCTGTTCCAGGTCGCCTAGCGGGTCGACGGCGTGGGCGACATCGTAGACGAAGCGCGTCTCGTCACTCACGAGTTGTCCTCCGGCATCTTCCACTGAGGGGCATGATCGGGTGCGCGGTACACCAGTCGTTCCTTGATCGGGCTCACCAGGAGGTTGATCTCCGGCTGCACCTCGCGCATTGAGTTCGCCACGATGAACGGCGCGGCGTCGCGGGTGTCGATGCCAGCCTTGGCGTTCTCCGCGCTCATCATCAGCGCGTCGTGCCGGCCGTCGTCCAGAACCCTCTCGTACACCAGCGACTTACGGTCCTCCATGAGGCTCTTGCGTCGCTTGCCCCATTGGTCGAGCCGGTTCTCCAGGCGTAGGCGGGCGCGGGTGGCGGCATCCTCGTCGCCGGCCCGCGCGACGCGATGCACGAGGGCGTTGACGAGTTCGCCCGCGAAGTGCTGCTCGGCCTCGATACGGGCCGCCCCGTCCTCCGGGGACAGCCCTTGGCTGGCCTTGGCGGCCTGCAGGACACGGGCGGCGCTGACCAGCACGCCGTCCAGGCCGCGCTCCAGCGAGGTCACCGAGAACGGGGTCACCGACAGTGCCTCCACCTGGGCGTAGAACGTCTCGTGGTAGTGGCGGAACTGCTCGAAATGGGCGAGGTCCCTCGGCCGCGCCCAGTTCCCGAGCGCGACCACCAGGCCCGGCCGGTCCGCGGTACGACCGACACGGGAGGACGCCTGGATGTACTCCGCGGTGTTCTTCGGCTGCCCGACCACAAGCATCAGCCCAAGGCGAGTCACGTCCACGCCCACCTGGAGCATGGAGGTGGCCAGGACCACGTCGTACGGATTGACCTCACGCGTGGGTTCCGGCATCTTCGCCTCCCTGAGCGCGCGCCGGTTGCGCTTGCCTGCGGTGGAGTCGAAGCCCGGGTCGAACGCCGTTGCCATCTGGTCCAGGGTCGCGGTGATGTCCGCGCTGGCCACGCGCGAGGTCAGTTCGGCGACGTGCAGCGAACCGTAGTCGGTGCCGGTGCGGCGGGGGAGCTTCGACCAGGGGCGGCCCTTGGCGAGCGCGGTCTGGATGTCGTCGCTCATGTATCGAGCCATGCCGGCGAGTTCACGAGTGGCGCTGAAGTAGCTGACCAGGCTCATGTACGGATCGGCCGCGCGGCCGGAGCGGTCGATAAGCAGCTGCCCGCCGGCGAGGAGCACCTCGGCGACACGGATCTCCGCTGTGGTCAGGCGCACGCCGGTCGTGCTGATCCCGACGTACCTGCGTCCCGGGTGCTTCTCGGAGACCGGGATCTCCTTGGAGAAGTAGGTGTTGCCTGCGTCCAGGACCTGCGGCGGGAAGATGGTGACGTCGCGCCCGTACAGTGCACGCACCTGCTCCGACGCGTTTCGGGCGGTGGCCGTGGAGGCGACGAGCAGCGGACGCACCGGGCGCCCGTCCTTCGTCCGCCAGTCGGTCATCACGTCGATGGCCACCTCGAACAGGCCCACCGTCGTGCCGAGTGCCCCGGTGATCAGGTGCAACTCGTCCTGGATGACCAGATCCGGGGGCCGCAGTCGCATGGCCGGGTGAATGGGGGCCGCCGGCAAGCCGTTCTTCTTGGGGTGCTTGCTGCCGTCTTTGATGTCGCACTGCTGATAGTCGGGATGCACGAAGCCGTGCCGTTCACAGCGCCGCGAGATGTGCCCGAACAGCGAGGCGGCCTCGCCCTCCCGCGCCAGGCGGGCGAACTTGTCCACAGTGGCGATGACGAAAGCCGGCGCGAGCCGGTAAATCTCCTCGTCCACCGTGAGCACCGGCAGCCCGTCCGGGACCTCACCGCCGTCAGCGAACGGACAGTCGGCCAGCTCGTCCCCGCAGTACACGTACACCCGGCGCAGCGCGGGCTCCGTGCGCACATCCCGTGCCTCGACCCGGGTCCCGCACCACGGGCAGCGCTGGATCTGCAGCACCGTCAGGCGATAGCCGCGGCCTCCATGGGCCTTCTGCAACTGCTCGGCGGCCTCGTCGTAGCGTTTCGGGCTCACATCGGTGCCGACCCACAGCCCGATCCGGAACGGCTCCTGCCCCCATGTCGCCACATCATCGCGCCGCGCCAGCTCCGCCGCGCACACCAGGGCGGTGGCGCGCTGGAACTGCTGGGCGGTGAGCAGGCGCAGCGTGTACCGCATGAGGACGGCCACCCCGGATCGCCCGTCCAGCGGACTGTCGAAGGCATCCACGACGCCCTGGCGGCGACGGATCGCGAACGTGTACGCGGCCAGACCCAGATACGCCTCCGTCTTGCCACCACCGGTAGGGAAGAACAGCAGCTGCGCCTTGGCCAGATCCCCCGACCGCTTCTCGGCTGCCGGGTCGGACAGCAACGGCAACTGCATGAGCACGAAGGCGAGCTGGAAGGTACGCCACGAATGCGCCCGTTCCTTCTTTTCCCCGAGGATCGCCTCGCGAGCCTCGTCGATGCTTTCCTCCGGCTGGCTCGCCCGCCGCTCCGCGACCTGGGACTGCACACGCTGATCGGCCATCACCCGGTTCATGAACCGGAAGCAGCGCAACGCCTCCTTGTCCCCGAGGAGATGGTTCAGACCCTCCTCAAGCTGGCGATGCACGCGGCGTGCCTCGGTGACCGCATCCAGACCCTCGGACCGCAGATGCTCCGGAAGAGCCTTGGCCCGCTGCTCCTCGCCGTCCAGCCAGGCCGTGTAACCTGCGACGATCGGCTCAAGACCCGTACGCAGTTCGTCGGTCGATGCCTCCTGGAGCTTGCGCATGTCCAGCAGGGCCGCGCCGATCTCCTCGGCGGCCGTTTGCGGCGTCTCGCTCACCGGCAGCCACGTCGTCCAGACCTCACTAGCCCTGCGCGCTCCCTTGGCTACCTTCCAGTCCACCGAGCAGGTCCGGCCATGGGCGAACTCCAGACGGTTGCGGTACTGAAGCCGCAGCCGCCGCAGCTCGTCGTCCGGCTCCTCGCGGGTATCGAGGAGTACGTCATTGACCGGCAGGAACACCTCAGCTCCACCGGCCGACACCGACAGCTTGGTCTGGTACAGCCATGCCTCAACCGGGATCTTGCGAGGCGTCTCCCGGTCGTTGCACAACGCCACCTCTATCAGCCGACAGCCACGCTCGGAGTCGTCGTAACGATCCACCCGAAGCAGGACCTTGTCCTTGAGCACGATCTCGGTCGTGCGGGACGGCTTCAGGTCGGCAACCTTGATCGTCTTCGCGATGGCGTGCGGGGTGCGCTGGAAGCGACGGAGCGCCGGAGCGGGGGCCGCGCCCTCGCCGTCTCCGGTGCCCTCGCCGCGCTTCTCTTTCACCGGCTCGTACGTGCCCCACGAGGCGGTCACCGTGAACTCGTCCAGATCGTCAGGGATCTGGAAGCGCAGCCCCATCGACGCCGGGATCATCAACCCGCGCTTCTGCGGCTGGTCCTCGACCTCGTCCTCGTCCGAACTCGCGCTGCTGTCGTCGACGGCGGTGAGCGGCACGCCCCGGCTCTCGGCGGCATCCACAGCGTCGCCCACGTCGGTCGCAGCGTCGTCCGATCCAGCCTCGCCTGGGTCATCCTGGCCGGCGGTGAGGCGCACGGGCGCGATCCGGCCGATCAGGTACGCCGAGTCGGGGACGCCTTCGAGGACCTCGTCCGGGCCGTTGGCCGGGCCGAGGAGCTCGCGCTCCAGGATGTCGACCAGGTTCTCCCGGGCAGTCCAGGAACGGTCGTCGGGTTCGAGGGTGAGACGGTAGGCAGGGGCTTGGGGGCCGCCGGGTGTCGCTGCGGGCTGGCCGCCGTCGCGCCGGGGGGTGGTCACTCGTCGCCCTCCTCTTCCTCAGTGGCCTCATTGTCGCCGGTGGGACTGACAACACCCTGCGACGCGGCACGGCGGTGGTTCTCTTCGAGGAGGCGGTCGAGGATCTCCACCCGGGCGGCGGGGCTCACCGTCCAGCGTTGCATCTGGCGGTAGGTGTGGAAACCGTGGTCCAAGGGGACGTCATCCCAGCCGTAGGCGGCCATAACTTCTTGGTCGAGCGCGACGTGGATCTCGCGGAGGCGGGCTACGTCGAGGTCGGCAGAGTCGGAGATGGCCGGGTCATTGACCATGTTATAAAGCTTGGTCAGGCTCAACTCTCGACGAAGCATGACTTCACGGCGCGCGCGATCGAGAGTCCTGCCAGCTTCCTCAAGTGCCTCAGTAGCGGGAGGCCGAGGGAACGGCTCGAAGACGTCCGAGTGGGTATAGCGAGGGTCGTTACGCAATCCTGATCCGTATTTGATGGCCCACATCTGGTGTGGGCTCGACGAGAGGACCGCCTCGAATGAGTGTGAATCGGTCGCGAATACTCCGAGTCCATGACTGAAGATCTGCCCGGTCTTGACTCGTGCGGGCATAACAGTCCTGCTGTGGATGGTGAGCACCAGAACTTCAGTAAGTTCTGAGATGGCTTTGCGTAGTGCGGGACGCTTCTCGCCGTACTGCCACCATCGATCGCGAAGCACCTTGCGATTTACTCCCTGACGGGCAGGCTTTACATCACGAAGTACGCGCTCATAGGGTAGCGCATACCTACTCGCCGCCTCTTCTGAACGATCATAGAAATCAATGATCCAGCGTGAGGGTGAGGCATCATGACGAGAGTTCAGGTCCTCTCCCGTCAAATAGGGGAACACTACGTCTGCATTTGCCGGATCACGCTCGACCCATTCCGCAGCCTCTTCGGCTGTGAGTAGAAAACCGGAACCGTACGGCTTACATCCCTCGAAAGCGATTCTGGAGTTCTCTAGCAGGCGCACCGGATCCCCGTCCGTTCGCCCCGCGGCCTCCAGCAGCGTAGAGATCCGCCTCACAGGAATGCCATCTGCAATTCTAGGTGAGCTCGGCGCCACCATTCCCCTAGTGCCCCAAACAGCCGCATACTCGAGATTAGCGCTCGCCGCTGGCCACGAGTTGCTTTGGATTGCGCGGGTGATGGTAAACCCACTCCGGGACATTTGTTCAAGTCCAACCTTGCGACTGAACCCCTGAGCGACCGAATTTGTGGCAATGAGCCCAAGTCCGCCATGCCTAGACAGAAGGTCGTGCGCTCGCAGGAAGAAGTACGCCACGAGATCGGCACTTCCCTTCTGCCCGCCGGCAAGGGCGTGGACAAACCAATCTCGGATGTTGGTACCCATCGAGCCGGTGAGCTTCGGCCCGCCCAGGAACGGCGGGTTCCCGATGACCGCATCGAAGCCACCCCGCTCCATCACGTCTGGCACAGCCAGGATCCAGTGCAGCGGCTTCCAACGCTCGTAGTCCGTGGTCACTGTCGGGGTGAGCCCGACTTTCTGGATGCCGTCGAGCATCGTCCGGTTCGCCTCCCCGCCATCGGCCGGATAGGCCCTCTCCACCGCGAGACGCAGATTCTCGTATGCGGCCTTCAACTGCTTCCCAGGCTTGCCACCCCAGCGCAGCCCGGCCGCGATCACCCCGTCCGCGACGTCGGCGAGCTGCGCGGTCAGCTCCTGGTACCGGCGGAACTGCCGCCGCTTGGTGGCGGCCGAGCGCTGCGGGTCGCTGTCGTCGACCTCGGTGGCGAGCTGGCGACGCAGGCGGCTGGCCTGGTCCAGGATGTCGTCCACATCCAGGGCGAAGATGCTGAACTGGTTGCCGGCCACGGCGGGGTCGATGTGAAGGCGGCGCAGCTGGTCGGCGTCGGTCAGGCCAAGCAGGGCGTTGCCGTGGAGCACCTTGTCGTCGACGAAGGAGAAGGGGAGCTTCGGGTCCAGCGACACCAGCCAGAGCGACAGCTTGCACATCTCCACGGCCATGCCGTTGATATCGGCGCCGTACAGGCAGGTCGCGACGACGGTCCTTATCGCGTGGACGAGCAGGTCGTGCGGCGTCCTTCCGTACGCCACGCCCTCACGCTGCCATGCCTCGACGAGCCGGTCGGCGAGGTAGCGCGCCGCGGCGACGAGGAAGGCGCCCGAGCCGCAGGCGATGTCGGCGATGCGCAGGTCGAGGATCTGGTCGGAGTCGATGGGCCGCCACGCGTCCTGGTCGGCGGTCTGGTGTGGGCCGGGCGAGTAGACGAGAGGTTCCAGCGCGTACCGGACGACTTCCTCGGCCAGTGAGCGGGGCGTGTAGTGCGCGCCAGCTGAGGCGCGCGAGGGGGTCTCCACCAGCAGAACGCCGCCGGGCTCGACCACCAGGGGCCGGTTGCGCAGGTCGCGGCGGATGATTCCGATGAACGGACGCAGCCGGTCGCGCAGTTCGGGGTCGTCGGTGACGTCGCGCAGGGCGATCTCGGTGTCGTCGAGGGTGTCGCCCGCCTTCAGCGCCTTGGTGAGGGCGGCTTTGCTGGACGGCTTCGCGGCCGGCTGGTGCTGCTTGATCCAGGCGAGGATCGCGTCGGCCAGCGCGTTCTCGGTGCGCTTGGTCTGGCTGAGTTCTTCGAGGGTGGCGAGGGGGATCTCGGGTTCGGATCCCGCGCTGCCGGTCAGGCCGACGATGATCTCTTCGGCGGGTTGGCAGGAGTAGCCGAGCAGGCCCTCGTAGATGTAGCCGATCTGTTCGACGTCGATGTCGCGGAAGGAGATCCGTCGTGCTCCGCCGGGCAGTTGGGCGATCTGGACGGCGCGCAGGACTTCGAGCATGACGCGGTCGCTGACCGTGATGGCCAGGGTGTCCTGGGAGTCGCAGGCGGTGAGGAAGGGGAAGCGGGCCGGATCGAAGAGGGAGCCGCCGTACTCGGGCAGGCGCAGGTCCTCGAAGCTCGCGCCCCGGTACAGGGCCTGGGAGGTGGCCAGGAGCCGGTGCCAGGTCAGGAACGTGGCGTCGAGGGCCTGTTCGCCCTCTTCCTTCTCGCGGGCGTCGAGGAGGTCGAGTTCGTCGCTGATGCCGTATCCCATGGCGAAGAGGCGGCTCTGGGGCAGCAGTCCGCGTTCTTCGGCGAAGAGGAGGAAGACGACGCGCATCATGACGGTGACGGCGGCTTCGTAGACCTCGCCCCTCGCCGTCGGCAGTGGGTCGGGTTCGCCGCGTCGCTGTGCGTCCAGGGCGCCTTCGGACAGGGCCTGGACGATGAGTTCGACGGCGCGGCGGACCTGGGTGCCGAGGGCTTCGGTGATCTTCTCGGCGGCGGTGACGGACTCGCCGAAGAGTTCGGTCAGCCGGTCCTGCTGTTTGCCGCCGACCAGGCGGCGGCGCTGGAGGAGTTCGATGAAGGCGTTGCGGGTCTGGGGCTCTTCGATCCAGGTCTGGGCGTCGACGATGCCGGAGGCGACCATGGTCTGCGGGCGGGCGCTGACGATCGCCCACCAGCGGCCGTCGGTGACGACGCCGATGGGGACGCCGGAGGCACGCAGTAGCTCCTCCATGCGGTCGATGGGGCTGGCCGACCAGCCGTCGGTGAGCGGATCGCGAAGGGAGTCCGTGGGGTCGGTGACCAGGACGAGAGCCCCGGTCGTGTCGCCGTGGACGAGGGCGCCGTCGGCGCGCACGGTGACGGCGTAGTCGGGCGAGCGGACCTCGGTGGCGGCTGGGGCGGGCACGGTGTAGGAGGCGCCCCAGCGCAGCCCCTGGCGCAGGACGAGGTCGACCCAGGTGTCGCGGGCCTCGCGGTACAGGTCGAGGGCGGCTTCGTCGCCCGGGTGCTCGTCCCAGTTCTCCCATGCCTTCTCGAAGGCGGGCTTGGCGTCCTTGATGGCGTCGAGCGCCCGGGAGTCGGGCTGGGGGATGCCCTGGGGGTAGACACGTTCCAGGGCAGGCACGGCGAGGAAGGGGCCGTCGGCGTCGACGAGTTCGAGCCAGGCGCGGTGCAGGCCGGCGGCGGTCTGGGGGTAGCGGCGGCTCATGCCTTGACCATTCCGTTCTTCGCGTCTTCGGGGGTGAGGGCGAACACGACCGCGGCGGCGGATACGTAGGGCCTGATGTCGCTGTAGCGCTCCTGGATCGAGGCGATCTCGCGCGCCTCCTCGTCGTCCAGGCTGTCCAGGCGCTCGTTCATGTGGTGCAGGTCCCGGCGTCGCTGCTTCTGCTGGTCGTCGGTGAACAGCAGTTCTTCCTCGGCGCGGATGGCCTGCTCCAGGCGGTCGCGGGATTCGCGCAGGTTGAGCCGGAAGGCGTCGAAGATCTCGTGGGCGCGCTTGATGTCGGAGTCCCGACGCTGGGTGAGTGCCTCGGTGACTTTCTCCTGACGGCTGGCGCTCTTGCGTTCCATCGCGGTCAGCAGGCGGGTGCGCAGCCGGGAACCGTCGTCGTTCCACTGCTCGGCGAGGTGAGCACGTACCTTCTCATCGGCGAGGAGCAGATCGGCGGAGTCGAGGGTCTCGTCGAGGACCTGCTCGACCTTGGACTCGGCAAGGGCCTGACCACGCAGTCGGACGCCCGTGAGGAACACCTCCTCGTGCAGGCGCAGCCCGCCGCGTCCGACCAGGACGAGCCGGGAGACGGCGGCGACACAGGACTCGGGAAGGCCGGGGGCGATGACGGCGGTGACCCGGTTGACCGGGGAGTCCGTGCTGAAGAGCGCGGAGCGCAGGGTGCGGGTGGCGCGCTGCATGAGGGCGTGCCCGAGGTGGATGTGGACCAGGTCGGTGCGGTGTTGCGCGGCCTGGTCGTCGAAGGTGATGGGGCGCGGGACGCCAGGCTCCAGGCGGGTGTCCAGGCCACGCAGGGCTGGCTGCCAGGAGCGGCTGAGGTTCGGGATCTCGAAGACCTGTGCTTCGGTGCGGTCGTCGCCGATCTCGACGAGCGGGGGCTGAGAGGTCAGCGTGAGCGCCGTGTCCACCACCCGGCGGGCGTTTGCGGGCGTGAGATGCATGGCGGCCTTGCTCTCGTGGTAGGTCTCGGAGAGCTTGGTGAGCCGGCGGTTCAGCTCCATTCCGCCGGCCAGCACGCGGGTGATCACCTCGTTGCCGTCGTCCGGCGCGGTCAGCCGGGCCTTGCGCACCGTACGGGTGGGGGCGAAGTGTTCCTGCACCTCGGCATCGATGACCTGGTTGACCTTGCCGAGGTCCTCGGTGGCCTGCCCGACCTTGGTCGCGATGATCCCCATGAACTTCATGTCCGCGTCGTACGTCGTGGAGCTGGAGACCGGCACGAAGTGGAAGATCTCAGGGTGCTTGGTCTGCCCGTACCGGTCGATCCGGCCGATGCGCTGCTCCAGGCGGGACGGGTTGAAGGGGATGTCGAAGTTGACCAGGCGGTGGCAGTGGGTCTGAAGGTCGATGCCTTCGCCGGCGGAGTCGGTGGCGAGCAGGACGCGGACCGGGTGCTTGTCCGGGCTCTCGGTGAACAGGGCGCGGATCTTCTCCCGCTCCTCGGTCGGGGTCGAACCCTGGATGACCTCCAGCACGTCGTTGTAGCCGCGCTGCCGCAGGACGCGCTCGATCCATTCGAGGGTGGCCGCGTACTCCGTGAATACCACGACACGTTCGTTGGTCCAGTGGGCGCCGTCCGGCCGGCAGACCGCGGCGAGGAAGGTCAGGAGTGCTTCCAGCCGGGAGTCCGGCTTGTGCTCATAGCGGCGCCCCCACTCGATGAGCGAGGCGATCTCGCTGCTGGTGGCCGCGACCAGGGGGTCCGAGCCCTTGGAGTGGCGCAACGCGGTGAACTCGGGGTGTTCGGCCGCGCCTTCCTCCTCGTCGGACTGGCCGCTGCCCAGCACCTCTGTGTAGTACTGGTCTTCGTCGTCCATCCGGAGCTGCCGGTCACCGCCGTCCGAGCCCTCGTACAGCTCAAGGGTGCGGGCGAAAGACCACGGGCTGGACAGGAAACGCTTTTTCAACAGCATCGCGACGATGTCCCCGCCCGATCCCTTGCCGTTTGCCCGGGCGCTGTCCGCCAGCAGCCGCTCCAGCCGCGCGAACTGCTGCTGCTCCTCCTCCGACGGCGTGAACGGGAGGGTCCCCAGCTTCCGGGTCTTGAACCCCTTGTCCGGCAGATCGGTCTTCAGCCACCGCACCATCACCTCCTTCAATGCCTGCTCGTCGATGCTCGCGCCGCGGGTGAACCGGCGACCGTCGATCATCTCCAGCAGGGCGGTGAACGACTCCGAATAGCCGTTGTGCGGCGTCGCACTCAGGAACAGCCGGTGCTCGCACGCTTCCGCAAGCCGCATCGTCGCCGTCGTCCGCTTGCTGTCCACCGCGTAGCCGCGCTGCCCCGGCGCCGTCGTCGGGCTGGCCGGCGCCACATGGTGAGCCTCGTCGACCACCAACACGTCGAACGCGTACCGCCTGGCCGTGCTCGCGCTGCGCACATCGGCCAGCACGTCGCGCAGCAGGCGCTGCGCACGCAGTGACGGCAGCCACGCCATACTCACGATCACGCGCGGAAAGAGCCGGAAAGGGTTGGCGTTCAGCCCGTGGCTCCGCCGCACCTTCGCCATCAGCTCGCTGTTGACGATGACGAAATCGAGGCCGAACTTCTCCCGCATCTCGTCCTGCCACTTCAACGACAGACTCGGCGGGCACACGATCACCACGGACCGCGCGCGGTGCCGCAGCAGCAGCTCCTGCACGACAAGCCCGGCCTCGATGGTCTTGCCCAGACCGACGTCGTCCGCGAGCAGCAGGTTCGTACGCGACGACTGAAGGGCCCGGCTCAGCGGCACCAGCTGGTACGCCTCCACGTTCGCGCCGCTGCGGAACGGAGCCTGATAGGAGTCGGTGTCCGCCGAGGTGACCGCACCCCAACGGACCGCGTCCACGAACGCGGCGAGGGTGTTCGGATCGTCGAACGCCTCCGCCCGCACGGTCTCCGGCAGCCCCTGATTCGGGGCGACAGTGTGCCCGACCTCGAGCTCCCAGACCACCGTCAGCTCCTGCCCGAGCCGGTCCTCGTCCAGCGACTGCAGGCTGACCACATGTGTAAGGCCGGGCACGCCCTCATCTGCGGGGCTACGGGGAAGCCCCTGCTTACGGACATCAGACACGGCCCAGGTCGAGCCCCGGACCTTGACGACCTGCCCGGGCTCCGGGACCGGTGGAAGGGCAGTCGCGCTCGCGGTACTGCTCGCTGATCCCTGCGGATGCTCCGTAGCGGTCGCCACCTGGGCAGACTCCTTCACCGATGCCGTCATTGCCGGACTGAGACCCCCTTTGCGCTTCGCGCCGCCACGAGGCGCTGGAGGATCACGAAAGCACCAGTATCTACGACCTTGGGTGCGGCCTGCTTCGAGTCGCGCGAACTCGCTGAGAGCGCTGGTCAGCCGGGTGCAGGAGTGCCCTTACAGACTGTCCCGGGAGGCGTTGGCAGCTACGGGCTCCTGGGACCGGACTCCGCTCGATCTCGGGTCAATGGCGATGCGATCCTCCAGTTGAAGCTGGTGTCTCCGGCTGGGGAGCAGTACGGGTTTGACACCTGGGGATCGTCTGCCCTGCGCCTTGAGAACTGGGCAGATGGCGGACTACTGTCCACGGGTGCCCAGCATCTCCGATCGCGTGAGAAGCCTGATCGACCAGTCGGGCTTGAGCCCCCACAATTTCGCCGACCAGGCTGACCTCGACGCCGAGCAGTTCCTTGAGTGCCTCAGCGGCACGAGCCCCTTCTCAACTGTTGATCTCGCGGTCATTGCCGATGAATTCCACGTCTCCATGGACTGGCTGCTCACCGGAGCCGAGCCCCCACTGGCCGTGGCAGCGAGAACGACCACCGGAAAGGCGGCCGAGGCACTGGCAGCCGCTCGGGACTACGTTGCCCGACGCGCTGACCTGGACAAGCTCGGCTATGCGCAGCCTTGGCGGCCCGTCTCCCCGGCAGCGCCTGCTGGCAGTACCTACGCTGCCCAGGGAGAGGCGCTGGCGAAATCAGCTCGGAGGGCGGTGGAGCTCCAGGGACGATTGGTGGTCCAGGGCGGCCTGCCGGAACTGATCGAGGCGGTCTTCGGTGCCGATGTGGCTGTCGAGCCGCTGGGCGACGGCTTTGACGGCCTCGCTGCCATGGGGCAAGGTGCCAAGCTCATCCTCCTGACTACGACATCTAACCCGGCACGTCAGCGCTTCACTCTCGCGCACGAGCTTGGGCACCTTCTCGCCGACGACGACCAGGACGTCCACCTCGATCGCGATATCTTCGAACGGGCCCAGAAGATCGATCCGAGCGAGCAGAGAGCCAACGCCTTCGCTTCCGTCTTCCTCTTGCCCGAGCAATCCCTGCGCGAAGCAGTCGGTGCAGTGAGGTTGACCCGGGAAAGCTTTGCCGCGCTGTGCTGCGACTTCATGGTCAGCCCTGCGACCCTGGCCTACAGACTGCTCACGCTTCGTGTGATCGACGCCGGCGCCTGCGACTACTACAAGCGCATGACCGTGCGCGAGGCCGCAGTCGTCGCTGACCGCGTGGAAGAACTCGACCGGCAAGTCGCGGCCTCGCAGGAGAAACGGCTCCCCGGACTTCTTGTACGCGACACGCGCGCTGCCTATGACGCCGGCAAGGCGACCTTGCGTCCGTACGCGTCGCTACTCGGCCTTGATGTCGACGAGCTCAGAGACCAGTTAGCGTCCGAACAGGACAACGGCGGTACAGCATGAGCGACTTCCTGTTCCCGGACAACACCGTCCTGTGCAACTTCGCCGCCGTTGAACGCCTCGATCTGCTCCGCGCGGTCCTGGCCGGCCGCGGCAAGTGGACCGCGGCTGTGTCGCGGGAGGCCCGCAAATCGGCCGAACAGCTGCCCGCTCTTCACGACCTGAGACGGCAGGGCTGGCTCGGCGAAGCAATCCGAGTAACGGCTCCGGACGACGTTGAGAACGTCGGGCACCTTCGCACGGCTGTGTTCGGCGGTCAGGCCGACCGGTACCTGCAGCACCTCGGCGAGGCCGAGACCTGCCACATCATCCAACACTGGCCCCAGTTCTCCGGTGCATGGTGGATATCGGACGATAAATCCGCTCTGGAGTATGCGATTGGGCAGGGCATCATGACGGCGGAGACGCTCGACGTGATGCAGCTTGCCGTGAAAGCGGGATTCGTCGTGGCGGAGGACGGCTTCGCCCTGATGCAGAAGATGCGCCAGTTGAACCGCTATCCGCGGCTTCCCCAGTCTGTCGCCGACCTCACCGTCCTCCCATGGTCGCTCGCTGAACTCTTACCTGGTCAGAGCGACGGCGAAGCTACCGCGCACACCACGTAAAAACTGCCTCCCCAGTGCCGAGCCAGTGCCTGCGCGGGACGCCGCTCTTTGGCCCACTCCGTGTGTTCGCTCCCGCGTTTCCAGGCAGCGAGGAGTTCTGGCAGCGGCTCGGAGTGCGCTTGCCGAATGTGGACGACGCCACGGCTGTGATCAAGGAGCTGGCACATCGGGACCGGAAGCAGGGTCCGGATGAGCCGGACGGGACGACCCAGTCCATCGTCCTGGAGACCCTGAAGATGCTCGCCGCTCTGGGTCCTACCCAGCCAGGCGCGTTGACGGCCAAGCGCATGGGACGCCTCCCTCTTTGGACGAGCCAGGGCTGGCGAAGCAAGCGGCCCGTGTGTCGCCTGGGAACACCTTCCCCAGGAACTCGGCTTCGGGTCGGGCATGACCTGCTGGCGTCGGCTGGCCGAGTGGACCGAGGCTGAGGCGTGGCCCCGGCTGCACGAGGTCCTCCTCGCGAAGCTGCGCCGCGCGAACGCCATGGACTTCTCCCAGGCCGCGGTCGACGGCTCTCACGTACGAGCGCAAAAAAGGGGCTCCAAGACAGGACGAAGCCCTGTCGACCGGGGCAGGACGGACAGCAAACGCCATCTGATCACGGACGCCACCGGCATCCCACTCGCCGCCACCTTGACCGGCGGCAACCGCAACGACGTCACCGCTACTGGAGGCGGTACCGCCGGTGCGGGGCAAGCGCGGCCAGCCCAGGAGCCGCCCGGATGTGGTGCTGGGTGACCGCGGCTACGACCACGACAAGTACCGCCGCCTTGTCCGGGAACTCGGCGTGAAACCCTTGATCGCCCGCCGGGGCACCGAGCACGGCTCGGACTAGGCACCCAACGCTGGGTCGTGGAGCGCGCCATCGCCCATCTGCACTGGTTCCGCCGCCTGCGAATCCGTTGGGAGATCCGTGACGACATCCACGAAGCCTTCCTCACCCTCGGATGCGCACTCATCTGCTGGAGGCGGCTCGCATCAATGCCGCCGACAGAGTGATGCACGGAGCTGTGAACCCTGGTCACGGCGGTCCGCCGGGTGCCGCTACGATCCCGCTCCATGGACAACGAGGAGCCGGAGTCGGCACCGGTGTCGGCCGGTGTCGAGCTGGTCTATCTGCCGACCCGAGCCGACATGGCCGAGGCGCTGCACGCACGGTCTGGTTCCCCCGCACACTGGTGGCGTATTCCGTTGATCGCAGGACTGATCACGGCGGCCGTTCTCGTGGTTCTCCTGACGCTCGCGGCACCCAAGGGCGTGACCGTGCTGGTGGCCGCAGTCCTGTGCTCAGTTTTGGGGAGCCTCGTGGGCGGGTGGGTGAACCAGCTGTACCGAGTGCGACAGATGACCAGGTATGCCCGTTCCCAGGGCGAGTACACCATGCGGGCGGACGACAACGGCATACACGCCGCCACGGCACTTGTGGAGACCACGATCCCGTGGGCGTCGTTCCGCCACTACATCGAGACGGCGAGCCTCTTCATACTGGTCATCGACGACACGGTGGGCGGAATGGCCCTCCTGCCGAAGCGCGGACTGCGCGACGGAGCGGACATCGACAGGATACGTACAGTCGTCTCGCGGCATCTCGCACCGCGTCCGTCCAGCGGCTGATCAGGCGGCGACACCCCGCGCCAGCCCCGGTGCTTGGACTCCCGCCGACCCGGAACCGACTGGGCTCTGTGAGCCCGGATGAGCTTGTTCTTTAAGGTGTGACCTCGAACGACGCTCCGAACGTGATCGCTCGTACGGGGATTGTGGGGACGTGAACACGGCCTCCGTCTGATCCTGTGCTCCGACGAAAGAGGCACTTGACCAGTACGAAGGCCGTGGGGGAATGAGTCTGCTGCATCACGATGTCAGGCAAGAAGCGTTCGCGGTGGCTTCACACTTCCGGGACGACTTCTTCGATTGCCTGACCGGGCGCGGGGACGCGCTGTTCGAGTTGACCGACGCGTTGTTGTGCGCGGATGGTTCCGTGACCACGCCGGTGGATCTGACGTTGACGGCCGAGCATCGACGCGGGCACGGTGCGATGTACGACGCGCTGAACCGGGGGAACGTGGATGTGCCGCGGTTGCGGCAGGTGCTGGCGGGGCTGCCGCAACCCGAGGCCACCGACGGGCGCTTGGTCCTGGCGGTGGATGTCACCCACTGGCTCCGACCCGACGCGCCGACCAGTCCGGACCGCTTGTTCTGTCACGTCTACGGCCGCAGCGGCCGGTCCTCGGATCAGTTCGTGCCCGGCTGGCCCTACTCGTTCGTCGCCGCTTTGGAGTCGGGCCGGACCTCATGGTGCCAGATCCTGGACGGGCTACGGCTCGGGCCGACCGATGACGTCGCCGAGGTCACCGCGGCCCAGGTCCGTCGTGTGGTCGAGAACCTCATCGACATGGGCCGCTGGACGGTGGGCGACCGCGACATCCTGGTCGTCTTCGACGCCGGCTACGACGCCCCACGCATGGCCTACCTGCTGGAAGGACTGCCTGTGGAGGTGCTGGGGCGGATGCGCACGGACCGCGTGATGCGCAAGCCCGTCCCGGTTCCGTGGGTCTCGCCGCCACAGGGCGGGCGGCCGCCCAAGCGCGGCAAGGAGTTCCGCTTCGCCAAGCCCGACACCTGGGGCGAGCCCGATGCCGCGACCGTGCAGGTCACCGACCGTTACGGAACCGCCCGCGTGATGGCCTGGGACCGCATCCATCCCCGGCTGACCACCCGCTCCGCGTGGATTGACCACACCGGCGAACTGCCCGTCATCGAGGGCACCGTGATCCGGCTGGACGTCGACCTGCGCTGGCAGGCGTTCCTTCGCAGATTCGATCTCGAGCACACCTTCCGGATGATCAAGCAGACGCTGGGCTGGACCCGTCCGAAACTTCGCACCCCCGAGGCGGCGGACCGGTGGACCTGGCTGGTCATCGCCGCCCACACGCAACTCCGCCTCACCCGGCCACTCGCCGCTGACCTCCGCCGCCCCTGGGAGAAGCCGGCCGAGCCCGGACGGCTCACCCCCGCCCGAGTCCGCCGAGGGTTCAGGAACCTCCGCGGTAACTTGCCCTGCCCTGCCCGGCCCGTGCACCGAAACCCAACAGACCCGGCCCCGGCAGACCGCTCGGCTCGAAGAACCGGCACCCCGCCACCCGCTACGACGTGGGCAAAACAGTCAAGCGGCCCAAGACCAAAGCCGAACGCGACGCGGTCACACCATAAAGAACAAGATGAGATTCTGTTCAAGAAGATGCGGGAGCTCGCGCGGGTGCTGGGGGCGCGTGTCCAGGCCGACGACTGTGAGTACTACGACGAGTGAACACTGCCCGCTCGCAGCAGGGACGGCCACCGCGTGATCATCGGGGGTTGGGTGGAATCCTGAAGTTCGTGCGGTGGCCGGCGTATCCCCTGCCCGCTGGCGGGCGATGTTCGACCAGGTCGTGGCTCGGATCGCGGGCTGGCTAGGCGGTTGAGCCCCGGGCCGCTGCCCGCTCCTACCTGTTCGGGCTGCTGTCGGATTGCAACGGAAGAACTGCTGGCAGCTGGCTGAACAGGCGGGCCATACGCGGCCCGGGCCGATGCAGCGCCTGTGCGCGGCGCCCGCTGGGACGCCGACGCCGTCCGCGACGACCTGCGTGCCTACGCCGCCGAACACCTCGGCACCGACGGTGGCATTCTCGTCGTCGACGAGACCGGCTTCTTGAAGAAGGGCCGGTCCTCGCGACACGGACGGGATACCCGAGGCGGTGGAGTTCGCCACCAAACCCCGTCTGACCGGGGAGATGATCGAAGCCGCGCTGGACGCCGGATTCGGCGCCTCCTGGGTGACCGGCGACGGAGCCTACGGACAGGATCCTCACCTCCGCGCTGCCCTCGAGGCACGCGGCATCGGCTACGTTTTGGCCGTCGCCTGCTCGACGCGGATGACAATCAACCACGGCCGCACTCCCGTCCGCGGACACTGGCGCCGGTCGTCTGCCCGCCACGGCCTGGCAGCGGCGCAGCGCCGGAAACGGCGCAAAGGGCCGCGATACTACGACTGGGCCTGGATCCACATCGGCACCTGCTCGTCCGACGCAACCGATCGACCGGCGAACTCGCCTTCTATCTGTGCTGGTCACCCACCCAAATGCCCGTGTCGGAGCTGGTCCGCGTCGCGGTGTCCGCTGGAGCATCGAGGAGTGCTTCCAGGACTCCAAGGGCCACGTCGGACTCGACCACTACCAGGTCAGGCACTGGACCTCATGGCACCGGCACATCACGCTCGCCATGCTCGCCCTGGCCTTCCTGGCCGCCCTCGCCGCCGACGCGGCCCCCGAACGGCCGCCGACCCGCATCAGCCTGCCCGTAGTAGCGATCGGATCGCGTGACCGTCCCGGAGCGGTGGTTGAGGCGTTCGTCGCTGACCTGACCGTACTCGGCGTTGCAGGGGGTATCGCCGCGGCGGCTGGCCGACCGGCGGGCGGAGATCGACGGTGAGCTCCGGAACTCGCCCGAGTTGAGGACTGGATCGAGCAGGGCCAGGCCCTGGCCCGCTCTTCCTCGACGCAATCGTCTGTCGGCGAGACGAATTCGCCGGCTTCCTCAGCAAACATTATCCGGACTGCGCCGCGACGGAAAGGCGTGAGGAAGCACGGCACGACCACAGGCGACGTCGATGCGGCGTTCACCGTGGGGACCACGCTTCGCAGTTCGTGCTGCTGCTACCAAATGCCGTCGATGACTTCTTCGAAGGTCAGGTGCCACTGCGATTCCTCATCCGCAAAGGGGAGAGGGTCGAATGCAGTGATCGCGGTGCGGAGTGCGTCGACGCGGTCCTCCGCATCATCGCAGTCACCGTCTTCCAGCTCCTGCTGAAGGAGCTGGAACTTGGTCAGGGAGTAGACGAGCGATTCGACGTCGCGGTGGATCGCCGTATAGATGAGGTGGCCTTCTCCGTCACCGAGGGCGTAGACCGTGCCCGTGACCGGGGCCAGCGCGAGGGTGGTGTCGGCGAACATGCCGAGCACCAGCCAGTCGTGGCACTCCTTGGGTACTGTTCCCTTGTTGGCGTACCACTCGTTGAGGTTGATGGAGTCGTCCGCGCGGAGGCTGGCCCTGGACATGAACCATTCGGTGTCCGGGAGGCCGATGCTGCTCAGCAAGAGTGCGGCGCGGTCGTTCATCCGGTGGTGCGGATTGCTGTAGCGGGGGAAGTAGACGACACCCGTCAGTCCGAACGCGGTGCGCACCTCGTCCGGGGACACGACGAAGTTCATGCTGAAGCCTTTGCATTGTGTGAGGGTGGCTGGTTATCGATTCTACCGGCCGTGGTGAGCTTTCAGCTCCTCCATGTACTTTTGGTGTTCGATGTCGCGTTTGTGTCGACTGACATTCTGGTCATAGGTGTTGGTGTGATGGACGGTATCGGCTTCCTTGAAGTATTTGTCCAACCATGCGTCGCAACGGGGGCGTTTCTGGCATGGCTCTCGTTCTGTGAATACTTCTTTCAATCCGTCCTGTTTGCCGTTGTTCAGGAGGGGGTAGCCGATCGACCGTTCTGAGTGCAGGCTCTTCTCGGAGTAGCCGACCAGAATGCTCTCTCCGCGCCCGTCGGGGTCGATGTAGCGCCCGGCGGCGTAGTTGTTCCCGTTGTAGTCGTTGCGGGCGTACCGGGCCAACTGCGTGGCCTGACCAAGCTCATCGGTGTAGGGGTCGACCTTGGTCGACTGCACCTTCGTCGTGTGCGTGTCCGCGACGCTGAGCGCTTCACGTTCCGCCCGGGTGGAGGGCCGGTATGCCTTGCCGTCGTCGAGGATACCGTCCAATCGCTGCTTGTCCGTGCTGTCGAGCGCCTTCAGATCGCCGTCAGCCTCCAGGCGCCGCACCGTTCCGTCGGCGTCCAGTAGGTAGGTGCGGACGTCCTTGCAGGCGTCGATGTCTTCCTTGGTCTTCTTGTCGTTCTTCTTGTGTTCCTTCTTTGCCTTGTCGATGTCGGCTCCGTGCTTCTCGAGCACGTGAACGGTTTCGTCGGCCTTCTTGTCGACGGCGTCCTCAGCCTTGTCCATGACGGTGGCGAGCTTGTGAAAGCGGCTGTCCTTCTTCACCGAGCCGCGCCGATTGCCGCCGCCGGCCTTGTGCAGTGACTTCTTCTTGTCGAAGTCTCGCTTGGTCTCGTCGTAGCCGCCAGAGGCCTTGTCGAAGTCGTCGAACTCGATCGCCAAGTCCGTGGCCATGTCGGCCGTTCCGGACAGGTAGCTCCCCGCTTTGCCGTCGTCGTGGGCGTCGAGCACGTCGGTGAACAGGCCTTCGATCTTCCCGAGGATCTTTGCCTCGATCTTGTCGGTCACAACCTCCGTGATCTGGCCGATTGCGTAGTCGATCGCCTCGTGCAGGGCGATCCGGCACGCAGCGATCGCGGCAGCGCTCAGTAGGCCGCTGAGACCGGCGGTGAAGAACATGCCGATCACGCCGGCGGTGGCGGTGGCCGCTGTCGCACCCAGTTCGGTGATGCAGGCGATCTTGCAGCCCTCGATGAAACCTGCGCAGTCGTCGAGAGCGTCCGCCAGGTCGTCCAGGGCTTTGGAGAAGGTTTTGAGATCTTTGGTGCTCAGCTTCCCCCAGCGCCGGTCGATGGCCTGAACCGTCTTGCCCTTGCTCTTGCCGCTGACGATGTGAGCGCAGGCCCGATTGCCCTGCGTGATCGCATCGTTGATGCCCTCGGCAAGGTGTCGATAGTCCTTGGCCGTGCTCCGGACCTCGTCCTCGTCTATGTTCGGCCAGGCGACGCCAACAAGGTCAAGAACCTCTACGAGCTCATCCGGCAGCGTCTTGCCCACGCGTTTCATCTCCCCCGTGACACAGCAGTCTTCCCTGCGTAGGCCATAACGTGACGCCACGTCAACGCGCGTGGCATCACATCAAGCCACCTCACCGGCCTCAGGACGGTGTGAGGCACACCAACATCTCGTCGGTCCCCACCAAGACGTCGCCGTCTGCCAATGCCGCCACTGATCGCACGGGCGCCCCAGGACGGAAGAACCGCTCAGCGGGCTCGGCACCCACAGCCAAGTACTCCAACAGTCCGTCATCCCAGCCGATCACCAGCACGGGCCCATCTGATGTCTGGGAAGCGGACAGAGCTGTCACGGCGCAGTCCCTCTCGCGCACCGCAGTAGTCAGCGGAGCCCGGTCAGGAGCCCACATACGCACGCGACCGTCCTGACCTCCGCTGTAGACGAGAATGGCTCCCTCAGCCAGTTGAATCCCGGCCAGGGCCGCTACCGCACCCGTGTGCAGCACCTCGTGGGCGACATTTGTGGTGTCGCCGACCAGCGTCGCCACACGCACCGCGCCGGCGCCGTCCCCATATACCAAGGCGTCACCGACACAAGCGATGGCGGTAGCGGAGACTTCGACGGTGGCAGCGAGCCGTTCGAAGGGCTTTGCTTCGGTCTCCAGCAGGCCGGCGATGCCCGTGGAGCGCGGAACGGTCGGACTCTGTTGGAGCGTCAGGTGCCCGTGGCGGTCCAAGACAGCCACGCTTCCGTCCCTTCCGAGGGCCACTGCGGTGGCCCCTGGGGCCGCTTGCGGTAGGCGACTTTGTGCCTGGCCGCTTTCTGCCGTGATGAGACGGACGATGCCCTGATGGTCGACTACCGCGGCGCTGCCTGATGTCTTACCGACGCCCATTCCCAGCGACAAGGCGGGCCCGGGCCACGGCGGACGGATGTCGCCGCGCACCCGCTTCCAGCGCACTGTCCATCCCGCACCGTGGGATAGGGTCCGCAGTTCGTCCGCCAACCGTGGATCAGCGTCATCGCCAAGGGCTGTCCACAGCACCAAGGCCCTCTCGTGTGGAGGACAGGGACGCGTCAAGGCGCCGCCGGCACGCAGCCACGCGGCACGCAAACCTCCGTGAGAGCCCTCGGCAACTTCGTAAAAGGCCGTGACCTGCAACGGATCAATGCGGCACACCGAGCTGGGATCATCAAGATTAGGAGCAGCCTGATGATTGCCAGGCAGCGTGTCCGGCTCTGGAGACGGTGCAGACGCCGCCCACACCGCGTAGCGCTTCTCGTCGCGCCACTGGGCGGCGCCCAGATCCATCACAGCCGGGGCCAGGGCCGACAGCTCCGCGGATATCTCACGGGTCTCGACGATCAGGCGAACGTGCTCCAACCGGGCCAGAGCACGGATCAGCCCCTCTATCGCCTCAGGTGCGGCCGAGTGATGCAAGTCGGGCAAGACGATCACGGTGCGGCGCCTGTCAGCAGCCATTGTGGCGATCAGATCGCCAGGCGTGCGCGCTGCCGAGCCCAACTGCTCGGCCAGCAGCCAAGAGGCCGTTAAGGCCGAATGCCCGGCCAGGGGAACGAGTCCGTGGACGCGGCGCTCAACCCTGACATTCGGCTGCGTGGCTTGCTCAACGAGCCACGACAAGAACATCGACTTGCCGCAATCCTCATCACCGCTGATCACGCAGATGCGCGGGGCATGCGGGTCACGCAGCCATCCCAGGATCGCCGCACCGGCAGGCTCGCGCCCCGCTGGAGGCGGTGACCACACAGCCGAGGTCACCGGGACGCCTGTTCCGCCGTATACCGGATCAACCCTTTGAGTCCTTCCTCTCGGGACTCAGCCGTATCCCCGTAGTCGAAGCTATGCGTGAACTGCGCGTTGGGGAACTCCATCGCCATCCACGCGGCGCAGTAGTGCCCGGGCATCATGCACGCCTGCAACTCGCAGTACACACGCCTGACCTGCTGCCCATCGACGCCAGCATCCTTGAGCTGATGCCAGATCAGCTCTTCCGGATGCAGTTTCCCCGGACCGGTCGCGTCCGTGACGATGTGCTTCTGCCCGCTCGCATCCACGTATTCGATCGCCGCAGAGAAGCCAATGTTGAGCGCGTGGCGTACATCGTCCAGTACCCGCGGCCACCAGTATTCGCGCCCTTCGAACGCGCCGGGGTCGATGAGGCGCAGCTCTGCGTTGAGTTCTCGGAACGCGGCCGCCCCACCGGCAAGATCCGTCGAGGCAGCGATCACCCCCAAGCGCCGGTCCAGGACTGCCAGGCACTGACCGAACGCCGATACGGTCGAGTTCACGAACATGCTCGGCTCCACACGGTCCATGAAGACCGCCTGCACCACACCGTCCGCGCTGACTGCCATGTGGGCCAGGCCGTCCGTACCGACGCGCACCCAGGCCGCCTGCGACTCGCCGCAACGCAGCCCGTGATGCCCGGCGTGCAGGCCCAAGGTCAAACCGTCCGATTCGGCCGCAGCCCTAAAATACGGAGTCACACTCAAGGGCACGCCGACCTGCTCCAGAACAGCACGCACGTCATCTTGTACGGCAGCACCAAGACTCGACAGAGTCAGTCGCCGCATCCCGTCCGGCCCGAAGTGCTCGGTGACTGAATCCGGAGTCTGATCTGGCATGGACGAACGCCTCCCCGTAGCTGGTTGATCTCAAGGAGCCTATCCAATCGAGCGGTTCGTGCCCTCGCCGCGGTCCGGCTGCCCCAGCTGCAGTGGAGTATCCGTGACTACGACGCGCAGCACCGCGGCGATCGCCTCCCCGGGCGAGGAGAACAGCAGAATTAGCGACACCATGCCTGCCACGGACCGCACTCCCCGCTTCGACAACGTACCCGTGGTCGTTCACGCGGACGCCAGCGCCGAAGGCCTCGTACACCTTGAAGTGCTGCTCTATGCGGCGGTCTCCGATCCGGCGACCGCCCGGCCAGCAAGTCGGGCACGACCGCGCGGGCGATCAGGCTCATCCCGCGTGCGGGCCGGCGGCCTCGGCGATTAGGTCCTGGCCGTAGCCCCTGCCCTGGTGTCGGGGATGCACCATCACCGTGTAGAGCCAGATCCTGGGCTAGCGTCGGTGGCCTCTACCCGCAGAAGCGTGTCGGAGAGCCGTGCCACGACGCCGATCGGGTGATGAGTGGCGTATCGGACCCCATTCGTGACAGTCCGCTGATGGCCAGCTCGGCCGTGTGGGCGGATTCCGACGCGGCGGGTACTGTCGGCCAGTCGTGTATAGCCTCCTGCCGGTCATGCAGCGCCCCTCCCCCGGCGGCTCGGAGTGCGGCGCTGCTCGGGGGCGATCAGTCGCAGCCGGCGGCGCGTCTGCCTCCGGTTGGACAGCAGGACCACGTCGGCACGGCCCGAGGCGAATTCCTCGATCTTGGCAATGACACGGGGGCGCTTCTTGCGGCGGCACGTCGCCACGTACTTGGTTACGTCCCAGTGGATGCAGTTGTGCACTCCGTAGCTCTTGTGCCCATCACCGTGCCGGATCTGTCGGGAGAAGATCCCGTACAGCGCGGCCACGGTCGAGACGTCCTTCAGGACTACCGTGTCGCAGGCTTCGAGCCGGATCTGCAGCGTCGAGTTGTAGTTCCAGTCGATCACCCACTTCGACTGCGCGACCGGGTCTCGCTGCAGGGCGGGGAACTCCTCCGTGGCCAGCGTGTTCCCGTCGTCGTAGAACGCGGCGTCCAGGTGCGTGACCGGGGCGTCGAGAATCATGCCCAGCTCGCGTGCCAGTTACGACTTGCCGCTGCCTCCGCTGCCGACGGCGGCGACCTTCTTCAAGGTGCTCCAGCGTAGAGGCGTTCGGGTGCCCGGTCGGACCGTCCGGTCGGACACGTTCGGATGGCCCAGGAGCCATAACCCGGGCAGTCAGGTCGATGAGGCTGCTGCCCATTCCACAGCTACGGGGCCGATGGTCGTGTCCAGGCTCGCGTGCTGCACCGAACCTCGATGCAATCGACAAGCCCGCGACCAGTGCCGCCCGCTACCGGGATGAGAGAACGAGGACGCTTCGCCAGGCGAACGCTGGTGACGCACCCTTCACAATCAGCGTTCGGCTGTTTACATTCGGTAAGAGAGAGGTGTCGGGGCGAGTGCCCCGGCGTGTTCGAGAGCAAGGTGCGGCCGTGAGGTCCGCACGAGTGCCGTCGGCCGCTTGACCATCAGGGGGCGGCATGGTGGTACGAGCAAGGAGGCGCGGCACCTACGAAGAAGCCGTGCGAATAGCAGTTTCCGCATTTGGGGCCGAGGTCACACCGAAGCTGAAAGGCGGCGGCTGGCAGGAGGATCAACTTCGCGGCCCGCTGGAGACGTTGATACGGTCCGTCGGGCGACGCCTCGGGTTCACCGTCACACTGGCGGGTGAAGTCCCGCTCGTAGACCTGAGAGCAAGGCCCGACTACGCGGTGTCGGTCGACGGAGTCCTCGTCGGCTACATAGAACTGAAGAAGCCGGGCCGTGGAGCTGACCCCTCCCTGTACACCGGGGAGAGCGCTGCCCAGTGGGAGAAGCTACGGCTGCTGCCCAACGTCCTGTACTGCGATGGGGACGAGTTCGCGCTGTACCGTAGCGGGCAGCTCAGTGGGTCGCTTGCCCAGATGAAGGGTTCAGTCCTCACATCGGGGGCCCGGCTCACGCCGGACGGAGGGGCGCTCGCCAGGCTGCTCCACGACTTTCTCACGTGGCAGCCCAAGCCCCCCCGCACGACTACGCAGCTGGTTCGATCCGTGGCCGGCCTCTGCCGCCTCCTGTGCGACGAGGTGGCCGAGTCGATGGCCCAGGAGAAGGCCGGCAGACGCCGGCGGATCTTCACAGAGATAGCCGAAGAGTGGCGACGACTCCTCTTTCCTGAGACTACCGACGACGAGTTCGTCGAACAGTTCGGTCAGACAGTGGTGTTTGCCCTCTTGCTTGCAAGGGTCGAGGGCATCGCCTTTGAGGGCGAATCTGTCCACGCCATCGCTACCAAACTGGGCAAGCGGCACTCCCTGATGGGGAAGGCACTCGATGTCCTCACCGAGGAGTCGGCGACCACAGGCCTACGCACAACCCTCGACACGCTGCTGCGGGTGGTAGGCGCAGTCGAGTGGAGCCGCCTCGACGACGGTTCCGGCGACTCGTACCTCCTGCTGTACGAGGACTTCCTGCAGATCTACGATCGTGAGCTTCGTGTGCGCACCGGCTCCTACTACACACCGCACGGTGTGGTGGATGCCATGGTTCGCCTCACCGAGGCGATATTGAAGAGGTCCTTCGGGATCCAGACCGGGTTTGCGTCATCAGAAGTGGTCGTCGTCGACCCTGCCATGGGAACGGGCACCTTCCTGCTGTCGATCCTCAGACGGGCAGCAGCCACCATTACCGAAGAGGAAGGGGCCGGCGCACTCGGGCCGAGGCTTCGACAGATGGTTGGCCAGCGAATCGTTGGCTTCGAGCGGCAAATCGGCCCGTACGCCGTGGCGGATCTCCGGATGCACGCGCTGTTGAAAGATTACGGATCCGCTGCACCGAGGCAAGGACTGCGCCTCCTGGTAGCTGACACCCTCGACAACCCGAGGGCCGAATTCAACTGGATCCCCCACACCTACCGCCCTCTCGCCGAGTCCCGCCGACAAGCCAACAAAGTCAAGCGAGACGAGCGTGTCATGGTAGTCATCGGCAATCCACCCCACGATGCCGTTACTCAAGGCGCGGGAAAATGGATCGAGGCAGGCGATCCGAACGTCGGCGAGGCACCACCGCTCGACGCCTTCCGGTTGGCCGGGAACGGTACCTACGAGTCGAAGCTCTCCAACCTCCACGTCTTCTTCTGGCGCTGGGCGACCTGGAAGGTCTTCGACGCCCATGAGGACGCACCGTTCGGTGTGGTTGCCTACATAACGCCGAAAGCCTGGCTGAAGAGCCGCGCCTTCGCCGGCATGCGCCGCTACCTGCGTACAGTGGCCGACGAAGGGTGGGTCATCGACCTCTCGCCCGAAGGTCAACGATCCGCCGTGGCGAACCGTCTCTTCCCAGACGTTGCCCAGGAGTTGTGCATCGCAGTATTCGTGCGTCGACGAGGCGACCGTCGCGAAGGCAGTGCTCTCGTACACCACCTGAAAGTGCACGGGCATCGAAACGAAAAGGCCCAGCGCTTGCTCGAGGTGACCCTCGACGATCCGGAGTGGCGGGATTGCGCCACAGGGGACACGGACCCCTTCCTCCCTGAAGGAGACGACCTGTGGATGAGCGCACCCCTTCTCAGAGACCTGATGCCGTGGTCATCGCGCGGGGTGACGCCCGGCCGGGTCTGGGTCTACGCACCAGATGAGGCGACCCTCCACAAGCGATGGCGGATCTTCCTCAGCGCCGACGCGTCCGAGCGCAGGAGACTCTTCGGAGAGGCCAGGGACCGCACGATCGACAGCCGAGTGGAGCCTCTTGCCGGCACGACCGGGTATGACGCAACTCCGTTACGACAGGAGCGGCGTCTTCAGCCCGATCCTGTCCAGATCGGGTACCGGTCCTTCGACCGGCAGGTGGTCATGCCGGACCACCGCCTGATGGTCGTCGCCCGGCCCGATCTTTGGCGCGTTCGGGGCGACCATCAGGTGTTCACCGTGGAACAGAACGCCCACCCTGTCATCAACGGACCGGCCCTCGTGTTCAGTGCACTGATCCCGGACATGGACTACTTCAACGGACGCAGCGGCTGTGTCCGGCCGCTCTACCGCGATGCGCAGGGCGAGTTCCCCAACATCGCCCCCGTCCTCCTGCAGGTGCTCTCACAACGACTTGCCACGCGGGTAACGCCCGAAGAGTTCCTGGCCTACGTCGCTGGGCTTGTCTCGCATCCCGCTTATACCGAGCGGTTCCGGGAGAACCTCGAGGACCCTGGCGTCCGAGTGCCGCTGACTGATGATGTTCATCTGTGGAACCGCGCGGTTCGCATCGGCCGCCACGTGCTGTGGCTGCATACGTACGGAGACCGCTTCGCGGACCACACCGACAGTCGTCCGCGCGACATGCTGCGACTTCCGTCGGGACGTCCCCGCTGTGTCGTGGAGATACCCGACACCGAGGAAGGGATGCCGCAGGCCCTCCGATACGAGCCGGAGGAGCAACGGCTATGGATCGGATCGGGATGCATCGCGCCGGTTCCGCCATCCACCAGGCGCTATCAGGTCTCCGGGATGAACGTCCTGGACAAGTGGTTTGGCTATCGCCGGAAGGAGCCGGCAGGTAAGCGACGACTAGAACTCGACCATGTGGTGGCCCGCAGATGGTCTCCCGAGTGGACGACAGAGCTGCTCACGCTGCTCAACATCCTCGGACTGCTGGTGCAAGAGGAACCTGCTCAACGAGAACTGCTGGATGCGGTGTGCTCTGGCCCTCTCATCTCTGTGCGGGACCTGTCGGACGGAGGTGTCCTTCCTGTCCCACACCACACAAGGGGTTCCGTCAAGCGTACTGCTCGGGGTGAAAGAATTCCCGCTCCGTGAACCTGGGAGGGCTCGGGTGGCGGTCAGGTTCGGATCAGCAGTTCAGCTTCGGACCGCGGAACAGAGTCGGCGGCGTGAGCGGGACCAGGTCAACGATCCGGATCCCGGTGACGCCCGTACTGGGCACGCTCGACACGGATAGGTCTGTCCCTCCAGCCCTTCCCATCGGGCGTCCGCCCCTGGCGCAACAGGCAGGGCAGCGCCGCCTGCCCCCGGGGCACTGTCGCGAAGCTGAGGGGGCAATCTTGGCGTGCACCGAGAAGAATCGGTGGCAGCGCTTTCGAGCGCGTGACGTCCTTCGATTCTTCAAGGAGATTCGTCTGTCGTCCCGGTGGTCGTTTCGAGCGTCGCTTCTACGGTCGTCCTTGGATGCGACGCCCCCGTCCCCTCATTGCCGCAGGCCATGCGGTCTGCGAGCCAGCAGCTAGCGGGGCCGACTGTAAATCGGTGCTCTATGCATCCCGATCTACTGACTGCCGCCCCGCCGGCTTCGTGAGGCGACTCGTCGCAGCGCCCTCGTGGTATCTGCATCTCTACTCGCGTCCTTCTTCATTCCGTTTCCCCGGCCTGGCCGGCTTCTGCCCCGAGGGGCGATGGCACCTGCCTGCTATAGGAGGACCGGCGTGCACGCATCTGGCCTGAAGTCCCACGCCGGTGCCGCCGCGACTGCGCACGGCTGAGCCTGCCGATCCGTTGTGCGCGGCGGGATGCACGACACCTTGTGTCGTGCCACATTGCATTTCTCTGAATTCCCGTCGTGAATTCACGAGAATTCCAGCAATTCCAAGCCTATTTGTCAGCCCTGGATGTGTTCGTGTCGAGCTATATTTGAATTGTTCCCGGAAGTGCGGGAAGAAGGAAATCGAGGGAAATCTGCCCGAATTCGAATCGCGGGACAAGTGCGCCCAAAAATGGGGTGCGGGTCCATGGTATCGAAAAGCGGGCCCGGCGCCGAGAAAGGCTTGAGACACATGAGTTCCACCCCTGCCCCGCCCAGCTCGCCCACGACCTCCCAGCCGTCCTCGGTCCCGCAGGCAGGAGCGGGTGGGAAGGCCCGCCCCGGGGAACTCCGGGCGGCCGTCGCCCAGATCATGTCGGCGAACCCGACCGCTTGGTTCACGGTCACGGACCTCGCCAAGACGCTGGGGCACTCGGGCGGCGCAGTTGGCAATGCCTGCGAGACCCTCCTGCACCGGGGCGAGGCAGTGCGGCAGGGGATCAAACCACGCATGTACCAGGCGAACACCGCCACCGCCCACGCTGCCCGGACCAGCTCCACACTGCCCAACACCCCGAGCCCCACACCCTCAGTGCCCCGACCAGCTGCGGCCCCGCAGTCCCTCACCACCGCCCCGTCGGGCCGCCCGCAGCCCGTCAGCCGCCCGAACGGCCAGCACTACCACCCCCGTTCCCTCGCCAACCTCCCCGACGTGGAAGCCCTGCAGCGACTGCGGGACGCGAACGTGCCGGTGCTCCTGTACGGGCCGCCGGGCACCGGAAAGACCTCCCTGATCGAGGCCGCCTTCTCCGACCTGATCACCGTCGCCGGGGACGGGGACACCACCGTCGGTGACCTCATCGGGGAATACACCCAGAACACCAAGGGGGGTTACGAGTTCGTCTACGGTCCACTGATCACCGCCATGCAGGAAGGCCGGGCGCTCCTCCTCGACGACGCGACCCTGATCTCCCCGAAAGTCCTGGCAGCCCTGTACCCGGCCATGGACGGCCGCAGGCAGATCCAGGTCAAGGCACACAAGGGCGAGACGATCACCGCAACCGAAGGTTTCTACGTGATCGCCGGTCACAACCCCGGCGTCCACGGTGCCGTACTGACCGAGGCCCTCGCCAGCCGGTTCAGCATGCAGATCCAGGTCGGCTCCGACTACGACCTCGCAGCCGCCCTGAAGATCAACCGCACCGCAGTACGGATCGCACGGAACCTGGCCACCCTCCAGCAGGCCGGGGACACCGGCTGGGCCCCCCAACTACGCGAACTGATCGCCTTCCAGAAGATCACCGACGTACTCGGCGAAGAAGCCGCCTTCGCGAACCTGGTCGGCATCGCGCCCCTCGAGGACCGGGACACGGTCGCGGAGATCGTCACCAAAGCCACCGGCCGAACCGTCACAGCCCTCGCCCTCGGCCGCCAACTCTGACCCCCGGCCCGGCCCCGGGGCCGATCCGGGGCCGGGCCCCGAGCCCGCCCTCCACCCCAGCCTGCGGAAGGACCCATCCCATGCCTGCCCTCAGCCACCTGATGCCCCACCCCCCAGCAGCGAGCGATGACTCGGAAGCCCTGGCCCGCTGGGAAGACGACGGCGGCCCCGCCTACGAGCCCCGCCTCGGCACGCGCGCCGCACACTGGCTCCGGATCAGCGCCGCCCTCACCGCCCGACTCCCCGAACTCGCCGGACGTGACGACGTGATCGTCACGTGCCAACCCGGCACCCGCTCCGGAGCCCCGGCCGCCTTCTACCCCGTCACCGCCCAGCTGGAGGTGGACGCGAACCTTTTCGCACCCACCCACCCCACAGCCATCAACCCCGCCCGGACCGGCGACGAGGAGAACTACCCAGAAGTCTGGGGCGCCTTCACCCACGAAGCCGCCCACGCCGCCCACAGCCGGTGGACCACCCCACCCGCCCTACACCGCACCGCCCAGGGAGCGGCTGCCGAAATCCTCGAGGAGTCCCGCGCCGAACACGCACACCTCAACCGGCGCCCCGACGACCGACGCTGGCTCCGCGCTGCCGTGACAAGCCTGGTCATGGAGAACTGCAGCCCCGAGACGGTCACCGACACATGGCGCGCGGCCACAGCCGCCGGACTGATCCTCGCGAGGCGCGACGCCGGAATCCTCACCGACGAGGAAACCGAACCCCTGCAGGAGACCGTCAGCAAAGTCCTGGGGCCGGACCTCCTCGCCACCCTCGCCGACATCTGGAAAGCCGCCCACTACACCGGCGACGAAGACCAGCAGGGCATGCTCGCCCACGCCGCAGCCTGGTGCACAGCCCTCGGCACCGAACCGACCGGCCACGAGCCCGCACCCGACCCGACCGGCCTCAAAGGCGAACTCGCCGGAGCCATCGCCCAGGTGACCAGCACCATCGAGGTCAACAACAAGGCCGAGACCGCAGCCCGAACGCGTAAACAGGCCAAGGCCGAACAGGCCGCGCAGGCGCGGCAGGCAGCCAGAACAGCCGAGAAGGTGTTCAACTCCAGTGCCAAGCCCTACCTGCCCGAAGGCCAACAGAGCAGGCGCCGCCGAACCATCACCCCGGTCATCGGCACCCGCCCGCCCACAGCCGCCGAGAAGTCAGCCGCCGGACAACTCGCACGCGCACTGCGCACCGCCGCCTACCGCGAACGCACCGTCACCGTCAGCACCTCCGCCACGCCGCCCGGACGCCTCAATATGCGGGGAGCCCTCGCCTACGACGCCCAGAAGGCCGCCGGATCCATCCCCACCGCCCAGCCCTGGACACACACCCAGCGGCGACAAGGCCCCACCCCGCCCCTGCGGGTCGGCATCGCCGTCGACGTCTCCGGCTCCATGCACCGGGCCACCGCCCCGATCGCCTCGGCCGCCTGGATCGTGGCCAAGGCCGCCGCCCTCACCGACCCCGACTCCCGCACGGCAACCATCGCCTACCGCGCCACACTCACCGCGATCACCACCCCCGGCAAGGCCCCCACCAACGTCACTCAGTTCGACGCCAGTGGCGGCGGCCACAGCCTCGCAGAAGCCTGCGACGCACTCACCGCCGCACTCGACCTCAACGCCCCCGGAACCGGCCGCCTCCTCGTCATCGCCTCCGACGGCCGCTACCTCCCCCAAGAAGCCACAAGGGCCACCGGACGCATCACCACACTCCGAGCCGCCGGATGCGCGGTCCTCTGGCTCGCCTTCGACCCTGACCCCCAGCCACTGCCCGGCAGCGCCCTGCTCGAACTCAGCGACCCCGCCCAAGCCGCCGCTGCCATCGGCAAAGCCGCCACGACAGCCCTCGCCATCACCCATCCCTGACCCGCCCGCCCGCCTGGGGCCATCCCGACCAGCCGGGACGGCCCAGGCGGGCACAGCCCGAATCCCACGGAGGACTACAGCCATGACGTCACTCACCGAACGCGCTCAGGCAGCCGCCGCCTTCATCCGGACCACCACCGCACTCAGCCCCTACGGGCCCTACCGCGGCGAGGATCACGCCCGCACCGCCGTACGCCTCGCCGCCATCCTCGGCATCGGACTCGACCACATCACCACCGCACCCGATTCCCTCCGCCGTCGCACCCACCCTGGCGAACCGGTCATCGCCACCGCCACCTGCCCCGACACGGCCGAGAGCCACACCTTCCTCGCCCGAAACCCGCACTACGACGACGAGCCCTTCGAACTCCTCGGCACCTGCCCTGAATGCGCCGGCCAAGTCCCCCTCGCCGAAGTCCGCCATCTCGCTGACTTCGGCGCCCATCTCGCCCAGGCACCCCTCAGCCGCGCGACCCTCGAGAAACCCGACGCACTCCCCGACACCTTCGCCACTGACCCCGCCCACACCCGAGCCTGCCGCTTCGGCGACCACTAACCCCCATCCGGACGCAACCCACCACCACCGCCACGAGCGTTGACCACTCCAGGACACACACCACCAGGCACTCGCCCCCGACGAACGGAGAAGGCTCGCATGCTCCACAACAGTCGGCCCAGCCCGGTGTCTGGACCCACAGACAGCACTGCACCTACCGCTACGGGCCCCAGCAACGAGCCATCCCCGCACGCCGACTCGACAGGGGCAGAACCCCACGCCCCACACGCCGACAGCGAACGAAGCACCCCAGCAGCCCGCTATGGGACCGTCAGCGACGCCTCCAACCACGCCCAGCGCCCTTGGACACCTGAAGAGACACCCCTCCGCGGCGCACCGCAGCAACGCACCGATTTCGCGCCAGGCCGAGGCAGATGCCCGTGCGCGTGCAATCGGGGAAGCTTCTGCGGAGGCTGCGGCCACGCCGGATGTGGCGGACGCTGAAGAGCCTGGATACTCGCCTGAGCCGTTCGGACCGCTGGAGAAGTACAGATTGCGTCTCCATGTCGCTGGCTGATCGTTGATCCTGCTTGGTCGCGTGGGGCCGGGCAACGGAGGTTCAGCCCGGACCCCCGACGGTGATCGCCTTCGAGCCCTCGCCCTACGGTGCCGGGGTGAAACTGGCGATGGTCTCCTTGCAGCCGGCCGCGATCTCAAGCAGCTGGGCGCGCTCGGCTTCGTCGACTGCAAGGCCCCATCGGAGCTTCGTCGCGGTCCACTCCGCACCGTAACGGCACCAGGCCTGTGGAGACGTCGGGAGCCATTCCGCCGGGTCCTGGTCGGCCTTTGATCGGTTCGACTTTGCGGTGACGGCCACGAGCGAGGTGCCCTGGCCGAGATCGTTGGCGTAGGCCTCCCGCCTTGCGGCAGTCCAGCTTGACGCGCCGGAGTCCCAGGCCTCGGCCAGCGGGACCACGTGGTCGATATCGAGTGAGCCGGCCGGAGTCACCAGCCGGTCGTCGTAGTACGAAAGCCACGTCCCGCCGGTCAGGGTGCACCCAGGCCCGATGGCCGCAAGCTCCACAGCTTCGGCGATCAGTACCTCCTGACGGGTGTTGCAGCCATCGGACGGATTCGCTCCCGCGTTCCAGTGCTTGAAGCTGGTCCGCTTGTACCCCGTACGATCCTCGGTCGCGAGCTGCAGCGCCGAGACTCCGACCTGGAGCTGAAAGAGTACGGGTGCCCTTTCTGGGCCCTCGGCGTGCGCAGTTGTCGACAGGGTGGCCAGGGCAAGCCCAGCCGTCAGCGCGACGGCAGCCCGCATGATCATGGTTTTCATAACCCATGTTGTAGCGGATCACTCGAGCCGTCCGAGGTGAGAGCTCCTGGCTTCACTCCGACGGCAACCACATTCACCGGAGAAGACGTCTCCAGGAGCGCCTCACGTGCACGGCCGACACGGAGCTCCGGTTCGAGCCGAAGTCCTCAAGGACATGCCAACATTCGATCCGGTCTGGCGCGCCGAAGTACCAGCCGCCCAGGCCGGAAGTCTTCCCACCAGCCTCGCGCTACCCCCGGCTGCCCAGTCGGGGGACGGTCTACGCGGCGTCGGAGCCGGCCAGGTCACCCGTTGCCGAGGTGCGGGCATGTGGGGAGTGCGAAGCCGCCGTCCTCTGGGCGGCCGCTGATGTCCGCGTGAATCGTGACCCGTACGCCTTCGCCTGGTACAGGGCGAGGTGGTGACGGGCTGGCGAGCCACAGGCCGCAGATTCCTTCAGTCGCCAGCTCGGCTGCCACCAAGGTGTCCGCGGTGATGTCGATCCGAACCAAGCTTTGAGTCTCGATTTCGCTCACAGCAACTCAACGTGCGGATCACCTTTGGGGTATCGCACCGCGATGCATTGAGCCTGTTCGTGGGCGCCGCGGCGCACCGTGTTCGAGTCATGCGGCGGTGCCCGGCCGCGCATGGGCGGTCCGGGCACCGGTTTCAAGGGGAGGCCGGCGGCGGTCGTACGCCCCTGAGCGTGGAGCCCGGGACAGTCGACGTGCGCCATGAGGTGGGGCGGTCCCTGCTTCTGGCTGGGGCCGCCCCGGGCATGGTTGGAAGCTATTCGGCCTGTCGCGGTGGTGTCGCTCGGTACGTGCGGGGCCGTTCGGTGACCTGTTCGGCGACGCCTTGCTTGGCGAGGGTGACGAGGGCGTTGGCGATGGCGCCGGATGAGCGGTCGATCACCCGGCTGATCCGGGTTGCGGTGAAGGCCTCTCCGGGATGGGCGTTGAGGTGGTCGGTCACGAGTTGGCGGAGGCCGCCTGGGGCGAGGCGCTTGGTCCCGCCTGCGGTGGCGGTCATGGGCGCGGGCCTGGGAGGGCTCGCGGATTCGGTGCGCTGGGCGGGCAGGGGCACTGCGAGGGCTGCGGTTTCGGCTGCCTGGTCGGGCGCGGGGCTGTCGCAGTTCTTCCTGGGTTCGTCCGCGGGCGCTTCTTCCGACTCCGGTGCATACTCCGCCTGCTCTGGGGTGTCGGCGGCCGTACCGCTGACGGTCTCTGAGTCTGGCGTGGGCTGGGCTACTTCCTCCTTGGTGGGAGGCTCTTCGGGCTCGGGGGCGGTGGGTTGGGTGTGGGGGGCGCGCCAGAGGTCGGGGCGGCGGTTGGGGCCGTTCTTGGCGCCGCGGTCGCGGAAGGCGAGGCCGCGCTTCTCGAGTGCGGTGAGGGCTTTGAACGTGCTGGAGCGTGCGGTTCCGGCGGCGTGGGCGATGTCGTCGATGGTGGCCGGTTCGGTGAAGGTGACCAGTTGGGTGTAGACGGTGAGGATGTAGGGGGCCAGTCCTGTCAGTTGGTCGGTGGCTTTGGTGTCGGACATGGTGGGGCCTCGTCTCCTGGTGGTGGAAGAAGGGGTGAGGTCCCCGGCCGGGGTGCGGCCCGTTATGGGCTGCTGGTGTCGCCGGGCGCGTGCGCATCGCGGGTGTCCCGGGCGGATGTGGCCGTCGGAGCGGGGTGATCGCGGCGGTGCGTGATCGGCTCTGTGGGTCGGCCACGACCATGGACGCTCGGGCGCGGGTATGAAGTCAAGCGCCGCTCAGCCGATCGGTGTGGTGCGGTGTCAGAGCGGCCGGTCGGTCGGTGGCCGGTGGGTGCCGATCGGCCGGCGGTCGGCGAGCCGCTCGTGGATCCGGGCCGCTCGGCGCGGGCCGATCCTCAGCTCCTGACGCAGCCGCCAGACAGTGACCGGCGTTCCTGTCGCAGCGCGGGTCCGATCGTCCAGTTCGATCGCGCGCGTCCACACGTCGCGGTCGACGTCTGCCGGGTCGCGATCGGGCGGGTCAGTGACGCGTGCATCGGCGTCCGGGCCGCTGCTGTCGGCGGTCGGTGCGGTGTCCCCGTCGGTGAGCGGGCGGGTGGCCTCTTGAGCGGTGGCGGTGTCGTGTTCCGTCCGATGGTCGGTGTCGATCCGGTCCAGGAGGTCGGTGACGGTGCGCCGGTAGGCGGCGATCGTCTCGGTGAGTGCGATCAGGAGGAGGGCGGGGGCGAGGTGGAGGAGGACCGCTGCGGGGTCGGCTCGGCGGGGCCAGCCGATCTGGCCGTCGGGCCAGAGGCTTTCCCAGGAGTTCATGAGGGCTGCGGTGCACCCGGCTCCCCAGCGCAGCGTGGTGGACCAGGCGGGTGGGCTGACGCCCCATGAGGCCAGGCGGGCGTCGACGTAGAGGACGCCGGCGAGGGCGGTGCCGATCATCGGGTCGAGGAGGATGGCGATGGGGAGCGGGACGTCGCGGCTGGTGGCGAAGCGGGTGACGTTGACGGTGGTGAAGATCAGGGCGAGGATCCCGACCGTGCACAGCACGCGGGTCATGGTCTTGAGCAGGCTGATGGCTTCGCGGGCGGCGATCTGTTTCACCGGTGTCCGCTGCTCCTGGCCGCCGGCCTGGTGGCTCCTTGGTAGGTGGGGGAGTTGGTGCCGGCCGGTGATTCCCGCACGGTGGTGCCGGGACGGGGTGCTTCGATGATGCGGCCGTTGCCGATGTAGAGGGCGACGTGGGTGATGTGGTGGGGGCTGTCGCCGTAGAAGAGGAGGTCGCCGGGTTGGGGGCGGCTGCCGCGGGGCAGGCGGGGGCCTGCGTTGAACTGGTCCTGTGCGACGCGGGGGATGGGGATGCCGGCTGATCGGTAGGCGGCCTGGGTGAGGCCGGAGCAGTCGTAGCCGCCTTCTGCGGGGCCGTCGCCTCCCCAGACGTAGGGGGTGCCGATCTGGGCGCGGGCGAAGGCGATCGCTGTGCGGGCGGCGCCGGTCGGTGAGGCGGAGACGGATCGGTCGGCTGCGGCGTACTGGTCGGCGATCTTGAGGACCTGGTTCACGTAGGCGGTGGAGTGGTTGTAGTGCCAGATCGCCCGTCGGAGGTTACGGCCGTCGCGGGCGCCGTTGGCGCACAGGAGGCGGGCGGCGGCGTGGACCGCGTCGACGGGGTCCCAGGGGGTGGGCGGGTTCTTCCCGCCGGGTGGGACGGGGTGGGCGTAGGCCTTGAACGTGGACGGCAGGAACTGCATGGGGCCGACGGCACCGGCGGAGGAGATCATCGTGGGGTGGCGGCCGTGATTCGTCTCGACCTTGCCGATGGCGGCGAGGACGGTCCAGGCAAGGCCAGGACACTCGCGCGCCCCCCGTTGGTAGAGGGCGAGCATGCGGGGTGGGATGTCGGAGCGCGCGTAGCCGCTGGCGACCAGGGTGTTGGCCTGCGACGCGGGGGAGTGGGTCAGGGCTCCGGCGACGGCGGCGGCCGCGAGCAGGGGGAGGGCGAGGACGGTGCAGCCGATGCCGCCGATCGTCTTGGCCAGCAGGGCCGTCATTCCGCCTCCCCGCCGGTGGGCGGGAGCGGGGGGACGGGGAGGGTGAGGGGTGTGTCGGCGTCGGTGGGTTCCAGGCCTCCGGCCGAAGTGAGGTGGGGCCAGAGGGCTGCGAGACCGGCGAGGGTGGTGCGCCGGGTGTCGTTGGTGAGCGGGCACCACCACGGGCCCCACGGGGAGGTGGTGGTGAAGTCCGCGGAGGAGGTGGCGATGGTGAGGCCGAGGCCGCGGGCGGGGGCCGCGAGGTGGCGGCGCAGGGCCTGGGCGCGGGATTCGGTGCGGGTGTGGATGAGCAGCGCGGGCCGGGTGCTGGTGGCGGTGACGAAGGCGGCGTAGCCGGGGAGCTTCGCCTCGACACGGCCCAGGGTTTGGCTGCCGGTGTCGTATTCGAGGAAGAACGGCAGGCAGTGCGTGCCGTCGCGCCAGTGGGCGTAGGCGTCGGGGCGGACGATGTCTCCCCAGCGGCGTGCGCAGGACCGTTCCGAGAGCCACAGTCCCAGCCGGGTGTCGGGGTGGGTGCGGGAGTGGGCGGCGAGGCGGACGAGGAGTTCGTTGACGCCGAGGTCGTGGCCGAGGGAGGGGGAGTAGGCGATGCGGCCGGTGTGGGTGGGCCGCCAGCCCACGTCTGCCGGTTCGCAGCCGGCCCAGGCGGCGAGGAGGGCTGCTCCGGCCGGGCCGAGGGTGTAGTGCTCGGGTGCCGACCCGGACTGCACGAGCGGGCGGAAGGAGTCCAGGACGCCGTACTGGTGGAGGGCGCGCAGTCGTCGCTGGGCGGAGCGGAGGGTGGTGAAGGCGAGGTGGCGGATGTGGTGGCTGGTCAGGACGCGGTGCTCGTGGAGCATGCGCGCCAGCCACTGGTCCCGGGCGGTGAGGTGGCGGGCCAGCGCGGCCACCTCCACGGGCCGGGTGTGGTGGCGGCGCCGGGTGGTGGCGGCGCGTGCGGTGTAGCGGGAGCCGGGCCCTGAGGCGGGGCGGGGCAGTGCGGGCATGGGAGTTCACCCCCGATGAGGTGTCGGAACTGAAGAGATAAGGAAGACCGGCGCCGTCGAGCAACGGCCGGGGTCAGGGCCGGGTGGCGGGGCGGGGGCCGGTGCGGGCGGCGGCTGCGGTGCGCAGGTCGGTGGCGCGGCCGGGGACGGCAGGTGGCAGTGGCTGGGTGGTGAGGGTGAACGCGGCGGCTGCGGCGCCGCCGGTGAGGAGGTGGGCGGCGGCCTGGTAGGGGCCGAGGTGGGCGAGGTCGTGGGCGGCGAGGGTGGGCAGGGTGTGCCGTTCCAGGGCGCCGGCGTCCTCGGGAGAGGCGTTGAAGAAGATCTTGTTGCGGGCGTTCGCGGAGATCCCTTCGCGCAGGTCGCGGGGGAGTTGGGCGAGGTGCTGGTGGGCGAGCAGCATCGACAGGCGGTAGCCGCGGGCCTCGGCGAGCATGTCCTCCAGCGGGTAGGGGAGGGTGAGGAAGTTGTGGGCTTCGTCGATGCTGAGGGTGGCGTCGATGCGGGTGTGTTCGGGGGTGCGGGCGCGGGCGGCGGCGGCCTGCCAGGTGCCGGCGACGAGGAAGGAGCCGAGCAGCCGGGCGGTTTCCTCACCGAGGGCGCCTTTGGGGAGGCGGGCGAGGAGGATGCCGCCGTCGAGGACCTGGCCGAGGTCGAAGGTGGAGGGGCCGGCGGAGATCGCCCGGCGGGCGAAGTCCCGCAGGAGGAAGGCGCGCAGTTTGTTCATCACCGGCCCGACCACGGCCGCGCGCGAGGGTTCGGACATCGATTCGTACCAGGCCCAGAATCCTCGCAGCACGGGGTCCTTGAGGGCGGGGACGATCCGCAGCCGGTAGGCGCTCTCGCCGAGGAGGCGGGGGACGTCGGCGAGGGTGACGAGTTGGCGGGTGCGTTCGCGGTGCTTGAGGAGGGTGAGGCACGCGGCGCGCATCACGTCGTCGGTGCGCGGTCCCCAGAACGCGGTGAAGATGCGCCGGAAGATCCCGGTGATGTTGTCGACGACGACGTCGATGTCGTGGCCGTCGAGGACGTTCAGGCAGGGCGGGGTGTGCGGGTCGTCGGGGTCGATGAGGACCAGGCGGTCGGCGCTCGTGTCCGGGATCCGGTCCAGCAGGTCGGTGACGAGGTCGCCCTTGGGATCGATGACGATGACACCGCGATGGTTGCGGATGTCGTCGAGGGCGAGGTTGGCGATCAGCGTGGACTTGCCCGACCCGGTTGCGCCCATGACATGGAGGTGATGGCGCGCGTCGTGGACCGCGAGGCCGACTCCGCGTCGGGCGCCGGTGTCGGAGCGGCCGAGTGGTTTCACCCCGTTGCCGGCTGCCGGTTGCGGGACCGAGGGCGGGGGCAGGACGGAACGGGCCCCGGCGCGCTGCACCCCCGGTGCACCGGGGTCGATCGGCAGGTGGGCGAGCGCGGCCAGTTCCGGAACGGACAGCAGCGCCGCCCGGCGGGGGAGGAACTGCCGGTCGGTGAGGAAGGGTTCGGGCCTTGGGAGTCGGGTGCGGGCGAGGTAGTTGCGGTCCGCGTACAGGCCGAAGGCGGAGGCCAGCGCGTGCGCCCGGCCGCGCACCACATCCCGGGCCCCGCCTTCCGTTGCGGGACAGGCGACGGCGTAGGTGATCGTGCACTGCCACTGGGCGCCTGACTGTTTCGCCGCCATCTGCCGCACCGCCACCCCGTGCTCGGGGTCCTGCCGCCCCGTCGCGGCTGCCGGTTGGGCGCGGTGCAGCAGCAGCGCGGTGAGGGCGGGCAGACGGGAAGGCGTCTGCCCGGCCTTGAGGCGGCGTGCCTGCCGGCGCGCACGCCGCAGGGCCCTGCCGGTCGCGGGACGGGCCAGGATCTGCACGCACGCCGACTCCGTCTCGGCCATGCCGGTCGCGGCCTGCAGCAGCGCCCGCAGCGGGTCGGTCGCGTGGTCGGTGCGCAACGGCAGCACGTCCGGCCTCGCCGGGCGCAGACGCCCGGCACTGACCGTGTGCCCGGCGGGGAGCAGCGGCGCGGGGGCGGTGACGCGGGTGTGGGCACCGGGCCACGCACCCTCCACGGCGCGCCGCACGAGCCCGAGGGGCACCGATCCGGGAACCCACAGGCGGATACGCAGCCCGGTGTGCGACCAGGAGTACTCGAACGCGAGATGCGGCTGGCCGGTGGTGATCCGGCGCCACCACGGCCGCAGCAGCCCGGCCAGCTGCGCCCACAGGACTTCACCGCCGCGGGGAGCCACCACCGGCGGGGCGAGGATCTCCACCATCTGCGCGCCGGCCTGCAGCTGCGCCTGCCGCCACCGCACGAGCCGGCGCCGTCCCGCCCCCGCCCCGGCGGCGCCCAGGATGAGCACCGGCGTGAGGACGGGCGCGGAGGCAAGAACCCAGTGGGCGGCCTGGGCGAGGGCGGGCCCGAACCGGTGCGGGTGGGTGAGGAAGTCGACCAGCGGCCCTCCCGGCGGCCCCACCTCGACCAGGGCGCGCAGGCGGGTCACCGCTGCCACTCCCCGTCGCCGTCGAGGAGCCCGTAGGCGTCTTCGACGGGGAGGTCGTCGAAGCCGGCCGGGTCGTCTGTCAGCGTGGTTTGGGCGGCGAGTTCGCCGGGGTCGGTGGTGATGACCTCGTGCTCGCCGGGCGCGGCGACGCTGATCAGGGCCACCTTGTGGCGGCGGTCTCCGGTGAGCAGCAGGGCCTCGCCGCGGGTGGCGGAAACCAGGAACTCACGCTCGCCGTGGCTGAGATGGAAGGTGTCGCTGATGGTGTCGATGGCCTGGGGTGCCTGCCGCAGCAGGATCTGGGTGGTCGCGTTGGAGACGATCGCCCGCCCGAGCGGGGAGGCGAGGACGTCGTCGGCGTCCTGGGTGATCACCGCCAGTCCGGCCCAGTACTTGCGGGCGGCCTTGGCCATGCGGAACAGGAAGCGGGCCCCGGCACCGTCGCACATCAGCCGCCAGGCCTCGTCCACGACGACCAGATACCGGCCCGGCTCGGGGCGCGAGGTGACCTGCCGCCAGATCGCGTCCAGGGCCAGCAGCATGGCCGGCGCCTTGACCTCCTCGGGGAGCCGGCGCAGCGCGAACACCGTCAGGTGACGGTTGGTGTCGACGGTGGAATGCCCGTTGAACAGGCCGGCGTGGGAGCCTGTCGTGTAGGTGACCAGCCGCGCCGCCAGATCCCTGCCCGTCTCGCCGCCGTCCTCCAGGACGGCGGCGAGGTCGTCGAGGGTGGGGGGCGTGCGCTGCCAGGTGCGCGGGTCCGCGGTGATCCCGGACCGCGCGTAGGTGGCGAGGATCGCCTGGTCGAGGACGGCCTTCTCCGACGTGCTCGGATCACAGCCGAGGAGCACGGTGAGGAACGTGTGCAGGAACAGCACCCTCCGGGTCAGCACGTCCCCACCGCCCCTCGTGCCTGGGGCGGGGAGGTCGAAGGGGTTGATGCGGATCCCCTCGGCTCCCAGGGCAAGGACGCTGCCCCCGACGGTCTCGGCGAGCCGGACGTATTCGTCTTCAGGGTCGATGACCGCTGCGGTCACCCCGGTGAACAGCAGGCGCAGCAGCTCCAGTTTGGCCAGGTAGGACTTGCCGGCACCGGAACGGGCCAGGGTGATCGAGTTGTAGTTGTCCTGCCCGTAGCGGTCCCACAGCACCGGCGCACCCGAGGAGGCGTTCAACCCGTACAGCACCCCCGACGCCGTGCCGGTGTGGGAGGGCAGGTCGGGGCTGGTGAAGGGGAAGCAGGCGGCGAGCGCGGCGGTGTCGAAGGTGCGGCGGATCTTGAGGGTGTCGATGCCGAGGGGGAGGGTGGCGAGCCAGCCGGGCAGGGCCCGGTAGGTGGTCGGGGAGAGCGTCATCAGCAGCGATTCGGCGACCGCGCGGACCGCGGCGGCCTGCTCGGCCAGCGTGGCCTCATCCGGTGCGTGGACGGTCAGGTACAGGGCGACGTGGAAGAGCTTTCCCTCGCCGCGCGCGATGCGGTAGGCGAGGTCGGCGGCGTCGCAGGCCGCCGCCTCCACATCGGGGTCGTCCAAGTGTCCCTTGTCGAAGCCGGCACGGCGGCCGGACTCGAGCCTGGCCCGCTGCTTCTTCAGGCCGGCCGCGGCGACCGCGTTGGGGATCGGTTCGATGTGCGCCGCGATGTCCAGGGGCGCGGGGAAATTCAGCAGGGGTGCGAGCCAGCCGGGGGTGACCTCGGCCGGGTAGCCGGTGACGACGAGGGTCGTGGTGAGGTGACCTGCCACGGCCAGCATCCGCGGATGGACCTCGACCGCCTCCGGGCCGGCCGCCTCCAGCAGACGGGCCACCTCAATGGCCGGCTCCTTCCCTGCGGCGCGTCCCGCAGTGGGAGATGGGGTGGTGGTCATGGGCGGTCACCTTCCGAGGGATCTGGCAGGGCTGGGGTGTCGGGATTGCAGGCCCCGGTGATCAGGGCGGCGGTGTTCGTGGCGTTCAGCGGGGTGACGGTGATCTCCGCTCCGCCGAGGGCGCGGGCGGCCTCGTGCGTGCGCTGCACCGCCCGCCCGGCCCGGCCCGCGGGTTCGCGGGAGACCAGCACGGTCTGCCGTCCGAGGAGGTTGCCGCCGGTGGCGAGGGAGGCCAGGAAGTCGGCATGGGCCCGCGCGGCCTGTTCCAGAGCGGGGTGCGGCAGTCCCGCCGCGTCCTGGTGCAGCTGGTCGGCGAAGGGCGTGAGATCGATGCGGTGACAGCGCACCAGCAGCTGCGCCGGACCGGTGAGGGAGTTGAGCCACCGGGCGAACGCGGCGGTGAGCTGCTGCTGTTCGGCCGCCGACCTGAGTTCGAAGTTCACCGTGGAGCACGTCGCCACGGCCGCCGTCCCCTCCCGGCCGAGATTGAGCACGCCATCGGCGCCCACTCCTGCGTACGGCATGGCCATCGCCGCCGGTGGCGGCCCGGCCGCAGCCGCCCACCGGCCCGGGACGAGCGCGGGCAGAGGCGGGACGCCGTCGGGCGCGTACACCTGCCGTTTGGGCCGGCGGCGGTGAGCGAGGGCGGCCAGAAGGAAGCGGTCCAGGCCGATGCCCTCGCGCCGGCCGAGGACGAGCGCGGACGCCGCGCCGGCGACCGGCACCACCATGGCCAGGTAGACCAGCGGGGCCATCAACGGGCGGGTAGTCCACCAGCCGGCGTAGAGGACGACGGCGACGGCGGCGAGGACAGCGGCCTGCCGGGCGGTGAACGGGCCGATCAGCCGGTCCGGGCGCGAGATGTCCGCCGGAATCCGTGTCGTGCACGGGCCCTCTTCCGCCGACGTGAACTGGTTCATCGTGGATTCCTTCTCTCAGGTTCCAGGGGAAGCCGCAGCTGCATCGGGCGCGGCGGGCGCACGCGGACCCGGCGTGCGGGAATCGGCAGAGCCAACTGCCGGGCCGTACGGCTACCGGGAGGCGGCTGCGACACGGACCGCCGGCCGGGCGGGGCGTCGCCGGCCGAAGACCGGGCCGGGGAAGGCGCGGCCGCGGATGGGGCTCGGGGCGGCACCGGCACAGAAAGCGACAGCTGCGTCGACGTTCCCGGCATTGCTGGACCGCGCCGCCCGGCGTGTGGCGGGGCCGGTTGCGGCGCCCGACCGCTGTGGCCGGTAGGAGCCATCCGGGGAGCCGGCGGCGAGCCTGCCCGTGGCCCTGGCCTGGCAGCTGCGGCCGGTGTCGGTGGCTCGGGGGGGTGAGGGAGGAGACCGAGCCGGCCCAGGACCGCGCGGCCGCCGCCCAGTAGAGGAGCGGCTGCTCCCGTTCTCCGGCCAACCGTCGGCGACGGGCCGGACGCCATCTGGCCCGGATCCGGGCCCCCGCGCTGCGGCGAGCCACCTCCGAGCCACCCCAGGCCCGGCCCCGAGCCACCCGGCCCGCGCGGCCCCCGGCCCAGGCCGCCCCCACCGCGGGACCCACCGGCCCGGCCACCGGGACGCGGCGGGACAAGTCCGGGGAAGAAGCGGCCCACCAGCCGGTACATCGCCAGGTGCTTGAGGACCCGCAGCCCGCCGGCAGGCTGCTGGATCGGACTGCCGCGCAGCACGACCTGAAGCGTCCAGCCGGGAATCTTGAACAGCACCCAGAACAAGGCCACTCCTGCCAGCATCGTGCCCAGCTGGTCGGACCGCGGAATGCCCAGGGTGGTCGCGCCCGGCGCGAAGAAGAGCTTCAGCGCGAGGACGAACGTCACCGACTGGGCCACCTGAATCACCAGGCAGCCGCCCAGCGCGCGCCACCACAACCGGGCGATCGGATCGGTCAGCGGGTGCGCATGACACGCCAGCATCAGGGGCGCGCACACAGCGAGCAGAGCCATCACCGCGACCCGCACCAGGAACCCGATCAGCACCGCGAGAACCAGAGCGATCATCACCAGGGCCAGGAGCAGCAGATACAACTGCACCCCGGGTGCGCCGAACAACGCGAACGGCAGCACGCGTTCGACCATGCCCTGCCCGGCATCGGCCATGTCCGTCTCCATGACTGCGTGGGCCAGGGCATTGGAGAGGCCGATCGCCTTGCCCATCACGGTCAGGGAGGACGCGGCCGCGGCGAACCCGAGCAGCAGGCGCGGGGCGATCTCCTTGACGGTGTAGCGGGTCTGGACGGTCTCGTAGCCCATGACGGTGATGCCGCCCGCCGTGACGAACAGGACGTAGATGCCGGCAGTGATCCCCAGCAGCGACTTCCACAACGTCCTGATGTCGGCATGCCGGGTCACATCCGGGGTCGCGAGGAGGGTGTCGGCGAGGAACTCGCGGACCGGCTTCATGATCTGCTCGACCAGCGTGCCGAGGAACGAGGTGATCGCGTTCACGATCATCCCGCTGGCGTCGAAGAATCCGAGACCGCCGCTGCCGTCGTCGCAGTCGCTGGGATCCCCGTCCGCCTCGCACGCCGACGGCATCTCACCACTCGACGGCTCCTGCCGGGGTCGTTCACGCCGCGGCTCCGACTGCCCTGGAGAAGGCCGCGGCCCGGGGGACGGCGCAGGCTCCGGCCGCTGCGGACTGCCAGCCTCCGGCCGGCTGGGGGCGGGCGGAGGTGGCCCGGGGGCGGGCTGCGGCCGCGGAGGATCCGGAGCCGCAGGGGCCGCGGGCACCGGGGCCAGCGCGCCGGCCTGCTCGGCGAACGCACCGAGGAATAACCCGCCCAAGAGCAGCACCGGCACAACCCGCAGCACACGCGCGGCGTTCCGCTTCACTGCCCGCGCCCGGTACCGACGATGCCCTGCAGGATGGTCACGATCACCGGCGCCAGCAGCGCCAGGCCGTAGCCGATCGCCGCGGCCCGAAACGACCGCTTGGCGGATTCGACCTCGCCCGGATCACCCCCTGCCATGAGGTACCGGACCCCACCGAGGGTGAAGAAGAGGGTGGCGAGACCGGAAAGGATGCCGATGATCCAGTTCCGCAGATTGCTGATCACCGTCGGGATGTCGGCGACCGCCCACCCCCGCCCCTCGTCGGCGAACAGCACCGCTGTGGCGAAGAACGCGACGAAGCCAACACGGCACAGCCAGCGGCCGCACAGCCGGACGACCCGGACCGAACACCTGCGAAGCCTCGCGAGCACGGTGACACACCTCCAGGATGGGGAGGACGAAGAAGCGGGGGAGTCCGGCGGTGCGGGGCGAGCAGACCCCCGGGGCCCGGCGCCCACCTCCTTCAGAGGGCTGACGGACTTCGATCTCGGGTGTCAGCACGAGAAAGTCGTACTCACCCCACACCGCTCGGCAGACCCGGCCCCGGGCGCACGGTAGGCGCAGACCGTGACACCAGGGGCCGGGAAGGCGGCCGAGACGCGAGTGCGTTCCAACCGCCGTCACCGTCCATGGAGAACCCTTCCCGCCGCCGTTGACACGACAGCGGGCGGGCTCCCACGAATGGCCCTGCCTACTGCTCCTGCAGACGCCGACGCAGATACCCCGCCAGATGCTCCTCCGCGGCGCTGCGGTGCCGGTACAGCTGCCGCCAGCTCACCCCCCGCTCGGCTGCCAGCACCTTCATGTGCTCGCCGTTGAGACGCGTGCGGGCAATGAGCCGTGCCTCATCCACACTGATCGCACCGGCCCGCAGCGCCTGCGCCAGCACCGTGAATTCATCGACCGACTCGCCCTCCTCGCAGGCGAACATCGCTCCCGCAGCGCCGGCCAGCTCGACCTCCAGTGCCCTGTCCCGCAGGCAGCTCTGCTGCGCGGCATACACCAGACGGTGCACAGCCCGGTCAGCGGCACGGAACAACTCCCGATCCTGCTGTTCCCCGTCGAGATCGACGGTGCACAGCGCCGCGGCGACACCGGCAAGGGCCTCCTGCTCGACCTCGGTGCGATCCAGGTGAGCGGGCCGGGCCAGCCTGGCGAGCATCCGCCGCAGGACCGGGACGGACATGGCCACCGCGACCACGTCCCAAGGCGCGCCCAGTGTCCGGGCTCGCCGGATCACCTCGCGCCAGGTCCGCTCGCGCAGTTCCGGCCGAGTGGAGGGGTGAGCCAGGTGGGTGCGGATCCGGTCCACCGGCCAGGCGTCCCGGTCCGGCTCATCGCACACGAGCCGGGCCGGCATCGTGAGCGGATCCACCCCCCGGTCCACCGGCCAGGCGTCCCGGTCCGGCTCATCGCACACGAGCCGGGCCGGCATCGTGAGCGGATCCACCCCCTGGGCAAGCGAGAGGAACGCCTGCTCCAGCTCCATGAGCGGCGAGCGGACGGCGCTGGGCCGGCGGGCGGCGGCGGGACGGTGAACCTCGTGGCGGTGCTGCATGGCGGCACTCCCGTGACGTAGCGGACAACTTCCGCCGCCACACCTCCCAGCCCCGCGAACCAACACCGGCCCACCGGCAAACCATCCCCGTGACACGCCCGGTCAAATGGACCGGCCTGTGCGAGAACCACACCTCGAACCACGCCAGCTGCCTGCCGTGTCACAACGGATGCGGCACCGGAATCGAACATGAAATGACTCCAGGGCCCGGTCCAGCTGCATGACGGAATTGAGACGAGTGGACCGGGCCTGGCTCACCCCTGGCCCGGCGCGGGCTCGCCGCCACAGCCAGCCGTGCACCACCGGTCACCGGCGCCAACGCGCCAGGGGCGCGGCAACCCAGGGCCAGTGAACTCTCTATGAGCCCATGTCAGCACGAGCAGCAGAGCCCTGGGACCCGGCGCCGCACCCGCCATGACCCACCAGGCACCCCTTGGCAACACCCCCGGCCACAACAGTCCGCTCCCCACCACCGTCTGGCTCCCGGACGCCGACGAGCCCAACACCGCCCCGATCCCGGGATGCGTCCTGCCGGCCTGGGCCCTCGACAAAGTCCGCACCGACTTCGTCGGGCACCCCGGGCACCAGCCCGTGCCCCTGCTGAAGATCGCAATCCGCGACATGGGCCCGGGCGCCACCGCCCGCATCCCCACCACCGCCTTCACCACTCACACGGCACAGGGCGACGCCCCCCAGCGCATGCGGATCCTCCTCGCGGAAATCCACCCCGACGCCTACCCCGTTCCCGGAGAACCCCTGTCGTCATCCGCCCCCGACGTGCCCGGTATTGCGGAGGACGGCTGGCCGGGCTTCTTTTACCACGCCCACCGACTCCTCCCCGACAACGGCCACCTGCTGCTCGCCACCCGCCAGCGCAGGGACTCCGGACGACTCACCGACCCGCTAGGAGCCCTCATCGCCGCTGCCCGCACCGCAGGCTTCCGCTACCTCCAGCACATCGTGGTCGCCTACGCCCGCCCGGACGGCGACGGACTCGTCCCCGTGCCGCCCGCGGATGCCTCACCCGGCGTCGCCCATTGCGACGTGATCGCCCTCTCCGTCATCCGCCACAAGTAGCCAACCAGAGGAGAAGCGCCCGTGACCCACTCAGCATCGGTGTGGAACACCGCCCCCACATCCGCCCCCAAGCAACGCAAGAGAAACTACGTCCCCGGCTCGGCCGCCCACCCGGCCAAGATGCTCCCCCAGATCGCCGCCCACGCAATCTCCACCTACACCCGCCCCGGCGACCTCGTGCTGGACCCGATGTGCGGCATCGGCACCACCCTCGTCGAGGCGATCCGCCTCGGCCGCCCGGCCCTCGGTACGGAGTACGAACCCCGCTGGGCCGCACTCGCCAGTGCCAATGCCCGCCACGTCATGAACGCGACCGGAACCGGACGAGGTGAAGTCGTCTGCGGCGACGCACGGCGCCTGACCACCCTCATCGACAAACAGCACCACGGCAAGGTCGCCCTCGTCGTCACCTCACCCCCCTACGGCAACTCCGTTCACGGACAGGTCCGCTCCACCAAGGAAACCGGCAACCCCGGCGTGCTGAAGAAGGACCACCGCTACAGCCACGACCCGTCCAACCTCGCCCATGTCTCCACCGACCAGTTGCTGGAAGCCTTCACCGAGATCCTCACCCAGTGCCGAAGGGTGCTGCGACCCGGCGGCACCATTGTTGTCACCACCCGCCCATGGCGCGAGCACGGTGAACTCATCGACCTCCCCTCGGCCGTTCTGGGCGCCGGCAAGGCGGCCGGACTGCAACCGACTGAACGCTGCGTCGCACTCCTGGCCGGCATCCGCAACGGCAGGGTGATCAACCGCCCATCCTTCTTCCAGATGAAGAACGTGCGCGACGCTCGCCGCGTCGGCATCCCTCAGTGCGTCATCCAGCACGAAGACGTCCTCGTCTTCGCGCGACCCCAATCGCGCACAGGACCCGCGCACAGGTAGCAACGCAGCACAGAGACCCTGACCGAGAAACAGACACGGCAGAGCGCGCAACGCCTACTCCCGCTCTAGAGAGGGCCGGGCAGCGAGGTACACCCTCAGCAGAAGCGAGCGCAGAGAAGGGCCGGGGCGCAAACGCGCCCCGGCCCCGGTCGGATCACCTCGCGCGGCGGTCCCGCTGCCGTACGGTCCTCAGCCCGGTCAGCGCGTCGCCGACGCGTTGTTGGGGGATGCCGGTTACGCGGGGGATCGCGGTGTCGTTGTGGTTGCCGGTCAGATAGTCATCGGGCCGGAGCAATTCGTCGTCATGGTCGCGGTGGGCATGCATGATCGCTGTCCCTTCAAGGGGCGTGATGGGGGAGGGGAGCGACCGGGGTGGGGTGCCGTTCCCCATCCCCGATCAAGAACAACGATACAGCGACTCGTGACAATGGGTTGGTGGCGCGCCGTGGTCCGGAGCGCTCAATACCCTTCTCTGTCACGCGAAATGTGGGGACGATGTCCCCGTCGTACGCCAGCGTCGACGGAATTGAGCCGGGTCGGCCCGCATCTGTCGCCTCACGGCGCAACGTCGCATCCCCGCTTTTGGGTGGAGTGCGCCCGCTGCGGCTCCCGTTGGCAGTCGTCCCCACCGCTTCTGCAGTCGGGAACGCGGTGATCCCGTTCATGGCCGGCATGCTCGAGCGGTCTGGTCGCGTGCTGCAGCGTTTCCCTGTATCTACGTGTGTGAGGCGTTCCTGATGCCTCAAGTCGAGCCTGTTGTGTCGCTGGGCCGAAGTTCCGCGGTCGGAATTGCCCATGGCTGCCTGCTCTTGGCCTGAGTGACGGTCAGGTATCTGCAGCCTCCAGCCGCGCCTGCGCCGAGAGGCGTGAAGTAGCCGACTGTTCGCGAATGATTAGAACGTGACAGCTCATTGGCTCGAAAAGATCAGTTGAGTGGCAAGAAGTGATCATTGCGGAGTTTTGTGCATGCCGGGTAGGGTTCCGATGACCAGCTTGACCGGGTACGTGCCGGAGGGGACCGGCGAGGTGTTGACCGCACTTCGCTCCGGGCCGTGCGCGCACCGGAGCACGTTCGTAAGACCGGGGGGAACTGTGAGCTATCAGTCCGTGCGTGGCTACTTCGCGACAGTCGCATCCATCGTTGAGTCGCCGTGCGGGCGCCGATGCTGCGCCGCCGAATTGCACCTCCGCACGAACTGAAGTCCCAACCCTGGCCCAGAGGTCTCTGCCCGTAAGCCTCCTGTGGAATACGGTGCGGCACGCCTCTGCTTGGCGGCGCAGGGTTCATCTCCCCGGTCGGCTGTGGATGTGCGCGATCGACGCCCGAGTGAGCTTCTGCCATGAGGGGACTCCCTGAGAGCCAGGAGCCGCAGGCCTGCCTGCCGGCCCGCCTCGGGAGCTGTCCAATCACGGTTGACCCCCGTCACCTTCTTCAACTGTCCATGCCCGCTTGCTCTTCGAATGCGGGCGCGTTGTGTCGTCGATTCGCGACGGCGGAGAGGTTTTGGCATCAGCATGAATACCAAGTACTTGGCTTCCTCGCGGAAGCGTCGGATCGTCACACGCGGGCTGGTGACCGCTACCGCACTTGCAGCGGTCAGCGGCGCGGTCGTGCCCAGTACCGCCGTGGCCGACGATCCTGCCGGTGCGGCGGAAGTGACGGCTCGGGCGGCGGGAATCGGTACCACCGACACGCAGCGGGTCGAGGCCGCGGCCGTGGTCGGGCTGGATCCGACGGCGGACGTCCTCCTGTTCAGTGACTACGACTTCATCCACGCGCTCTGGCAGAAGGCCAGAGACGCGGGTGAGAGACTCGACGCGGTTCGGACAGCGGCAGAGCAGGCCATGGCCAGCACAGCAGCCGAAGACCACGTGCGTTTCATCGTCACGGGCATCCACGAGGCGCACAGGCTCGATCAGCAGCGCGAGCGGGACAAGGCCGAGGAAGAGCGTGTCACCCGGCTCGCCAGGACACAGGTGTTGCTGGCCATCGGTATCCCCAGCAGCCCTGAACTTCGGGGCCTGACGGACGACAACTTCATCCGTACGGTCGCCAGGCATTCCGCGGCCGGCCCCGAGGTGCGGGCCGCGGCGCTCAAGGCATTGGCCGGCGAGGCGGCGGACTGGCGAGAGTTCATCATCAACGGTGCCCGGGAGGCCCACAAGCGGGACGTGGCCAGGGAGCTGGCGGAACTGGAGGAGCAGAACCGCAAGGAGGCCGAGCGCCGCAAGGAACTCGCAGCCCGCCACAGCACGGCCGCCCTCTTCCGCATCACGCCCTCCGAGGCGATGCTCGCGCTGACCGACGACAACTTCCTCCGCGAGCTTCTGCGCCTGGCCCCCGGAGACCTCAAGGGGACCGAGCTGCTCACGGCCGCTCAGCGCGCGGTCCTGAGCTCGAACGCCGCGGACTGGAAAGCGTTCATCTACACCGGAGCCGACGCCGCGTTCAAGCGTGACGACGAAAACCGCCGCAAGAAGCTCGCCGAGGCCAACCGCAAGCTCGCCCTGCAGATCCAGGCTGCGGCAGAGAACAGCGGCGTGAACCCCAATCTGGCCGCTGCCGCAAATAAGGTACTGGCCGGGACCGATGACACCGCCGTTGCAGAATTCCTCAAGGAAGACACGCAGTACCGGCTCAAGCGCCAGTCCCTGAGGGTACGGGACACCACTGAGTACGCGCGCCAGACCGACGCAGACCGCGGGCGGGTGACTCTGAGCAGCTCGATCAACAGCAGCAGCGTGCTGGCCGACCGTGAGGACGCCACCTGGGTCATCGTGCCGTCCCTCGCGAACGAGCCCGGCTGCTACTCCTTCGAGTCCGTGCGCAAGCCCGGCTACTACCTCAGGAGCGGCAAGGTCGAGCAGAACGCGCTTCGGGTGGAGATCGCTGCCGACGACCGGAGCAGTGTCTTCCGCAAGAGCGCCACGTGGTGTGTCCGCCCCGCCCCAAGGCCGGTGCAGGGTGGTGTGGGTTTCACACAGGCGGCTGGGTCGGGCGTGAACTGGCTCTCGCCCACGACGAAGGACGTCTACGCCCGCTCCACCTTCGCCTTCCCCCTGCCTGGGAGCGCCGACGGAGAGGCTCGGAGCATCCGTCTTGCAGCCTGGCGCATCCTGCCGCCGCTGGCGCGTTGATTTGTCCGAATGAACGAGGGCTCATACACCGTCGTGAAGGGGAACAGAATGATGGGAGGCTTTGCGAGGCGTGGCATGAAACATCGGAGGTGGGTCACGTCTGGGATGGCAATCGGCGCGCTGGCCTTCAGCGGCGCGCTCGCCGACGCGGCGCCTGCCCAGGCACAGACCGCGACAGTTGCCGATCCGGCCGGGCCCCCGTCCCAGGTGGTGACCGCTGCTGCCGATGAGGCGCGGGAACATGTGCTGCGCCTGGCGAAGTCGGGGTTGCCTGCGGAGATCCGTACGTCGGCGTGGAACGCATTGCGCAGCACGCGCGGTGATGCGGCAATTGCGGAATGGTTGGCCCCCGGGGGCGGATACGACTCGGCGAAGCAGCGCTTGCGTGATGCCCGGTTGCGCAACCGGGCGTTCTGCGAACGGGTGGTCAGCACGCATCCGGTCGGGTTCTCGCCGGAAGTTCGCACTGCCGCGGAACGGGCGATGAAGGGCACTGATGCCGATCGGGCCGCGTTCGTGAAGTCCGGTTACGCGGAGGCGCAGCAGCGTGACCGCACCGTACGGGACAACAATGCGCAGCATCGTCTGGAGGTCGCCGAGCGGGACCGTGCCTTCGTTCGGAGGCTTGCGGAGAGCGAACCGGGCGAGCAGGTGAGGGTCGCCGCGCAGTGGGCGCTGCGCGCCGGATCCACGGATGCGGACATCGCGGAATTCTTCGGCTACGGCTGGGCGACGGGTGCCGCGTTGGACGTGGAGGCATACCGTCTACGGGTGGTGGACGCGGAAGTGCGACGTCACCACGTCCTGTCACTGTTGATCGCACAAGCGGTGTCCGCCGAGGACGCATTGAGGACGGCAGCGGACGCGGCGAAGGCACGGGCCGAGGCCGAGCGGGCCTGGAAGGCCGTGGCCGACCACGCGGACAGTGCACACAAAGCGTGGCTCGCCGAGCAGGAGACAGCCCGCGTGCAAGCGGAGAACTGGCAGAACATCGCCCGGCAATCCAAAGAGAGCGCCGACAGCATCTGGAAGCACATCACCCTCCCGGCCGAGGCCCGTCACGCCGACTGGGCCGAGGAACACTCTGAGGCCGCCATAACGGCCGCCTTCTGGAAGGACATGGCCGACCGGGCCACGGACAGCGAGAAGCGCGTAAAGGGCTGACCCGAGGGCCCGGCGCACTTCACCGAGCCCAGCGCTGCCGAACCGCAGCCACGGCCCGACCTGGCCCCCCTGCTCACGCAACCAGGGCAGGGGGCCTTCTCATGTCGCTTCCTCTACTCATCGATCTATCAAAGGAGTTCTCGTGAATGGGAGATTCCGGCCGATAGCCGGAACAGTGCGCGGCCGCGTGCCCGGCATAGCGGGCAGACTGCTGTCGATGGTGATGGCTCTGGCCATCCTGGGCGGTGTGGCGCCGGGCGCGGCATCTGCTGCCGTCACCTCGGCGAGGCCGGCGGACACGGCGACCCTGGCCCGGTTGGTGGCCGCGCTGCCGACTGCGCCGCCTGGCCCCGCTCCCGCGCGTTCCGAACTGGACGACATCAGCGATGAGCGCGACCGGCAGTTGGTGGAGGACCTCGCGGAGTTCGCGGAGGAGGAAGAGGTCCGCGAGGCCGCCAGGAAGGCACTGGAGAGCACGGATCCGAACGCGATCCGGGACTTCCTGGAGCGCGGTGAGGCCGAGGCGCGGCAGCGTGCCAAGGAGAAGCGGGACGCGGCCGATGCCGCCGACCGCCGCCGGATCGAGGCGCTGCGCGGTACCGGCGGGCCCTACTTCAACGCGGAGGTCGAGCGGGTCCTGAAGGGAACCGCCCGCGACCGGGCCGACTTCCTGGCGTTCGGCGCCGACATCGCGAGGCAGCGGGACAAGGCGACGGAGCAGAACGAGAAGGAACGCGCGGCGGAGAACCGCAAGCGGGTCGAGATGCTCGTGGCCGTGGGCGGCCCCGAGGTGAAGAGGGCCGCGCAGGCCGCTCTGGCCACCGGTGACGACAAGGCGATCGCCGAGTTCCTGGACAAGGGCTACCTGGTCGCCGCGCAGAAGGACGCGGACGACCGGGCGGCTCATGAGAAGGCGCAGAAGGAGGCGTTGGAGGCGGCGGAGCGGCTGCGGAAGCTGGCGGAGAACGCCGCCCGTGCCGCCGAGGCCCGTACCAAGCTGATCGCCGCGCACGGAAGCGCGGTGAAGGCGCTCAAGACCGCGTCGAACGCGATGAACGCGGCGGCCGCGCAGTCGCGCGAGGCCGACCGGATGCTCGCGGCCGACCGGGCCGGAAAGCGCGTCTCCGACTACGGGCCGGTCAAGGTGGAGATCGCCCGCCAGGTCGGTATCGCCGAGGACGCGTCCAGGCAGGCGCAGGTCGCGGCTCTGCAGGCCAAGGTGCAGGCGGATGTGCTGGTCGACACCGGGCTGACCCACGGCGTCCAGTGGTCGGAGGTCGCCTCCGGTATCGCGGGTGCGGCGGACGCGGCGGCCAAGGCGGCGGCCACCGCGCAGCACGCGGTGGACGCCTCGGCCGCCGACGCCGCCGGGCTGAACGCCAAGAACCAGGCCGAACTGCACGAGCAGCAGGCCAAGAAGTGGCGGGCGAACGCCGAGGAGCACGCGAAGGCCGCGGCCCGGCTCGCCGAGGCGGCGGCCAAGCAGGCGAAGATCGCGGCCGATGCGGCGGCCAAGTCCCGCCAGGCCCGGATCGCCGCCGAACAGGCCGAGAAGGAGGCGTGGGAGCACGCCCGCAAGACGCGGGACGCGCGGATCGAGGCACAGCGCCAGGCCAGGATCGCCGCCGAACAGCGGGCCATCGCCGAACGCGAGCGTGACCTCGCGGCGGCCGCCCGGGCGCGTGCGGAGCGGGAACGGGACATCGCCGCGGCGGCACGAGCACGTGCCGAAGCCGAGGCCCGTACCGCCTCGGCCAGGCGGGCCGACGCGCAGGCCGCCGCGGCCGTGGCCGCCGAGAAGCGGGCCACCGCGCAGACCCAGGAGGGCATCGCCGCCAAGGCCGACGAACAGGCCCGGGGCGAGGAGACCAAGGCCCGCACCGCCCGCAACAAGGCGGTCGAGGCCGAACGCGTCCACAACGCCGAAGCGGCCAGGGCCCGGGCGACCGAGGCGATGGCCGCCAAGGCCGCAGGCACCGAGCACGCCGAGACCGCGCGCACGGCGGCCACCGAGGCGCGCTCCGCGGCGAACGCCGCCGGCACGGCGGCCGGTACGGCCCGCGGGGCCGCGGACCAGGCGTCCGCGGCGGCGGTGCGTTCGCGGTCCGCGGCCATCGAGGCTGCCGGAGCGGCCGCGCGGGCACGGGCGGCGGCCGCGGAGGCCACCGCGCACGCGGCACGCGCCAACGCCGCCGCGAACAAGGCCGAAGCGGCCGCCTTCGCGGCGAACGCGGCGGCGAACCGGGCCGAGGCCGAGGCCGCGCTCACCCGCGCCGCCGCGCAGCGTGCCAATGCCCAGGCGGCCGAGGCCACCGCGCAGGAGGCCCGCGCGGGCATCGCGGCCCATGAGGCGTCCCGGCTGGCCGGACTGGCCGCCGTCCACGCCAACCAGTCGCTCCAGGCGGCCAACCGCACCCGTGACGAGGCCGACGGGGCCACCCGTGAGGCGGCGATGGCCCGCCTCCAGTCCACGATCGCGCTCCAGGCCGCCGCGTCGGCCCGTACCACCGCGGCCGGCATCGCCGACCCGGCGAACACCGCCATCGCGCTCACCGCGCCGTTCACCGGCACGGACGTCGACGCCGACTTCGCCGCCGAGGTGGCCAAGGCCGCCCAGGTGATGGGCCAGGCCGAGGTCACCAAGGCCGAGGCCAGGGCGGCCGAGGCGGTCAAGGCCGCCGAGGCCGCCGAAGCCGCCGCCAAGCGGGCCAACGCCCAGGTCGCCCCCGCCTTCAAGGCGGCGGCAGCGGCGGCGCGTTCCTCCGCCGACGCGGCCCGCTCCTCGGCGGCGGCGATGAAGTCCGCCGCCCAGGCGGCCGAGGACGGCGCCAAGGCCCGGGCCGCCGCGGCACGGGCCAACGAGGCCGACGCCCAGGCCCAGGCCGACGCCAAGCTCGCCCGCCAGGCCGCCAACCAGGCGTTCGCCGACGCGGCAGCAGCACGCAATGCCGCCACCCAGGCGGAGGCCGAGGCCGCCCGCGCCCGGGGCGCCGCCGCCGACGCCGAGAACCACGCGGCCGCCGCCAACGGCGCCGCGAACCTGGCCGAGCAGGAAGCGAGCGTCGCCCAGGGCGCCGCCGCCCAGGCGGAGAAGGACGCCACCGACGCGAACAAGTTCGCCGAGTCCGCCGAGAAGCACGCCACCTCCGCCGAGACGGCCGCCAAGAACGCCGGCACCTACGCCAAGGAGGCCGACGAGGCCGCCAAGAAGGCGGAGGAATACCAGCGAGAGCTGGAGCGCAAGGAGCGCGAGGAGGCCGCCAGGCCCGGAAAGGAGGTTTCCAGCGGTGACCTGACGGAGGCGGAGCGCAAGGCCCTCGAAGCCGCAGGCATCAGCGTGGCGGAGTTCGAGGCGGCCAAGGCACTCGCCCAGAAGAACCTCCTCGACTACCTCAAGGAGAACGGCGCCGAACTCCTCGTCGAACTCGCCGCCGAGGAGATCAAGGAATGCTGGGACGACCCCGACATCCCGACCTGCCTCTGGGCGATCGTCAACAACCTGCCCTGGACGAAGGCAGCCTCCCTCGTCACCAAGCTCCCGAAGCTCGGCAAAGCCATCTTGGGCATCAAGGACTTCCTCGACAAGGCAGCTGAGGCCAAAAGGACTGTCAAGAAGGCCGAAGAGGTAATCGAAAAGGTCCAGAAAAAAATTCCGGACTGCTTGGGTAAATCCAAGAAGAAGCCGACGCCGAAAAGCAGCAAGGCGCGTTCCGCAGCCGCGAAAGCCGACGACGATGACGAGTGCCTCACAGCGGAAACGGTAATCTACCGCTCGCCTGCCACAGGAAAGCGCGAAAGCGAGAAGAATGGCCTCAACCCGGCCAATCATGGCGGCGACTACCCTACCGCCTACTACGCCAACTTGCCTGAAGGTGCCGCGCAGTACGCAGGGAACGGCCACGATCTCGGATTTCACCGTTATGTAATGAAGCCGGGCTTCCGAAAGGCCTTCGGAGACCTGGAGTACCCGCTGGAAAACAAGAATAAATTCCCTGGCCTGACCGAATGGCGTATCCCGGCGAACCGAGCTGCCGAGTTCAACTCGTATATCGACCACAGCAAGACCGAATGGTGGGACGCTGCGCTAGGGTCGTACTACCCGCCTGCCGGATGAGACGTCCAGGACTGTCTTGAGGCTGCCGCGGGCGGCGTGCGACCGGTCCCTGTACAGCGTGTTAGAAAGGCGCAAGTTGGGCTGAACCCTTCTTGAAGGGGCGAGGCGAGCCCAGGCAGTAAGGCCTGGGCTCGCCTCGCCCCGCCGAGCGGGCGAAGCATTACGCGCAGATCGCAACGCGCGACGCAGCTTCTCTCGCACGCACCGAAACTGTGCAAGGCCACCGAGCGTTGAGAGGGCAAGCACACTCACTGCCTATCGAAAGGATGACAGCGTGATCAAACCTTCGGAGAACCCAGACCTTTGGAACTTTCTTGATTCGCTGCAATACGGTGATCTGCTTTCTGGGCAAGTTGTGGCGATCGAAAGATTCGGCGTTTTCGTAGATTTGGACGACGGTCCCGGCCATCCAGTTCTCCCTGGCGTAGGGTTCATTACCCTCCCGGAGCTGTCCTGGCAGTCATTCGAAGACCCGTCGGAGATCGTTCAAATCGGACAGTCCGTGTCGTGTATGTTCCTTCAATTTGATACCTGGAATGGGGAGGCCCGTCTCTCACTGCGAGAGACACTGCCGGACCCGTTCCAGGCGGTCGCCGACAGTATTCAAGTGGGTCAGGAGTTGACGACGCGCGTAACGAAACTCCTACCGTTCGGCGTTATCGTGGAAATCTCCGATGGGGTAGAAGCTGTGATTCATGAGAAGGAACTCATGGGAGAACCCGCCACCACCGCAAAGGAAGATGGGATCAAGGTTGGCGACGACATCGCCGCAGTGGTGCTTGGGCTCGACCGAGAGCGCCGGACGGTGACTCTCTCGCAGCGACAGGCTCGGACCAACCTCGGTTGACGGCTCCCTGTTCGTTGACGTGGGACTCGTGAATCAGTCTGCCGCCCAGGCGAGAGCTCGATCTCCGGCAAGCACAAGTGCCACCGCATGAACGTCCAGGTCAGTGCCGATCCGTTCGCTCGGCTGCTCTGGGCTTCACCCGCCCGCCAGGCGCCGTGCACGACGGCCGTCCGAACCCACGGAACCATCGAAGCGCTCACCAGAGCCGACGTCCGGACCTGGGTCGACAAGGGATACCAGGGGGCCTGGGGCACGGAGTGAGTCCCCTACCGGGGCCGCTGGAGCACGCTCCCGTCCGGGAAGCGCGCAATGAACTCCTCACACGCCGGGATCGGGTCTGTAAAGATATCGGCCCTGTCTCACATTCGGTGGTGACGGAGCGTCGTGAGGACTCGTTGACATTCACGTGAAGGATGTCAACGAGCTTGTCCAGACGGTGTTTTCGGGCTTGTCGCCGCTGGTCATCGAGGATGTGGCTGACGAAGGTGAGCGGATCCTGGTGCGGGCACGGACACCGCGGGACACTGCGGCCTGCCCGGTGTGCGGGGCCCCGTCGGAACGCGTGCACGGCTATCACTGGAGGACGGTGGCCGACGTGCCGGTCGATGAACGACGGGTGGTGGTCCGTGTGCGGGTGCGGCGTCTGGTGTGTCCCACGCGCGGCTGCCGCCACACCTTCCGCGAGCAAGTGTGCGGAGTGCTGGACCGATATCAGCGGCGAACCGTCCGCCTGACCAGGCAAGTCAAGGCCGTGGTCAAGGAGTTAGCGGGCCGGGCGGGGACACGTTTGCTGGCGATACTCGCGGTGAGCCTGTCGCGTCACACGGCCCTGCGCACCCTGCTGCGGATCCCACTGCCAACCGGTCGGGTGCCCCGGGTGATCGGCGTCGACGACTTCGCTCTGCGCCGGCGCCACCGCTATGCCACCGTGATCATCGACGCCGAGACCCACGAGCGGATCGATGTGCTGCCCGACCGCACCGCCGACACTCTGGAAGTGTGGCTGCGCGAACATCCGGGCGTCGAGGTCGTGTGCCGTGACGGCTCCGCGACCTACGCCGAGGCGATCCGGCGCGCCCTGCCCGACGCGGTGCAGGTCGCGGACCGGTGGCATGTGTGGAAGAACCTGTGCGAAGCCGCCCTGAGCGAGGTCAAGGCGCACAGCACCTGCTGGGCCACCGTGCTGGACGCGCCGATCTACGACGGGCCCCGCGCCCAGACCACCCTCGAACGCTGGCACCAGGTCCACGGCCTGCTCAAGAAGGGCGTGGGCCTGCTCGAATGCGCCCGCCGCCTGCAACTGGCCCTGAACACCGTCAAACGCTACGCCCGCGCCGATCGGCCCGAGCGCATGCTCCGCGTCCCGAAGTACCGTGCCAGCCTCGTCGACCCCTACCGTGAACACCTGCGTAAACGCCGTGCCGAGGACCCCTCCGTCCCCGTGAAGCACCTCTTCGAGGAGATCAAGGCCCTCGGCTTCACGGGCTGCCTGATTCTCCTGCACAAGTACATCAACCAGGGCCGTGCGGACGCCGACCGCAGCCACGTCTCCCCGCGCAGGCTCGCCCGGATGGTGCTGACCAGGCTCGACAACCTCAAGGTCGAGCAACACGAGCTCCTGGCCAAGCTCACCGCAGCCTGCCCCGAAATGACCCAACTGGCCACCGGCATCAGAGTCTTCGCCCCGCTCCTCACGCCGCACGTCGACAATGCCGACGCGCTCACACGCTGGATCGCTCAAGTCCGAGCAGCCGACCTGCCCCATCTGCATGCCTTCACACGGGGGCTGGAACGAGACCGTGACGCCGTCAACGCCGCACTCACCCTTCCGTACAGCAACGGCCCCACCGAGGGCGTCAACACCAAGACCAAGCGGATCGCGCGTCAGATGCACGGACGAGCAGGCTTCACCCTGCTCCGCCACCGCATCCTCCTCGGATAGCAGCACTCTCCGTCACCACCGAATGTGAGACAGGGAGCCTTTTCCATCCTCACTCTGAGCTGGCCAGATGCAGGGCGAGGACGGCCCGGACGAGGCTGGTGACGCGGGCGGTCGAGCACCGGAGCTTGCGGAGGAGCCGCCAGGATTTGAGGGTGGCCATGGCCTGCTCGACGAGTGCGCGAATCTTCGCGTGGGACCGGTTGACGGCCTGCTGACCGGTGGAAAGGGTTTCCCAGCGGCCCCAGTAGGGGGTGCGAACGGTCCCGCTGGCACCCCGATATGCCTTGTCCGCCCAGCACTTGATGTCGGCTGCGGCAAGGGCGTCGACGATGCCGTGCTCGCGGGCCGCGCGGACATCGTGGACGGCGCCGGGCAGGGCCGGCGAGGCCCACAGCAGCCGGCCGAAGGGATCCGTGAGGACCTGCAGGTTCATCCCGTGTTTCTTGTGTTTCCCGGAGTAGAAGGGCCGGTCCGCGGCGATGCGGTCGGTCGGCAGGAGTGTGCCGTCGAGGATCACGAACGCCTTCGTCGACGCGACCCGGATCGCGTCGGCCAGGGTGGGCGCGAGGCCTGCCAGGAGTTCGACAGCCTCGGTGGCATACCGGTAGGCGGTCGTGGTTCCGATACCGAATCCGGCCGCGAGCTGGGCATACGTGTTTCCCATCCGCAGGTGGGCGAGTGCGAGCAGGGCCTGGCGGCCGGGGTTCAGACGCCTCCAGCGGGAGCCGATCGCGCGACGGTGCTGCCGCAGACGGGCGGACAGAAAGCGCAGGGCAGAGCTGGACACGTCGACGCCCGAAGGGTAGACAAGCATGCGAAGCCTCTGGTGGAGACGGTTCTCTTGGTCGAAAACCCATCTACCAGGGGCTTCACCACGTTGTCATCCCAACTGGCTCGCTGCTGCCACAAGTTGGAAAGGGCTCAGGGCCGTTCTTCTTACAGTCCCGTTACACACGACAAGACTGTGAACGCAGCGTATGTGTACTTCATCGATCCGAAGGTCGTCGTCGGCGTCGCGGCACGTCAACGCCAGCAGGTCCGGTTCCTGGCCAAGCGGTTCTTGTGGGAACGGCCGGCTCCGGTGCCGTGCTCGACCGTCTCCAGCAGATCCCCATCGAGCGCGGACGGGAGCACGGCGGCATTGGACGCGGCGTTGGAGGCGCTCCGGGCCGGCCACTGCGTCTGCGCGTTCCTGAAGGGACTCTTTCCCGGGGGAGGACATTACGCGTGCGCAGTGGCGTCGCACCTCGTCACAGCGGTTCCCGAGACTCGGCTCATCGGGTGCGCTGTCACGGGTGCCAGAGCTCTCGCATCGCTTCGACACCGACCACGGGTGCGGGTCGTCTTCCTCCCATGCTCGCGCGAGCCCCTGCCAGCCAACTACAAGCTCAGGGTCGAGTCGGTTCAGAACTCGATGCGTGCCATTCGCGCGATCGCGCCGCCCACGCCGTGAGCCACGCCATTGGACGGACCTCTCGACACGGTGCCCGCCCGGTGGCCGTAGCTCGCGTCCGGGTCGCGCCTGAGGTGTCTTTGCCCACGGAGCCTGCGCACCGAGACGTCTTTTCGATGAAACGATCTCGTGCAGCGGTTCGACCGCCCAGGGAACCCCGCGAGCCTCGATGAGTTCTGCGGCGTCCGGCGGTCGTGCGGTCGAGCCTGTCACCGAGCAGTGGGAGCCCATCTGTGACGAGGTGGCGATCGGGGGCGGTGCGGGCTGGCAGGCATGATCTGGGATCGGCCCCGGGCTTCGGTAAGCCGTCGGACGTGGAGGCGGTGGTGGCGATGTGGCGTCGACGGGATGGATTCCGCTCGAGTCGACGTTTCAGGGTTCCGCTGAGCTCACCGAGGAACTCTCGGGGCGTGATGCGATGCGCGCACGCGCCGCTGCAAGAATCCGCGCTCCAGTCGACCGGCTGACATTGAACCGAGCGGCAATCTGCGCAGCACTCGGAGGCTTCACACCCTCGCCCATAGCTTGATCGACCACCTCAGCCGTTTCCACGACTCGAGAGTCTGGCGGGGCGGTCTCGTCGCGACCCGCTCGACCTCTGTTGGGTCGCTCCGGACTGCTCGTCGGACGTCCAGCACCCGTACGCTCCGGACGCTCTCGCTGATCGCCCTGCTCGAAACGGGCCGCGATCACCCATCGCGGCCACCGCCGACCGTGCACTTCCACACCACGAGGGAGATAGCCGGACACGGCATAGCTGCGCACCGTCGAAGCGTCCACTCCGAGAACCGCAGCGGCTTCTCTGTCTGTCAGCAGGTCATCCGGGTGCTCGACAGCATCTGGCAGCGGACGGATGGGCTGACCTTGCACGAAGGCGGACACCTGCTCGGCGTCGTAGAGGCGAACGCGGCCCTCATCAGCGTTGACTCGGCACACGTGCTCCTCAAACGCGTCGCGCACGTTCCGGCGCCACGAATGCAGCGGCAGCCCCATCGCCTCGGCCACCTCTGACTCGGTACGCACCTCACGGCCCTGGGGGATCATCGAGACTCTCCCTCCTGCTCGGTGTTGATAGCGCCAGCCGAGCGTCCCACCATAAACTTCCCCGCGACATCGAGGCTCGCTCTCGGGTGGGTGTCGATGGGGGAGGGGCCGGCGGATGCCGTCGCTGCCGTTCAGGCAGCGAACCGTCGGCCCCGACAGCAATGCACCGGCGAAGCCGCGGTGCGATGAACCGATCGAGGACAGCAGGCAGAAGTGCTGTAGCTACCGGGGTCGTTCATCCTGAGGAATCAGTGGCGGGAGCCGTAACGCTCGCGGGTCGGCTCGGTTGGCCAGGCATGCTACGAAAGATCACTTTGAGCATGGCGGCTCTTCTCCTGGCAGTCACCGCTGCACCAGCTTCTGCATTGTCCGGCAGCGCGCCCCGCGTCGGCAGTCCCTATGTGGACCAGCGCGATCACTCGTGCGTCCCGAAGCGCGGCGGGGGCTGCCTGATCGGAGCGGTGGTGAAGTACTGGCACAAGAAGGGTGCTGTTCAGCGTTCGGTGAGCTGGGTCTACGCATCACGGGCCGCAACGGCCGGCGCAGCGCGCTGGCTCTACAAAGCACCGGGGCGTGGTTGGAAGGTCGGCGGCGGCTGGAAGAAGGCTGCAAACCGGGGCAGCTTCGTCGAGGCTCACTGGGGCCGCGGTGGCCACACTGGCCGGAAGGTCCCACGAGGCACCCAGGTCTGCGTTGAATTCAAGGGCCTCACCAAGAAGGCCTGCATCAAGATGAAGTAGCGCACCACGCCGGTGTCGGCATCTACGGTTCTCGCAGGGACCTATGTCCGCGTACTCGTCGGAGTGGCCCTGGCAAGATTTTCGTAGCCGGAGATCATCTCGGCAGGACGCTCGACCAGTCCGGGTAGTGGCGGCGGAAGTGGGCGATCAGGACAACGCGGTGGCGGAGGAGTAGGACGCCGGTGCGTCCGGCCATCAGGCGTTTCTGCAGTTTGACGTCGGTGATGCGGCCTTCGTTGACGCCAGAGTTGTAAGGGGTGGTGATTCCCTGGGCGACGGCATGCCGGTCCAGGGCTCTGGCGAGGCTGGAGAGTGGGGCCAGTCCGCTGCCTGCGAGGTCGTCGAGCCAGCTCGGCAAGTGCGTCGCGTCACGGTTGTCGAGCATGGTGGCGAAGCGCCGGACAGGTCGTGGGTGGTTCTGAGTGCAGGGCAGTGCTCGAGAAGCCGGGGCAGGTGATCGCTGATCTGCAGTGTTCGGCGGCCGGGATGGGTGGTGATCCACCGGGCGGCTTCGCGTGGGGAGGGCGGTCGCTCGTGTGGCTCGTCCAGCGGCAGGCCCCGTTGCAGGGGCGCGACGGCCATTTTCACGCGCTGGGAGCGGCCGAGGTATCCCTAGGACTGGAGTTCCTCGTGCAAGATCTTCACGCTGTGCCGTCCCTCCTCCCAGCGTTGCCCCAGGTAGTCGAGGTAGGGATCCAGCGTGGAGGGCTTGCGGGGCGGTCGGCGCATCACTTCCTGCCAGGTGCGGGCCCGGGCGTACTTGCTCACTGTGCGGCGGTCCAGGCCGAGTTCCGGGGCCACGGAGCTGTGGCTCCGGCCGGTGCCAGGCCGAGCGTGCACGGCTTCGAACAGCCTGCGTGCGTGCCGTCCAGCACGGGAGTCAGCCGCGATGTTCTCGGCGGCTTCGTCGACGGATGTGGGACAGGTCTCGTCCACCCGGGGCAGTGCCGCGGGCAGGCAGTCGCGGTGAGCCGAGGTGATGTCCTGGACACGGCGGGAGACCCCCTGCCAGAGGTGGAAACGGTCGCTGACCTGCACTGCGTCGGGAGCGCCGGCGTGGATTCCCTGCCGGTAGGTGAGGGAGCCGTCGCGGCAGGCGACCGCAACACCCGGGTGCTCGCGGAGCCACTGACTGAGCTGTTCCGCGTCACGTCCCTGCCAGAGTGTGAGCGGGAGCCGTGTGGTGGCATCGACCAGGAGGGTGCCGTAGGTGTCGCCGTAGAGCGCGAAGTCGTCCACCCCCAGCACCCGGGGTGTCTCCAATGGCGGCAGCGGCACCCGCATCAGTTGCGACAGGACAGTGCACCGCGAGAGCGTGACGTTCAAGACCCGTAGCATCCGGGCACCGCCCCGGCCCGCCAGCACCACACCGACCGCCTCCACCAGATGCTGCAACTGCGGCGTGCGCCGCTGGTATCGTACGGTCAATCCTGGCACCTGCTCGGCGAAGGTCACCTTCGGACAGACCGAGTTCTCGCAGTACAAGCGGCGTACGGACAAGTCGATGCGCACAGGCCGGCCGCCGAGAGCAACGTCGGCGAGGCGCCGTGCGTAGCGGCTGTGGCGCCACACACTGTGCCGGCCACATCCCGGACATCCCGCCGGAACACCGGATCGCGTGCAGGCACGGACCGCCACACCAGCATGGGAGACATCAACAGAGACGACCTACACATCGGTCAACTGCGGTAACAGGCTTGCCAGTTCAAGAGAGCACAGTCAGATGCTGCCCGCTACCCGGACTGGTCGAGCGTCCTGCCGAGATGATCTCCGGCTACGAAAATCTTGCCAGAGCCACGTTCACGTGTACGCCGTCACCGCCGACCGTGCCGTCGTCGTGCCACCAGGGCAGCGCGCCCCCGGGACCTTTTCCGTCGTCCCGTTCAGCGGGGAGGCAACGCGGAGTCGCAGCCGTTTGACGTGCGACGACGGAGGTCCCCCGGCTGAGGCTACGCTGTGTCACAGCACCGCCACAGCGCCTCTACTCAGGTCGCACATGTCGCATGATGGTCCCTCAGCAGCTGAACCGCTCAGGGGGGATCATGCACACCCGCACCGTCGCCGCGCTCACGTTCACCGCCTGCGAGGGCACCGACACTGCTAGCAGCAAGCCCAGTAGTGTGCAGAGCGCCAACGACCAGCCGTCGGACGCCGGCAACGCGCTCGCCACGGAAGACAAGAAGACGGCCACCCTGCCGGACATGATCGGCAAGGGCCTGCAGTCCGCCGCGCAGGACCAGGAGCATGCCGCTGGCATCTACAGCCCAACCTCGCACGACGCCCTCGGGCGCGGCCGCATGCAGGCCTTTGACGGTAACTGGGAGGTCTGCTCGCAGACCTCGACGCCCGGCGAACACCCGGCCGACACCAAGGTCGACTTCGCCACGGTCAAGCTCGAGGAGACCTGCCCCTCCACGGACGAAGGCGCCGCGCCACAGGCTGCCGGATCGATCATGCCCGACTTCACCAGCAAGTCCGTGAAGGTCGCCCTCCAGGCCCTGGACAGCTCGACGAGCATCACCGTCGCGCCGTGACCGGTCTGCCAGCGGAAAGCGATGACGAGTTGACGACAGAGGCGGTGTCGCTCGAGGAGGCCGTTCGATCGGCCGTCGAGCAGGGACACGCGGAACTGACGCGCCTGGATGACATAACGGACGACCTGATCGGCGCATTTACGCAAGGACAGTGCGTCGCGCCGTCCTCGTCTGGCTTGATCATCCGACTGGACGAATTCACTCGTGGGTTCCCGGGGGAACTGCGACGTCATCTCGATCGTGAGCGTGAGTCGCTCGGGTGGTTCAACATCGTGTTCTTCGGACGCACCGGCGTCGGAAAGAGCACCCTGCTGTCGGCGTTCGGACAGCTCGACGGGGAGTATGTCTCACCGGGTGTCAGCGATTGGACCACCGAGGTGCGTCCAATCGAGTGGCGGGATTGCCGACTGTTCGACACACCCGGGATTAACGGCTGGGGACGGACCGAGAGCCGCGACGAGCTCGAGGCCAAGGCCCGTGAGGCAGTCGAGATCGCTGACATCGTGCTTCTGTGCTTCGACAGCCAGTCTCAGCAGGAGATGGAGTTCGAGAAGATCGCCGCCTGGATCCGTGACCACGGAAAGCCGGTGGTGGCTGTCCTGAACGTCCGTAACTCGCGCTGGCACCACCCCGCGAAAGTTCCCGAGGCCGGCCGCAGGAATCTGTCCGAATCGGTTCGCCAGCACGCCGATAACATTCGGACCCAGCTTGTACAGATCGGGTTGCCCGACACCCCGGTCGTCGCGATCCACAGCCGACGGGCCTTGTTGGCGCGCGCCACGACTCCCTTCCGTGGACCCGCCTCGGAGGCCTTCCACCTTGAACGCGAGGAATTCGGGTCGGACTACCACGATCGTTGGTCGAACTTCGGGACGCTGGAGCACCTAATAGCCACCTCGATCGCGGAAGGCAGCGCCGATCTCCGGTTGACCGCGCTGCGCGAGGACATCCGATCACGGTGCCGTCGAGGGGTCGGCGAACTCGAAGACCTGGCGGTTGAGATAGAGCAGGAAGCGGAATCCCTCGAACGCAAGGTCGAGTCGCTATTCGCCGTGTTGGGCTATCCGGAAGATGCCGAACGTGCCAAGTGGCTGCACGATGCGGCTCTCAGCGCGGATCTGGTCGACATGTCCGAGCGGGCGCGGGGCCGCCCGTACACGTTGCCGGTCAAAGGGGCATTGGACCGCTTCGTCCGGCACGTCGCTGCTTCGCACCTTGCGGGATGTCGCCGACAGGCGAAGGCCAACGCGGATGATCTGATCCGGAGGGCATTCGACGAGCAGACTGCGATCGAGGAGTCGAAGTTTGCGGAGGTTGTTTTCGATCAAGGTGCCATTTCCGCTGCGGTGGGGGCTGTTTGGGTGGGTCGCCGGGCGTTCCTGCAGCGTGAGCTTGAAGTCGCGGTGGACCATGAGTCCCCAGACAACGTGGCGGCGGTATGGCACGCCGCGGTGATCCTTGGCGACGAGGGCGGCGGTGGGGCGGGTGATGTTGTCAGGGGCGCGGGCATCGCGGTGGGTGCGGGCGCCCTTGCGGTACCCGCGTTGGCCCTCTTTTGGAACCCCGCAGGTTGGGTACTCGGCGTAGCTGCCGCGGGCGTCGGGGTCGTGGGACAGCTCCAGCAGCATTTCGGCAAGAAGATGAGCCAGCAGGCGTCGAAGCAAGCACGAAAAGCGAAGGCTCAGGCATTTGCAGACTGCCATCGTGCTGTGGATCAGACGTTCGTCGAGTATGAGGATGCCCTCGTCCGCGACAGCCGGGAAGCGGCGTGGTCGTTGTTGGCTCCTGCGGTCGGCGAGTCGCTCCGCGCTGCGATCGAGCTTCGCATGGCGCGCGGCCGGATCGTGCGGTTGATCGACAGCCTGCAGACCTACGCCGGTTCGATTAAGCCCGCACCCGCTGTGACCGGCGTCCTGCTGCGGGCGCAGCGTCGGATGGGAGGATCCCCGGCCGAGGTGACCCGGGCCTTGTTGGGCGAGGACTGGCTCGAGTCTGGCGTGGACCACCAGTCGGCACAGATCGGCCATGCCGTTCATGAGGCGTACTCGAGTCGCCGCGAGGAGGACCGCAGCCGGCTGACGCGCGCAATAGCTGCGGCGTGGAGCGAACCGTCGACGGCGAACATCCACTCGTGGCGAGACGACCTCGAGGACGCGGCCCGACGCGACCCGGCACTGTTCGATATCGCACGAACCTTCTGGCGCGTCGCCGGGGCAAGGCCAGCTCTCGTCGTTCTCGGTGACTACAACTCGGGAAAGTCGTCGTTGATCCGTCGGATCATGGTGGACAGCGGCCAGCAACCGCATGCAGCGTTCGACATCCGGGCGTTGCCCGCGACCGCAGCCGCGATCCGCTACCAGTTGCCCCGGTTCGATCTCGTGGACACACCGGGCTTGCAGAGTGGACATGACGAGCACGACACCACCGCATTCGAGGCGATCTCCGAGGCTGCTCTCGTGTTCGTCGTCGTCCACATCAATCTGCTGGTGGGCAACACCTCGATATTGGAAGAGCTCTCGCGTGGCTCGGAGATGATTGCCACAAAAGGCGGGCGGATGCTGTTCCTCGTCAATCGGTGCGACGAACTGGGCGTGGATCCGCTGACTGAACCCGAGGCATTTCTCAACCTGCAGGACCGCAAAGGTGAGGAACTGCATGCAGCGTTCGCCGTTCGTTCCATCGAAGTCGATATCGACAGGATCCACTGCTTGTCCGGCGATCCGTTCGGCCTGGTGGGAGGGGACGCAACGGCAGAACCCGGTGATTTCGACGAGAATCGGCTGTGGGACGGCGTGGCCGCATTGACCAGCGTCATGTCAGGTCTCTCCGACAAGCAGCTGTCCGCTGCGGCGTCGGCGGCCGCCTTTGATGGGGCGGTCACCGGTCTCAAGCGTCGCCAGCACACGCTTCACCAGGTGCAGGTCGACGGTACGAAAGAGCTGCGTCGCTCGGAGCCGGTGATCGCTACCCTCCGGGCTGCCGTGAACGACGCCGTGGTCCTCGAAGGTTCACTGCGAGAGGACGCCCGCCGTGTGGTGGACCGCCACGTGGTAGCGGCGAAATCCGCAGTCGTGAAACTCGATCGGAAGGACGGCCAGCAGCTGGAGAACCTCGCCGACTCCTGGTGGAAGGCTCCGCAGTTCGAAGCTGATCTCGAACGGTACCTTGCCGACGCAACGCGCAAACTGGACGAGTGGTACAGCGACCACATATCGGCAATCGGACGCGAGATGCGCGCTGCTGAGTTCCGGGTGACACCCGAGTTCGCGGCAGAATTCAAGGCCCAGGGCACCGCCTGGTACGAGGATCTGACCCAGGGTGCCGGCAACGTCGCAGGAGCCGCGGCGCCGCTTGCGAAAGCCCTTGGGAATCGGAACGCGGTCTACGCGATCGGCAAGCAGTTTGGCCACAAGTTCAAGCCATGGGGTGCGGTGAAGGGAGGCGCCAAGGTTGCCAAGGTCGGGTTCGTCCTCGGGGTCGTCGCTGCCGCCGTGGATGCCGCGGCGATGGCCAATGACATCCAAAAGGCTGGGAAACACAAGCACCAGCAGGAGTCGGCATTGCAAGTGATTGACGAAGCGGCTGCGGGGATCGTCGAACAGATCATGCACGGTGAGCAGGGGGAGGGTCCCGTCGGATACCTCGAACAGCAGACCAAGGAGCTCGAAGCACTGCTCGACGAGCACCTCGATTTCGAATCGTCGATCAGGGAACGGATGGACTCGACGAAAGCGCAGGCCGAGGTAGTCGGGGCCTTGATCGCGGCTGCGGACGAATTGATCGGCACACCAGAGGGGAACGAGTGACAGTGGTCGACATCGATGCAGTGCGGGACTGGCTGGGGCGACTTCCAGGCGGATCGTTGGTCGAGCAGTACGTCGACGACTGGGACGCGTTCGAGAAGCTGGACAGACCGGTAGTGACCCTCTTCGGGTCCTACAACACCGGCAAGAGTTCCCTGCTCCGCCGGTTGCTCGTCGATTCGGGCGGCGATGTCCCCGGCTGGCTCACGATCAGCGCACGCCACGAAACCTTCGAGGTCAACGACGCCGAGGTCGGTGGGTGCATCATCCGCGATACTCCCGGATTCGCGGTGGATGCGTCCGACATTCGTGCACAGAACAATTCGCGCCGAGCGATGGCGGCGGCCGGACTCACGGACGTCTGCATCGTGGTACTGACTCCGCAGTTGGCGACCGCCGAACGCGACGTGCTTCACAAGCTGTTCACGCAGGGATGGCCGGTGGGGGCGATGTGGTTCGTCATCTCGCGGTTCGATGAGGCGGGTGTGGACGCAGGGTACGACCTCGCGGAGTACCGGCAACTGAGTGATCGCAAGGTCCGCGAGTTGCGGCAACTGTTTGAATTGGACGACAGGACACAGATATTCGTTGTCTCGCAGGACCCGTTCCAGACGGCCGGGCCGGACACAGATCTCAGCCGAGAGACCTGGGATGACTTCCGTGGCTGGGACGGCATGAGGGACCTCGCGGATGCTTTCGAGGCGGTGTCCCCGTCGGCACTGCCCGGATGGCGGCATGCGGCCGGGCAACGGTACTGGACAGCGGTCCTGGACGAAACCGTGACCGAACTGCGGAGGCAACTGTCGGACTACACGGCACGTGCCGAAGTAGCTGCCAGTGGCGTCGCTCGCCGCGACGTATGGGGGAGCGAACTCGACACTCTCGATCGGGCCGCCCAAGCCAGCCTCGACGGTCTCGTCGAGGAGGTGATGCGGCGGTCGTGGGAGCCGAGTTCCGGCGCCGATGAACTTCAGGCCGAGATTCAGCGCACGCTCGACGAGTGGTTCACCAAGCACGAGGTCCGCCTCCAGCGGTTGCAGCAGTCGATCCGCAAGACCAAGGAGCGAGAGCGCGCCCGACCTTCCTGGGCCGGCTTTGCTTCGCTGGTCGCGACACTCGGGTCCGGGGAGGATGCCTCCACGACCCCGGCAGGGCCCGGCGGTGCCGCAGAACATGTCGAGACGGTCGGGACCATGGTGATCGGTATGTTGAAGGCCGCGAACAACGCACCCGGGCCGATCGCAGGCGGGAAGGCCGGTTCGGCGAAGGCGGCTCGGGACCTGGGACGGCCCATCGGCATCGCCGAAGCTGCGCTTCCCCTTGCCGTCTACCTGGCGAAAGTCGTCGATGAGCAGAGAACGGATCGCGCGCGCCAGAACCAGGACAAGGTGGCGGCCGAGAAGCGACAACAAGCCGTCACTGAGTGCACGCAGCGCACTCGCGACACCTGGCAGCCGTTCGTCGACGACGTGCGTGAAGCGATCGTCGCGGAGACGAGAGACCAGGTCGACCTCGACGCGAGCCTGCGCCAACTCGTCGAGCAACTGCAAGAAGCTGTGGCGGAAGGCGAGGGTCTCTTTCGAGCGGGTACCGTGCCGCTGCTCGAGTCAGACGCGTAAGCGAGTCGGGCCACTGCGGCCCGACTTCAGGGAACAGGTCATTAGCGGGTCTTCGAAGTTGGTGGGGGTGCGGCACGCGGGATGCTCCTCCGCGTCGGACCCCCGCCGCTCCAGGAAGCGAATTACGTGCCGCGCTGGTAGAGCCAGATGGCGTGATCCAGTTCCCAGGGAGTGCAGCCGATGATCTGCGCTGCAGCAGTCAGCAGTGTGCGGGCCTCAGACACGCCCATAGGACGCTTCAGAACGTGGGCCACCCAGTTCAGAACCATACGGTCCGGCTTGATGCCCGTGTCGTCGCCGGCGAGCATCCACAAGTAGCTGAGCCGGACCCCGTGGGCGCCATGGCCCGGCACCTGGGCCAGCGCCTTCTCAACCCTGGCGAGGCGATTGTCGTCGGCAAGCAGCTTCTCAACGTCGATGAGGAGATCCACGCCATGGTCCACGAGGATCCGCGCATAGTCCACGGCCGCCTCGACCTTGAGGATCCCGCCCCTCGGAGACGTGCGCCCATAGTTGTCGAGGACGGCGGCCAGGGCGTCCATGTCCGCAGCACACTCCGCGAACCGGGACAGCGGCTCCTCTTCACCCGGGTGCTCGGTGCCGCGCGGGTACAGCCGTTGCTCAAGTCCCACATGATCGGCGTATCTGTGACACACGTTCACGACGCCTGCGTAATGGGCGTTGATCGAGAAGACCGCGTCGAGCACACACAGCGATAGATGAGCCCACCGCTTCAGCCCGGACTCCGGTCCGCACCGGACGATGTCCAGCCTCTTGGCGGCCATGACGACCACCTTGATGTCCTGTTCCTCCACGTTGCTCCCCCTGGTCAGTTCCCCTACCGGTGCCGGCCGACTCGTCCGGCACTTCACGGCGGCGTGTCATGCACTCGCGCGGACCGGGAGCCAGTCTCGACTGAGCCCTCTACACCGCCCGCGCCCTGTACCAGGCGTGCGGACAGCGACGGCTACGCCCCCGAGCAGCAGCGCCGAGGAACGCCCGCTCCGCACGCGGCTTCGCGGAAGACGGTGCCTGCCGTGCCGGACCGCAGAACGCGGAACCTGCCGCACGTCGGCAGGACAGTTGAATCCCCATTGGGTGCGATGTGATCGGTCACGGCTATCCGCCTGTCGGGCGATGGCTTCGATGACGCAGCCTGAAGGCACCCCAGAGCTGAGTGACGCATCCTGCCGCAAAAAAGAAGGAGCCGGCCCGAAGCTCGGTTTCCTCGAACGCGAGGGCGTACGCAAGGAGTATGCCAAGAAACAAGGCGGCACTCGTCACCACGTTGTACACGACGCGAAGCGCCCGATGCCGGCACGCCTCGGGCGTCTCCAACACGAGGCTCGTCACAACAACGAGCATCAGCACGCACACGGCACTTGTTATCCCGATGGGCGTTTCGAACGGGTAGTACGTGCTTCCTGGATCCTCCGCATACGCTCCCGGAATAAAGTGGGTGGGCAGGACCATCGCCATTGTCATGGCGACAGCTCCAGACACAAAAGGCGCGACAAGCCTGCGGTTCGCAGAAGCGGCCTGCGCGAGTTTCGGTTCGCGTGCTCCCTTGTGCTGGCGCCCGTTCAGGAGGCCGTTCCTCGGCAGATTTCCAGTCCCGCGCTCCGCTGTCACCGTGGCGGTGACGTGCACGAGGAGGTTGCCGACGGCGGTTTGGAGCTTCACCACTCCGGTGTAGCTGCCGGCGGATGCCGTAGCGTCGAGGGAGAGCGTCAGGCCCTCGGGCAGATACCGCACACGCAACCAAGGCTCCGCTATCGCCTCCAGCGTGCCGCGGACAACGGGTGGCCCGTCGACTGGGAGCAGTACGGCCGGGCCGGGAGTGCCCGCCGTCGAGCTCCCCAGGTCAAGTTGGGTGGTGGAGACCTGTGGCTGGATAGCGGCCCAGGCGTTCTCGGCGGCCTCAGAGACACGGCGGCTGTCGTCCTGGCGGAGCTCGGCCAGTCTTGCGCAGGCAGTACGGGCAAGTGCCATGTTCGGCCCCCGGGCGATGGCTCCCAGGTCGGTCACAGCCCACAGCCTTCGCTCACGCTCGGGGGATACGACGGCAGCGGCGAGATCCGAAGGCAACGCGGCAGGCTGGGCAGCGCGGCGTGGGGCCTTGCCGATCGAGAGGTCGCCCTGAGCCCCGAACATCCACAGCTGCGGATTCTGGTGCGGTGTGATCCGGCGGATCCGCTGGCTGATGTATTCCGCCAGCTCCGACAGCCCGATCTCGCCGTCTCCGTTCAGATCTGCCGCACCAGTACGCATGCCCTCGACCAGCGCCCCGGTGAACAGTGAGGGGCCCGGTCGGCCTTCTTCGGTCAAAGATCGTGCACCTTCACTTGCCACGAGCCGGTCGCCCTCGAACGCATACTCCACGGCGCTGGACGCGGTGAGTACTGCTCTTCCGCGTTCCCCGATCGTGCGCTCCAGCCCGGTGAAGCTGTCCTGGACATGCGCCTGGGCATCCGCGCGGCTGAACATCCCACGCTCGAACGCACCGGCATAACAGCAGTCCAGCATGAGTGCCACCCTCTGCGCCCGGGTTGACATCATCAACCCGCTGACGTAATCCGCGGGAACCGCGGTCGAAGCGAGCCGGTCACGCCTCGTGTCGGTGGCAGCCAGGTAGAGTTTGCCGCCCGGGTTCTTAAGCCCATGGCACGCGACGTGTACTAGCAGCGTGTCATGCAGCGACCGGTCGGCGAAGAAGTCCTCCGTCTTCCTCCTGAGTTCGTAAGAGTCGGGGTTCTTCACAACGGTCACTTCAAACCCGCCGACGGCTGGTTCTCCCAGTACCTCGACCAGTTCGTCCGCGTCGTGGCCCGGCGCCTTGAGACTCCTCAGTCCCTGGTCACTGTAGGTTTCGATGGCGACGATGAGTGCGTAGCGCCCATGAGGAATAGTCACCGCCTCTGCCTAGGCCCCCGGCATGGACGGGTTCTGCCGGGACCGGTTCTCCACGGACTGTTCCCCCGATGTGACGATGGAGCGATCAACCATGACGGCGCCCAGCCACGCGTCGGTCAGGCGCCGCTGATCGGCCCGACTCACCCCGGTCAGCTCCAGCCGTCGGCCATCGATCTCCAGAGTCGCGCTGCGGCCTCCCGTCCGTTCCAACCATGACTGGACGACCCCCACGAGTCCTTCCAGGAGTGGCAGGCTCGGCGCCAGCACCACAAGGAGCGCTCCGACTGCCTCCGCCACACCAGCACGGCTTCCTTCCGGCGCCGGCCCCGCCTCCGCCTGCTCCACACGATCGATGTCAAGAGCGAGCAGATCCTCCTGCAGTGCCTCCAGCAGCAATTGCAGTGCTTCCGCATCCGCCGCGTCCTCGCCCCTTCCGGACGCGACAAGGCTCAACCGAACAGCCATAAGCCCCCACTACCCGCGCACCAAGCCCTTCGGACACCCAGTGTGGCACTGCGATCACCCCATGTCTCAAGAACGCGTGACTGCACAAGGCCATGATGAGATCCCATCGGAACGACTTGCTTGAGGCTTTCGGTACGCTCGCCGAAGCTGGCACCGCGATCGGACCCGCCTGAGGAGGGCCAGCGAGCTCTCACAGCTCGACCACGCAGCATGCCCCGGCCTGCGCCTCCTGGATGGCGCGGTGTGGGACGCGGTGCGCGAGGACGTACTGGCCGGTCTGAGCCTGGACATGCCTGTCACCGAGCACCTGGCGGAGCTGGTGTGGGCCCTGGACGCGGGCTGGAAGCAGATGGCCGAACGCCTGGAGGCGGCGGGCAAGGACGCGAAGGTGTCGCTCGATGTCCTCCCGAACGGCCGCGTGAAACTGAACGTGGAGAAGATCGGCGCGCTCGGAGAGCCGAAATCCCTGGCCTGGCTGCGCAAGCGGGTCGAGAAGATGCTCCCGAAGATCGACCTGCCGGACCTGCTCTTCGAGGTCTACTCCTGGACCGGGTTCCTCGACGCCTTCGTCCACCTCGGAGACGGCACCACCCGCATGAAGGACCTCACCACCTCGGTCGTCGCGCTCCTTGTGAGCGAGGCGTGCAACATTGGCATGACTCCGGTCACCAGCCCCGGCCACGAGGCTCTCACCCGCTCCCGCCTGGTCCACGTCGACCAGTTCTACCTCCGGGGCGACACCATCGCCGCGGCGAACGCCAAGCTGATCGAAGCCCAGTCTCAGGTGCCGATCGTGGCGTACTGGGGCGACGGCCTGCTGGCCTCGGTCGACGGGCTGCGTTCGTCGTCCCGGTACGGACCATCAGCGCGGCACCGTCGCCGAAGTACTTCGGGTTCAAGCGCGGCATCACCTGGCTCAACGCCGTCAACGACCAGGTCGCCGGGATCGGGCAGATGGTCGTCCCCGGAACGCCGCGCGACTCCCTGCACATTTTGGACGCGCTGCTGAACCTGGACGGCGGGCGCAAGCCGGAGATGGTGGCCACCGACAACGCCTCCTACTCCGACATCGTGTTCGGGATCTTCAGGATCCTGGGCTACAACTTCAGCCCCCGCTTCAAGGACCTGGACGACCAGAGGTTCTGGCGGGCGACGATGCCCGGGGTGAGACGGGGACGTACGGGGTGCTGGAGCCGCTCGCCCGCAACCGGGTCAACCTGAAGAAGATCGAGACGTGGTGGCCGGACATGCTCCGCGTCGCCGGTTCCCTGGTCACCAACCAGGTCAGGGCGTACGACCTGCTGCGGATGTTCGGCCGTGAGGGCCACCCCACGCCGCTGGGGCAGGCGTTCGCGGAGTACGGGCGGATCGCCAAGACCGAGCACCTGCTGCGGATGGTCGACCCGGTCGACGACACCTACCGCCGCCAGATGAACCGCCAGCTCACCGTGAAGGAGTCCCGCCACAAGCTGGCCCGGGACGTGTGTCACGGCAAGCGCGGCGCCATCCACCAGGCGTACCGCGAGGGGATGGAGGACCAGCTCGGCGCGCTCGGCCTGGTCCTCAACGCCATCGTGCTGTGGACGACGCGGTACATCGACGCAGCCGTCGCCCAGCTACGCGCCAAGGGCCACGAGATCCGGGACGAGGACATCGCCCGGCTCTCCCCGCTCAAGCACCGCAACCTCAACGTGCTCGGCCGCTACAGCTTCACCGCCTCGACCCCGGCCGGTGGCGGCCTGCGGCCCCTGCGCGACCCGGATGTCGCCGGGCTCGACGAGGGCGACGAGGAGTAGACGAGACCTTGGCGACTCCCCGGAAGCAGCATTGTCGCCCGGGGTGAGGGCTGGCCAGGGGAGGGTCCTTCCGGAGCCGAAACTGGGGCCTCGGGGGGCGCTGGTAAGGGTGCCGTCCCAGCCCTCGATGGGGCCGCGGCCGCACTCCGGCGCCGGTTCACGACCCCTGGGCCGACTGCTTCCGGATAGTCGCTCACGCGTCCGCCTGCGGCATCGGAGAAATGCCTCTGACCTGGTGTTTTCCTGGGATCTATCTAACCTGGGAGGTCTGCTCGACATCGTCGGAGGGGACACCGTGAGCGAGGAAGACACCAGGTACGACGCCAGCCACATCCAGGTGTTGGAGGGGTGGGAAGCAGTTCGGAAGCGGCCCGGGATGTACGTCGGCTCGACAAGTGAACGCGGCCTGCGTCAGATGGTGTTCGAGGTCGCGGACCGGGCGGTGAACGATGTTCTGGCCGGCCGTGCCGCCTCCGTCGACATCACTCTGACGCCCGACGGCGGCGTGTGCGTCGCCGACGACGGGCCGGGCGTTCCCATCGACGAGACGGAGGGTACCGGCGGTCCCGGGCTCGAAGCCCTGCTCACCCGAATTCAGGTCGGGGCGGGTACCGGAGACCGTCACGACGTGACGCTTGGCTTCTGTGGCGTGGGGCCCGGCGTCGTCAATGCCCTGTCGCGCCGGATGACGGCCGAGGTACGCCGCGAGGGAGTCCTATGGGTCCAGGAATACGCGCGCGGCGTGGCCGCCACCCCGCTCACCGTGGTGGGTACGGCGACCGGAAGCGGGACCGCCATTACCTTCTGGCCCGACGCCGACATCTTCGGAGCCACAGAGTTCTCGTTCGACGGACTGGAGGAACGATTCAGAGAACTGACCTTCCTGAACCAGGGCCTGGAAATCTCGCTGACCGACCTGCGCCGCCTGGGTGAGTCCCATTCGGTGCGGCTCCGCTTCCCGGGCGGGACGCGGGACTTCGTCGACTTCCTCGACGGCCGCACAGCGGCGCACGCCCCCATGGAGACCATCGCCTTCGAGCGCGAGGACGCTCGGATGGCTGGGGTGATGGAGGTGGCCTTCCGCTGGTGCAACTGCCCTGACGAGCGGGTGCAGAGCTTCGCCAACAGCCGGCCCACCATCGGCGGTACGCACACGGTGGGCTTCCGCGAGGGGATGGCGGCCGCGGTCACCGCGTACGCGCGGGAGCAGGGGCTGCCGACACCTATGGACCCCGACTTTGGCGCCGATCGGATCGGCGCGGGCCTGACGGCGGTCGTGTCGGTGAAGCTGGACCGTCCCGAGTTCGAGGGCGCCACGCGCGGTGTGCTGGGCAATTCCGAAGTGCGCAACTGTGTCGGAAAGGCCGTCCAGGACCACCTCGGCAGGTGGCTGAAGGAAGACCCGGAGCGGGCCGCAGCCGTCATCGACCAGATCGTCCAGGGTGCCCGCCGGGACTGACCAGCAACGAACCGCCCTGCTGGTTTACGAAGACGGGACCGGCAAGGCGTTGGCAGGATGCAGACGCTCGATCGGAGTTCAGAACGGCCATCCAACTGCGCGTGCGGACTCGGGACCACTCTCACAAATGTTCATCTGTGAGAGTTCTGCGAGAGTCCCCTCAGTGATCACGTTTCCGCAGGTCGCCGTTCGCAAAAGTCCTCTCGCCCGCGTATTGTGCGAGGCACTTCTGAGAGACTTCCCGGATGGATCTCACGCCCGATCGGGCCGTGTCCTGTCTCTGCCATGTCCGGGCAGTCTCGGAGATCTCCGGGCAAGTGAGCTGATGTCTCATGTCGAGCACAGGGTTGATGCCAGCCAGATGCGCCCGGCTTTGTCAGTGGCAGCGGAGTCAGCGTCAGTAGGCGGGGAGAGGTTGGCAGGCAAGGCGGCGGCTTCGACACGTCGCCGGTGAGGATGCCGTGGTCGCCCGTCCGCGCTCCACTGCGTGGGCAGCGGCGGAAACGCTACTCGCGGGCGGGCATCGCGGCGGGACGATGCCCTTCCTCTTCTCCTTCCGCTAGCAGCCATCGCAGCAGGTTGAGTCCACTCTTCCGCAGCCGCGAGCGGAACTGGCGGAACCAGCGATGGACGAGGCCGGAGAGCCGCTGAGCCTGACGCATGTACCAGGTGCAGGCCGGAAGAGCTAGGAGTGCGAAGATGCCGTACAGGGCAATTTCATTAGGAGGCACCGCGTTTCCCTTCATTGATTAATTTCCGCACGCGAAGACCGACCCGAGAGGCACGAAGATGCATTAGTCGCAGCCTGTAATGGGGCACGGACTCGGCTCGGACGCAAGAGGCCATCCCGGAACTACCGCAACTCCGGCAGGCAGGTAGAATTCGACCTCGGGTTCCGGAATTACGACCTTCGATCTTTCTCTCGTCGGGTCGTCGTCAATCATGGTCCATTCGACCCCTGTGGAACTCTTAGCGAAGATTACGCAGATTTCTCTGACAGCTCCGTCCTCTGTCGCCTGAATGCCATGCAGGTGCCTTGCTTCGCTTACGTCGGGGCCAGCGTCCCGGTATGTCGGCATCCAAGGAATCGCTTCGCCCAAAGGCCAACTGCCACCCTGCCTCACAGGTCCTGGCCATCCCGGGCGCTTGAAGGGGTACCGCATGACAGCAAGCTCCACCGCCTCAGTATTCTCGTAATTCGCAGCCGCGACATAAGCGCGATGGTAGGTCAGGTCGTTGGTCGCCAGGGTCATCCGAGCACGGCGACCCCGCTTGTCTCGGACCGTGCAATGGAGCAGCCCCCATTCCTTCACCGAAGGGGCCAGAGCGGCATATTCGCACAACTCTACATAGCTGCATACACGAATACTCTGCATCTCACGCGTCGAATAACTCGACACCTCAGAGAACTCCTTGATCTTCGGGTCCCGCAAGTCGGAGCTGAGATATCGGACCCTCTTCTCCTGCGCGGCGGGGTTGGGGGACTTGAAACGGGAGTTGCGCTTCTTCTTCGTCATGCCGTGAATATTGCCGCACTCCAGAAGGTATGTGCCACCGTGCTATATCCAGCACGGTAAAGAACGATCGCAGGTCGCTGAGCTGGGCAAACACGAGTCGAGGAGATCTGCCAGCGACCTCTGCGGGGTCAGCGCGGGCCGCAGTGCAACCTGACCGTTATCCGCGCTCCCGCAGGCGGCGGCTGGCAGCTCAGCGCGTCACTTACACCTACTCTGCGCTCAACATCTCACTATCAGTCAGGTCCGGGCGTCTGGCGGGCTGTCTCGGTCTTCTCCGCGTGCGCTGTCGTCTCTGTATCTATGGTCGTCGTGGTTCGTCGGCTTCGTAACGGAGGCCCGGATGGATGTGAACGGGGTGTCGACAGAGGACGTCGAACTGGAGTACGTCAGCGCAGTCGGGGCCCGTGAGCGGGCTTTGCTGGGGTGCCTGTGGTCGGTTCCGTTTGAGTCGGTCCGGCCCGAGCGGCGGTTCCCGGCTTTCCGGGGACAGGGCAACTGGTGCGGTTGGTACTGGTCGGCTACATGCGGCGGGCACGTCGGCTATGAGTCGTGGCTGGAGCGGGACCGGCTGATGCTGCTCGACTTCGATCCGCGGGTGGTCGGGATGGCCTCGCAGCCGTTGCGGCTGTCGTGGGACGGGGCTGGTGGTCGATGTCCGCCCCGATGAGCGGATCGAGCCGCGTGACGCGGTGAAGTTCGCCGGGACAGCGGCGGCGTGTTCGCTGGTGGGCTGGGACTTCGCCCGGGTCGGGATACCGGACGCACTACGGATGTCCCGCTCGGTGCTGCCGCACGCCTCGCTCACAGCGCTGGACGAACGGTTGGCCCAGGCGGCGGCGATCCCCGTGATCACGCCGGAGACGATCGTCTGCGACCGGGGCACGCTGAACGCCATGACGCGCTGCGGGCCCTCGAGGCCGTCGGCCCACCAGGCACGCCGGGCCATGTCGAGCCTGCCGGGCAGGGAGGCGTGTCGATGAACCGGGCCAGGACGCGCCACACGCTCGCTGAGGTCTGCCGGTACTGGGCGAAGGAGACCGCGACCCGCGGCAAGTAGTCCCAGCCGCGGGGGCCAGACACGAGCGCAGCCCATGCCATGAGGGCGGCCGCCATCACGTGGTTGTCCGGGTGCGGGCCCCGGGCGGCGATCCGGCGGGTCTCGTCGGCGGCGGCCGCGTCAAGGACAGCGCGCTGCTCGTCGTCGAGGATGAGGCCGAGGATGTCCTCGGCGAACCCGGCCGGGGTGTCGCGCCACAGCTCGTAGGCGCTGCCCGCGTGCCGGTCGAGGGCGATCATCACGTCCATGAGCGTCCCCGGGGCCATCGCCGCGACCTGGGCGCGGCGCTCGCCGACCGGGAGGTACATGAGCTGGTGCGCGAGCTCCACGGTCTCCGGTTGCACGCACGCGATCGGGTGCGGCCGGTTGTGGGTCCGGGCCGATGCGGCGAGCGAGGCGCAGCGGGTGAGCGGGATGAACGTCATGGCGCGCACCGTAGGGATCCGAGGGTGCTTGCGTCGCGGCCGCCGCGGGGCCCCTTCTCCGGCCGACGTCGGGGCCCCGCTGGCGCTGAGAGCCAGGAGGGACAGCGCCACCGGGGTGAACGACGCGGCCGCGCTCGGGTCACGGGCCCTCGGGAACGGGTGCGCCCCGACCGCCCGCTTGGGCCGGGGCGCAGTGTGCGGGGCGGGCTATCCGGCGGTGGTGCCCGTGGTCGTCCCGGCGTCGGTACCGGTGCTCGTTCCGGCGTCGGTGTCGGCGTACACATGAACGTGGCCCTGGCAAGATTTTCGTGAAGCTGGGGTGTGCCACTGTGCGCCGGTGACGCTCCGTCACAGGTGGCGGCGTCGGAGCAGGGCCATGAGGATGACGCGGTGTCGGCGCAGTGGGACTCCGGCGCGGCCGGCCATGAGCCGTTTCTGGAGTTTCAGGTCGGTGATGCGGCCTTCGTTGACGCCGGAGTTGAACGGAGTGGTGATGCCCTGTACGACTGCAGCCTGGTCCTCGCGGATGGCTTTGGCCAGGCTGGCCAGGGCTGGGAGGCGGGCGGTCGTGAGCTGCTCGAGCCAGTCCGCGAGGCCGCCTGCGTCGCGGGCGTCGAGCATGGCGGCGAACTGACGCACCAGGTCGTGGGTTCGGTCCAGTTCCGGGCAGTGCTCGAGCAGCCGCCTGAGTGCCTCCGTGGCGTGCAGGCTGCGCCGGGATGGTGCGGTGGTGATCCAGCAGGCGACCTGACGGGGCGAGGGCGGTCGCTCCCGTGGCGTGTCGATCGGCAGGCCACGGCGCAGCGGTGCGATGGCCATCTTGACCCGCTGGTAGTGACCGCGGTAGCCCTTGGCGACGATCTCCTGGTGCAACACCGTCGCGGTGTGCTCGCCTTCCTCCCAGCGTTGCCGCAGGTAGTCCAGGTACGGATCGAGGCTGGTAGGCCGACGGGGCCGGGTGCGGCGCACGCATTCCTGCCAGTTGGCGGCTCGCGCGTTATTTCCGCACGGTGCGCCGGTTCAGGCCGAGGTCGCGGGCTGCTGCGTTGAGCGAGCGGCCGGTGTCGGTCACCGCGTGCACCGCCTCGAAGAGGATCTTCGCGTGGCGACGGGCGGGGGTTTCGGCCTGGTCGGAGGGTGCTGCTGGGCTCGATGGCGGGGGCCGGTTCGGGTTCGGGTACTGCGGCGGGTAGGCAGCCGCGGTGGGCGGCGATATCCCCAACTCGCTTCGACAGCCCCTGCCACAGATGGAACCGGTCGCTGACCTGCACCGCGTCCGGGGCGCCGTCGGCAATGCCTTGGCGATAGACCAGCGAGCCGTCCCGGCAGACCACCTCAACACCGGGGTGCGTCCGCAGCCAGGCTGCCAACTGCTCGGCGTCGCGCCCGGCCCACAGCTCGATCGGTAGCCGGGTGTCGGCATCCACCAGCAGGGTTCCGTAGACGTCCGCGTACAGCGCGAAGTCGTCCACGCCCAGCACCCGCGGCACTGCTGCTGACGGAAGCGGTAAGCGCATCAAGTGGAACAGCACGCTCGTCCGCGACAACGGCACCCTCAGGATCTGCAGGAGCCGGGCCCCGCCCCGTCCGGCGAGCAGCACCCCGGCCATCTCCACCAAGTGCTGCAGCAACGGGCTGCGGCGCTGGTAGCGCACCGTCAGCCCCTCGACCTGCTCGGCGAACGGGCCTTGACCCCGGATCTTGGACACCGGAGAGACTTGGATCTTGATGGTCCAGGAGAACGGAGTCCCCGTGGGGATGAAGCACTACCCCGCCGAGTTCAAGGCGGACGCGGTCGCGCTGTACCGATCACGTCCGGGAGCGACGATCAAGTCGGTCGCCGCTGATCTCGGGGTGAACACCGAGACGCTGCGGAACTGGATACGGGCTGCCGACGGCCGCCGCTCCGGTGCCCACTCCGCGCCGCCGGCCACTGCGCAGTCTGGTGGTAACGCCGTCCAGGCGGAGCTGGCCGCGGCAAGGAAGAGGATTCGCGAGCTGGAGGAAGAACGAGACATCCTCCGCAAGGCGGCCCGGTATTTCGCCGGGGAGACGCGCTGGTGAACCGCTGCCAGTTCGTTGACGACCACCAGCGCCGATACGGCGTCAAGCGGCTCTGCGACATCCTCGGGATCGCCCGCTCGAGCTTCTACTACTGGCGCCGCACCGCCCCGGACCGGGCGGCCCGCCAGGCCGCCGAGGCCAAAGTCGCGGCCCGGATACGCCAGGTCCACAAAGACTCCGACGGCACCTACGGCGCCCCGAGGATCACCGCCGAGCTCCGCGACGAGGACGGCCTGGTGGTCAACCACAAGCGCGTCGCGAGGATCATGCGGACCATCGGCCTTGAAGGCGTCCGCCTGCGGCGCCGGCACCGCACCACCGTCCCGGACCCGGCCGCCGCGAAAGCACCGGACCTGATCGGCCGGGACTTCACCGCCGTGGTCCCGAACACGAAGTACGTCGGCGACATCACTTACCTGCCCATCGGCGCCGGGAAGTTCTGCTACCTCGCGACCGTCATCGATCTGTGCTCACGCCGTCTGGCCGGGTGGGCGATCGCCGACCACATGCGCACCGATCTCGTCACCGACGCCCTCGCTGCGGCGATCCGCACCCGCGGCACTCTCGCCGGAGCCGTGATGCACACCGATCACGGAGCCCAGTACGCGAGCCGGGCATTCGCCGAAGCCTGCAGGTCAGCAGGGGTCCGACAGAGCATGAGCGCGGTCGGGTCCAGCGCGGACAACGCCGCCGCCGAGTCGTTCAACGCGACCTTCAAAAGAGAGACGCTCAAGGGGCGAAAGAGCTGGTCGGACGAGCGCGAGGCCCGCCTCGACGCCTTCCGATGGCTCCACCGATACAACACCCGACGCCGTCACTCCCGCCTCGGACAACGATCCCCGATCGCCTACGAGAACGCCTTCCACCCAACATCAACTACCCTGACCCGAGCCGCATAGACGTGTTCAACATCCGGGGTCAAGGCCCGACGTCCGCCGACCGCAGTCCGGGCTGTCACAGAACAACCGGCGCACCGACAGCCCGATCAGCACCGGGCGTCCACCGACAGCGACATCGGCCAGCGTGCGGCAATAGCGACTGTGCACCCGAGCAGAACTGCGACCGCAGTCCGGACACGCCACCATCAGCTCGCGGGTACGGGCGGCCATATGCACAGTGCCACCCTCCGCCCACACCCGTTCCACCCGCACCGCATCGAGGTGCGGAGTCACAATCCGTACGAGGTCATCACACTCGCTGACAGTGCCGCCACCCTTGACGGAGCGTCACCGGCGCACAGTCGCACACCCCAGCTTCACGGAAATCTTGCCAGGGCCATGAACGGGCCCTGGCAAGATTTCCGTGAAGCGTCTGGTGAGGAGCAGACATGCCGGTGCCCCCGGCAGCGGGTCTTCCCCGCCGGGGGCACCGGTTCTCGTGTTAGGGCCGCCCCACCCAGTTTTCGGGTATGAGCGGTGCTGGTGTGAGCCAGACGAATGCGACCTGGGCCATACCTTGGAACAGCAACGGCTCGCCGGACGTGGCAGCCATCAGGGGCCAGGCGAACATCAGCATCGGCACGGCCAGTGCGATTCGGAATCGGGTGACGTCCATCCGAGTATGCATCAGCCCAGCGATGATCCCGAGAAGCAGCGTTGGTGCCCCTGTCACGATCAGCACAGTCAGGCCGTCCCGCAGGATGACAGCGAGGGAGTCACTGCCCGGGTCGATCAGGGCCATGGCCACCCAGGCCACCACATACAGGACCAGATACGTGAGTACGCATCGTCCGATCCGCGCCAGCACACGGAGCATCCCCGGCCCAGCTGGTTGTTGGAGATCCGACATTAGCAACCTTTCACGCATCGGCCGTCTGTCCAGGTCTTGTCGATCTTCCCTGGCCAGCCCGGGATGGAGTCCAACCCCTTCTCGCTAGCCATGCGGTCTGTTGCGATGACACGCGGTGCCTGGTTGGTGCGGTACTGGACAACCTCCATGTCAGGGTAGGCGTCACCGACCCTGGTCACCGTGACCGAAGTCTTCGTCGCCCTGACCTTCATGTGGTTGTCGACCGCGAAGATCCTGATCAGACTGTTGACGCCGTGGACTCCGAGATCCAGTTGCTCCGAGGTGCTCTCGTGCCCGAATGTCTTGTAGTTCACGATGTTGTGCTTACCGGGGGTATCACCGGGGAAGCTGTCGAACTCTAGGGGATAGGCCGGGAGCGTTTGACTGGGCACCGTCACCCTCTCCACCTGCAGATGCCCAGTGCCGACAGAACGGAGCGCGTGTGAAGGTACCGTGTGCGACGCAGTGACGGTAAAGGTGCACTCGCCAGACTCGGTGTTCCAGAAGAGGGACATCCGGTACGGCTTGTGCGGGTCGATCGACATTCCGCGGTCGTCGCCCAGCAGTCGCCCCATGAGGGCGTCCTTGGTGTGGATGTAGAACGTGAGGCGAATTATGCCCCGGTCCGGCCCCTTGCCGACGTTGAACTTACCGCGTACAGATCCGGCCGGCACCGCGCCCCAGCCAGCCTCGATGACATCGGAGATGAAGTCATCGACAGTGGTGCTTGAAGGCTGCGCTTCTTTAGGCTTAGCGCTCACGGGCTTACCGCCCGAGCAAGAGACCTTGTCGAGGTTGCACTCAGCAACGATCCGGCCCGTAGGGTCGCTATAGGTAATGGGGTTGTTGTTGCCGTAGCTGTAGCCGTGTGACTGCTGCGGGTCGTTGAGGTCAACCACCGGGTCGACGCTGATGAACCGGCCCGTGGTCGGGTCGTACTCTCGTGCGCCGAGGTGGACGGTCGCACTGACCTCGTCCTCGGTGCCGCCGAGGAACGCCTTGTCGCCGGTCCAGGTCGCGGCGTCGGCGCCGCGTCGGCTACCGAAGGGTGAGGTCTTGCGGCGCGTCACGGTCTGTGCGGCGTCGGCGGTCACCTGGGTGGTGCCGGTGTTGTGGTGGTCGGTGAAGACGAAGGTGAGCTTCCCACCGGTCCGGATGGCTAGCGAGCGGCCGTCGGCTGTGTAGTAGCGGGTGCCGGTGACGGTACCGCTCGTGCTCAGGTGCAGCTCGGTGCCGTATGAGAGGTAGAGCGTGGTGCCGGTGGCGTCGCGCTCGATGATGCGCTGGCCGTCGGTGTCGTAGAGGTAGCTCGCCTTCTCGGTCGTTCCTTCCTTGACGGATGCGAGGTGGCCTTCGTCGTCCCAGTTGAAGGTCTGGGTGGGGGAGGTGCCGATCTTGCGGGTCTCGGTGTTGCCCGACGGGTCGTAGGTGTAGAGGTCGTCGCGCGGGGCCGTACCCGTCTGGGTGACCTTGGGCAGGTCGTGCTTGCCCGAGGTCGGATCGGCGTAGGTGCGCGTGGTGTCTGTGGCCGGGCCCGAGGCTGTCTTGTGCTGGGTCTCGGTTTTGCGGTTGCCGACGGCGTCGTACGTGTACGACGTCCAGTAGGCGTCCTGACCCCCGACGACGGAGTCCAAAGGCGCCGGGGAGCACTGCGTGTTCTTGTCGGTCCAGGCCTCGGTGATTCGGCGCAGGGCGTCCAGGTCGAAGCACTGGGTGTCGGTGGTGCGGGCCGCGTCCTGACCGTAGGAGGTCGAGATGGACGTGATGTTGCCGGCGGGGTCGTACTTGTAGTGCGCGTCCTCGATGCGCTGCGGCGCGGTGTCCCGGTCCAGGTAGGTGTCGGTGAGTGCGCCGGTGTGGTCGTCGAAGACGTTTGCTGTCTGGAGGCTCTGGCCGAAGGCGCCGTACTTGCGGATGGTGTTACGGCCGTAGTGGTCGTAGGTGCTCTCGGAGATCAGTGGGTCGGTGCCTGCACCGATCGTGTCGAGGAGGCCTGCGACGGGGCTGTAGGTGTTGGCGACCTTCTCCGCGGGCAGTCCGCCGATGGCGGGGTGCTGGGTCCACATCACCTGGCCGGTGTTGAGGTTGTACGAAGTCGTCCACTTGTAGGTACCGGCCAGCTTGTCTTCGGAGGCCGGGATGGTGGTTTGGGTGATGACCGGCTGGTAGATGCTGTTGTAGGTGAGCACCGCAGACTCGTAGGCGTTGCTGCCCACGTAGCGGATGGACTTGGACACCTGGCCCTTGGCCACCGTGTCGTACTCCCACCTGGCAAGGGTGGCAGCGTCCTTCTTCAAGGCGGTACGCCGGCCCAGCTCGTCGAAGTCGGTGTGGAGGGTCACGCCGCGCGCGTCCTCCACGTCGGTGATGCGGTCACCGTTGTCGTAGAAGCTCTTGATGATGCCCTTGTCGGGATCCTTGGCCTCGATCTGCCGGCCGCGAACGTCGTGCTTGTATGTCCACGTGGCGCCGGCGGGGTCGGTGACCGTGGCGAGCCTTCCGTGCTTGTCGTAGGTGCGCTTGGTCGTCTGGGGCGTCGTTCGGGCTGTGTCCGCGTACTGCTTCAGCTCGACCGTCCGGCCGCGGGCATCTGCCACGCTGGTGGTGGCGATACCGCCGGTGGGCGGGATCACCGTGATGCTGTCACCGGTGTAGCTGGTGGTGATGCGCTTGGTCTCGTCGCCGAAGCGCTTCGAGATCACGACCGTGGTCCGGCCCGCGCCGTCAAACTCGGTGTCGGTCGATGCCGGGTAGTTCAGCTCCTGGCCCGTCACCAGCACGGGCCCAGGGGCACCGGTCGCGAAGTAGGTGCCGGAAGTTCGCCACGCCTGTCCGCGCGTGTCGTAGAACGTCTCTGTCAGCAGACGGCCCGCGCGGTCCGGGGATTCCTTCTGGGTCTGTCGCTCGCGCAGGAGGCCGTCGTAGATGCCGTAGGAGGTGGCGTACTTGGAGTCGTGGGTCAGGGTCTTCGTGGTGACGACGGTAACGTCGTTGTTGCGTACGAGATACGCGAACTCAATGTTGGGCGAGTCGGGGTAGGTCAGGGCCGAACGGGTGGGCTTCCAGACCTTGGTGAGTCGCCCCACAGCGTCGTAGGCGGTGGTGGTGATCTTGCCGTTGGCGTCGGTGACCTGGGTTGTCTGGCCGCGCAGCGGCTCCAGTGCGGTGGTCACCGTGTGGCTCTTGGGATTGGTGACCAGGGTTTGCGTGGGCACCTCCCCGGTCACCGGTGTATATACCGTGGTGGTCACCTTGCCGTAGGCGTCGGCGACGCTGAGCGCGCGGCCGTAGATGTCGAAGTCCGCTGCCGGTGTCGAGGTGACCGTGGAATAGCCAGTGCCGGATCCGTTGATCCTCTCCCGCTTGGTCACGAGACCGCGGGTGGGCGCGGCGCCCAGTGCTCCACCGTCGAAGTAGGTTCGGATGTCGTCGATGACGTCACCGGGACGCGACACGGGACTGCCGCACGGGACGGCGACGGTCTCGATTCGGCTGGCCTGGTTCAGGATCGGGCTTGTACCGCTGCGAGCATATGTGGTGGTGACGCACTTCTCGTCACCGGTCTCGTCGACGTCACCGGTTTCCGATATCCAGTCGACCATGCCGTAGGCGTCGAAGTGACGGGTGGCCTCGGTGGTGCGGAAGCCGCCGGTGACGGCAGTGCGGGTCGACTCCTTCTCCGTTCCGGTCTTGTACGACACGAGATCGGGCAGGCCGGGCCGAGTGCGGGTATTGCCTGCCGCAGAGCGCCACGGTGTGTACGAGGTCGCGGAGACGAGCTTGTCTGTGTCGTCGCCGTTGTACTGGATGTTCTCCCGGACCATGCCCGCGAACTGGGGGCGGTCGGTGACGGAAGCGCCTGCGCTGTCCTTGACGGTGGCGCCGTCAATCCCGCGGAAGAATCGCTTCTCCTCCAGCGTCTTCGGATCGCCTGCCGCGCCGGTGCGGGTCTGGATGCGCTCGTAGCCGCGCGCGACGGAGTGGACGCGGTTCTCCGGCTTGGTGAACTCGTCTGTGCTTTTCGTCCATGCGGCGTTGCCCACGTAGGAGTAGGTGCTCACCGTGTCGGGCGATTCGACCAGGTTGTCGCCCTCGGCGACCTGGGTGACGACGTACTTGTTGAACCAGTCCAGTTTGGCTGTCTCGCCCTCGAAGGCCCATTTGACCGGGTAACAGAGGGTGGTGTTTTTCTCGTCGGCCGGCGGCAGGCTGGTGGCGGTGCAGTCCGGCTGGGAGTAGGTGACCCCGATGGTGCCCCCGGACTCTGTGGTGATCTGGTAGACACGCAGGCGCACGAACGGCGCAAGGCCGTCGCCAAGCGCATCGACACGGTTGGCCTTCTGCTCACCCGCGAACGTCACTGCCGGCAGGGTGATGGTGCCGCCTGCCTTGCCAGTGCGCTGGATGGACTTCAGCCACATCGGCGTGGAGATGCCATCGCCCGAGGCAGGGAATTCCGGGGTCAGGGTCCAGGTGTCGACGTCCTTGTGGGCACCGCTGGTCAGGACCTTGGTGGTGATGGTCTTGAGTCGCATCCGGGACCAGAAGGTCGGCGAGTACTGGTTCTTGCACTCTGTGGCGCCTTCCTTGCAGTACTGGTCGAAGGGAACGTCGGGCCAGTTCTTGGCATGCGTCTCGTCGAAGGTGCCGCAGTTGGTCAGGCATCGTTCGTCCACGCCGAAGTGCACTTGGCCCATGGCCTTGCCGGTGTAGACAGCGTTCGAGCGGAGGCCGTAGTCGATGCGCTCAAGGTAGCCACCCCGGATGTAGGGGGTGACTGTGGCGTTGCCGCTGGTCTCGGAGACGTTGCGGCCGTAGTTGTTCGCCTCGGTCTTCCAGTAGAGGGCCATGGCGTTGCCGTGCGGGTCGACTACATAGTCGAGCTGCCAGCGCCATGCCTGCTGGCACCAGGCGCTTGCGAACGAGGCGTTGTAGCAGGGCTCGCCGGACTGGTTACCGAACACCGGCACTGTCCAAGCCGAGTTGGTGACAGGGTCGTCGGTGGCCGCGCCGTTGTCGCTCCAGCCGGGCAGTTTGTTCTTGCCGAAGAAGTATTGGGTGCCGTCGGTCGTGGTGACCTTCCAGTGCTCACCCTCTCCGTCGATACCCGCAGTGCCCTTGTCTCCGTTGGCGGCGCCGGTCAGCTTCTCGATCGTCTCGCCCGAGTCGCCCTCCGCGACCCAGCCCTTGTCCTTCTCCCAGACGAGTTCGGTGGTCTTGCCTCCGAGCGAGAGTGTGGCGTTGTCGTTGTACCAGCACAGGTCGCCGACCTTGGTGGTGTTGGTGCCGCCGTCCTTGTCGTCGTTGCAGGGCTTGTAGCGTCGCTCGATGAAGCCCGGCTCCCAGTCCCATCCGTCACCGATCCAGGAGGGCTGGTTGTTCGACGCGGCTGTGCGTCCGTCCACCGATTGCGAGTTGTAGCCGAGTGAGATCTTCGGCTCCAGGCCGCCGGGGACGGTTGGCACGCCGATCGGGTGAGACCAGGTGAAGGCTCCCGTGGAGCCGCCCGCACTCCAGGACCCGGACGGCTGAAGGGACGTAGCCTTGTAGTCGCCTGTGGAGCCGGATGACTCTGCGGTCGCCGCGAGAACCGTGACTGATGAAGCAGCGACACCAGCCCGGGGCTTCGCACCGGAAGTGGCAGACGGAGCGCCTGCCGTACTGCCGGCAGCGTTCACCTGGGCCGACAGCTTGCCGGCGAGTATGTCGTTTCCTGTCTTGAGGGGTTTGTGCACACGGCACTTGGCTATCTCTGGCGTGGTGAGTGCGCAGGCGGGAAGCACCACCAGCCGGAGCCGGGCCGCCCAGTCACCGCCGTAGGCGCCGCGGATGGACGAGTAGTCGACCTCGACGCGGGCAGGCACCGGCTCTGCCGCGCCGTCTGCTCTGCCCACCGACAGCAGGAGACCTTCAACGCCGGCCTTGCGCGCGGCTTCTCGACCGATGACCGAGACCTTCACCTTGGCCGACGTGTGCTTCGCCGCGCCCTTGGCCCCTCTCTTGGGGCCGCCTGTCACAGCCTTGAGGGAGACAGGCAAGGAGCCTGCCTTGCCGCCCGGAGCGAGTGACACCTCCGCAGAGCCACTAGTTGGCCACTTGACCTTCGGGGCTTTCTTCTTCCAGGAGTTCGCAGCAGCGGCATCCGGCCGCTTGGTTCCTCCTGTAGCGACTTCCTTCACTGGGACGGCCTTCGGTTGCTTCATGTTCGGAGCAACCGGCTTGCCCACTGCCGCAACTGCTGCACCCGGCAGCACCCCGGCAAGAGCAGCGCCGACCACGAGCACCGAAAGCCCGTGTTTGGCCAAACGTCTCACACCCTACCCCGCAATCATTGGCGAAATGGATCGGCGCAGATTAACAGGTGCCTTAGAGGCCTCCATGCAAGTTTTTTGGCCATAATCACCTGAAAGGAATTCAAACATGATCTTGCCGATCAATTCGGATCTTAGGGGTAAGATCACGACAAACCCGCAGATGAGGGCTGGGCAATCTCCGTGGTGACGGATAGAGTCCCGTCGGTTATCAGACATTGAGGGGTTTGTGTGCATCAGATAAGACCTCGTAGTGGCAAGCGAAGAAGGTCGGCGGCTTCCCGGGCGATATCCCTGGTTCTAACAAGTGGAATTGCCGCCTCAGGACTTCTCGCAGTGCCCCCGGGATCGGCAGTAGCAGCGGCATCAACTGCTGTGACCGCGGACCCTGTGGCAGACGGCTCCCTGAGCGAAGAGGACTACGCGCTTCAGCAGGCTGCCTCCACCGGCCAGCCCTACGAGCTGACCTCGGCCCGGACCGAATCGTCGGACACCTGGGCGCTCCCCGACGGCACTTGGTCAGTCAAGCGGCACGGCACCCCGGTGCGGATGCTGAAGGACGGGGCCTGGGTACCGACCGATCCGACCCTTGCTCTTGGCGCAGACGGGCGGGTCGTGCCGAAGGCATCGACTGTGGTGGTGTCGTTCTCAGGTGGCGGGAGCGGGCCCTTGCTCTCCGGTGTCAAGGACGGCCGCACTCTGACCCTGACCTGGCCCAAGCCGCTGCCCGCGCCGACGCTTGCCGAGAACGTCGCCACCTACCCTGACGTGCTGCCGGGCGTCGACATGCAGCTGAAGGGAGAAGTCGAGGGCTTCTCCCAACTCTTGATCGTCAAGACCCCTGAGGCAGCCGCGAACCCTGAGCTGGCCGCCCTAAAGTACAAGCTGGACACGGTCGGACTGACGGTGTCCACGGACGCGGATACCGGCAGTGTCACCGCGGTCAACCCTGCCGGGGAGATCGTGTTCACCAGCCCGTCCCCGCTCATGTGGGACTCCACAACGATTTCCTCGGGTGGCGCTGCCCGGTCGACAACGAACGCTCCAACCGACGCGTTCGAACCCATACCCGGAGCGCAGGACGCGCAGATGCCGACCACGGTCTCTGGCGACACCCTGGAGATTAAGCCCGACCAGGAGCTGCTGACTGGCCAAGACACCAAGTACCCGGTCTACATCGACCCGTCCTGGACGTGGGGGAAGCGTCAGAACTGGACCCGGGTCTACAAGCACTGGCCGGACAACTCCTACTGGAACACGAAGGAGGTCGTGCGGGTCGGCTACGAGTCCGAGTCCGGCGGTTCGGACCGGATCTCCCGGTCGTTCTTCCAACTCGACACCGCCAACCTCAAGGGTGCGGCGGTCAAGTCGTCCACGTTCCGGATCAAGAACACCTGGTCGTGGTCCTGCCAGGCCAGGCCGGTCGATCTTTATCACGTCGGCCCGATCTCTCCCAAGACCACATGGAAGAACCAGCCCGCACAGATTGGCGCGAAGCTGGCCTCGGTCGACGACGCCAAGGGCTGGAGCAAAGACTGCGCCGCTGGCAACCTCGAGTTCAATGCGACCGCCAAGATCCGCGAAGCCGCCTCGAAGGGCTGGGCCAGCGTCAACTTCGGCCTGTACGCACGTGACGAGGGGGACACCTTCGGCTGGAAGAAGTTCGACGCCAAGACCGCGGTCCTGGAAACGATCTACAACAACCCGCCCAAGACCCCAACGACTCTGGGTACCCATCCCAAGACCTCTTGTGCAAACGGCGGCCAGCTCGGCAACACGCGCGTGAGCGTGTACGCGAAGATCGACGACAAGGACGGCGGAAACCTCACCGCCGAGTTCCAGATCTTCAAGGCGGGAACGGCCACCCCGGTCGTAACCCAGTCCATGCCCGCCATCAAGGGCCAGGTCACCACTTACCCGGTGCCTGACTCGTATCTGACCGGCGGGGACTACACGTGGAAGGTGCGCGGCAAGGACCAGGACAACACCTATTCGGGCTGGTCGGCCACGTGCAAGTTCTCCGTCGACAGAGCCCGGCCAAGCAAGCCGCCCGTGATCACCTCGGTGGGCAACTTCTTCCCGCCCGGTGACAACGGCTGGCCCACGACAACGGGCAAGGCGCGCGAGACCGGGAAGTTCACCTTCGCCGACGGCGGTGCCGAAGGGGTCAAGGAATACGGCTACTACACCGACCATGACCCCGACGTGAAGTACGCGCAGCCCGGCATCGAGGTGCCCGTCACCCCGCCCGGTTACGGTCCGCACTTTGTCTACGCGTTCAGCGTGGACCAGGCGGGCAACCGATCCGACACCGCGACGTACATCTACTACGCCGCTCGCGAAGAGAAAGAGGACGGGGAGCACGACCTCAACGGCGACACCCACCGTGACCTCTGGAGCGTCGACTCCTACGGAACCCTGCTTACGTACGCCGGCCAAGGCGACGGAACCTTCTCCGCCGCCACCAATGGAGCAGGCGAGTCCTTCGCGGACCAGCAGGTCACGTTCGCTGGCGACTGGGGCCAGGACGGAGTCAACGACCTCGTCAGCCTCGCCTACGACCCAGTAGACAAGAAGAAGAAGCTCTGGACGTATAAGAACAACGGCACCGGCGTCATCATCCCCGGAGGAAAAGAACTGACGGCGACCTGCCCCGTCAAGGACCCGGAAATAGGCTGCGACTACGGCGGTGAATGGACCGGTGACGACCACTGGTACAACGCTGAACAGGCCCTCGGCCCAGGCGACATCAACGGTGACGACCATCCCGACATGCTCGTCAAGCAAGGCAAGCAGCTCTGGGCCTACTACGGCAACAAGGCGACCTACGACCTCGACCTCGGCGGCCAGCACCCGCCCGTCCTCGTCGGCGAGGGCGACTGGGACAAATTCACCGTCATCGCCCCCGGTGACGTCAACGGCGACAACCTCCCAGACCTGTGGCTGCGCGAGGACAGCACCGGCTCCGTCTGGCGCTCCTACGGCAAAAGGGGCCCCGACGGGAAGCTCGACCCCACCACCTGGGGCAACACCGCCGGACGGGTGAAGATCGGTACGGGCTACCCCGCCTCTCTCTACCCGAGCATCGGCTCAGCCGGAGATCTCACCGGCGACGGCCTCGCTGACCTGTATGCCCGCAAGGCCGACAACATCATGCTCGGCTGGCCCGGCAAGACCCCCGGTACGGACAACATGTCCTTCGCCGCCTACTTCACCATCGACGGCGTCACCGGCGGTGCGCGCATCCCCTCCGGCACCACCCTCACGGGCGGCCAGTCCTATGCCTCGGACTCAGCCAAGCTCACGATGGGTACGGACGGCAACCTGGTCATCACGTCCAATGCCGACAAGGCGCTGTGGTCCACCAAGACCGCGGGTAACGCGGGAGCCAAGGCAGTCATGCAGGCCGACGGCAACCTCGTGGTCTACGCAGCTGATGAGAGCACCAAGCTGTGGGAATCAAAGACCGCCGCAGCCAACGGCCACGCGGTGCTCCAAGACCGAGGCAGCCTCGTCATCTACAACATCAAGGGCCAAGCCCAGTGGAGCAGCGGCACTGCCATCCGTCACGACCACAACGGTGACGGATTCAGCGACATGGGTCTCTGGTACGACTTCACGGCCGGAACGGATGCCACATACACAGTGATGGCGAACTCCAACGGCTCGTTCCAGACCCCCTACAAGTCCTACAGCGCTCCGATCGGCAAATGGGACGCCAAGTCGCTGAAGTTCGTCACCGGTGACTTCAACGGCGACGGACGTGGGGACATGGCGGCTCTTCAAGGCCACAGCGACACCGCCGTTTCGCTATGGACCGCACTCGGAAACCCCGCAGGAGGGTTCGGCACTCCCATCGAGTCCTGGGCCGTCCCGAAAGGCGTGATGCACACCAGCTATATGACCCCGCAAGCAGGCGACTTCAACGGCGACGGACGCGACGACATCGCCGTCTGGTACGCCTATCCCGACGGCACCAGCAAACTCTTCACCTACACCTCCAGCGTCACCGGAGGATTCAACAAGCCCTTCGAGTCCTGGTCCGCTCCCAGTGGCACCTGGCTCAGGAACCGCTGCAAGTTCGTCACTGGAGACTTCAACGGAGACGGGCGCGACGACATAGGCGTCTTCTACGGCCAGGGCGACAACACCGTGCGCAACCACACTTTCCTGGCCACCGCCACCGGAGGGTTCGCCAACCCCACATCATGGTGGTACACCTCATCACTCGACTGGAACCGCTCCACCCCACATGCCGGAGACTTCAACGGCGACGGGCGCGATGACGCCATGATCTGGTACGACTACGCCGACGGCAGCGACAAGGTCTCCACCTTCATCGCCGAATCCGAGCCCGACAACCACTTCGGCTCCGCTTTCGTCTCCCTCTCCAGCAACGCAGGGAACTGGGACATCAAGCGCAGCCAACTCGTCATCGGCGACTACAACGGCGACGGACGGGACGACATCGGCGCGATGTACCACCAACCCGACGGCGCCGTGAAGATGTGGACCTGGACGGCCAGGGAAGACGCCAAGTTCAACGGCGCTCTCGCCAGCTGGAGCTATACCTCATCCGAGTGGGTCTACGCGTCAACCCGCTTCTTCAAGCCCTACAACTAGCAACTCACCACTGACACCGCTTCCGGCATACCCGTGCCGGGAGCGGTGTCATTTACACACCTCGGCGAGTCCACCAAAACCCCCACGGCCCTGTTGGGGTCTCCGGCCACACCCAGCCAGAAGGCCTCGGCCTGATCGAGATCGTAGGCGGCAGCGGTGTCCGCATTCTCCGATTCGCGGATCTCGGAGGTCGCCTTCGCCAAGAGCTCTGTGCGTCTGCGCTGGGAGGAGGGCGAGCACAGTGCGAAGGTGCTGCACCGTCGCTGGCGAACACCAGAGCAAGCCCGTCTTCAGCGATCCCGATGGAGCCGTACTCGCGGAAATGCTCCGCAACCGTGGCCGGTGAGTGGACGAAGTAGCCACTGTCGACATCAGGCAGCGAGAGCTCGCTGATCACCCAGTAGAGCGTGGCCAGATCGGATGGGATTGCGTCAGGTCCACGAGAGCATCCGTCGCCTTGGAGCACCCGTCCGTGGTCAGCCTTACGGCGTTCTGGCCGGACAGGAATCCGTGCGTCGCCCCGAACACCCTCACCCACTCTCCGAGCGCCGCACTGGTCTGCTCGCACCACGTCCGGACCCATGCATAGAGTCGCTCACCAGACACAATCTCCCCCTCCAGTCACCGCGCATGGAGGCCGCCATCCGCGAGTCCGGATGAACGTTCCTCGGTAAGCCGGCAGACACTGCAACCGGCTTGACTCACATCGGCGCTCGCGAATACGACCCAACCATCGGGCAGTTCATCAGCGTTGACCCTCTGCTGGAACTTGACAAGCACCAGACACGGCTACAGCTACGGTGCCCAAAACCCTGCGACCTTCTCCGATCCGTCCGGCATGGGACTAGCCTGCGGCAGACCCGGCTGGGAAGGCTGCGGCACAAACTCAAACGGTGGTCAGAGCGGTCAGCCCTCCGTAATTGATTCTGGTGGGAATGTTCCCCCTGAGCCCGGCGGCGAGGGAGGTACAGCTGAAGTCCGCGGCGACTCTATAGTTATCCCCGATGAAACCGACTGCGGTTTTTGGGATGTGAAGTGCGGTTGGAACAAGAATTTCAAGAGTGAGTGCGGGTTCTGAGATGTTAAGTGCGGATGGGAGAAGAACAAGACAGCCTGGGGTGAGGCGCTTGGTGTTGACGACTGGATAGGATGTATCGCAAATCGCGAGCTATCTCATTGTGGTTGGGTCCTTGCTGGGTTCATACCATTCGGCAAACTCGGAAAGCTCGCCAAAGCTCTCGACGAGGGTGTGGAAGCATCGAAAGCCACCAAGAAGTTGGACGTGGCAATCGAGCTCGTCGGTCAAGTTCCCTGCGGTGGGAGTCACCTCAGTGAGGCAGTCCGACTTCAGCGACTGATCGACAATAAGAGGAATGGAAACTACGCGTCAGCGCTACTCGCTGATGGAACGATACTCGTGGCGCACGCGGACCAGTATCTACATTCAGAGGAGTATCTTCTGCAAGCGGCTGCAGACAGAAAGATCGTCGCAGTCTACTCCGAGCGTGAGCCATGCAACACGGGTCACAGGTGTGCTTCTCAGCTTGAGGCGGCGGGCATTAAGAATGTCAGTTGGTCCTTCAAGTGGAACGATATTGGAGATGCGGGGCGTGATGAGACCACTAAGCAGATCGCAGCAGAAATAAAGAAGCTCTTCAATCAGTAACACTCGTATTGGCGTATGCTGCGATGGGGGTCCGGCTCGGACCCCCATTGAGACTTGGAGATACACGGGTATGAATTTCTCGTTGGTTGATCTATCAAGCGATGCGGGTATGCATCTCGTGGTGCCGAAGAGCTTTTTCTCCTATCGTGCCGTGGATCACGCGGAACGTTTCCATGTCGGATCCTCCGTATTTGTTAAGTTTGGCTCGATTGGCCGCGCGGTAAGTGTCTTTGTGAATGCAGTAACTGGTCAAGTGGTCTCGGGGATCACCTTGGATGACACGGACTTCGTTAACGGAAGTGTTGCCCATTTCACGGAGTGCGTTCGCGAGCTGACCGAAAAGTTTCCCTACTATTCCGCTGACTCGGATTCAGATGAATGGGAAGAAGGTGCCCGGCTCGTAGAGGAGACGGTTAAACGAATCGACTCGATGGCGTATCGAGAGGGTTCGTTCTGGCATGAATTTAGGTGGGATGTAAGCATGGGTGAGTTTTACGAATAGCATTGAATTACCCCCAAGGCTTACATGGATGGGAGTGACGTCGTGGGCTGTCGGGCCATTCAATGCCAGTACTCTCGCTACGCCGTGCTGGTTGGCCATCCCTCCTCCCCTGCCTGCTTCACCCACCCGCCTACAGTTTCCCTTGCGCGACCACGACCGTATCGCTAGTGGTCGAATCCCCCCTCGGACACAACCACTGACGATACGGATTCGAGGGCCTCGACCTTACGGTCGCGGTCCTCGTTTCGTGTTCGTAGGTGATCGTGATGCCGAGGGCTTCGTAGAGCGGCCCCTTTTGCATCGGCGCTGGCTGCGTGAATGCGTTGTGCGATGTCGCCGAGGCTGTCCGTGAGCTGTCGGATGCGGTGGGCGTCGAGTCGTGGCTCCTTGTGTCGGTGCGCGTGGGGGAGCGCGTCGAGCTGCTTCTGGGCGCTTTCCTTGTCTCGGTGCGCTGCGTTGATCCATTGGGTGACGACGGCGGGGTCGGCGCCGGCGTCGAGGGCGGCGTGGTAGCGGGCGAGGCGGCGGTCGCAGTCCTTGATTGCTTTGCGGGCTTGGGCCTGCTCGGGTGTCTGCGAGTCGTTGGCGCTTGCGGCGGCACTGGCTTGGGCCAGGGCTTCGATCGTGGCGGTGAGCCGGTCGGGTGCGAAGGCGCGGGCGATCCACTGGTCCAGGGCCTGGCAGACGATGTCTTCCCGTAGGTAGACGGTGCGGGGGTGGTCGAGGCCGGGGTGGAGTGCTGTTTCGTGCTCGGTGAATTGGCACCGGTAGTAGACGCGGTCGCGGATGGTCGAGGGCTGCATCTTCCGCCCGCACAGCTGGCAGCGGACGCGCCCGCGCAGCGCGTAGGGGCGGGCGCTGGGTTTTCCGGCTCGTTCCTGTCGTCCCTGGTTGCGGGCTCGCTGTCTGCGGAGGGCTTGGACGGCGTCGAAATGGTCGGGGCTGATGATCGCTTCGTGGGCGGGTTCGTTGGAGCGGATCCACTGCTCGGTGGGGTTGTGTGAACCGTTCCGGGTTTGATCGAGACTCTAGGTTGTGACTGTGGATGCGCTGGCCGGCGGCGGCTTTGGCCGGGTTCGGATGTGGTCCGGCGTCGGCGATGCGATAGCCGTAGGGAGGGCGTCCGCCGAGGTAGCGGCCCTGTAGTTGGGCCTGGGAGCTCATGGCGGTCCGTACGCGGATCTTGATGCGGTTGCGTTCTCCCTTGCTCATGCCGCCGAAGACGGACATGACGAGGTCGTGGGCCTCGTTGTCCGGGTCGATGGGGCCGCCGACCTCGGGCACCCACAGTGGGATGCGGAAGTGGACGAAGACGGGGAAGGTGTTGCCGAACTGGTTCCCGTAGAAGGTGCGTTGGGGCTCTCCGATCACGACGGCGTCGAATCCGCGTCTGGGATCGCGGAGGGCTTTGAGGAGTTCGTTGGTGCGGGGGGGCGCTGCCAGGGCAGGGCGCGGCTGTGGCCGATGTCGAAGTACTCGGCGACGATATGGCCCTGGGCGGGTTCGATGAGGGCGCGGGCGCGGGTGAGTTGCCAGTTCCGTGAGGCGTCGGGGTCTTGAAGGTCCTCGGTGGAGCAGCGTCCGGCGAAGGCGAAACGGATCACGAGCGGCTGAGACCTCCATGGCGGTCCGGTGCAGTGGTTGGGGTGCGTATGTTGATGGCGTTCTGTCCTACCCGGAGAGGGTGAGAAGCGCCAGCGGATCCCTCAGCCCTGTGGTGCACTGCCGCCTGCTCTCGGGCAAGCCTGACTCGGGTCGCCGCCAAGCTCGCGAAGGAAATCCAAAAGGCTGGTGGCGACAGACTCGGTCACGAGAGGCGGCTCAGCAGGGAGGGTTACGTCGACCTCCCGGTCACGTCCGTTGGAGTGGTGTATCGACGGCCACTCGGCGATCTCGTTTTGAGGCTATGCGGTGAGTTCGGTGGGCAGGAGGGTGTCGTTGTTTTCTGACTCGATCGGGTGGAGTCGGGCCTTGGCCAGCAGGTCGCGGCCCATGTAGCGGCGGGCTTCGGTCCACTCGTCGTTCTGCTCGGCCAGGACCGCCCCGACCAGCCGGATGACGGCGGTGCGGTCGGGGAAGATGCCGACCACGTCTGTGCGGCGGCGGATCTCCTTGTTCAGCCGCTCCTGCGGGTTGTTGGACCAGATCTGTCGCCAGATCTCACGCGGGAAGGCCGTGAAGGCCAGCAGGTCATGCTGGGCAGCGTCCAAGTGGGCTGCGGCTTTCGGGAACTTGGCCTCCAGCGCGTCCAGGACGTGCCGCATCTGTGCTTGGACCGCGTCGGTGTCGGGCTGTTCGAAGACGGTCCGCAGCAGCGTGGCCACCCAGGGCTGGGCCGATTTCGGAACCTGGCTCAGCAAGTTCCTCGCATAGTGGGTGCGGCAGCGCTGCCACGACGCGCCGGGCAGAACGGCACCGATGGCGTCGACGAGGCCGGCATGGGCGTCGGAGATGACGAGCTGGACGCCGGTTAGGCCGCGAGCGATGAGTGAGCGCAGGAAGGCGAGCCAGCCGGCGCCGTCTTCGGCGGTGGCGACGTCGATGCCGAGGATCTCGCGGTGTCCGTCGGCGTTGACGCCAACCGCGATCAGCGCGTGGACGTTGATGATGCGGCCGCCTTCCCGGACCTTCTGGGTCAGTGCGTCGACCCAGACGAACGCATACGGCCCGGCGTCCAGGGGCCGGTTGCGGAAGGCGGCGACCTGTTCGTCCAAGTGCTTGGCCATCGCGCTGACCTGGGACTTCGACAGCTGGGTGACACCGAGGGACTCGGCGAGCTTCTCGACCCGGCGGGTGGAGACGCCGAGCAGGTAGGCGGTGGCGACCACCGAGATCAGGGCCTGTTCGGCCCGGCGACGGCGTTCGAGCAGCCAGTGCGGGAAGTAACTGCCCTGCCGCAGCTTGGGGACGGCGAGCTCGACGGTCCCGGCGCGGGTGTCCCACTCGCGCGGGCGATAGCCGTTGCGATGGTTGACGCGTTCCTCGCTGACCTGCCCGTACTCCGCGTTGCAGAGGGCGTCGGCCTCCGCCGACATGAGCGCATCGGCGAACGTCTTCACCATCGCGCGCAGCAGATCGGGACTCGCCGAGGCGAGGTTGTCCTCGGCGAGGGCGTGCAGGGGCAGACTGTCTGGTGCGGTCATCGTGCTGATCTCCTTCGAGGCTTCGACACTTCGAAGATCAGCCGGTGGCCGTTCGTCTATGCGGGCGCCATCCCGATGCCGGAGCAAACCCCCGGATCAGGTCGAACCCGTACACCACTTCCCAGGACGCAACCGACCTCCCCGGCGTTGCTTGCGCCGGATCGGTGCTCAGGTGCGCGCCGGGTCATGCTCTTTGGCGCCATGCGGTTGCCGCTGACACGAACTTCGTAGAGGTGCCGTACGACAGATTTGTCGCGCTCAGGGCATCCAGTGCGGGCCCTGTTCCCCCGCCTGTAGAACCGCAGGGCCGGACCCGGTGACCGGGTCCGGCCCGCCCCCACTGCCCCGGCCCGCCACCAGGCGGGCCGGGGCGCCGGCGTAAAGGACAGCCGCAAGCGGCTGGCGTCCGCCCCTTGAAGCGCCCTTCGGGCGCGGGGCGGACCAGCGGAAACGCCGCCCCCTGAGTGGCCTTCGGCCACGGGCGGCTTTCTCTGCCCTACGGGCAGGCGCTTCGCGCCGGCCCCTTCAAGCGCCCTTCGGGCACGGGCCCGCCCCTGCGGGGCTGAGGAGCCGCCTCCGCGGCCGGCCCAGGCCCCGAACGAGTCTCACTCGCGAGTCTGGTTGCTGTAATGTTTAAGGTGTCAAGTCCCGATGTGTTGCGCTGCCACCGCCGGCCGAAGGCCGGCGCAGCCCGGACACCGCCAAGGTAAGGAATCCATGCGGAAAATCGCGCTCTTCGGACCACCCGCCACAGGAAAGACCACGCTGGCCAAGTGGCTCTCAGCAGAGCTCGGCTACCTACACACAGACCTCGATGACCTTCTCTTCGCCCCTGACGGCCCCCTGCCGCTGCCGGAGTTCCGCCGACAGGCAGGAGAGATCACCCGGCACGACGCATGGATCGTCGAGGGGAACTTTTCCAAGCTGGCCGATGTGGTCTGGCACCGCGCCGACGCACTCGTGTGGCTCGACTTCCCGCTGCCTCTGATCGTGTACCGCATCGTGCGCCGCAGCCTCTACCAGCTCACCGGACACGAAGACAGCCCACAGGCCAGGCGACTGACCTGGAGCAAGGCCTTCTTCCACCGCCGGTCGCTGCTGCGCACCGCCATCCGCAAGTACCGGAACAACCGGCCCCGCTATGCCCTGCAGGTAGCCGAGACAGCCGATCGGGGCGTCCAGGTCGTCAGGCTCCGCAACCCGCGTGAAGTCCGCAGATGGAAGACGGAAATGAGGAAAGGGCCGACGGAGAGCCACTCACACGGAGCGACCCGGCACACCGCCGGCCCTTGACCAACCATCCGTGCCGGCGGAACGCCAGCGCAGGAAGTACCACCAGCCTACAAGGCCCCCCGCGACCCCACAGCAGCTCAAGGAACCCCACAGTGATCCCCCGCAACCGGCCAGTGATCAATGAGGCCGACATCGCCCAGCAAGCCGGCGTCCCCATCGCCACCTGGCGGCGCCGCGATGCCCCCGCCTTCCGCCAGCGCGTAGCAAGCCTCTTCCCCCGCAGCCGCATCCTGATCTACGACCTCGCCCAAGCCCGTGCCTACCTCGCGGGCAAGCCCATTCCCACGCTGCCCACCGGAGAACATCCCGACGACCTCCTCAACGACGAAGAGGCAGCCGCCCTCCTCGGCGTCTCGGCAAGCACCGTCCGCGCCTACGCGACCCAGGGCTACATCTCAGCAGGCAAAACTCTCTACAGCCTCCGCGTGTGGCCCCGCGGAGACCTCGAAGAACGCCGGAACAACCCACCCGGCCAGGGAAAGGGCGGCGGTCGCCCACCAGGCACAGGAAAGGGCCCCCGCAAAGCACACGCCTACGAAGGCGATCCCCGCCTGCACACCGCGACCGCAGCCCTCAGCACCGCCGGCGACACCCCCCGCCACCACCTCGCAGCATCCCTCGCCCAACAGCACGGCGGATCGACACGCACCTGGGAACGCCTCCTCACCCAGGCCAGCCAGACCTCCCCGCCCGACTGATCCGCACGCGGAAGGGCCGGCACTGGCTTTGTTCACGAGAAGAGTTTCGACAGCACTTGGGCCTGCTGGCGCGGTCCCCGTTGATCAAGGACGCGAGGCCGGTGAGTCCCCAGCCGGCCGGTCGCGCCGGGCTGAGCTACGGGTGCACCTGCCACCAACGGTCCGCCTCGACGCGGGCCACTTCGGCGTCGTACTGACGCGCATCGAAGTGGAGCTCAGGCGGCGGGTAGGGCGCTGTCATCCCCGTCCCCAACGGAACCTCCCAGTCCGACCACTGCACGATCTCCCCGAACCGCTGCACAACCACAGTCAGGAAGCCGCAGCAGCCGCCGGTGCAGTCCGGTTCCCCCAGCTCCAGGCGGCGCGCGTCGCTGGTCGCCCGGAGAGGGCTGGGATGGCCGGCCGGCAGCGCATCAGCCGCGTACGGTCCGCGGCCGCCCTCGCCGACCGCCGCCTCGACCACGTCCTCGCCGGTGACCCAGAGCCGCAACTGGGCAGCGAACCGGGGTCCCGGCGGCAACACCCTGATCTCCAAACGATCGAACATCAGACCACCCTACTGGGCGCGCTGACGTCAGGCGTGAGGCCAGCCGACGCCCACCTCGGCCCGGCTGGCCGGCGGGTTTGAGGTGACTCCCGTTCTCGTAAACCTCGCCCCAGGGCCAATCCGGATGCCTCCCGAGATGGTGAACAACCGCTGTCGAAACTCGAAACTCGTGAACAGAGCCACCGCACCTCATGTGGTGTGCCGCCCCGCCCTTTTCCTCGAGGTCGTGGCGGGCAGGGCCGTGCCCCGTCAGCCGAGAAGTCAAGCCACCGGGCGCTGCCGTCACGGGCGGCGAAGGCGGGCCTGCTCTGGGGCCGCTACCGCGCCCGGGCCCGATCCGCGCGTGCCCTGGCTGATCCCGCACCGCGGCTTACGCGGCCTGCGCGGCAGCCCCATCCTCGGCGGCGCGGGGACGCTCAGGGGTTGGTGAGTTTGTACGCGCTGATGTTCTTGCCGGCCTGGATGAAGAGGTGTGTGGCGCTGGTGGCGAAGTAGGCGTCTTTGTCGCTGAGGGGGAGGGTCCAGTTGGTGTCGCCGGTGGTGGGGTTGAGGGAGCGGATCTCTTTGGATTTGGGGCGGGTGTAGAGGAGTTGTCCGGGGCTGGTGCCGATGAACTGGTGGTCGTCGGACTTGATCTCCCACCGGATCTTGCCGGCCTTCCTGTCGAGCCCGTAGAGGTATTCGTTGTCGGCAGTGAACAGGGTGTCGCCGCGGACGGCGACTCTCCAGTCGCTGGGGGCGTGGAGCTTGGTGCGCCACTGGAGCCGGCCGGTGGTGAGGCTGATGGCGTAGAGGTGGCGGTCGGCGGAGCTGACGTAGACGGATCCGCCGTCGATGACGGGTTCGGCGAGAATGCTTCCCGCTGATGGGGTGGCGTAGGTCCACAGGGGTTTTCCGTTGGAGCCGTTCAGGGCGCGGACTTTGCCGTTGGCGGTGACGGTGACGAGGACGTTGCCGGCGGCGGCGATGCGCTCCATCCCGACGTCGTCGGTTTCCCAGCGCTGCCAGGTGACTTTGTGGGTGGTGAGGTCGACGGCGCGGAGTTGGCCGTCGAATTTGGTGTGGACGTGGCTGGTGGTGGCGACCGGTTCGTATCCGTCGGTGACGGCGGGCTTGGGGTCCGAGGTGACAGCGGTCCACAGAGGTTTGCCGGTTTCCGGGTCGATCGCGTTGATGCGGCCGTCGCCGGCGCTGTAGACGGCCTGCTTCGTGGCGCGAGGGCAGGACTGGTTCGGAGCCTTGTAGCTCCACATGATCTTGCCGCTGGCCGGGTCGTAGCGCTGGACCGTACCACCACCGGAGTCGACCAGCGCCTTGGCCTCGTACTGCAGGCACCACCGCTTCTCCGGCAGCGGACGGCTCCATGCCGGTTTGCTCTCGACGCCGGGCCCCGGGTCTTCGTGGCAGGCGGTCAGCAGGGCTGCCGCGGCCGAGAGTGTCACGAGGAGCGCCGCCCGCTTGTACCGGGGTCGCCTGGTAGAGGTCATGTGAACTCCCCCGCGGGGACATGGACGAGACGGTGGTTCACGCCGGCCACGAACACGCCTTCGGCGGTGGCGAGGGTGCCGCGGATCTTGTTGTCACTCTCGTAGAAGGAGCCCATGAAACCGCCGTCGCCGACGCGCAGGGCAAACAGCCGACGGCCTTGGCTGGAGTAGTAGAGACGGTCGGCAAACAAGGCGAGGTTGCCCAACGGGGCATCGCCGGAAGAGGTGGGGAACGCGCGCTGCCAGCGTTCCTTGCCGGTCTTCAAGTCAAGAGCCCGGAGCAGCTTCTCGTCGTCTGTCGAAGCGCGGAGGTACAGCGTCGTGGCGTCGGCGGCCATGTTCCGGCCCTCAGCGGTGACCGCACGACGCCAGGTCTCCTTGCCGGCACTGTCGAGCGCGACGACGTGCGTGTCGGTCACCGCGACCACGGTCTGCCCGGAGGTGACACACCCGAGATTCCGGTGCGAGGGCGTGAGGGTCCGCTTCCACTTCGTTGCACCGGAGCTCAGGTCCAGCGCCCACAGGAACCCCTTCTCGGTCATGACGTAGGCCGTGCCATTCCGGACGGTGATACGACCCAAGGAGTTTCGACGGAAACCGGCGACCTCCGACAGGGCGATGCGGCCCGTGGCGTTCGATTCCAGAGACTGCGTCCAGAGCTCGTCGCCGTTCTGAGCCAGCCGAGCCGTGATGGTAGGTCCGTTGGTGGTCACCAGGACTCCGCTCTGCGTCACCGCGGCGGACTCCATCCCGTCCATGACCTCGTCCCACTTCACCGCCCCGGTCTTCACCTCGAGGGTGCGCAGCTTCTTGTCCATGGTCATCACGTGGACCAGCCCGTTCGCGGCGACGGGCTGGGCGATCAGACCACCGCTTGGCGTGGTCCATTTCAGCGTGCCGGTCTTGGCGTCGGCCCCGTAGACATCGCGGTTGTGTCCGGACGTCACCAGCGTGCCGCCATCGAGCACAGGCGCCCAGTCCAGAGGCTGGGCTGTCTTGAGGACCCAGTCCGGTTCGGCGTCGGCCTGCAGATAGGTCACCCCCGGCTTCTCACCGGCCTTGCCAGTCGATGCCGGATCGTCCTCATCGAGGACGACCAGCAGGGTGATGAAGGCGCCGATCAAGACGACGAAAGAGAAGAACACAAACGCGACGACGCAGCCGTCGCCATCCACATTCTTCGTCTTCACCACGGCCGGTGAAGCAGCCGATGATCTCGGCGGCTTCTTCGCCGCTGTGTAAGGGCTCGGCTTCGCGCCTGGCTTCGGCGCGGAAGGCGATGGGGCTGAGGGCGTGCGAGGGCGCGATGGTCCCGGCGATGTCGAGTACGGCGACGCGTAAGGGGAGGACGGGGGATCCGAGTACCGCGACGGGAGCTTGGCAGACGTCCCGGCGGGCGGGGAGCCGTAGGGAGCAGACCCTGGCGGCGCCGGGGAGCCGTATCCAGAGGATGCGGGCGGCGGCGAGTAGCCGGAGGGGGGGTGCGAAGACGTGGGCGCGGGTGGCGGCGGGGAGCCGTAGGAAGAGGTCGGCGGCTGTGAGGAGCCGGACGGGGCTGGCCCGGACCCGCGCGGCGGAGGCGAGTAGCCGGACGGGAAGGAGGCGCGCGGGGCCGGCGGCCAGTCTGGCCTCGCGTATCCCGGCGTCGGTGGAGTCGGCCTCGTGGGAGGCTTCGTCTTGGCGGGTGCGTCTGTTTCCCCCGGGGGAACAACGACCGCCTCAGGGTCGGGTCCGGCCTTGGCCGCGGGGCTGGTTGTTTCCCCCGGAGGAATCCCGGCTTGCCTCTGGATACGGGCGACTTCGTGCCCGATCGTGGCCCACGCCTCATCCACCGTGCTCTTGGCCTCCGCAAGGGCTTCCTCCGGGGCGGTGCGGTCCTCCAGCAGGGCATCGCGGGAACGGAACGCGGCAACCAGACGCTCCTCCAGATCGGCCACCTGACGCTCGGCAGCGATCCGCAGCCGCTGCTGCTCCGCCTCGCTCTCCTGCGCCTGACGCAGTTCCTCCTCCAGCCTCAGTTGCGCGACGCGTGCCTGCAGCAGCCGCTGGCTGACCTCCGCACGCGACGCAAGGGCAGCATCCCGCTCGGCGGCCCGCTGCGCGGCGTCACTCTCCGCGCGCTCAAGGCTCTCCCTCACCTCAGCCAGCTCCGCCTGCGCCGTCTGCTCCGCCCGCCGGCTCTCCTCAACCGCTTTTTGCGCGGCCAGCAGAGCCGCACGCAGCTCACCGACCTCCTTCTCCCGATCGGCATCGAGGCGGGTTGCTTGCCGGTCCTGCTGCTCGACCAGGTCGAGCAGTCGCTGCACCTCTTTACGCGCGGCTTGCTGCCGGCCACGGGCCTTGCGCGCCGCACGGGCAAGCTCTGCCTGCTGCTCCAGGCAACGCTCAAGGTCGTCTTCGGCGGCCTGTGCCTGTTCCAGCTCCAGCAGCCCGCCCCGACGCGTACGCTTCGCCTGCGCTTCTAAGGACGCGACTTCCTGCCGGGCCTTCTCCAAGCTCTCCTGACAGCGCACCAGTTCCGTCCGCAGCCGCTGCTGCTCGGCCAACGCCTGCTCGCGCTGCGCGACGGAGCGGTCCCGCTCGTCCATCAGCCGGTAGGAGTCGTGCAGCGGCTTGTTGGTGATCTTCAGTGCTGCGTAGTAGGCCTCGATCACGCGCTCGCGCGCTTCACCGGGCAGCGGCTGGCCCACGATCTCTTCCGCGTAGGCGAGCAGACGCAGCAGCTTGTCCCGGTCCGGTACCCGGTCCGCGTTCCGCAACCGCGACAGCGTGGTGGCGCTGAACCCCGAGCCGAGCGCCTTGGAGATGTCGGCCGTGGTGACACCCAGTGCGGTGAGCCGGTCGAAGAACTCGGTACGGATCAGCTCAGCGAACTCACGCTGAGCCCCACCCGCGGACGCCGCCAGGTCTTTGGGCTGCCGCCCCTGCTTACGCGGCACGCGCGGCTCGGGGGAATTCCTGCCGTCACCCTCGGCCATGTGACTCCCCTTGGCTGCCACCCCTGGGGGGATGTTGATTCCCCCTGTGGTCAGCGTTGTTCCCCGTTGTGGATCAAAGTTCAGCCCTCAACCATCGAGATCGCCGGCAGCAAACAGCGTCCGGAAACAGCCGAGTTGAGGAACAGGAAGACAATCATGCTGGATAATTCTCGCGTACGTCAGCACATCGCCGAAGAACGACGCCACCCCCGCCCCCGCACGCCGCTCCTCCTGAGGGCGACGGCGCTCGCCTGGGGGACCGGACTCCTGCTCGCCGGCCCCGCCCACGCGTCCGGCAGCGATCTCCTCGCCTCCCTCCAGCCCGCCGCCTCCGCCCAGCCCGCAGCACCCACCCCGGAGCAGCCCGCGGCGAACCCCGCGACACCAGAAGCGGCCCCCGGCCCCCCGGCCCCTGCTCCCCAGATGGACACCCAGCCGCCCGGCGTCAGCGCCTACATGCCGGCCGAGGCACTCATCACCATCCTCGTCATCACCGCGATCTTCACCCTCAGCCTCCGCTTCGGACCCGCCCTCGCGAAAACCGGCATCGAAGGCCTCCTGCGCCTGCTCCGCAACACACCCCCCGCCCCTTGACGGGCCCGTACCAGCCCGGCGGTGCCCCGGCCCCCGTCATGTGCCCGCCGGTGGTGAAGTTCGCGCCGATACGGAGTGGCGTCCGTGGCCGGGGTGCCCGGCCACCTGGCCATCAACCGGTCACTTCTCGGACGATTGCCCTGCTAGTCAGCACAGGCGGATGGAGCGCCACCCCCGGTCGCGGCAGATCAGCCCCCGCTGCTGCAGCTTGCCCAGCTGGTACGCCGTCGAGCCAGTGCTCGACAAGCCCACCGCCCGGCTGATCTCCAAGACCGTCGGGGACTCACTGCATCCGCGATCCACTCGCGGATGCAGTGAGGGATCCGGCGCTCCCTCTCGCTGATCTCTCTCACGCGGCCTCCCTCCAGCCGTCATCTGCACGGGCGGCCCGCCGCAGCTCCCCCCACATGGCTGGCGAGCGGCCCGTTTCAGTCCAGAAGGGGTGCCTGGCGATACGGCATGACTCCACGATCAGGCGGCGCCGCAACGCCGTGGTTCCGACCGAGGGAGAACAGCGAGCCAGCGCCTCATACGTGCGGAGCCAGTCACGCTGGATCTGCACCAGGTCATCAGGGAAGCCGTATCGCGCCATGGCTCGATTAGAGCACGTGTTCGAATTTGTGTGCACGGCGAGACACGTCACCCGGAATGGTGAAAGGAGTCGGGAGGCGATCCCGGGCCCCCGGAGAACGCACGAGGTAGGTGGCGGCTGGACTCCCCGACGACCGTCCCGCCGCTTCCCGCCGCTAGAGATGCCCGTTCCGGAGCGACCCGCTGGCCGGCTGCCGCCTGCTGGAATGAGGTTGCAGGGGCTATCCCGCGCTGGAACGTGGGGTCATGGTGAGCTGGAAGCACGGGGGCGCCGTTCCAGCGCCCGGGAGGGAGGAGGACGCCATGCCGGAAGAGCAGCTGCCCCTGGTGCCGTGGGGGCGGTTGGCCGCCGACCCCGAGACCGTCGGGCGGTACGAGGCCAAGGTGCACCGCGGAGGCGGCCCGGACGCCCACCACTGGTGGCTGGGCGCCATCAGCGACTCCGGGCACGGGAAGCTCCGCGCGGGCAGCCGAGCGGCAGGCACCTCCCGGGTGGTGTCGGCGCACGTACTGGGGTGGGCCATCCATCACGGGGCGGCCGCTCTCAGGAACGGAGCCGTGGTCCGGCACACGTGCGATGAGTCGAGCTGCCAGAACCCCCGACACTGGCTGATCGGGGAGCGACTGCAGAACGTCGTGGACTACGCCGCCCGGTCGCGCCTGGCCGGCCACGCGCTCGCAGACGTACGAGGCGCGGCCGGACGAGCGGTCGCCGTCCGGGACGGCTGGCCGCCGCGCAGTCGAGCGCAGCGAGACAGGTCTCCAGCTTCCGGCATACGACGCCGACCGATTCGGCCAGGCCGTCCTCGACGAGGCCGGTCAGGTCCTCGGCGAGACTCGCCGCCATCGGCCTGGTCGGCAACCGCCCACCGTCGGTAGCCCTGGCGCTCCCCGGGAGCGAGCACCGAATTCCAGTGTCCGGAGACGTAGGAGAGAGCGGTACGCAGACACATGAGGCCGTGCATCGAAGCATGTACCCGGCGGAACGAGCCGAGGTCGTCGCGGCGGACGTCGAAGGAGCGGAGCAGGTGACGGAGTTCCTCCGCCCGCTGCGGCGCCGTTGCCTGGAGGTCGACACGGACGCCGTCCACGATGCGGGACTCCCACGCCGGAAGGGTGCCGTCCACGATGCCAGGCAGGTCGATGTCGCTCGCCGCGTGGGCGAAGCCGCAGGCGAGGGCTCCCTCCAGCCAGACCTCACGAGCCTCGCCGGACGCGAGCAGAGCCTGGGCGACTCTGTCGGCGATCTCCCGACGCAGTCGTGCCGATGGGTTCACCGGTGCCCTCCTTCGATCAGAATCTTGTCGACGGCGTTGATCTCCTTGAGGAGATCGATGGCCCATCGGTCGTGCGCCGCGCACGTCCGAGCGCTGGGCGCCGATATGGGGCGAGGCCAGGAGGCTGAGCGGCGTCGTGGAGCCGGTGAGCAGCGGCAGGTGCTCCCGCTCGACCGGGTCGAGTGCGAGACCCGAGAGCCTCCCGTCCGCCAGTGCCCGCAGGCAGGCCGCGACGTCGAGGGTCTCCAGCCGTCCTGCGCAGATGAGCAGAGGCCTGCGACTGCTCCATGAGGGCTGCCGGCGACAGCTCTCGCAGACCGGGAGAGTTCGACGGCCACGCGGCGAAGGCCGCGCGGCCCACGTAGGGGCGAGGGCCCATTCGGCGGCCAGCCCGACCGGACCCGCGCCCCAGATACCTGCGGCCAGGGTGCTGAGTGACGCTCCCATGTACACCTGCTTCTCGTGCTGGCCGAGCAGCAGCGCGTGCTGCCCCAAGGGGATCCGCCGGGCCAGGGCCAGGGCAGCGGCGAGCACCCACTCGTCCACGGCGCCCGCGCCGGCCTCGGCGTTGCGGTGCAGCGTGATGCCACGGTGCCAGAGGGCGCTCACGTCGATGCGGTCGATGCCGGAGCCGGTCCGTACGACGTGCCGCAGGCGGTGGAGCGCGTTGAGCTCCCGCTCGCCGAGACGGACGCCGGAACGCAGGACGAGCACGGCCGTGTCGGCGGGCAGAGGCGGGTCCAGGTCCGGCACACCCGTACATGCGTGCTCACGAGCTGACCGTAGGCCGTTCGGAGGCCCTCCGTGATCTGTCGGATGCGGTGGGCGTCGAGAGCGGCCTGGTAGCGGGCGAGGCGGCGGTCGCAGTCCTTGATCGCGTTGTGGGCTTTGGCCTGCTCGGGAAGCATGCGGCCCTCGTCGTCGGTCTCGGAAAGCTCCGCGTTCAGGCGCTCCAAGACGCGCTGGGCGCTGCTGGAGGGGTGGCCGAGCCAGATCGGCGTGGACAGGATCAAGATGCCGCGGCCCAGGATCGTGTCCCGGATCTCCGGCCACGCGTCCCCCTCGCCCATGTGGGCCTTCACGCCGGGCTTCACGTCGTGATCGGCGATACGAATGGTCTTGCCCGTGACGCCGTGCCGGCGAGGGCGGCCATGGTCTGTTCGGCCAGCAGTTGTGAGCTCGCTCGCGCGGGCGAGGGAGACAAGGTGCAGACGAGCGCGACAGCACGGAGCGGAGTGTGGTCGTTGGAGTCCATGAAGCTCGACTACCTCGACGCCCGCCTTCGATATCGCACACGACGCGTGGCCACCCTCAGGCGTGGCCGGTCGGGCCGACTCGTGACGTGAACCCAAGTGGAACGGTCGACAACCGCAGCCGTCACGGAGGGGGCCGGATGACGGGCGTGCGGGTCCCCCCACTGCGCCCTGCCCGAGAGCGTCCGGGCAGGGCGCAGTGCGCTGCTACATGGCCGGCCTGTCCTCCACCGGGTGGAGGTCACGCACCTTCGATGTCAGCGTGCCCTCCTGCTGCTCGTACTGGGACAGTGCGAGCCCGAGACCGAAGAAGGTGGGTGCCCATTCCCCGACGAAAATGCCCCACCGGTCGGCGCGATCGACACCGAAACCCGGCTCCGCCTTCATTGACGCGGTCCAGGAGAAGATGGAGAGGCCGATCGAAACCACGGCGGCCGTGTAGGCGTGTTCGCTGCGCAGGCCTTTCTCGTGCAGCATTTTGATCATCGCTGATCTCCCTACGGAGTGGGTGAACACTCTCACCAGCGTCGCCCCAACCCGCGCCCACCGCACCCCCAGAGTGCAGAGCACCGGGCGGGACGACCGCCGGGTGATCGGGTCGCACCACGCCGCGGCCCTGGCGGAGCTCCACCTGGGGCGCCGAGAGGTGGCCGGGCGCGATGCGGCAGCCGTCCTTGCCGTGCTGAGGGACTGCACCCACGTCGTCAGCGAGGGCGGATCCGTGCCCGGACGGGCGCGCGTTTGTCCCGGGGACCTGACAGGGGCTTACACAATTGGGTGGGAATGATTTTGGTCAGGTGGAAGGGCCGCACTGCTCGAGCTTCGTGTACTTGGCCCCGACGAACCGAGGGGGGCGTCCCTGCCCGAGAGCGGAGACCGCCGGACGGCTCTCGCTGGTGCGCAGTGTTCCATCAGCTCTGCGCTCCCACCCATTCCCATGGGCGTCAGTGATGACCAGCGCCTTCACCGGCCAGGCAGGACCGGCCACGGTGATCTGCTCATACCGAAACTCCATGCGCTGACAAGGCGGCAGGACGCCGAGGGGGTAGAAGACACCCGCACCTTTCGGATCAGTGGGACCGGCGGGAGCAGCCTTCAGCCACGCGGACGCAGGGTCCAGTGAGCGATTCACGACCACCACCACGCTGTCATTGTCGCCCTCACCCCAGAACGCGATGAGGGCTACCTGGCGCCGGTTCCTGTCCTCCTGTTGCTCCTTGGACTGGGCCAGTTGATCGTCGGCGACTTGTGCGGCCTTCAGCGTGCCCCACGCAGTCACTGCAAGACCGGCAGCAGCGACGATGGCGGCCAGCACTGTGGTGTGCTTCGCCCAATCCGCGCGCCGGTACCGCTCACGTACGCGACGGAGTCTCCCTCCCGTCGGCCCTGTAGCGGCGGGCGGCGGCGACTGCCGTATCCGCATCGGCGGCTGTGGGGGTATCGCACGTACTCGTAGTCTGGCTCGGCGCGGCCGGGGGGCCGGCATGCCACCTCGCAGGGTCGTAACGGTGAATGCTCAGACACTCACGTCCGCTCCGCCGGGCTCCTACGATGGCAGGAGCCCGGCGGAGCGGATCCTTTCCCCGAAGACCCAGGAGGCGAACTGGGTGCCGTGATCGGCGTGCACTATCCCGCCTGGTTGGGGGCGCCTGTTGCGGAGGGCCATGTCTAACGCGTTCACCACGAGGGTGGAGTCCTGTCTGGAGTCGATCGACCAGCCCACGATCTTGCGGCTGAACGTGTCCAGGACCGCCGCGCAGTACACCCACCCTTCTCTGGTGCGGTGTTGCGTGATGTCGGTGACCCACAGCTCGTTGGGACGCAGCCGATGGAACTTCCGGTTGACCAGGTCATCGGCGGTGACGACACCCCGCAGGCGCTTGATCCGCACCGGTCCGGGCAGTCCGTGGATCCCGGCCTGTGTCATCAGCACCGACACGGTCCTCGAGCACACCTGGATGCCCATGCCCAGGGTGAGCTCGGCGTGGACGCGGCGGTAGCCGTAGGTACCGCGTGAGGCGACGTGGACCTCACGGATCAGCCCGGTCAGCCACTCCCGTCGCAGCTGCCGCGGTGTGGTCGGGGTGCGCTTGTGTTTGTAGTAGTTCTGCCAGGCGACCCCAAGGATCCGGCAGCATCGGTCGACCGGTGCCCCGGCATCGACGAGACGGTCGATCACAGGGTAGAGCCTTTTGGGGCCGGCTTGTCCTCGCCGAGGAACTTGGCGGCCTTGCGGACGATCTCGAGCTCGGCTCCCAGCTCGCGGATTCGTCGCCGAGCTGCACGCAGCTCTGCGGACTCCTCCGAGACCCTGCCAGGGCGCCGCCGTTGTCGATGTCGTCCTGGCGCAACCACTTCGACAACGTGACCGGATGGATGCCGAGGTCAGCGGCGGTCTGCTTCTGTTCTTTTCCTGCCCGCACCAACGCGATGGCGCGGGCGCGGAACTCAGCGGGGTAGGCGCGGGGCATGTCCGGCAGCCTTTCGTGAAGGCCGTCAGTTAGCCAGCAGAACTGGAACCTGAGAGGTGGGGCAGGTCAACGTGTCACCCGAACCTGTATCAGACCCGGAGATGGTCCTCGATGGGCGGCTGCGACCTGCTGGGGTGGGCGCGTGTGGCGATAGCTCTGGGTTAGCACGCCTGTTCGTGAATCCGCTCATGCCTGCTCAAGCCGGCCCGGCTCGCGAGGAATCAGTCGAAAGTGCGGACACGTGCCGTAGTCGCCCCGTTATCCTGAGCGCTGCACGAGGGGGCAGGGCGAGGGGGACCGCATGAGTAAGCCGTTTACCGTGTATCGAAAGGCCGTTCGAGGCTCTTGGGGGAAGTTCTGGTGGCTCGCTTGGCCGATCACCGAGCGGATCTCTGTGGGCGACGTACTGCACAACGTCGATGGTCATGTGCGGCGTGCCGGGACGCTCAAGGACCGCGGTGTGACCTATGAGGATCGGGCGGGCAACCCGCATGCAGACGTGCTGCATGACGCTGGTGGTTCCGCGTCAGTTCGATTCAAGCCTGCGGGCGTTGCCGTGGAGGGTTTCTCCGCCTTGGCGGCGGCTGAGTTAGGGGCAGCCGTTGAGTTCTCGAAGAGTCATTCCGCTCTTGTCGTCTACAAAGGACTCCAAGAGCAGGCGGTCGCCGACGAGAAGGCACTCGCGGCTGCGCTTGTCGACCTGACCTGGCAGACCTGGGACGACTCGCTCCTGGCCGTCACACAGGTCATATCCGCAAACTCGGGCACTCTGCTCATCAGCGAGTCCAGCGGAGCATCGGTGGAGTTCAGACTTCAGGCGGGCCTGGGCCAGGCCCCCTTTGGGATCGCGGATCTCGCCGGGGGCGCCTCCATCCTCCGGCACCGTGGGGTGTCCGAGAAGTGGGCTGGCGCAGAGTGCACCCCGTTCTTCCGAGTGGTTCGTCTGCGCAAACGCTGGTTCCGGAGCGTCACCGAGGACTACGGCCCACGCCAGCCCGGACGCGGTGCCCAACCTGAGCCCGTGCCGCCAGTGCTGATCGATGAGGCGCGGCATGACCCGAGTGCCGTGCTGGAAACGGCGGAAGCGGAGGAGCAGCACACGTCGGATCCGGCGTCGGAGTAGCCGAGCGGGTCGAGCAAGATGAAAAAAGCGTCACTGCGGATCACTGCTTCGAGCGACGGGGTCGGCTTCGGCGTCGTCATATCGGCGGGCGATCGCTCCAACGAACCGGTCCCGTTGGGGAGCCTCGGGGAGGTCCACCGCCTTCGCGAGGTCTTCGACCGCAACGCGAGCGAGGACGACCGCCGAGAGGCGGGCGACCTTCTGTATGAGGCCCTACTCGGGGGCGGTGTGGCGGACCATTGGGCCACCCTGCGGGCGGGTTGCACCGCGGACTCTCCGTTGCGTGTGGTCCTGGACATAGAGCCGGCCGAGCTCAGGTCATTGCCCTGGGAGCTCATGCGGCAGCGTGGCGCGTGGTTGTGGCGTCGCCCCGAGCTTCTGATGAGGCGCGGTGCTGCTGTGCCCGCCGTCGACGTCGGCATGCCGGAGGCGTGGCCGCTGCGCGTTCTGGTGGTCATCGGCACACCAGCGCGTGACGAGCAGGCCCTCGCTGAACAGGAGCTGGCCGCGTTGTCTGGTGTACTGGAGTGCAGGCCCGGCCAGGCTCATGTGGAAGTCCTGGACTGCCCGGACTCCGCCCATGAACTGGCGGAGGCAATCGAGGAACTGCGCCCCCACGCTGTGCACTTCATCGCCCATGGAATGCAGAGGGCGGGCGGTGGCAGCCCGGAGCTCTCGTTTACCACCGAGTCGGGGGGTGGCTGGCAGCTGTGCGCCGAGGACGTCGCCGACCTGACGCAGTGGCAGCCGCGGCTGGTGGTGCTCAACGCCTGCCATCTCGCCCAGGCAGATCCTGCAGATTGGGTTGGAGGCATCGCTCAAGCCTTCTCGGACACCGGCGCCCGGGCCGTGATCTCCATGCAGGCTGACATCAAGTCGTCCGCTGCCGTCGTCTTCACGCGGAGCTTCTACGAGGGTTTGGTGCGCGGCCTGCCCATCGACGAATGCATGGCAGCGGCACGATCCGCACTGGGCAAGCTACCGGAAAGAACAGGGGAGTGGGCTCTCCCCGTACTGCTCACCAGTACCGAGCCCGACGCCGTCCTGCCCTTGATAATCCGTTCTCCCGAAGGCTCCCGGCCGGAAGACATTCACCGCCACAAGCAGTACATCGATCTCCGCCGTTTTGTGGGTCAGGTCATGGAGCGCAGACAGGCATGGTGGGCGCTGGACGACCCGCGAAGCAACGACGGGATCCCGAAGCGCTCAGTGCTCGTGATCGGGGGACACTCCCACGGCGACTTCCGCCGGACGGGTAAGACCTGGCTGTCCAATTGGTGTCAGGCGACATGGTTCCTCCGCGGGCACCAGATCATCTCGGTGGACCTGTCATCCAGGCTCGCTGCACCGGGAGCGCGCGCCGGCGGTGGAACGAGACGTAAGGACTGGCTGACGGTGCTGCGCACGATCCGAGAGCAGGCAATCTCCTCGGATCAGCTCTGCTCGCTGCCGAAGGATGCCTTCCGCGACTTCAACGCGGAGTTGAACAGGCTCGTGGTCGGCCACGTACAATCGGTCGAGGGTGCGGGGGCCGGGCAGGAGGATGAGTGGAATCCCTTCAATGACGACGTCGGCCATGCGGATGAGCGCAAGAGGGACATCATGGCGGCTTTCGTCACCACCCTCCGCCGGGTGGCTTCCGACCAACCGTTGATCCTCGCACTCGATCACGCCGATCGGATCATGGAGGAGTCGCTCGGCGGTGAACTGTACGAGGGGCTGATTCGCCCTATCGCTTACGGCAAAGCGGCCCCCTTGCGCCTGGTGCTTGTCGCGCCCGACAATTGGATGCGACCGATAATCCCGGACGCCGACTCGCACGTCATCGGCCGTGTGCAAGTCGGTGACTTCAGGCGCGGGCAGCTGGTGCGGCTGGCCAGAGCGTACAGCCAGCGCCTTGGATGCGAGCCCAACAAAGCCACCATCGGAGTCGTGGAAGCTCTGGCCCGACAGCCGCAGGAGTACTTCGGCGTCGATCTGTTTGAATGCCTCACCCCGCACGTCGACCAGTGGGCGGCCGCGATCAATAAACTGGAGGCAGGGTGAGGAACACCACGGGCCTCTCGGCCGAACTCATCCGAAGGATGGCTGCCGGCGAAACCCCGCAGGAGATCATTCGGTCGTTTCTCCCACCGCCCTGGCGAGCAGTCCTGCGAGCCGGCGCCGCCGCGCGCACGTTTGACGCCAACTTGTACGAAAAGGTGCTCCGACCCTGGGCCATGAAATCGCACTCCGAAGTGCCCACGCTGGCAGAACTCATCGAAGAACGTGCGGTTGTCGTCGTTCCCGGAGAGCCGGAGAAGTACAGCCTCCCCGAAAGCGACCGGAATAGCTATTTCGCTGAATGGCACAACCCTGCCCAGCCCGATCTGTTCGCAACTCTGCGCATCCTCGAAAAGAAGATCGCCGATCACGCCCGCGAGGCGGGGGACGAACACGAGGAGCTACGGCACCTACTCCTGGCCGACCCGGAACGGGCGCTGACGCTGTTTGACGAGCACTTCGATCGCGCCGACAACCAACGTGACTTCGCGGCATGCGAGGACTACGTCGACGTGCTGAGGGATCCGGACCGATCCGCCCACCTCACGCCGGAATTGTGCGAACGGCTCCAGAACCGAACCGGCTACGTCAGGGCACGTTCCTACTGGGCCGCCGACTACGCCCGCTCCGCACAGTACCTTCCGCCGGACGACCTCCTCTGGGACGCCGACAAACTCTTACGTGGCGAATCACGGGTATGGCATTTGCATGCGGCCGGTGGTGCCGGGAAGACGATGATGCTTCGGTGGCTCGTCGCCCGGCGCTGGGTACCCGCGCCCAGTGACGTGCTGTGCGCACGCCTGGACTTCGACTTCATCAGCGCCAGGGCCGTAGGCCAGCACCCGTGGCTGATCCTGCTCGAAGTCGCGGAGCAGTTGAGCCGCCGTCTACCGAAGAGCGTGTTCGAACGGCTCGACGCCTACGCCACCTACCGTGTGCTCCTGGACCGCCGCCCCTCACGGCTGGCCAAGGACGTCGCACAGACCATCAACTCGCTCGACTCCGCCGCTGTGGAGGAACGCCTGCTGAGCGACTTCGCCGTGCGCCTGAACGAAGCGAGTGCCGGCCAGCCGTGTGTCCTGGTGATAGACACGCTGGAGGAGCTGCTACTCCACGGCACCGCCGAAGCCGAGCGCCTGCTCCATATGCTCACACGAATGCTCGACCGCTGCCCCGGGCTGCGGCTGATCATCGCCGGCCGGTACGACCTCCGCGAAAGCGTTCCCGACGCCATTCGCGCCTTCGACGATGCCGGAATCGAGCACAGGGAACTCAAGCCCTTCACCGCCCAACAGGCCCGCGCATACCTCTGTGAGAAGCGCGGAATCACCGACGGCGAACTGGTGAGGGCGGCGTTCCGGAAGTCCCACGGTCTCCCCTTCACGCTGGCGCTCTGCGCCGACGTCATCGACAGTGATCCCAGCATCACACCTGATGCGCTGACGTCCCATCAAGAGCCGCATCTGCACTACCTGATCGACCGGGTCGTGCAGCGCATCGACGACCGAGACGTGCGATGGCTGCTGCGCTACGGCGTGATCCCCCGCCGCCTCAGCGCCGAAGACGTCAGGACCGTCATGGCGCCCTGGATCGCGCGCGGGATCTTGGGCAGTGAAGACATCGACGATCCCCTCAGGGACGCCCACCACCTTCGGGGTAGGCCGGACGTCTTCCCCACCTCCAGCCAACCACCCGAAAGACTCGACGACGCCTGGCGGCGTCTACTGGACTACGCAAGCGCGTCGTCCTGGGTTTCCCGGCACGCAGGTGACGACTCCGTCGTCGTCTTCCACCCCAACGTCGTGGCACCCATGCGACAACTGGTCGCCCACCAGCCCGTCGCCCGGCATCTCCACCTGGCCTTCGCCCAGCGGTTTGACGACCTGGCACAGGCAGAGCCCCCTCAATGGATCAGCCACACCCGGGAAGGGGTCTACCACCGTTTTCAGGCCGGGGACCCGCACGCCGACGCCTTCTGGCGTCAGGCCGTCGACACGGCAGACAGGCACGGCCGGGTAGAGGACATGCGCGAACTTGCCGAGGAGGTACTGGGGCACGAGTACGTCGACGGCGACGCACCCAGGCAGCGCACTGGTAACGGCTTGCTCATCAGCCACGCGACACTGGCCGCCGCGCACCTGACCATCGCCACGAGCCTCGTTCTCAAACAGGCGGAGGAGACCACCTACAGCCCAGCCGACCCGATGTGGAACGAAGTCGAAAGCAGGCTGGCCCTCGTCGACCGACTGCGGAACACGGCTCCGTCCCCTTTCCCGCCCGACAGCGCCGAGAGCATCCTGAGAGCAAGCCTGCTCAGCGGCAAGAACATGCACATCGAGGCCCAGAAACTGATCCGCGATGCGCTGCCCAGGGAGACAGACGACCGGTGGAGAGAACGGCTCCAGGTCACCCTGGCCCGCATCCAGGCCGCAGTGAACGACTCCAACGCCGAGACCACATACCGCGATGCGCTGGCTACCGCACGGAGCGAGACCAGCCGACTCCTCATCTCCCTCGAACTCGCACAAGAGCTCGAGCGGCAAGGTCGCATCTCACAGGCATTCGAAATCGAGGACGCTGTGAGCCTCCCACAGGAGGAAGCGCCCGAGACTGAACAACCACGGCCAGGAACAGAGCGCGAGCGACTCGCCGCACTACGCACTCGTGCGACCCTGGCCAAAGCGCGAAGGCAACTCCAGGCGTTCGCGCCCACAGAGGCGATCACCACCCTTCAGCAACTCGAACTGTCCGCCGCCACCGGATCTCAACGCATGGAAACGTGCCTGCTCCGCGCCCAGGGATACCACCTTCTGGGACAGTCCAAGCAGGCACTTGACGCGCTGGACCACGTACGGAGACTGTCCACCGGCAGCGAGAGCCCCACCGCCTACCGGTACCTCGCCGCGAGCCTGATGAGAAAAGGGGCCATCGAAGGCGAACTGCTCGCGGCGGACTCAGCCCAGGAGTCCTTCGACCGCGCAGCCGGCCTCTGGAGCGACCTAGGCTTCCCCAAAGGGCATCCGCACTGCCTCCTCCTCTACGCCTCCTACCTGGCACGCCACCTCGGAGACCTCCGCCGCGCCGCTCAGGCCCTCAAGAACCTTCGAGCCGCAGACGGAAGGAACGAGTGGGCCGTCCAACGGGGACTGCTCTGGCGCGAACTCAGAACCCTGGGATACCAGGTGAGAGATGAAGACCTACTCGTGGTGCCCGCAGGCACACGCAACGAGCTCCTACGGGGAGGCGTGGCCGCGGCCCTCGGCTCCCACCAACGATCGGAACGCCTGGCCGAAGCCCTGGCAACCCTGCAACCGCCCCCGGCTCGGCTGACCGCACTCGCAGGCCTGGCCACGTACCCCACACCCCTCAACCCCGATCCATACACCGAGTTGGATCTACTCGCACCACTCTTCGACGGCATCGTCCAGCCCGCGGACACCGCGGCCGACCAGCAGGTACAAGTCCTGCGCCTGGCCGAGTTCGAACGCATCCGCGGCCGCGTCAAGCAAGCAGCCGCACTCGCCGACCGCGCCCACCGCATCCTCACCCGTGAAGCCCCGGACGACCCGCTACCCATCTGGCGCCGGGCCCGCTCCCAGATCAGGATGCAGGGCGAGGTGCGCCCCCAGACCAATCGGCGACTCATCCGTACAGCCCCCGAAGAAGCCCCACTGCTCGCCGCCGTGGGTCGGTGGCTGACCGCCAAACAGACCCACTCCCCACTGGTCAAAGAGGAGCAACTCAGCGCAGCAGCCGAGGCGCTGAGCCATGTACGTCAGGCCTCACTCTGGGAGGCGCACATCCTGAGACTCGTGGGGCAAACCCACGGGCAGGAGTCGATGTGGCTCGCAGCCGACCGCATGCTGGCCCGCCTCGGGCATCCGGAACCGTGGAGCCAAGCCTCCCGAACCGTGCACGAGCTGGCACGCCCACACGACGAACGCGTGCTGGCCATCACTACCGACACCGACTCCACACTCGACCACGAAGCCCTGGCCGAGACACTGCGCCAAGACTGGCGAACCGCCGCACAACAGGCAGCTCCGAGGCTCAGCAACGTGGCACTCGCCGGCCACCACGCCAGCAACACCCAAGTACAGTCCGACGACCCCGCCGCCCACGCATTCCCCTGGGAACTGGTGCCCGTCGCGGACGGCCTCGAAGACCGGGACACCGTGCTGTACCGGAACCTCCCGGACACCGCGGAGTCAGCCGACATCCGCGCACTACAAGCAGCCCTGCGAGCCATCTCCACCCCGGAACTCGTGGTCGACGGCCTGCTGGGCACGCTCACCGCCGCCGCAGTCGGCGCAGCACTCTCCAAGAACATCAGCGGCGCGGCCAGGACCGTCCTGTTCTCCGTAGGCGCAGCAGCCCTGTGGCAGCTGATGCGAGACAACAGAAGGCAAACACGCCCCCAACTCGGCGCCCGCACCGTCCTGCTCCTCGAGAACACCCCGGGCGAAGCAACCGCCGACCCCCGCCCGATGCGCCGACCACTCGCCGACGTGTACCAGAGCCAAGGCTGCGCAGCCCTCCAACTCGTCACCCCCGAGGCGCTCCCCACAACGAACGAAAGCGCACCAGCACTGCTCCACGTCAGCGCTCCACTGAAGGCGAAGGCGGGCTCCACGCCATACTTCGACCTCTCTCCCGTCGGCCTGAGCCACAGCGACCGTCTCGGAAGCAAAGCGTCCGGGTCCGATCTGGACCCGTCGAGACTCGTGCGATGGTTGGCCACGTTCGAGCCCGGAACGCAACCCCTGATCGTCCTTGCCCCGCCCCGACCCGGCTCGACGGCCGACATCCCCCTCCAGCTGGTCCTACGCAACCACTTCGCCGCCATGCTGTTCGCATCCGGTGTGACACCCGCGGTCATCTGCACCGGTCTGACAAGAACCCCAGACCTCCCAGCCATGGTCCTCGCCACAGGACTGCTCCGGGATGCGCCGCTGTTGGACCTGCACAAAGCAGTCCGAGCCATGCTTCTGCTCCACTCGGAAGACGAAACCACAGTCGACGGGAAGCGGCACAGGCAGACGCTGCAGAACCTCGACTGGAGGCACGACACCCTGACCGCGTTGTGCACCACGTTGTTCGCCACACCATCCGCACTGCGAATCTCCGAGCCGCAGCCCGAAACAGAGTCGGCATGAATGCCGGCAACAGTTCCCCGACGGCCCCCACCGGGCACGCGCCCGTCGGCTACCCCGCTCGCCGGGAGCACGAGATCCGGCACGTCCTCGGGGACTTCCACACAGAACTCGACGAGTGGAGCGAAGCAGTCCTGACCGAGGGGCCGCTCCTGAAGCACCGCTCACAGGTGACAGGCGCGACAGGCGTCCTCCGGGCCGCTCTCGAACGCGTGGAGCGCATGTCGGCGCCGGACCGATCACAGCGAGCTCCCGAGATCATGCTTGATCTGCACCACCTGTGGGACTTCTTCCGCGGCAAACTGCTGATCCGTCACCTGCCCCGCTACAAGTCCCTGCTCGACGTCTCGGACGAACTGGCCTGGTCCCTCTACGAGCCCGCACTCCGCGCGGCGGGAACCAAGGCGGGACAGTTCCCCAAGGAGCCGCCACTGACCTTCTTGAGCCGTCGTCCCATCCCCTTCGCCATGGCCCGAGGCGCAGACTTCGAGCCACTGCTTTCCCACGGCAGGCAGCGGACCTTCCACGGTCGCAGCGCTGCCCAGCACCTGCCGTTCCCCCTCATCGGCATCCCATGGTCCAGCGGCCGCCACCTTCCAGCACTCCTCGCAGTTGCCCATGAGACCGGCCACCACATCGAGGACGACTTCGGCCTGGCGCCCACGCTCAAGTCCCGACTCGCCGAACGAGCCGGCCTCACCCCGCAGCGATTGGCTCACTGGGAACGCTGGCTCGGCGAGACATTCGCAGACGTCTGCGCCACCACGGCATGCGGAGCCGCGTACCTCTGGACGCTGACCGACGCCCTCGGCCCCGCGGGCCCCGACGGCGAAGAGGGGTCAGGAGACTATCCGCCGGCCCGCCTGCGCGCCCTCGTCTGCCGCGCAGCCATGCCGCCGGGCACCGCCGGCCTCCTGCCGCCACTCCCCGGGCAACCCGACGCTTCGGACGATGAAGCAGAAGCCGTCGTAGCCGCCCTGACCGGAGAGGGAATGGCAGAACTCGACGGCCGCACGCCACAAGACCTCTTCGGCCTGCGCAGGCCCGAAGGCCTCACCCTCACCGTGGACCGACTGCTGAACACCTTGCCATCCAGCCGAGGGGACGTGCCAGGCATCCTCGCCGCGGCAACGCTCGCCTTCATGACAGCACCCGACAGCTACACCGAACGAGGGATAGGGGAACGCGCGCTCAACGAGGTACTGGCTCTCGTCACCCAGACCGCGCGAGCCGACACGGACCGCGACCTCCGCGCACAACGCGATGCAGCCTCGGGAAACGCCCTCTTCGACGCCCTCTCAGGACCGAGAAGGAGCAACCAGGGAGGCCAAGCCAGACGGCAGCAAGCGTGACATCGTCCTGACGACCAACGCCTATGACGGTGCCGGCAACCTCATCCAGGAGACCACCGGCGGAGTCCGCACCACCGTCACCCACGCCGTCGACGCCACGGGCCGCACCACACGCAGCACCCTCGACCCGACCGGCCTCAACCGCGTCACCACGTACGACTACGACGGCGACGACCGCATCATCCAGCAGACCCGGACGATCGACCCCCAGGCAAGAAGCTCACCGCGACCACCGACTACGACGCGGCCGGAAACCCCACCACGTCGACGCTCACCGAATGGTCCAGCACACGGATCACGACACAGACCTACGACACCGCGGCCTGATCACCTCCACGGTGAGCCCTCGTGGCAACGACTCCGGCGCGAATCCGAGTGATGGGCTGTCAGGTCACCTTCGTGTGGGTGGATGCGTTGTGCGATGTCTCCGAGGCCGTCCGTGATCTGTCGGATGCGCTGGGCGTCAGGAGATGGCTCCTTCTACCGGTCCGCGTGGGGAGCGTGTCGAGCTGCTTCTGGACGCTTTCCTTGTCCCGGTGCGCTTCGTTGATCCATTGGGTGACGACGGCGGGGTCGGCGCCGGCGACGCGGGCGGCCTGGTAGCGGGCGAGGCGGCGGTCGCAGCCCTTGATCGCTTTGCGGGGCTGGGCCTGCTCGGAGGTCGGTGTGCACGGGCTCCTCCCGTGTGATGACCGGTCCCGGATCCCGTGCCATCGCGGCCATTGCTTTCGTGAACCAAGGAGTGGCAAGCATATGAAGGTCGCCGTCACCTTTCCCAGCGCCGGTCTGCAGCTGGCCGGCATCCTGTTCACCCCGGACGACCACACCGGCGCCCCGCTGCCGGCCGTGGTGGTCTCCCACCCGGGCGGCGGTGTGAAGGAGCAGACCGCGAGCAACCACGCCGAACGGCTGGCCCGCGAGGGCTTCGCCGCGCTCGTCTTCGACGCCGCCTACCAGGGCGACAGCGAGGGCTCCCCGCGCGGTCTGGAGAACCCCTTCCAGCGTGCCGAGGACGTCCGTGCCGCCGTCAGCCATCTGTCGACTCGGGACGGCATCGACCCGGCCCGCATCGGCGCCCTGGGCATCTGCGCCTCCGGCGGCTACGTGCCGTTCGCCGCGCAGACCGACCACCGCATCAAGGCGGTCGCCACGGTCAGCGCCGTCGACGTTCGCAGCCTGCTGGTCGAAGGCCTGGGCCGCGGCCAGGGCCCCGAGGTCCTGCAGTCCCTGCTCGACCAGGCCGGCGCCGCACGCACCGCGGAAGCCAAGGGCGAGGCACCGGCCGTGCTGAACTGGGCCCCGGAAGGCCCGGAAGGCCCGGAAGGCCCGGAAGGCCCGGAGGGTCTGGAGGAAGCACCGACCCTCTACCGGGAAGCACAGAACTACTACCGCACTCCGCGGGGTGGTCACTGCAACTCGAACAACGAATGGCCGCTGCGCAGCATCGACCACATCGCACAGTTCGACCCCTACGCCATGATCGAGCTCATCGCGCCGCGCCCCGTGCTGATGATCGTCGGCTCCGAGTCGGACACCGCCTACTTCAGCCGTGAGGCCATCGGGAAGGCTCGGGAGCCCAAGGAACTGTTCGTCGTCGACGGCGCCACCCACATCTCCCTGTACGACCAGGACGCGCACGTCGTGCCCGCGGTCGCCAAGCTCGCCGACTTCTTCGGCCAGCACCTGACCGCGTGACACACCCGAGCACCTCGGCGCCGTCCTGCAGCGGATCGCAACAATGAAGAGAACGGAACAATGCAAACGGAATCTGTGCGTTTCAAGAATCGGACCTGGGATGTGGCGGCTGACCTCCGTGTCCCGGACGGGTTCGATCCGGCGGAGAAGCACCCGGCCATCGTCTGCGCCCACCCGATCAGCAGCTGCAAGGAGCAGACGTCGGGCAACGTCTACGCCGAGCGACTGACCGAACTGGGCCAGGTGACGCTCGCGTTCGACGCCTCGCACCAGGGACAGAGCGGCGGTGAGCCCCGCTACCTGGAGGACCCGGCCACACGTGGAAGACTTCCGCTGTGCGGTGGACCTCCTGGTCACGCTCGACTACGTCGACGAGGACCGCATCGGCGTCGTGGGCGTCTGCGGTGGTGGCGGCTATGCCGCGACGGCGGCGAGGACGGACCGCCGTATCAAGGCGCTGGGCACCGTGGTAGCCGCGAACTACGGACGGATTGTGGACGCTCACGCAATTCCCCAGCCAGAAGTTCACGATCTTCCCCAGGGGGATCCCGGAGTCCGCATCGCGGGCGCTGCCCATTAGAGGTGGAACACCGACGTTCGCTATCGCCTTCTGCCTCGGCCGAGCGGGCTGATAGAACCCCGTCATCATGTATCGCTGGTCGGCCGGGGCCGTCAGAACCGCCCCAGCAGTCGACAACTCCGGTCGATCACAGGTTTCTTCCACTCTCATACATGGCCAGCTCTTCGGGCGTGCCGTTGAACGCGGGGCCGCAGTTGGACGGCAGTCGCTCCACGACCATCGTGATCGCCTCCTGTGCTGTATCAGCTCTCCCGATCTTCTGAGTCCGCGAAGGTCCCTCAACGTAGTACGGCCCGGCGTGGCCCGGGCCGGCTGTTGTCGGGCCGATGTAGGGCACGTCCCATGTCCAACGCTGCTCAGTGCAGCGGCTGAAGTGCAGCTCCCACATCCCAACCCAGGGAAAGAGCTGCCGTAGCCGTGGCTCAGCGTATGCCGCCGCAACCAACTCAGCGCTGACCCGATCGGAGTCGAGTAGCTCCTGCCATGCCGCTTCCACCTTGTCTGCGCCTGAAGCGTTCGTCGTCATGCTCGAATTCTCCACTGCGGTCAGGTTGGGTGGGCGCGGTGAGGTCGGGAGCGCTATGCCGCACGATCGAGTATCCGGGCTACCGCGTCGTCGAAGCCCCGACCGAGGGGGGCGTCCCGGTCTGCAAAGTTCTCGCCCCGGTGCTCGCCTCCAGACGTGCGGACGCTGAGCCCCCTCGTCCAGCCGTCTGAGCCGCACACCGAACCGCCGTCCGGACAGGGGTGGGGAATTACGTGAAGCCGAAGGTGTGACCCGTGGGGAATTACTTGACCGTCGACACGGATCATGCGCGAGGGCAACCTCACCCCTCACGCGGCGCTCGAAACGCTCGAAGCGATCTGCAGGCAGCGTACGGCCGAGGCACGTGGCGCGGAACCGCTGATCACCACCTACATCCCCGACTCCCCCGAGGAGCGGGAGCAGGTCGGCGTCTCGGACGTCGACATCGTCAACGCTGTGGACTACTACCGCACGTCCCGAGGGCAGAACTCGAACTCACCGAACAGGCTGCGTTTCTCGGGCCTGCAGGCGGCACTGGATTCGACGCCTTCCATCTGGCAGAGGTTCTGCTGACGCAGCCCCTGCAAGTCATCGTGGGCGACGTGCCGGGTGCGTTCGGTTCGTACCGAGGCGGCTGGGAACTCTTCGACCGGGCCAGGTCGGACCGGAAGAACATCTTCGTCGTCGAGGGCGCGAGCCACTACGACCTGTACGACCAGCCGGAGTACACCACCCAGGCGCTGGAGAAGCTCGAATCCTTCTTCGCGGACACCCTGTAGACCGAACGCTGCGCCGGCCCGACCGGTGTCTGCCGAAGGGCGGCTGCCAGAACGACCACCCTTCACCCACCCGGCCGGGTGCTGGCGATCACAGCACCCGGCCGACCGAACAGGGAGACCATGTCGCCGGCAACCTCAGCGGGGAGAGCCGACAGGAGTGGCCCGAGGCCGGCAGCAAGGGGCTCTACCCGACATTCCGAACCGGGTTCCAGGGCCGCTACGTGCGGTTCCTGGGTGGCTGGCCGTTGCCGGGCGGGTGCTGTCCGGGGCCGGTGGGGTCCTGTGCCAGCGGGGTGGGGGACAGGATGGTGTCCTCTTCCCCGGGTTCGAGGAGGGTGTCGGCGGCGCCGATGATCAGCGGGTCGGGTGTGCCGACCGCTGCGGGGTCTTTGCGGGCGTAGTCGACGCAGGTGAGCAGATGGCGGATGGCCTCGAGCCGGGCGCGCCGTTTGTCGTTGCTCTTCACCACGGTCCAGGGTGCCCCGGTGGTGTCCGTGGCGCGGAACATGGCGACCTTGGCCTGCGTGTAGGCATCCCAAAGGTCGAGCGAGGCGACGTCGGTGGGGGAGAGTTTCCATTGGCGGACCGGGTCGACCTGGCGGATCGCGAACCGGGTGCGCTGCTCGGCTTGGGAGACGGAGAACCAGAACTTCACCAGGCAGATGCCATCCTGCACCAACATCTGTTCGAATACGGGGCATTGCGTGAGGAAGAGTTCGTACTGCTCGGCAGTGCAGAACCCCATCACCTTCTCCACGCCGGCGCGGTTGTACCAGGACCGGTCGAAGAAGACGATCTCGCCGGGGCCGGGGAGGTGGGCGACGTAACGCTGGAAGTACCACTGTCCGGCCTCCCGAGCGGTTGGTTTGTCGAGTGCCACGACACGGGCCCCGCGCGGGTTGAGGCGTTCTGTGAAACGTTGGATCGTCCCGCCCTTGCCGGCGGCGTCGCGGCCTTCGCAGATGACGATCAGGCGCCCACCGGTGTCCTTGATCCATCGTTGCAGTTTCAGCAATTCGATCTGCAAGATCCGCTTGGTGCGCTCGTATTCTCTCCTGGGCACTTTGTGGCTGTAGGGATAGTTCTCCCGCCAGGTCCGGATCGGCAGGCCCTGGCCGTCCAGCAGTACCGGCTGCTCGGGTCGCCTGCCGTCCACGCTCAGCCCGGCCAGCAGGTCTCTCTTCTCTCCCACGGCTGACCTCCTCTCCGGGGCCACGCACCGTGCCACCATTTTCGCGCCGCCTCGCCGCGGCTCGCGCGTTGGTCCCAGGGTCTTCGCCGGCAGGGGAAAGCCACAGGGCCCAATCCGCTCCCGGCCGGCTCCGAACCGCATCTCATCCTCGGCGTTTCAGTGCGTGTGTCACGCGTGGCAGTTCCTCGTGCACCAGACGGCCGACCAGCGCGCCGCCGAAGACGACGACGCCCACGCCGACCAGCCAGGTCTGGATGACCAGGACGGTCCCGATGGCCCCGTAGGTGACAGTGTTGGATGCGATCATCGGCGAGAAGACGAACCGGGAGAAGACTCTGAGGCCGAGCAGTCCCATCACGGTGGCCACGGCGCCGGGAAACAGGGCCCGCCACCGGATCCGCCCGCCGAGCAGCATGCGCTGGGACCACCACAGGAACAGGACCGCGCTCAGTGACGCGACCGCTCCACCCCCCAGAGGCCTGCCCCGCAGAGTCGTCGTGGCGGAGAGGAAGAGGTATCCGGTGAGGACTCCGAGCCACACAACGTGCCGCCACCTGGCCCGCCAGTGGGCGGGTGGCAGGCCCCAGACCTTCTCGTAGCCGGCCTGCACCGCCGCTGCAAAGGTCAGCCCGAAGGCCGCCAGGGCCGCGATGCCGAACGCGGTCGTGGTCCGCAGTGCCTGGCCGGGCCCGGTGAACAGCTCTTCCACCTGTTCCCTGGAAGCCGTCGACACGCCGAGCCCTTCCCCCAGCCACTGTGCGAACCCGTGCCCTTGCTGGGGATCGCCCGAGGAGACGATGATCAGCAACGGAACCAGCGTGAGGAATCCGAGCGCGGCGAAGCCCAGGGCAAGCTGCCCCAACTCCAGGTCGCTGCTCCGCCGCCATCCGCGCCCGACTGGGGAATGGCTGACGGCACGGCGCAGCCGTCCGAGCAGAGACGAACGGTCGGCGGCGCTGGAGGGCTTCATCGGCATGCATGTCGACTACCACGGCCGATGCCGACTCTGCTGACGGCACGGCGCATGGCCAAGCAGCGGTCAGATCGGTCGACCGCGGCGCGGCGTCGCGGGTCCCCGGTCCGATCTCAGGACTGGCGGTCGCGCCATCCACGGGCCGGTGCTCTCACGGTCGGTGTCCGCTTCCGCGTGTGAGGTACCTGGATGCGCTGTCCGTCAATGGCACGGCCGATGGTGCAATCGATGGTCGACGAGCGGGGTGAGACCCCTGAGGGCGTCGTGCGCCGGGCGGGAGGCCGTCGTGGTGCTGCCGCGGCGGGGACGGCGCGGGCCATTGCTTCGAGCGGCATCGGCGGTGGTGTTCGGGGGAAGCGTCAGCGGGGCGAAGTGGGCGTCGTCGACGCGGTGATGACGGCGTCTCGTCGCCCACGGGGGGCGGGGCGAGGTGACGACGCGGTGGTCGACGACCAGGCGGGTGGGGGAGGTTGTTCCAGGCGGATGCGTCCACACCGGCGCGGGTGAGCGGTCCGAGGTGCTCGGCCGACGCGCCGATCGGCGTGGGAAGTTCGGTTTCGTTGTTCCGTGCGTTCGGGTCCCCCGCACGTCCAGGATTCCCTCTCGGAAGCTTGTGGTCTCCCACCGCGGCAGAGCGCAATGTGCGTGAGTCCGCCGTCGTTTCGGTCCCGCTGCCGCCCTCGTGCAGCACACCTGCCGCATCGTCCGCCGGAGAGTACCTGATCGAGCCGGTCAGAACCCGGTGAACAGGTGTACAGTGAAAGTACCGGGAGTACTTCGCACACCGGCTTTCATGCGGGTGTCGTTTCCGGCGATCACGAGAAACCGGGCTGCCGACGGGCAGCCCGGGGGCAGGTCCGCACCATGACCACCACCCTCGACCGGACCGCGCCGCGCGACCTCGCCGCAGAGCTCCCGGCACGCTTGTCCCTCACCCCGAAGACCACCCTCGCCGGCCAGCTCGACGGGGCCTGGTGGCCCCGTTCACGCGACCTCGAGGCCGAACTTCCGCCACTCGCGGCTGCGCTCGACGAAACCTGGGGCCGCATCACGCGCGTCACCGTCAACCCCGCCCACTGGCCCGTCATCGCGCGCAAGGTGTCCGTCGCCGGGCACATCGTGCACGTGGGTTGGTTCACCGAACAGCATCCCGACAAGCTGATCCTCCTCTCCTACACCACCGGCCGCTGGGACCTGCTGGTGATCCCGCCCGAGACCGAACCCCGCGCCGCTGCCCGCCTGATGGCAGCCGCGGCGGTCCCCGGCAGCGTCCTCACCGCCGGGGCTCTGATGGCAGACGAAGCCACCATCGGGCGCGGCATCCGCGACGCCCGAGGCCGGGAAGCCGACTGGGAAAGCGAAGGCGGAGCCTGCATGTCCCCCTTCGGCTTCCCGATGGGCAGACGCGCCCTCCCGCTGCCCGGAAACACCGGGAGGTGAGGTCGTGGAGACCCTCGTCCTCATCGCAGCGATCATCCTCGCGACCGGAGTCGGAGTGCGCCTGATCCACCTGCTCAACGCGCAGCACGACGCCCGGATCGCCGCCTACCACTACAGCGACCCCCTACCGAGACCTCCCGGCCGGCCGGACGGCACCGGTCGTCGAGCCCACCACACGGTTGCCGACCGGTGAAGGGCGGACCTTCCTCGACCGGGGGCAGCGAGTGGGGCGCCATGGCGCCCCACTCGCCGATCTCTCGCCCACTCCGAAGGGAACACACCCACGTGAAGTACATCGAGACCCAGACGACGCCGTCGCCCGGACTCGCCGAGGTCCGGATCATCGCGCACACACCCGAAGCCGCCCGCGCGGTCGCGGAGGTGCTGCGCCGCTGCTTCGCAGGCGCGGAACAGCGCAGTTACCCCGGGCTCGACGGGGACACCCGCCTCCACCTCACCGTGGACACGGCGACCCCCGCCGGTTCCTGGCCGGCCGCCAGCCGGAGCTCCGCCGGCATCGGCGCCCACTCCGACGAGGTCTGACGGGCCGGAAGGCCGGAGCCCCCGCGACAGGACGCGCTCAGGGCCGGAGCGCATCCGAGGGCTACCGTGAACAGGTGCTCCGGGTCCGTACGCAGTCGCCGAAAGGCAGCAGTCGTCCCGTACGGGGGTGCGGACACCGTCAGCCGGGCTGGGGGCGGCCGAAGAGGAGGTCGTAGCCCGCGGGGAGCTGGAGCAGGATCTGGCCCAGCAGATCGTCGCCGGCGGCGTCGGCGACGGCGCTGAGGACGGCGCCCACGTCCCACGCCGCGGTCTGTTCGGTGGCCCCTTCGATCCAGGCCGCGGTCGCCCGCACGAACCGCTCCGGTGACAGCGGCTCGGCGCTCTGCAGCGGGTTGAGAAGGATCAGGGCGAAGCCTTCCGGCAGACGCGCCGCCAGCTGCGCGCGTACGTCGCCGACCAGGTGTGCGCCCAGCAGCGCGAGCACCACGCGCGCCGCGCGCTCGGTCTCCTGCAGGGAGTCGTACTCGCCGCGTTCCTTCACCTGGTCGAGGAACGCTTCCCGTCGCACCGTCACGTCGGTCGCCACCCCTTCCTCGGTCCATGGGGCGCGGAGGACGGGAGAGGGGAACGGATACCCGTCCTCCGCCGCTGCTTCAGCTGTCGCCGGTCCGGCTCAGCCGGAGATCTCCTTGTGGCCGGACCCGATGCCGATGGCGATCTTGCGGGGCTTCGCCCGCTCGGCGATCGGGATCCTCAGGATGAGCACGCCCGCGTCGTAGTCGGCCCTGATGTGCTCGGTGTCCAGCGTGTCGGCCAGCACGATCTGGCGGGAGAAGACGCCCAGCGGCCGTTCCGACAGCTCCATCTGCACGTCGTCGGCCTTCGCCACGGGACGGCGTTCGGCCTTGACGGTCAGCATGTTCCGTTCGACGTCGATGTCGATCGCGTCCGCGCTGACGCCGGGGAGGTCGAAGGCCACCACGTACTCGTCACCCTCGCGATAGGCGTCCATCGGCATCGGGGAAGGTCGCGACCAGGTGCCCGGGCCCATCAGCTGCTGCGCCAGCCGGTCGAGCTCACGGAAGGGGTCGGTGCGCATCAACATCTTGAGACACCTCCAGAAGGTTCGGGCAGTTGCTGCCAATGCGCCTCACTGAAACCGTTGTAACATGTCATCCAACGGATGACAAACATGGTGTCGTCCAAAAGATGACAGCCCTCGAGGGAGGTGCCCATGACCCCGCCCCACCAGCCGGCCCGACCAGGTACCGACGCCATGAGCCCGCGGTCGTTCCTCGCCGCCGCGGCCGCCCTGGAGGCCATCGACGAAGCCCTGCACTCCGCCCGGAACGGACTCGCCGGCCCCTCCGACGCCCACGTCGGCCCCGAGCAGGCCCTGGCCTCCCTCCTGCTGCTGCGCCAGGTGCGCGAGCAGCTCGCGGACTGGGAGACCGGCCTCATCGAGACGGCCCGCCACGCAGGAGCCAGCTGGGCCGACCTCGCACACCCCCTCGGCGTCGCCAGCCGCCAGGCCGCCGAACGCCGCTACCTGCGCAACCGGCCCGGCCCCGCCGGAACCACCGGTGAACAACGCGTCCAGGCCACCCGCGAACGCCGCGCCGCCCAGCGCACCACCGCCTCCTGGGCCCGCCGCAACGCCGCCGACCTGCGGCGCATCGCCGGGCAGATCACCGCCCTGACCGACCTGCCCACCGCCGCCCGACTCCCGATCAGCCAACTCCACGCCGCACTCGCCCACGACGATCCCGCCGACCTCATCCACCCCCTCAACGCCACCCGCCCCTACCTGACCACCGCCCACGCCGACCTCGCCGCACAACTCGACACCCTCACACCCCCCTGATCCGACCGCCCCGTGGGGAGGGTCGGTGGAAGTGACGCGTCGATGAGGGCGCCGGCGCGAGGGGGGTGGCGACAGCAGCGGCGCCGTGCCGGCGGGCGAGTCCTCCCGCGTCTGCCGATGGCGCGCAGGCGCCGTTCGGCGGCTTCACGGCTGAGGGGGCCGACCGCCGGGGCGAGCGGCGAACGGCCCGGGGTGTCCGGCGAGCAGGACCCCACGGCCGGGCCTGCGAAGACCGCGGAGACAGCACACGGTGCCTCCCGTACCCTCGTCACCACCTGGAGGTGGGCTGCCGCTAGCGGCAGATTCACTGGCTGCCTCGGGAGTGTCGCACCTGGAATGTCAGCCGGTCCGAGGTAGAGGTCTGAAAATGAGCAACCAGGACACCGTGGGCGAGGCCGCGCCATTCGACGTCGACTACGAGGCGGTCTTCCGCGCGATGCCCGGACCTGCGCTGCTGCTCACCCCTGACCTGGTCATGGTGGACGCGAACGACGCATTCCTTGAACGGTCCGGCCGCGACCGCGGGGATCTTGTGGGCCGTTCTGCATTCGAGGTGTTCCCGGTGGACCCCGCTGATTCGGACGCACCGGGCAGCCGGCTGCGCGCGTCGGTGGACCGGGTGCTGACCACCGTACGGCAGGACACCATGACCCTGCGGCGGTACGACCTCGAGTCGCCCGGACGGGCGGAACCCTGGGAGAGGCGATTCTGGACTCCGGCGAACGCGCCGGTTCTCGGCCCGGACGGGCGGGTGGCACTGATCATCTCCCGGGTGGAAGACGTCACCGAACTGGTCCGCATCCGCGCCGCCTTGCGCGAGGCGGGCAAGGCCCTCAGCGATGAAGAGGCCATGACGGCCGGGCTGCTCTCGCAGTCCCAGGATCTCCAGGAACTCAATGAACGGCTGCGCCTCGCCCACGCGCGGGAACGCGAGATCGCGGTCAGCCTGCAGCGCGCCATGCTGCCGAGTGTCCCTCTGGGCTTCGGCGAGGTGGCGGTGCGCTACCGCCCTGCAGTCGGTTCCCTCAACGTGTGCGGTGACTGGTACGACGTCCTCGACCTCGGTCAGGACCGCCTCGCTGTGGCTGTCGGTGACGTCGTCGGTCACGGTCTGGAAGCCGCCGGGGTGATGGGCCAGCTCCGCAGCGCCCTCAGCGCCGCCGTCCGCGCAACAGGTGAGCCGGCCACCGCCCTCAAGACACTCGCCCTGCAGACACCCACGATCGAGGGCGCCGTCGCAGCCACCGCCCTCCAGACGATCGTCGACCGGACCGCCCACACCATCACCTACAGCCGCGCCGGACACCCGCCACCCCTGCTCCTCCACCCCGACGGCTGCACTGCCGACGTCCTGGACGAGGTCGTGGACCCTCCCCTCGGCGTGTGGGACCTGGACGCGGTCAGAAGCCAGGCATCGCTCGCATACGAACCCGGAGCGACGCTCGTGCTGTACACGGACGGACTGATCGAACGCCGCGGCGAGGACATCGACACCGGCCTGGCGCGCCTCACCGACAGCCTCACCCAGCACTGCGGCCTCGGCCCCGAAGCCCTCGCCAGCGCCCTGCTCGCCGACCTCCATCCGCGCGGCAACAGCCCGGACGACGACACCGCCTTGGTCGTCGTCCGGTTGTGAGCAGCCACCGCGACGTGACGGCGACCACCACTGCTCCGACAACCTCGCAACGCGGCGGTCCACCGTCCGCGTCCGCACCGCATCGGTCGCGCCGCCGCGCGGCGTCCGCCGCCACCGCGTACGGAACAACGACCGCGACACCACCGTTCCGTCACGACCGAGGCCGCGTCCTGGAAGCCGAGCCCCGGGGACGCATCGCACACCACCGCTGACACGCGTACGCCCCCGGGGCCGGCCGGCCGCCGGAGCGGGGAACCAACTGCGCCTACGACCAGGCCACCGGCATCCCGCCGGCAGCCGCACCGACACCATCCAGCCCGTCCCGTGCCGGAGGCGGTACCGCCGGTGCGGGGCAGGTCCTTCCTCGCCGCCCGGAGGTGGTGTGCGACACGAAGGTGCTCCGAGACCAGGACGCCAGGGCGTGTGGCCACAGTCCCTCCTGGCCCGCGACGCCTGGCACGCACGCACGCTCGCTGCGTTGTCGGAGTCGTCCACGTACGTCCAGTACGAGGACGATCCTCCGTCCTGCGATCGCCCGCACCGGACGCCGCAGACCCCGCGCTGCGGGCGGCCGGAGCTGCTTCGCAACACACCTAGATGCGGGCGAACTTCCGGCTCTGGTCGGCGAACTCCTGGGTCATGGCGCTGCTGACGGTGGGTCGGGTTTCGCGGATCGTTTCCAGGTAGGTGTCGGTGGTGGGGTGGAGCCGGGTTCCGGTGTCGAAGGTCCGCTCGAACTGAGCCTGCGAGACGGTGCGGGCGACGTGGGCGATGTCGGCGGGGGTGAACCCCTCACTGGCCGACGCGAGTGCCGCGCAGTCGGCCTCCGCGCCTGCTCGTGCCAGGTAGCTCTCCCACAGCGCGGTCCTGGCCGTGTGGTCGGGAGGGCCGATGGGCAACACGTAGTCGAAGCGGCCGTGGCGCAGGAAGGCCGGGTCCAGTGTGGTCACGTTGTTGGTGGCGCAGACGAGCAGCCGTCCGTCCTGGCCTCGGAACCGGACGATCGCCTTGAGCAGCTCGTTGACGATGCCGACCGCGGTCGCGTCCGCGCCGCTTCGTGTGCCGGCGACTTCCTCGACCTCGTCGATGAAGACAAGGACATGGTCGAGCTGGGCGATCTCGTCGAAACGCCGACTCAGCCCGGCCGCCAGCCCGTACTCGGCGGCGAGGCGCGCCGGGAACAGTTCGAGGAAGGGCCACGCCAGACGACTGGCGATCGCGCGGGCGAATGTGCTCTTGCCCGTTCCGGGTGGTCCGAACAGCATGACCGCGCGGGGCAGTTCGACGCCGTGCTGGGCGGCCATCTCGGGGTGGGCCAGCGGCAGGACCAGGCGGCGCTCGATGAGCTGTTTCTCGTGTCGCATGCCTGCGACCCTCTTCCACAGTCCTCCAGGCGGCAGCTCCGCTCCGAGAGAGGACAGCATGCTGATCGCCTGGGGGGTCACCGGCCCGCGCTGCTGGAAGAAGACCAGGCCGGATCGGGCTTCGAAGTCGCAGTTCCGCAGGGCGTCGGCGCCGGTCTCTCCTTCGGGCAGGACCGCGTGCACCGTGCGTACGCCCTCGGCGAACAGCCGGTGCTCGAGAGCCGTGATCAGGGCACTGCCGAGGCCCAGGTGCCGCCAGGTCGGCGACATGCAGAGGCGCAGGATCCACGCCCGGTCGCCCTCCAGCCTGCTCACCGCAGCACCGACCACCACGTCGTCCGCCACCGCCACCACGGCCGGATCAGCGGCTTGGAGGGCCGCCACGGCGTCGGAGAGCGGAAAGAGCGGCGGCTCCCCCGTCGTGCCGCTCTCCGTGTCGACACGGATCACCGCCTCGAGATCGTCCTGGGAGTAGTCCCTGATGAGCCAGCTCGTCATGATCAGCTCCGCGCGTTCGACCGTACCTCCATCATCAGCTCCCGCCCGGGGTGCGACGACCGGGCGTCCCCCGTCGCCTCCCGCCCGGTGAATCCCACGGGGTGCGCGCCACCGGGCCACGTCGCCCCGGGCGCCGGGAGACCGTGCCGGGCACCGACGACGGGCCTTGCTCAGGCCCGTGTGGGCACGGTCCCCGGCGGAGGAACGGGCGGCACCCGGCCAGGGCCGTGCCCGCTCCGCAGCGAGCGTGGGGTCCTGCTGCCCACCATGAGGTGGGCCGGAACGGCACGGCGTCCTCATCATCCGACCGAGGCGATCGAGAACGGGCCGAGGACGGGCCGCACATGGGCCCCGAGGGCGGCAACCTGCGGGTGGGCTGGATCCGTTCGAGAGCCGGGGCCTCGGAGGGACGGCTCGCGAGAACCCTGCGGAACTCGGTCAGGGCAGGCGGTCGCGGTTCCGGTGCGGCTTCCCGGTCGGCAGCACCGCCGCACGTGGCGGTGAGTCCACCTGCCGGTGTCAGGCGCGCGACCGGGCCGCATCTGGGCGTCGTACGCCGGCGCGCCCTTCGAGCACCCTCGGGGCGGCGGCGGACACCGAGCGGTGAGGCCTCGGTCAGCACGACCCCCGCGGCACCCGCGACGACCGTCGGACTCGGATCAGTGGGCGCGGGCGCCGGTGTGGGTGGTGAGGCGGTACTCGACGGTGAGGGGGAGGTTGCCGAGGTCGAGTGCCTGACGAAGACGGGGCAGTCCGTGGGTGGTGAGGCGATGGTTGATGGCGGCCGGATCACCGTCCTGGTCGGTGGTGATCACCAAGGCGAGCATGGGGTTCTCGTGGGATCCGGCGAGCGTGGCGCGGGCGTCGCGGACGCCGGGGTGCGTGGTGACTTCGCTCAGGAAGGGGACGGTGGCCGCGTTCGCGGCGAGTCGGGTGCTCCCTTGCTCGGGGTTCTTCTCAAGGTGCCAGGTGTGGGCTTTGGGGCGTCGGGCCACCTGTGCGGCGAGCCAACGAAGGGCGAGCAGTCCGAGCACGATGGCGGCGGCCGCCGTGACCCACAGGACCCAGGTGGGTGGGGCGGCGGCGTCGCCGATGAGTGGGGCGCCTCCATCGAGGAAGGTGAGTCGGCTGAAATGGGCTGCCACGGCGAAAAGCCCTGCGGCGAGCAGGACGACGCCGAACACGGCGAGCAGCGCGCGGTTGAGTCGGGCCGGGCGGTTGAGGCTGGTCATGGCGCGTTCCTGGGCGCACGGAGCCGGATTCTCGATGCCGGCCTGTTCGATGGGGCTATTTCGTCCAGGCGCCGATCGAGCGCGCCGCGGACGGCATCGGTGAGTCCCGTGGTGTTGGTCCGGTCGGTGCGGATGCGGGCGACGATCGTGCGGCGGCCCAGCCTCACTCTTGCTCTGGTCACCCCGTCGACACCCGCTGCCGTGCTCCGCAGGGCATGGCGCAGGCTGCGCCTGGTGACGCCGGCGTCCACCTCACCGGTCAGCGGCAGGACGGTGGGTTTCCCCGGCAGGAGCGAGGCGAGCAGAAGGAGGAGGCCGAGGAGGACGGCCGCGACACCCGCGCCGAGAACGGCGGTGTCGTTCCAGTGACTGCTGTGCAGGCTGTCGATGACGGATCGGTGGCTGATGAGCGGGCTCTGCCCGGCGATCAGTTGGATGGCGACGACGGCGGTCAGGACGCACGCGGCGAGCAGGACCAGGGCGGTGAGGGTGGCGGGGACGGTGCGGCGGGGCCGGCGTTTCATTGGACTCTCCTGGATGGGGAGTCGGCACTGCGCAGGGCGGTGACGTCGATGTCGACGCGGGTCACGGTCAGTCCGGTGAGTTCCGCCAGGCGGTGCACCAGGCTTGTGCGGGCGTTCTCGGTGGCGCGGGCGACGGACTCCGGATAGGCGACGGAGAGGTGAACGTCCAGCGCAGCGACCGAGTCGCCGGTGACTTTCGCGGTGACCCGGGCCGAGGAGCCGGATCCGTCTCCGCGTGGCGCTGTGCCGAGTATCCGGCCGGCCGTTCCACCGATGTGCTCGACTTCCGTCAACACCCGGGCGGCGATGCGTCCTACGGCACGGTCGGAGATCGTTGTCCTGCCACGCTGCGCAGCACAGGTGTCCGGGTCGGCGTCAGTGGACGGTGCGGTCGCGGTGTCCATGGAAGTTGTCCCTGTCACGGCCGGTGAGTTGCGCAAGGTCGAGCTTGCCGTCGAGGTAGCGCCCCACCAGCAGTCCGACAGTCCCGAGGACGAGGAGGACGAGGAAGGCTTCGAAACCGCCGAACGCGGCGGCGAGGCCGAGGACGAGACCGGTCAACAGGCCGGTCTGAGTGGATGTCATGTCGATTCACCTCGAGTGTGCGATGCCGGCCGTGCGGCAGGGGACCGCGGGGTCCGCGAGTCCGCCCGGAGGCCGGACGGAATCCACGACGCCCCGCGCGCGGTGTGACGGGCTCCTGCGGGTGGCGGAGCCCCGAGCGCCGCTACTGGACACGGTCGCCCGGGCCCTGGTCGGCGCCGTCACCGTCGTCGGCGGGCAGGTGCACGTCGTTGACGTTGATGTTGACCTCGACGACTTCCAGGCCGGTCATCTGCTCGACGGAGTCGATGACGTTGTTGCGGACGTCCTTGGCCAGATCGGGTATGGCCACGCCGTATTCGACCAGCATCTGGAGGTCCACGGCCGCCTGCCTCTGACCGACCTCAACGGAAACGCCCTGTCCGGCACTGGCCGAGGCTCCGGGGATCCGTCCCTTCACCGCGCCGAACGCGCGTGCCGCTCCGCCTCCCAGCTCGTGTACGCCGGGTACCTCACGAGCGGCAAGACCGGCGATCTTCTGGACGACGACGTCGGCGATGGTGGTGGAACCCTGCCCGGACGCCTGTGCAGTGGAGGCATCCGGTGCGCCGGCACTCCTGTCGGTGCTGCCTGCGCCGAACGTCGAGTGTTCGGCGGTATTCGTGGTGGCCGGGTTCGTCATGGTGCGCTCCTCGGTTTCGTGGCTCTCGACGGGGCGGGTTCGCGCTCGTCTACCTGAAGGACCCGTACCAGGGGAGAACGTCATGGCCTCCTGGCCGCTGCCGTCGCTCGCGTGACCGCGGCGAGGGCGCCGTCGTCCACGTCGGTGACGACCAGGCGCAGCCGTGCGTCATTCCAGCGGGTCCCCTCGAGCGCCGTGGACAGCGCGGCCTCGGCCGCGCGCAGGAGCGGGGGGAGGGGGAGAGCGAGGGCGACGACGCGGATCTCCACGAGGTCGTCGTCGATGCCGACGGCCAAGGCGTCGAGGTTCCACGGCACGCCCGCCCCGCCGGGGGAGGCGGCGGGAGAAGCCGGACGAAGACCGGGGATCCCGTCCAGGACGGACAGAAGTGAGCGTGTCAGCTCTGATCTCGGGGTCATCACGTATCCGTCCCGTTCACGTGGACGTCCATGATCGACACCGTGACGGCCTGCGGTACGAGGCCGGTGGCAGCGGCGATCGCGCGCCTGACCTCGCGCTGGACGGCCCGTCCCACGATGGCGGCCTGGTCCTGCCCCGAGGTGACAAGGTCGAGGGAGACGCGCGGCCTCGAGGGGACGGCGGTGTCGTCGAGCGTGACTCTGACGCCCTCGGTCGGGGCCGGAGCAAGGCCGTTGATCTTCTGGCGTGCCAGCCGCGTCCACTGGGAGACGAGCCCGGTCAGGCCGGGTTCGAGGCGCACGACGCCGGGGACGCCGAGAGCGGCCCGGGCGGCGACGGCGGCGATCACCGGCTCGGCGATGACCCACTGGGCGCGGGAAACCCCGGCCTTGTCGTCCGGCACGGTCGTTGTCATGGCGGCCACCGTGTCCTCGTGCAGCAGTCGCTGTCCTTGCGCTGCAGTCGCTCTCAACGGTTTGCTGCCCGATCCGGGGGGCCTCATGCGTCGTAGAGGTCCTCCACGGTCAGGTCCAGGCGCACCGGGGTCACCCCGACCCGTGCTGCGGCGGCCGCAGCGACACGCTCGCGCACCTCGTGGACGGCGTCGGCGGAAAACCTGCGGTACGCCACGGCAAGGCTCATCTCCACCTCCACTTCCCCGACCGCCTCCGCGGCGGCGATCCGGCAGCGTCGCGCACGCACACCGTCGACGGAGTCGGCGGCGCTTCGCAGCACCGCGGCGACCGCCTGTTCGCTGATCCGCAGCCCGCCCGGCTCCGGGCCGGGCAGTGCGAGCATGTGGTGACGGCGGGTCTCCGCGCGCACCGAGGACATGATCCGTTCGACCAGGCCCAGCGACACAGGCGCTGCGTCCTCCGAGGCCAGACCGCCGGCCACCTGTCGCAGCACCACCAGGCCCTTCCGCGTCGCTGAGCAGTACGCGCAGGTGGCCTCATGGGCGTCGGCCGATCCGGCGTCCGTCGCATCGAGCCGTTCCCACACCGTCTCGGCATCGCGGCCGCAGGGCAGCATGCAGCCCTGAGCCTCGCTCATCGCCATGGAGCCATCGCCTCCGCCAACTGCGCTCGAGCGCGCGCTATGCGTCCACGCACTGCCGTCTGGGTGGTGCCCGTGGCACCGGCGATCTCCATGTAGGAGCGCCCGTGCACCTCTCTCAGCAACCAGCAGGCCCGCTGCTCGGGCGTCAGCCGTTTCAGGGCCTCCCCGAGCGCCGTCAACTGCTCGCTGACCTGCGCCGCCCGCTCGGGTGCCCCAGCGGCGTCGACGGATTCGCGACTGTCCAGGTCGGCTTCCGCGACGGGTCTGCGGGCCCGGATGAGGTTCAGGCACCGATTGGTGGTTGCCCGGTAGAGCCAGCCGAGGAACGCGGTGTGGTCCCGCAACTGCGGCAGCCGCCGCCATGCGGTCAGGAACACCTCCTGCACCACGTCCTCGGCATCGCCGCGGCCGGCCAGCATGTGCAGTGCCAGGCGGTACATCGGTCCCTGGTAGCGGCGCACCAGCACCTCGAACGCCCGTGTGTCGCCGCCGCGCGCGCGGACCACCAGGGTGGCATCGTCCAACGCCACCTCCTGTGCGGAGACGGCGAGCCGGGGACCGACATCTGTGGGCGATGTCATCGGCACAGCCTTCCTGCGCCAGGCATGCTCTCGCCTTCTTCCACACGTACTGGATTCCCGGCCGCACCACGGCGGCAGTAGAAGGACACAGCGGCCGCGCCATCGTCACGGCTCATTGAGCATCTGCCCTGCGCACGGCCGACGATGCGTCGCGTCGCGACGTTTGCGAGGAAGCGCTGCCTCGGACCCGCAGCGCACTGCCTCCGTCGTCGTGGGCAGCGCTTCTCGAGATGCGACCGACACGATTCGGGCGAGACTGGTGAGTACAGGACTGGTCTTGAGCCAGGGCCATGGTGCCGAGGCGACGGCCCATCGAGGCACTGATCGCCGGGTGGTGGATGGCCTGCCGTCCGAACTGAGGGGGGATCCAGTCCCCTTTCGTTGCGCTCCCGAACGCGGTCGTAGTGGCGCTGTCGGTGGAGGCCGCGCCTGCTGTGGAACGGCGAGTGCCCCAGGGATGAAGGTGACGTGTTCATGGACGATCAGACCAAGATGGCTCTCGCCGCGGCCATCGCCGGTGGCTACGTGCTGGGCCGGACGAAGAAGGGCAAGCTGGCGCTGAGCGTGGGGACCTATCTGGCGGGCAGGCGGTTCGGTCTCGAACCGCGCCAGCTCGCTGCCGAGGGAATGCGCAGGCTGGGGGAGATACCGCAGGTCGCCGAACTGCAGGACCAGCTGAAAGGGGAGGTTCTCGAGGCCGGCCGCAAAGCGGTGACAGCCGCCGCCACCCGCAGCATGGGGACTCTCGCCGCCACGCTCCACGAGCGCACGGCCGGCCTCGGCAAGAAGAAGGAAGAAGAGGAGCCGGAGGAGGACTACGAGGAAGGCTACGAGGAGGAGGAAGAGCCGGAGGAGGAGTACGAGGAAGAGGAGCCTGAGGAAGAGGAGCCTGAGGAGGAGGACGAGGAAGAGGAAGAAGCGGAGGAGGAAGCGGAAGAAGACCAGGACGAGGAACCCGAACGCGAGCGCCCGCAGCGCAGCAGAAGCTCCCGGCGGCCGGCTCGACCGCAAAGGCGTGGCGCGTCGAGGCGTGAGGAGACCCCCTCTGGCCGGAGCGCTTCCGGCGCAGCGGCGAAACGGGGATCCGGAAAGAAGAGCTCCGCATCGAAGCCGGCGGCGAAGAAGGCTGCCCCGGCGAAGAAGTCCGCCACCGGCAGGCAGGCTCGTGCGAAGAAGGCGGCGTCTTCAGGGCGTGCGGAGAAGAAGACGTCCCAGCGTGCCGATCGCCGGAGGTAGTCCACCATGGCCAAGGAGACGAAGGAACCGGACGTGAAGTCGGCGGTGGGCGGAGTGCGTGAGGCGTTGTCGGGCTTCGTCGGTTCACAGGTCGAACGGCTTGCGGAGAAGGCCGGTGACAAGCTCACGGACGTTACCGAACAGCTCACCGATGCCGCCGACAACGGCGGGTCGCTGCTCAAGATCGGCTCACGCATCCTCGGTGGCGAGTCCCCCGTCAAGGCGTTCTTGTCCGAGAAGGCCAAAGGCGTGAAGGACAGCGTCGTGGACAAGGCCAAGGAAGCGTTCGGCGGCGGCAAGGGCAAGTCCGGGGGCGGCGGCAAGAGCATGAACATCATCGAGGTCCTCGACGTCGGCGTGTCTCTTCGCACGGCCTACGACTACTGGACGCAGTACGAGAAGTTCAGCAGCTTTACCAAGGGTGTTCGCTCGGTCTCCAAGAGTGACGAGGTGGCCAGCGACTGGAAGGTCAAAGTCGGCCCTTCCTCGCGCAGTTTCAAGGCGACCGTTCAGCAACAGATCCCGGATGACCGGATCGTCTGGACCTCCGAAGGTGCCAAGGGGTCGACCAAGGGGGCGGTCAGTTTTCACGAACTCGCGCCGGAACTGACCCGCATCGTCCTGGTCATGGAGTACTTCCCGTCCGGGTTCTTCGAGAAGACCGGGAATCTGTGGCGTGCCCAGGGCCGCCGTGTCCGCCTGGACTTCAAGCACTTCCAGCGGTACGTCACGCTCGCCGACGAGGAACCGGAAGGCTGGCGTGGCGAGATCCAGGACGGTGAAGTCGTGATGTCACACGAGGAAGCCCTGGAAGAGGAAGAGGCGACCCAGGCCGAGGACTCGGAGGACGAGGGCGCGTACGAATCCGTGGAGGACGAGGACGGCGCCACCGAGGACGAAGACGAAGAGGAGGAGGACGTCGAGGACGCCGAATCGGAGGACGAGGACGAGGACGAGGACGGGGACGAGGACGAGGGCGAGGAGGGACGAGGCCGAGGCCGATGACGACTGGCCGGGGTGGTCCGTGCGCCACGGGGCCGGTGGACTACGACGATCGGGTTGCGGCGGGCGTCGCGGATCGGGGTCCCTGTTTCGTGAAGGCTCGTGAGGGCTTGCCGGTAAGACGCGATGAGGCCGGTCTCGACGTAGGGGAGGTCCAGTTCCTTGCAGTAACGGCGGACTATGAGGCATGCGCGGCGTAGTTGAGGGGGCATGCCGGGGAACAGGTGGTGCTCGGTCCGGTGGTTTGAGGCCCCCGAGGGCGATGTCGTCGATCCGGCCGCCACGTACGATCCCCGGCTCATGAGTCGGCGTAGTCCTCGACGCGTTCGCGCGCGTTCCACCCGCAGCAGCAGCGGGAGACACTCGCCCTCCGGCAGCAACGCATCGAACGCTCGACCACGCCGGCGACGTCCGGATCCGTCGTCGCGCCGGAGAGGCGCGCCCGCACGCTCTCCAGCGACCACGTCTGCCGTGCGGTCTCCAGCGGGGGAGCAGGAACGATCCCCGCGCATTAAGGACCGCTGATTGGTGACGTGGACAGCGACCGCCTGACGCGTCGATGAACGCTTGGGGATGCATCGTCCGGACCAGGGTGTCGAAGCGCGCTGCGGGTCCCGTGAGACGGATGCCGGCCTCAGGGGCGAGTTTCTACGGGTTGCTGTCGCCGGACTTGAGCCGGACTCTGTGGCTGAGGTCACCGTTACTCATTGGTAGCCAGTGCCGCTGAATGCCCCTTCTGTGTGGTCTTGTGACGTCTGGACCCTGAGTGGGGAGCCGAGTAAGGTCACTTCGTTTGATTGATCTTCACAAAATTCTCAGATTGTGAGTTGCGCGTAGTGATAAGACGGGGGCGCCGCGGGGGAGCGGCGCGGGGGGTTGCGTCAACGGCCGTCGCCTTGTTGGTGCTTGGTGGCGTGTCGGCCGGGTGTTTGATGCCGAGCGCGGTGGCGGTAGGCGTTGATGAGGGGGCAGAGGCGGCGGAAGCCGTTTCGGGCAGGCCTGCGGATGAGGCCGCGCGGGGGAAGTCGTTCTGGGAAGACGACGGCCTTCCGGTCAAGAGTGCGGAGCAGAAAGCTTCCGAGAGGGCCGTCGCTGAGGGCCGCCGTGTTGAGGTGGGCACCCTGACGAATGAGGCGAATCAGGTCTTTGCCAATCCTGACGGCACGTTCACGGCGGAGTCTTCGCCGGCGCCGGAGCGAGTACGCAGGGGTGGCTCCTGGGTGCCGATCGACACCTCGTTGGTCAAGCGTGCCGATGGCCGGTGGGCGCCAAAGGCGGCCCAGGACGTGGTGCTGTCCGGCGGGGGCGATGCGGGTCCGCTGGCCAAGATCACGCGTGGTGGCACGTCGTACGAACTGGGAAGTCCCTGGGCGCTGCCGGTCCCGAAGATCTCAGGCTCGCTCGCTGTCTACGAGTCGGTGCGACCCGATGTGGACCTCGTCGTTCAGGTGCGTCCCGATGGTTTCACTCAGAACCTGGTGGTGCACACGCGTCAGGCCGCGGCTGATCCGGCTTTGAAGCAGATCAAGTTCCCGGTCAAGACCGGCGGCTTGTCGGTGCGGACCTCGGACAACGGGAATATCTCACTGGTCGATGGCGGAGGGCACGCGGTGTTCTCCAGCAGTGCCGCCCTGATGTGGGACTCCGCTGCGGCTCCGGCCGCGCCCGCGGCCGCCCGTGTCGGCAAGTCGAAGGTCAGAGCCGCTTCTCTCGCGGCTCCGGCCGAGGTTGCCGCCGAGGACAGTCCGGTGGCTCCCGAGCCGGGTTCGAAGACGGCGGTCGCTGACGTCGACGTCACGTCGGGTGCCCTGTCCGTGTCGCCGGATCAGGAGTTTCTGAGCGCGTCCGACACGTCCTATCCGGTGGTGATCGATCCGCCGGCGGTGAGCGCCACTTTGACGGGATGGACCACGATCTGGTCGAACCTGTCGGGGACGTCGTTCTGGAAGACCTCGCATGCTCTCGGAGTCGGCTACGACGCGTACGTCGACAACAAGCAGGCCAAGTCGCTGTTCCAGTTCGACACCCGCAGCGTGGCGGGCAAGAAGATCCTGGGCGCGACGTTCACGGCCTATGCGATCTGGTCCGCGAACTGCGACAAGCGGGATGTCAACCTCTATCGCACCAATCCGATCTCCGGCTCCACGACGTGGAACAAGCCCCCTACCGGCTGGTCGTACGTCACGAAGGTCTCAGCGGCCAAGGGATTCTCGTCGGCCTGCCCAGACGGCGATGTGGAGTTCAACGCCACCGCCGCAGTCGCCTACACGGCGAAGGCGAAGTCGACGACCACCACGCTGGGTCTGACCGCGAGCAGTACGGATCCGATCGCGTGGAAGCAGTTCATGTCTCCCACCGACGACCGGACGACGAAGGAGCGCAAGCCGCGGCTTTCCATCACGTACGTGTCTCCGCCGACGACCGCTCCTTCCGCTGTGAAGCTGTCCGACCCCAACGTTGCGTGTTCCGCGTCCACAAGTCCGGCACTCATTCGGGACGACACGCCGCGCGTGACAGCCACGCCGACGTCCGCGGACGGATCCAACGCCAGCATGCGCCCGAACTTCGAGCTCTACGCGGGGTCAAGCACCACGCCGATCACCATGAGCCCGGACACATGGACCGTCAGCGGTCAGCCGGGCTCCGATCCCACTCCGAAACTCGTGAGTGGAACGACGTACAAGTTCCGTGCCAAGAGCCAGTACCGCTACACCTACGGCGGGACGACGAGCTTCCTGTACGGACCGTGGTCCAGCTACTGCTATTTCAAGGTCGACACCACCGCTCCACCCAAGCCGGCGGTGACCTCTCGGGAGTACCCGCAGTGCTCGGGCACCACCTGTGACGCCTCACCTGAGACAGGCAGCGTCGGCCAGACCGGCACCTTCAAGATCACCGCTGGTGCGAGCGATGTGCGCCGCTACGACATCTGGCTCAACGGCGTGTCGCTGGAGAGCAAGAAGTTCACAGCCAACACGCCGAGCTACGAGATCAAGGTGACCCCGACCAAGCGCCTCTCCAACGTGCTGCGGGTTCAGACCTACGACCTCGCCGGCAACATGAGCGAGAGCGTGGATTACCTGTTCAAGGTCGCCAAGGCATCCAATCCCCTGGCTGCGTGGAAGCTGGACGGCACAGGAGAGAACTCCGCCGGAAGCGTTCACCACCTGACCTTCGGGGGCGGCGCCGCTTTCACCGACCACGCTCGGCTCGGTGGAGGGCTGTCCGCCAACGGTACGAACGCGTACGCCGCCACCTCTGGGCCGGTGGTGGACACGACCGGAAGCTTCTCGGTCTCCGCCTGGGCGAAGCTCGGCTCCCGCGACAAGCTCAGCACGGTGGCCAACCAGAACGGCACGAACGTCGGCGCTTTCCAGCTCTACTACTCCAACACCTACGACAGGTGGGTGTTCAACCGCTACAGCCAGGACGCCTCCAGCACGGTCAAGGTCCTTTCGTCACGGCCGGGTGTCATCGGTGCATGGACCCATCTCCTCGCCGTCTACGACAGAAACGCGCAGCAGATTCGCCTGTACGTCAACGGCCGCCTCGAAGCCACGACGTCCTACACCACGCCGTGGGCGGGTACGGGCCCCTTCGAGATCGGCCGGATGAAGAGCACGGACGGTAGCCCTGGCAGCTACTTCAAGGGCGACATCGACCACGTCCAGGCATGGAACCGTGTGGTCTTCCCCGACGAACTGTGGGCGCAGACCAACATGGAGAACCCCGACACGGACCATCCCCAGGCCGCGCTCCTCGCTCACTGGGCCATGGACAACACCTCAGGCACCACGGCCGCCGACGCGTCCGGGCGCGGCCACATCCTGCAGTCGTTCGGCGGTGCCGCTTTCGCTACAGCCGACGACCCGGCCCACGGCAACGTCCTGGACCTCGCGACCGACCAGCGAGGCTACGCCACCGCTCCTGTCGCCCTCGATGACTCCGGGAGCTTCACCGTCGCCGGTTGGGTCAACCTGAACGCCACCGTGCTGGAGAACACCACGGGCGCGCATTCGCCCACAGTCTTCGCTCACCCCGGTGCCCAGCGCAACGCCTTCCGCCTCTGGTACCGGCAGGAGGTGGGAGAAGCGGACGGCGACTGGAACTTCGGCCTGTACCAGACCGATGTACTGGAAGGCCCGGCCGCCACCGTCACCTCGGAGCCGGTCAACCCGCCCGGCAACTGGATCCACGTGGTCGGCGTCTACGACTCGGTCAGCCAGTCGGCCAAGCTCTACCTTGCCGGCCGGCGTGAGGGCGCTGAGGACGGCGTGCTGGTCGACAGCGTCTTCCAGTCCGACCAGCCGCTGATGGTCGCGCAGGCTCGCCGCCACGACAACGGAACATGGGGGAACCGCCTGTACGGGCAACTCGACGACTTGCGTGTCTACGCCGGCGTGCTGTCGGAGCCCGAGATCACCCAGCTCGCGACCGTGGACGAACCGCCGATCGACATCGGCTGATCCCCCCGCCGCAACATCGCACACACCAATCACATCTCACGCGGTGGTGTGCCGGTCCGATCGGCCCGGCACACCATCCGGTCAAGGATGCGGAGAATCCTTTTGTCCAGCACCAGACCAGTGCTGTCCTCATGGTCGTGGAACAGGGCGAGCCGACGCCGCACAGCGGCCGTCGCTCTGCCGGTGACCACGGCCATCATCACCACCCTGCTCGGGGCGGCACCCGCACAGAGCTTCGAGCGGGATCCCAGCGCGCTGCCCAAGGCCAAGTTCGGCAAGGCCAAGCCCTTCGAGGCCAAGCACAAGAAGCCCGCGGACCCCGCCCGGCAGGCCGCCACCAAGACACGCGAGCGAGCCTCCAAGAAGGTCACCTGGCCCACCGGAGCGGCGGCGAACGTCGTCGTCCCGACCCCGGCCGGCACCGCGACGCGCGCTGCAGGACTGCCCGTCACCATCGCACCGGTGATCGACCCCAAGGGGACCAAGACCGGTAAGGCGCGTCGCGCAGCCGCAGCCCTCAAGACCGAACCGGGCGCGCCGGCCAGGGCCGACGTGCGCATCCTGGACCGCGCGGCCACGGCAAAGCTCGGCGTCGACGGCGTAGTCCTCACGGTAAGAAGGTCCGACGGCGCCACGAGCCCGTCCGACCTGTCCGTCGGCCTCGACTACAGCGCCTTCGCCCACGCCTACAGCGGCAACTGGTCCTCCCGCCTCCGCATGGTCCAGCTGCCCGCCTGCGCCCTCACGACCCCGGCCAAGGCCGCTTGCCGCACCACGACGGAAATACCCTCGAAGAACGACACAGCGGATCAGACCGTCACGGCGAAGGTCACGACGCCCAAGGCGGCACAGGCACGCAGCGCCTTCGCCGTACTGGCCCTGTCAGCCGGTGCTTCCTCCGACCAGGGTGGCTATGAGGCCACTCCGCTGTCCCCGTCCGCCACCTGGTCGGGTGGTGGCTCCAACGGTGACTTCACCTGGTCCTACGCCATGGACGCCGTCCCCGCTCCCGCCGGCCCCGAGCCTTCGCTGTCGATCAGCTACTCGGCCCAGAGCGTCGATGGCCGCACCTCCGCCACCAGTGCCCAGCCATCGTGGATCGGCGAGGGCTTCGACCTCCCGACCTCGTACATCGAGCGTTCCTATGCCAGTTGCGACGACGACGGCCAGGACAAGAAGTACGACCAGTGCTGGAAGGAGGACAACGCCTCCATCGTCCTGAACGGCAAGGCCAGCACACTGGTCAAGGACAAGACCTCAGGCGAATGGCATGTGCAGGGAGACGACGGAGAGCGCGTCGTCCGCGGCACAGGCGCGGTCAACGGCGACGACGGCGATGCCGGCACCGACGGTGACATAGGTGAGCACTGGACCGTCACCACCACCGACGGCACCCAGTACGTCTTCGGCAAGAACCGTCTTCCCGGCTGGACCGACGGGAAGACCGAGACCAACTCGGTGTGGACCGTACCGGTCTTCGGTGACGACGCCGGCGAGCCGGGCTACTCCGCGGGCTCCAGCTTCGCCTCCCGCGCGAAGAACCAGGCCTGGCGCTGGAACCTCGACTACGTCGTGGACCCACACGGCAACGTCATGACGTACTGGTACAAGAAGGAACTCAACTACTACGCCAAGAACGGGGCGACCGGCAACGGCACGGAGTACACCCGCGGCGGATACCTCGAGCGCATCGACTACGGCCAGCGCACGGACACCATCTTCTCCACCGCACAGCCCGCCGCGGCACGCGTGAAGTTCACCGTCAAGGAGCGCTGCATCCCCGTCTCGGGTGGCGAGACCTGCTCGAGCCTGGCTTCCTCCAACCGGAATGCCTGGCCGGATGTCCCCTACGACCAGATCTGCAAGAAGGACACCGTCTGCACGGACCAGCCGGCACCCTCGTTCTTCACGCGCAAGCGGCTGACCGACGTCACCACCAAGGTCTACAAGGGCACCGGTACCGGGGCCGACACGGACTACCGCGACGTCAACACTTGGACGCTGGACCACTCGTTCCCCGACCCTGGCGACGGATCCAACGCCGGACTGTGGCTGAAGTCCATCCAGCACACCGGTAAGTCCGGGACACCGATCACTCTGCCCGCAGTGACCTTCACCGGCGTCCAGATGCACAACCGCGTCGACAAGATCGGCGACGACGTCGCGCCGTTCATCAAATGGCGCGTACGAACCGTCACCTCCGAGACCGGCTCGGTGCTGACGGCCAACTACTCCGACCCGGAGTGCGTCGCCGACAGCAACATCCCCTCCGCGCTCGACAAGAACAACAAGCGCTGCTACCCGGTGAAGTGGATCCCCCCGTCCAATCCCACACCCGGCACGAACCCCCAGCCGCGTACGGACTGGTTCCACAAGTACGTCGTCACCCAGGTCCTCGAGTCGGACCCGACCGGCGGCGCCCCGCTGAAGCAGACCGACTACAGCTACCACGGCGGAGGTGCATGGGCGTACGACGACCAGTCCCCGATCACGCCGACCAAGTACCGCACCTGGGGCATCTGGCGCGGATACCAGAAGGTCACCACCACCACCGGTGAAGCCGCCGCCAATCCCACCAGGAGCGTGAGCCTCTACTACCGGGGCATGGACGGCGACAAGCAACTCGACGGCTCCACCCGCAAGGAGTCGGTGACCGACTCCAAGGGCAACGAGGTCACCGACTCAGGGCACTTCGCAGGCCAGCTGCGCGAGCAGATCACCTACAACGGCAAGTCCGGCGCGGAAGTGTCCGGCACCATCACCACGCCCTGGATGCACCGCACCGCCACGGCCACCCATTCCCATGGCACCGTCAACGCTTACATGATCCGCACCGCGAAGGAGGTCACGCGCACCCCCCTGCCTGGGGGGACCGAGATCACCTCCACGACCACCACCAGTTATGACACAAAGAGCGGTGAGCCTCTGACGGTGGAGACCGAAGGCGGCGGCCAAGAGGAGTGCACCCGCACTGAATACGCTGTCAACGAGGCCGCGTGGATGCGGAAGTATCCCAAGCGCGTGGAAAAGGTGTCTGTCGCCTGTTCTGCGACCCCTGCGAGGACAGGAGACCCCAAGACCACCGACGTCGTGTCAGACGTCCGGACGTCGTACGACAGCAAGCCATGGGGCACTGCGCCGACACGTGGAGACGTGACCGCCACTCAGAGGGTGACGGGTTACAACGCCGGAACGGCCCAGATTCAGACGGTCGGCACCGGCACGTACGATGCACTCGGCCGGTCGGTTGACACCTTCGACACCAACGGAACCCGCACCAAGCACATCGAGTACACGCCCGCAGCCGGCGGGCCACTGACCCTGACCAAGGCGAGCAACGCCCTCGGCCACACCACCACCACCGAGATCATTCCCGACTGGGGTGTGAACAAGGCAAGTGTCGACCCCAACAACGGGCGAACTGAGATGGCTTACGACGCCCTCGGCCGCCTCACCGACGTCTGGCTTGCCGACCGTGCCAGAGACAACGCCCCCAGTACCCGGTTTGAGTACAAGGTCCAACGTGACGACGCATCTTGGGTCGCAACCAAGTCGCTGAACAACGACGGCAGCACCTATCAGACGTCGTACGCCATCTACGACGCTCTGCTGCGGCCTCGCCAGACGCAGGCGCCGGGCGTCGGCGGCGGGCGTGTCGTGGCCGAGACGAAGTACGACACGCGCGGTCTCGAGGTGGAGACAGCGGCCGACTACATCGACGCTGTCGCCCCCACGGGCAAGTTGGCCAATCTGCTGACCGCGACTCCGGTCGGCACACAGAAGACCTACGACGGCGCAGGCAGGCCCACGGCCGAGATCGTCCTCGTGCGGGGCAAGGAGTTCTCCCGCACCACGACCACTTACGAGGGCAACGCCACGATCGTGGAGCCGCCGAAGGGCGCGGCGGCAGTGCGAGAGGAGGTCGACAGCCGGGGACGTCTGTCCGAGAAGCGCGAATACGACGGTAACCGCGCAACCGGCAGCTACACCAAGCTGACCTACGCGTACGACCACGCCGATCGGCTCACCAGAGTCGGGGACAGCGACGGCAATACCTGGACCAGCGAATACGACTTCCTCGGTCGAAAGACCGCGTCCATCGATCCGGATGCCGGCCGCACCAAGACCGAATACAACGAACTCGACCAGGTCGCCGTCACCGAAGACGCTCGTGGCGATGCCGGTGTCGTCAGCTACGCGTACGACCTCATCGGGCGCCCCACAGGGAAGCTTGCCGGACGTATCCCGGTCGTCGACGGCAAGCCGGTCGTCGACGACTCCAAGTACCTGGCGCGCTGGTCGTACGACACCGTCGCCAAGGGCCAGCCCACCTCCGCGATCCGCTACGAGGGGGGCAAGAACGGTAAGGTCTATGCCTCCACGAATGCTTCCTACGACAAGCTGTACCGGGTCCTGAAGGAGCAGTACACGGTCAGCACCAGCGAGGGAGCGCTCGCGGGCACCGGCGTCTACACCATCACCAACGTCTACAACCTCGACGGCACGCTCCAAAAACGCACCATCCCCGCGATGGGCGGTCTCGCTCAGGAGACCCTCAGCTACGGCTACAACGCCCAGCGTCTCCCGGACTCCATGCAGGGCCTGACCGGCATTGTGCGCTCGACGAGCTACCTCCCTGCCGGCGAAAAGATCCGCACCACGCTGGGTGTCTCCTCCACGGCAAAGTGGACGGAGATCAACAACTCCTACCAGGACGGAACCAAGCGGCTGGCTCGCCAAACCGTCCTCTCCGAGAGCCGCAGTGGAACCGACGCTGACACTCACTACAGCTATGACACAGCAGGCAACCCTGTCGAAATTGAAGACCGAGCCACCACCCCCGGTGACAGGCAGTGCTTCACCTATGACGGTCATCGCAGACTGAAGAGTGCCTGGACGGCCACCACCGACTGTTCCACCGCACCGAGCACAGGCAACGTCGGCGGCATCGCTGCTTACTGGAAGTCCTTCACCTACGACAGTGCCGGCAACCGGAAGACGTCCACCGATCACCTGGCCGCTGGAGGCCCTGCCACCACCTCCTACGGCTACGACCTCAAGAACGGCGAAACCAAGCGCCCGCACCTGCTGGCGAACACCACCACCACTCCGACCAGCCCAGCCAAGCCCGATACCAGCTACACCTACGACAGTGCGGGTAACACGACCACCCGCACAGTAGGAGCAAAGACCCAGACGCTTGAGTGGGGGCCCGAGAACTCCCTCACCAAGGTCACCGAAGCCGACAACACGGAAACGTCGTATCTCAACGACGCTTCCGGAAACCGACTCATCCGCCGCGACAAGACGGGGACAACCCTGTACCTGGGCGAGACCGAACTCCGGATGGACAAGGCCACCGGCAAGGTCGACGCGACCCGCTTCTACTCGCACGGCGGTCAAGTCGTCGCCATTCGGACGCCCAAGGCCCTGACCTGGATGTGCACGGACCACAACGGCACCGCCAACCTCCAAATCGACGCCACGACCCAAACCCTCACCAGGCGCCAGATGCAGCCGTTCGGTGAGACCCGCGGCTCAGCCCCGGCCAACTGGGTGGGCGAGAAGGGCTTCGTCGGGGGTACCCAGGACCCGACCGGCCTCACCCACCTCGGCGCCCGCGAGTACGACGCCACCACTGGTCGATTCATCAGCGCCGATCCCATCGCGGACCTCAAGGACCCGCAACAGATCAACGGCTATGCCTACAGCAACAACAACCCCGTGACCTTCGCCGACCCTGACGGCAAGTTCTTCGGATCGCTCATCGGTCTCATCGTGGCCGTAGTGCGCTATGTAGTGGCTGTCGTCCACCAGTACCACCGCTACCAGTCCAGCTCACGGGCGTCCAGAACATCCTCCCGTTCCGGGATCTCGCCGTGGGGCACTGGCAACAGCGGCGGTGGCGGATCGGACTGCAGCGCTACCTATCCGGCGTACAAGCCGGGTTGCAGCACAAACGTCGAACCCGCGAACCCCAAAGCGCAAGGCAGTTTCAGCGACTTCCTCGGAGGCGTCGGACACAATCTGGCAGCCTCCGGAGAAGCGATGACGAAGCTCAGCCCTTGGTGCTGGATCGAAGACTGCAGTGGCGGGACGAAGCAGTACGACGACTTTGTTACAGAGCGGGGCATCGACAAGAACACCAAGGCATGGGACGCCGGCAACGCCATAGTGGAAGTGGCAGGCATTTTCAGCCTCTTCGGTGCCGGTAAAGCCTTGGCCAAGAAGCTGCTCAAGGGAGGGGCGAAGAAGGCACCCAAGGCCACTCGCGTCCCTGGCGGGGGATGGGACCTCAGTGGTGGAGCGGACCCTATGAGTGTCGTGCCGAAGAATGCCGTGAAGGAGAAATGGACGCAGCAGCCTGGTGGAGTTGAGCACGGGGTGAAATGGAAATGGAAAGATGAGGTGACGGGGAAGACGGTGCGAATGCGTGTACATGGCCCCGATCTTTCGGCGCCTGCGGGAAGCAATGCCCATGGGGGGCATGTATACCGCATTCAAATATCGAACCAGTATCAAGATATATATGGCAATCTCTACCATCGAAAGGTGCACGACCCGAACAGTCCGAACTATAATCACGAGGGAGCCAACGCAACTCATATCCCTTGGCCCGGCCAGCATGCTCGACCTGCCTATGACTGAGAGGCAACCGTGAGAATTGAGCGGAAGCACCTCGTGACACTCATTCATGAACTCACAAGTCCCCGCCCGCAGATACGTTCATCCGCCAGTGATCGGATCCAAGACTGGATGGGAACCTTCTCCATTGGGGATGGTGAGTTGCTGTCCGAAATCCTGGCGACAGTGGCATCGTGTGAGACCGACAGGGTGTGCTTGGAAGCTCAACTGCACGCACTTTCGGAGCTCGATGCCGCAAACAAAATAGGCGATGCGGACCTATCGTCACTCAGGTGTATACCGGCTGATAGGCTGCACGAGGAGCATGAGGACTACATGCAAGACCTCGCTGCCTACCTGGGCGAAGGTAACGGCGATTCGGCTAGCTGACCCTAGGTGGGGGTTAGCGTCTGTTGGCTGTCAAAGAAGTTGCTTTTCGCCCCCCTGCAGCAGTGGAGCATGACTGCTCTGCATCGTCAGTCCGTGGGCGCCTTCCGAGCGGGAAGGCGCCCACGTCTTGTGTCCGCAGGTACGAGCAGGCAGTGCCGGAAGTCCTCCTGTCGCATCGCACGCCCAGCGAGAATGAGGCGAGCGCTCGTCTACCCGGCTCGCTCCTTCGTCACTTGGGCTCTTCGGTCCGCAACGTGTCCCCGCGCAGGGCCTTGTCGGTGGCCCGTCCTATGACGGTGGTGGCTCCTGCGTCCACGGCGCCCCCGACGACGCCCCCCAGGATGGGGACTCCCTTGGCAAGCGTGATCGCAGCGCGCTGGGTTCCGTACTTCGAGATGAGGTATGTCCCGGCCTTCTTGTTGATCGCTCGGATCATCGTGATCGGGATCTTCTTGATCATTTGCTCGCCGAACTTCTGGCCCACTTTCACGCCGAAGGCTGCGAGGACGCTCTGCGTGCTCATCCCGATCGCAAGCATCATCGCGACCGTTCGCACGTGCGGGTCGTTGATGTCCCATCCCCGAAGGTGGGCGATGGCACCAGCCATCCGCATGTTGACAGCGACGGACGCCGCGACGTTTGCAGGGATCGTCACGCCTGCCGTGAGCAGACCTCCGAGCCCGGTAACGAACCCCTGCGCCCCGGCCGCAGCCGCGGACTCCTTGATGAGGCGGGCGATGACCGCGTCGATGTCATCCTTCATGTCCTCAGGCGAACGCCGCCCATCGTCACCGGGTGCCCTGTAGCCGGTGCCCTGTCGGCGCGAAAGACGATCCTCGGCCCACGTCACCGACCCCGTGATCGGCCCCACCCCGTTCACCATGACCTTCTCGGCAAGGCCGGCAACCCACCGGCCGGTCTTCTCGACTGCTCCGTCGTCAGACGACTTCTCGTCAGTCATCACACACCCCCTTCTGCGAGCGCCTCACGAGAGGTCCCGCACTGCTGCAGGCGCCAGGATTTCGGTCGCAGGCATCCCCGGCAAGGCAGCAGGCGGCTGAAGCCGCACCCCTCTCGCTGCCGCCCGTTCACCTTCACGCCACGACGTCCCTTGCCGCCACCGCCTTCGCCGGCTGAAGCGGTCGCATCGTCCCATGCAAGTGAAAGCATCGTCAAACCTTCTTCGTTGGCTGGCATTTGCTCGAATCAGGGATGGCGAGCCGAGGGTGGCTGCCGTCCGCCCCGCAGTCGACCTCCACCAGAAACGGGTTCGGCTTGCCCGGTCCACGAGGGCAGGCAGCGTTCCCTGGCGAGCTGGCCTCGTGCTGGAGCCGGCCGAGCCGGGCGTGCTGTACCCCCGGGCGAGGAGTTGCGGCGTTCCGGTACAGCCGGTGGCTTTCCGCGGACGGCTCCCAACGGGAGTTCGCATCGTGTTCGGTGCGCGGCCGACGGGCAGTGTCACTGAGGCCGTGGCCCGGGGCGCGTCACCCAGGCATGCTGCGGCGCCCGCTGGGCAGAGCCCGTACGGGACTTCAACCGTGGCAGGACGGCGATTACCCGCAACGCCGTTGAGGACGGCCGAGGGGGACAGACGGGCGGGCCGGCGCACGGCGACGGATCGCCTACCGCGACAGGGAGCGTGGTCTCGGACAACGTCCGGCAGCGTCGATCCGCCTCCGCCTCGGCCCCGTCAATGCCTGCCCACCGGCGAGTCGGCGTGGCGGTACCCCCGCGCGTGGCGGCGGAGGGTGCGTACAGGCATCCCGATGGCCGGAGTGGAGGACGCGACACCCTGGCGAGCGACGCCGCGTTCGTTCGGCCGCGGCCCTTCTCGACGGTTGGTAGCGTGTGTGCGGCGGAGCACACGCAGGCTGGGGGCAGCATGGGGCTGGCAAACCAAAAGATCATCTCTCAGGTCGAGGACCTTCTGCAGGGCAGGGTCGTCATTCCCTCCATCCAGCGTGACTTCGTCTGGATGAGACCCGACGTACGCGACCTCTTCGATTCCCTCTACCGGGGCTATCCGGTTGGCGCTCTGCTGCTGTGGAAGACCGATCTGACCGTGCCCTTCAAGACGGCCGCTGTCGTCCAGACCGACAAGTCGGCGCACCACCCCCTCTATCTGCTGGACGGGCAGCAGCGGTTGACCTCTCTTGCCTGGGTGTACCGGCCCGAGTCCAAGGCCGACGGCCGGCTCATCGACCTGCGCTTCGACGTGCGCACCGAGGAGTTCGTCAACCCGAGTGCGGTCCAGGGCAAGGATCCCCTGCTGATCCCGGTGTCCACGCTGTTGCAGGAGAACGTGCAGTTCTACCAAGTCCTGCGCGACGCCGGTATGTCGTTCGACGATCCGGACTTCGGCACGTGGACCCAGCGGCTGCAGAAGGTGAACAACGTCCGGCACCACCAGATCGCCGTCATCACCTACGAGTCCGACGACTACGAGGAGGTCGCCGAACTCTTCGCCCGGCTGAACAAGGGCGGGCGGCGGCTGTCCAAGGGCGATCTCGTGTACAGCGCCATCGCGGCCCGCTGGTCCGACGGACTGGACACCATGGACGCCTTCCACCAGGAACTGCGAGACAGCAACTTCGCCTTGAACAGGGAAGCCGTCCTGCGTCTCATGAGCCTCCTTGCGGGAACCGGCGCCCATCACATCAAGCTCATCGGGGCAGATGTGGACGAAGCCGCACTGAAGGAGGCCTGGCAGGCTACCGAGAGGGCTCTGCGCTTCGCCATCGACTTCCTGAAGGGTGAGTGCTCGATCGCCCGGTCCGAGGTCCTCTCGTCGCCGAATGTCACCATCGTGCCCGCCCTGCTGCTGCACCACCGCGATGGCAAGCTGCGCCCGGGGGAGGCCCAACTACTGCGCCGCTGGGTGTACACGGCGATGGCGTTCAGCCACTACTCCCTGCAGGTCGAGGGCAAGCTCGACGCGGAGGCCAGGCTGATCAAGTCCCGTGCGGGAGCAAACCTGTTCGCCGAGCTGATCCGCAGGGCCTCCGGTACCCGGTCCCTGGACAGCGCCCTCCACCCGAGGGACCTGGAGCAGAAGGGGCCTTGACCCCGGATGTTGAACACGTCTATGCGGCTCGGGTCAGGGTAGTTGATGTTGGGTGGAAGGCGTTCTCGTAGGCGATCGGGGATCGTTGTCCGAGGCGGGAGTGACGGCGTCGGGTGTTGTATCGGTGGAGCCATCGGAAGGCGTCGAGGCGGGCCTCGCGCTCGTCCGACCAGCTCTTTCGCCCCTTGAGCGTCTCTCTTTTGAAGGTCGCGTTGAACGACTCGGCGGCGGCGTTGTCCGCGCTGGACCCGACCGCGCTCATGCTCTGTCGGACCCCTGCTGACCTGCAGGCTTCGGCGAATGCCCGGCTCGCGTACTGGGCTCCGTGATCGGTGTGCATCACGGCTCCGGCGAGAGTGCCGCGGGTGCGGATCGCCGCAGCGAGGGCGTCGGTGACGAGATCGGTGCGCATGTGGTCGGCGATCGCCCACCCGGCCAGACGGCGTGAGCACAGATCGATGACGGTCGCGAGGTAGCAGAACTTCCCGGCGCCGATGGGCAGGTAAGTGATGTCGCCGACGTACTTCGTGTTCGGGACCACGGCGGTGAAGTCCCGGCCGATCAGGTCCGGTGCTTTCGCGGCGGCCGGGTCCGGGACGGTGGTGCGGTGCCGGCGCCGCAGGCGGACGCCTTCAAGGCCGATGGTCCGCATGATCCTCGCGACGCGCTTGTGGTTGACCACCAGGCCGTCCTCGTCGCGGAGCTCGGCGGTGATCCTCGGGGCGCCGTAGGTGCCGTCGGAGTCTTTGTGGACCTGGCGTATCCGGGCCGCGACTTTGGCCTCGGCGGCCTGGCGGGCCGCCCGGTCCGGGGCGGTGCGGCGCCAGTAGTAGAAGCTCGAGCGGGCGATCCCGAGGATGTCGCAGAGCCGCTTGACGCCGTATCGGCGCTGGTGGTCGTCAACGAACTGGCAGCGGTTCAGGAGCCGTAATTTAACTACTGCTTGAGTTGATCTCGTTGTCGTGCTGCTCGATCACGCGCTTCAAGGCTTCGAGCGTGCGGGGAGGGTGGGTCCGGCGGAAGACGAGGACTCTGGCGAGCTCGGGCCCGGCGAATGCCAGCATCGGCTTGGACCTCCCGGCGTGGTAGCTCAGCACGTTGCGCTTGCGGCCCATCAGTTCGGCCGCGAGGGTCAGGGTGACGGTGTTGCGGCTGCGGAGCACGGCGGCCAGGACGCGGTGGCGGTGATCGAGGGTGCCGAAGCCAGGGTTGCGGCCGCGGCCGTCCCTGCCTGCGCTCTGGCGTTCGGCTTCGGTTAGGACCTGTTGGCACGGTTCGAGGTGGAGCACGAGCTGTTCGAACTGTTCTCGGGGCATGCCGGTGAGTGCGGGGTGGGTGAGGAGGAAGGTGGCCTCGGCCGGCACCGGAGGTCCCGACTCGTCGCGCGGATCTTCCGGATGCTGGTGGTCGGGGTCCTGCGGGGCGATGGTGTAGTTCCACTCGCCGTGGAATTCATCGCGCTCGACCCGCCGCTCGACGCCCTTGCGCTCGGCCCGGGTGAGTGCGCGGCCGGTGGGGTACACATTCTCGTCCAGCACGGCCTGGACCGTCAGTCCGGTGCTGGTGCGGGTGGCCGAGATGGTCTCCAGCAGCACCTCGTAGCTTGTCAGCGGCTGCCCGCGCAGGCTGTGGGTGATCCGGGAGAACAGTCGGTGTTCCACTTTGTTCCATTTTGAAGTACCCGGCGGGAAGTGCATGACGGTGATGCTCAGCCCGCACTCGTCGGCGAAGTCGGCCAGGCCCATCTTGAACAGGCGGGAGTCGGCCGAGTTGGCCCCTCCGGCATCGGCGGTGACCAGCAAGCGGTCCACGCCGGGGTAGTCGAGGCATCCTTGGACCTTCCACCAGCGGCGCAGGGACTCCACCGCGAAGGCGGCGGTGTTGCGGTCGGTGCCCACATTCACCCAGCCGCTGTCGCGCCCCAGGTCATAGATGCCGTACGGGATGGCGACCGGGGTGCCGGGGTCGATGAAATCGTGGTCAGGGGCGGTGATCGGCTGGCCTTTGGGGCGGTAGGTGCGGCCGGGCCGGGCGAAGTCGCCGATCGGTTCCTTCTGCTTCGTATCCACACTCACCACCGGCAGGCCCCCAGCCAGGAAGCGTTCGGCGGCGGAGTTGATGTGCCGGAACTGGGCGTCGCGGTCGGGCACCTGACTGCCGGAGCGGGTCTTGGCCATACCCTGCAAGCTGAATCCCATCGCACGCAGCAGGCCGCCGACCACTGGGGCGCTGACCGGATGACCGGCATCGGTCAACTCCCGGGACAAGTCCCGCAGCGAGGCAGTGGTCCAGCGCAGCGGGGACACCGGATCACCCACCTCACGCGGCTCGATCAACAACTCGAGAGCCGCCACCAGACCGGGGTCGCGCTCGGCGGCAGACTTGCGCCCACCACCGGGCTTGCGCACCCGCCCCAATGCCGCTGCTCCGCCCGCGAGTTCCTCACGCCCTCGTGTAACGGTCGACTCCGAGACCTCCGCCAGCCTGGCAACGGCCGCGATCCCACCATGCCCCAGCGCCTCGGCCTCGGAAGCCAGATACAGACGGCGCTGCCGCTCATCCAGATGCGGCAGCACCACCGCGAACTTCGCATCCAGCACCGTCAGAACTTCATCTGGAATCGCCACAACAGCCCAACTACCACACAGAACTGAGGCATTGGCCCGAATCCGGCAGTAGTTAAATTACGGCTCCTCACCAGCGCGTCTCCCCGGCGAAATACCGGGCCGCCTTGCGGAGGATGTCTCGTTCTTCCTCCAGCTCGCGAATCCTCTTCCTTGCCGCGGCCAGCTCCGCCTGGACGGCGTTACCACCAGACTGCGCAGTGGCCGGCGGCGCGGAGTGGGCACCGGAGCGGCGGCCGTCGGCAGCCCGTATCCAGTTCCGCAGCGTCTCGGTGTTCACCCCGAGATCAGCGGCGACCGACTTGATCGTCGCTCCCGGACGTGATCGGTACAGCGCGACCGCGTCCGCCTTGAACTCGGCGGGGTAGTGCTTCATCCCCACGGGGACTCCGTTCTCCTGGACCATCAAGATCCAAGTCTCTCCGGTGTCCAAGATCCGGGGTCAAGGCCCAAGTACTCCACACACCCCTTCTTCAAACTGCTGTACATCGCCGCACTGCGGGGCACGGCACGGGACTGGGCGACCAACATCGCCATCAGCGACCAGCCCATGAACAGCGCTGCCAAGATCGAGTTCCACCATGTGTTCCCGCGCGCCCGGGTCCAGACGACATACGCGAAGGAGGAGTGGAACAGCCTCGCCAACCTGGCCTTCATCACCGGCCAGACGAACAAGATGATCTCCTCCAGGCTGCCCGCCGAATACATGACGCAGATCGCGCCGGAGCGTCTGGCCGAGCAGTGGATTCCCGACGAGCCCGAGCTGAGGTCCCTGGACCGCTTCCCCGACTTCCTGGCTGCCCGCAGGCGCTTGCTGGCCAACGTCCTGAACGAGCTGCTGGGCCTGCCCACCTACGACGGGCGGGCCGCCCACCGGGACACCGACGAGCTGCCTGTCGACGAGGAGGTGATCGCGGAGGATCCCGCCGCGCCCACACTGGTCGGGGCGGCAGTGCAGGAGCTCCGTACAGAGCGGGGTGTCGAGATCCATGCGCTCTACGAGAGCCGGCGTACCGATGCCTACTACGACCCTTCGTCCCGCACGGTGACGATCCCCTCCGGTCCTGGCCGCGGTGAGTACGAGACTCCCAGCGGCGCGGCAGTCGCCGTGGTGCACGCCCTCAACCCGCACGTCAATCCGAATCGCAACGGATGGTCGTTCTGGACCGTCACTGCCACGGGACAGCTGCTGCAGAGCATCAGGTAGCGGCCCGTCCGCCGCCTCGACATCGATCACACGGTGCCTTGGGTCGGGACCTCGGGCGTGCGGCGGTGCCCCGCGAACGCCCGTGTAGCGGTAGACGGTCAGGCAGCATGCGGGGCCCTGCGCGTTCGCCATCGTCGGAGCGGGCCGACGGGGTCACACCCCCGCCTCCACCAGGAACGGACTGCGCTTGCCGGACCAGGAGACGTACAGGCTGTCCCGTGCGCGGGTGCAGGCGACGAAGAGCAGGCAGCGTTCCGACAGCAGGTCCGTCTCGTGCTGTCGGGCGTCCACCTCCGGCGGGGTGATCGCCTTCGGGAACGGCAGCGCCTCCTCGGTGACGCCGATGACCGCGACGCAGCGGAACTCCAGGCCTTTGAAGGAGTGCATGGTCCCGGCCAGTACGGTCGTCGCTTCCCCGGTGGCGATATCGGCGGCGCGCAGGGTGGCCGCGGGGATACCTGCGTCCTTCAGTCGTCCCACCGCCTTCGCGCAGGTCTTGTTGAACCGGGCAGCGACCCCGATCTCCCCTGCTCCGATGCCCGCGTCCAGCCAGGCCCGTACCTGCGTGACGAACGCGTCCAGTTCGGCCTCCTCGGTGGCCGCCGCGTGCACAGCGGGCCCGTCGCCGTGGAGGGCCGAACGATAGCCGAGGAGGGTCTCGTTGCGGTTCTCGTCCTCCAGCTGGGCGATGGGGCGGCCGATCAGCAACGCCGTGGACCAGCGCAGGATCTCCTGCGTGCTGCGGTAGTTCTTGCGCAGCTTCAGGGACCGCCCGGTCACCTTGATGCCCAGCGATTTCAGCGACACCCTCGAGTCGTAGATGCGCTGGTGCGGGTCCCCGGCAATGAACAGGTCGTCCGGGCGGGCGGGGACGGCCGCGCGCAGCAGTCGCCATTGCACCGGGTGCAGGTCCTGTGCCTCGTCCACCACGACGTGGCGGTAGCGCGGCCCCTGCTCCTCCAGCAGCCGTGCCGCCTCGGCGCACGTCTGCAGCCAGGTGCGCGCCCCGTCCGCCGCGAGCCCGGCCGTGAAGCGCTCGACCGTCTCCCACACCAGCGGCCGCTCGGCCGCCGCCAGCCGGCTTCCGCGGCCCCGCCGGTCTGCCGCCTCGTACTCGGCCAGGGTGCGGATGTCCTGGGCCAGGATGACGTGCCGGTACTCCTGGGCGAGGAACTGCGCGCTGCCGGTGAAGCCCGTCGCCTTGGCGGCCTTGCCCCAGAGGCTCTCCTCCTGGTTGTTCATCAGCGGTCGCAGTGCCACGGCCCCCGGTGCCTCGGCGACGACCCGGCTCGCGAAGCCGTCCACCGTGGAGATGTCCACGCGCTCGCGCAGTTCCGGGTCGTCGACCAGGGACTCCAGTCCCGAGCGGAGCGCGTTGGCGAGCGCGTTGGTGTAGGTCGTGAGCAGGATGCGGTCGCTGTCGCGCAGGTGGCCGAGCAGATGCCTGACCCGGTGCAGCGCCACGACGGTCTTGCCGGTGCCCGGCCCGCCCGTGACCTGCGCGGGCCCGGAGTAGGACGCCCGGTAGGCCACCTTCCGCTGGGAGGGGTGCAGGAAGACCCGCCAGGCCGCGAAGGGCTTCTCCAGGATCTCCCGAAGCTCCTCGGGGGCGGTGACCAGCGCGATGCGCGCCCGGCTGTGCCGGATCGCCGTCTCGTAGTCCCGCGTGTCCACCGGCTGCACCGATGCCTGCAACGCCGGTGCCACGATGTCCTGCCAGACCTCCTCGACCGTGCATCCCGCGGCGAGGTACTGCAGCACCTCCCGCTGGTCCTGGGGCAGCAGCGGGGCGAAGACGTCGAGCTGCTCCTGGTCGACCAGCGACCGGGCCTGCCGCAGTGTCTCGGCGTCGATGCCGAGCGCGGTCAGGTCCCCGTCGGAGAACTTCGCGAACAGTCGAGGCTTAGGTGAGGACTCCGCCACCCGTTCGTACGCGGGGGTGATCTCGTCCAGGGTCGCCGCGTCCCGGATCTCGACGGCCCGCGTCACCTCGTTGATGCTGGACTTCTGCTTCCTCGCCCAGGCGATGGCCTTGTCGTGCTGCATGACCCGCAGCAGGACGAAGGTGTCGCCGGACGCCGGGGCGAGGACCACACCGCGCCAGAACTGATCGATGCGGATCGTCCGGATCTGCTTGTCCCGCGCGTTCGTCAGGCTCTCCAGCTTCAGCCCCGGGTCCTTGAAGAGTTGGTCGAGGGTGAGCCGGCTGAACTTCTCCCAGGCGTCGAGCACACCTTTCCGCACCGGGGGCTGGAGCTTGGGGAGTTCGGCGAAGAAGCCTATGTCGAAGGCGAGTTGCGGCATGCGGGAATCCTAGACTCCGGGTGGGCTGCGGAGCGGGTGAAGGTCGATTCAGCTGGAGGAGCCGGAGCCGTCGCCGTCGAGATCCAGACGGATCACGGCGAGGGTCTCGGCCACCTCGGCGGTCAGTTCGTCGTCCGGTCCGTACACCACGCACAGGTCCGCGTGCAGTGGCTCCAGGACCTCGAAGGCATCGGCGGCCCGCTGCTGCGCGAGCAGCAGCATGCCGATGTCGCGGCGCAGCTCCACCGCGTTCTCGCTCACGTCGCCGTCGATGGCGCGGACGGCGTCGAGCACGCCGTGCAGCCCGGCCAGCGCATCGGTCACCTGGCCGAGCTCGCCACGGCAGCGCGCCGCCTGCGCCCGGCACTCCAGCGCCTCCTCACTACTCGGGCCGCTCACCCGCGCGTAGGCGTCGGCGAGCGCCTCGAACTCCGGCAGCGCGGCCCGGTGGTCGCCCGCGAGCTGACGGCTGAACGCCCGCCGCGTACGCAGCCGCAGGACCGCCTTGTTCTCCGAGCCGAGGGCACGCGCGGCCGGCTCGATCATCTCGCCCACCACCTCGGCGGCCTGCGCGTACCGCTCCTCCTCCATCAGGGCCAGGTAGTGCGCGTGGACCTCGCGGAGCTGCTCCCGCAGCTCCTCCCGCTCGGCCGCGGGGACGACTGGCGGCGCGTCCGGCCCGGCAGCGGACCCGGGCGATTGCGCGCTCGCGGTGCCGGCGCGCGAACGGGGCGCGTAGGGACGGCGGAAGATGCCGGTCGGGTCCGGTGCCCCGGCGAGCCCGGGTCCCTCGGGCTCGGACTCCTCGCCCGGCACCGGCAGGAAGGGCCGCAGCCGCTCGTACACCTCCTGCACGTCCGCCGGGCGCGCCTCGGGCGCCTTGCGGAGCAGGTGCAGGACGAGTTCCTCCAGGGCCTCCGGTACGTCTGCCCGCAGCCGGCGCAGCGGCGTCGGGGCCGCGTTGACGTGCTGCGTCATCAGCTGCCACTCGCTGTCCCCGCTGAACACCGGCTGCCCGCAGAGCAGTTCGTGCAGCACACAGCCGAGCGCGTACAGGTCGGTGCGCGGCGTGACCCGCCCGCCGCGCACCTGCTCCGGCGCCATGTACTGGTGCGTCCCGATCGGGCTGCCCGTCGCAGTCAGCTTGGTGACGTCCGTCCGCAGGATTGCCGCGATGCCGAAGTCCAGCACCTTCACCGTGCCGTCCCGGGCGACGAGGATGTTGCCGGGCTTCAGGTCACGGTGGACCACGGGCACGTCGTGCGCGTACGACAGCACGGTCGCCACCTGCGCCGCTACGGACACCGCCCAGCTGACGGGGAGCGGCGGCCGGTCCGGGTGCACGTACGCGGTCAGCGGTACGCCGTCGACCAGTTCCATCACCAGGAACAGGTGCTCGTAGGACTCGTCGAGCACCGCGTCGAACACCTGGGGCACGCCGGGGTGCTGGATCCGCGCGGTGACCCTCGCCTCGCGTTTGAACCGCTTCTCGAATTCTTCCGCCAGGTGGGACGACGTCACGGACTGCGGGCGGATCAGCTTCACGGCGACCGGCCGGTCCAGCACGGCGTCGTAGCCGCGCCACACGTCCCCCATGCCCCCGTGGTTGAACTGCTCCAGCAGCTCGTAGCGCTCCGCGATCCGCCGTGGTTCCGGCACCTGGCCCCCGCCCCTCGAGTGTCCGAAAGGTCTTCGATGTGGTTGGGGATCAGTCTCGTGGGTGAAGTTTCGTGAGTCCAGCCGGGGCGCGCGTGAGCTATGTGATCAAGAGCGGCGATCAGTCCAGGCAAGGGGCGGTGCACTCCGCCCACACGGTCTTGCCGGGCCCGCCCCCGGCGCGGGGTGACCAGCCCCAGCGGTCGGCCAGCGCCGCGACGAGGAGCAGCCCGCGTCCGCTGTCACCGTCCTGTGCTGTGTCTGTGGGGAGGTGGGGGAGGCGTTCACCGCGGGTGTCGCTGACCTCGATCCGTACGGTGCCGGTGGTCGGGTCCGCGGTGAGCAGGACGTGGAAGTCGCGGCCGGCGACGTACCCGTGCCGTACGGCGTTGGCGCACAACTCCGCCACGACGAGGGTGACGGCGTCGTGCGCGTCACTGCCGTACGGGACGCCCCAGGCGTCGAGCCGGGTTCCGCACAGCCGCCGGGCGAGGCGGGCACCGCGCGGGGTCGAGCTGAAGCGCATCGCGAACCGGTGGGCGGTGAGGGGTGGTTGTGTTGCGGTCATGCACTCACGGTGGCGTTCCGTGGCGTAGCGTGACCAGGGGGGACGCGCTGACGTCGACCCTCTGTACGGGGCGGGCGCGGTCGCTGTACGGATCGGTACGCGGGGGAGAGGCGGCAGGGCGATGACCGAGGTCAGGGACGAGGAGCCTGCGCGGGGGCAGCAGCGGCCGGAGGACGAGCCGGGGACGGGCGTGGTGACCGTGTTTGGCCGGCAGTTGAAGCTGCTGCGGACGCAGGCGGGACTGGAACGGACCGAGTTCGGCAAGCGGCTCGGTTACTCGGCGGACACGGTGGCGTCGATTGAGCAGGGGAGGCGGATTCCGCAGCCTCGGTTCATTGACAAGGCGGATGAGGTGTTGGGGGCCGGGGGGTTGCTGACGGCCCTGAAGGAGGAGGTGGCTCGGGCCCAGTATCCGTCGTTCTTCCGGGACATGGCTCGGTTGGAGGCGAGCGCGGTTGGCCTGTGCGTTTATGCAACTCATGCTGTGCCGGGCTTGTTGCAGACGGAGGACTACGCCCGGGCCGTCTTCCAGATGCAGCGTCCGCTACTGGAGGACGACGTCATCGAGCAGCGTCTGGCAGCACGGTTGATGCGACAGGACATCTTCACGCGTCGCCCGGCCCCACTACTGAGCTTCATCATCGAAGAAGTTGTGTTGCGTAAACCCATCGGCGGACACGGAACACTTCGCGGGCAGTTGGAGCAGATCTTGCTCGTGGGACAGAATCGCAACGTGGAGACTCAGGTGATGCCGACCGACCGGGAGGACCATGCGGGCCTGGGCGGCCCGTTCACCCTGATCGACAATGCCGATGGGCGACGCCTCGCGTATACCGAGGTCCAGGACGACAGCCGTCTGTACACCAACTCTCCCAAGGTCCGTGAGCTTGAGGCCCGGTATGGCATTCTCCGGTCACAGGCACTCACTCCCTGTGAGTCGCTGGCCTTCATTGAGGAACTACTGGGAGAAAAATGACCGTTCAGCCCACTGAGCCGACCGTGCCGGAGTCGGCCTGGTTCAAGAGCAGTTACAGCAGCGGCGGGGGCGGCGAGTGCGTTGAGGTTGCCGCGACCCTCGAAGCTGTCCTCGTCCGGGACTCGAAGCGACCAGAAGGAGAGCGGTTGGCTGTCGGGGTCGATGCTTGGGCTGGCTTCGTGCGGATGGCCGCCGGACGCTGAACTGGCGGACATACGACGGGCGGGGCCCGGTGCGGACGCGCGCACCGGGCCCCGAGCGCGTCAGAAGTCGTCCAGTCCCTCCTCCCGGCGGATCATCCGCCAGGCGGCCCGACGCGCGCTGCGGTCGAGGTTGGACTTGAAGTCCCGGTCGGCGCCGAAGTAGCGCTTGCCGAGGGTGTCGATCGTGGAGACATGGTCCATCATGTTCTCCTCGAACTTCTTGTCGAAGACGATGCCGAAGTTGGACTCGTCGTTGACCAGCGCGGCGGCGCGGACCTTCGGGTCCTCCTTGGTCGCGTTGAAGGCCGGGAGGACGTCCTCCTTGGTGAAGTCCGTGCCGAACTTGGCGTTGAACTTGTCGATCAGGTCCGACAGCAGCGACTTCTCGGGATCCTGCCCGCCACCGATCCCGTCGCCGAACCCCTTGAGTTCGGCAGCGCCCTCGGGGTTGAGGGACACGTCGTGCTCGCCGGTCTTCTCGACGCGCAGGTGGCTGAGGTCGACTTCGCCTATGTCGACTCCGCCGTCGGCCAGGCGGGGAAGGCGGTTGAGCAGATGGCGTCCGTAGAGGTATAGCCGCTCCAGCTCGGCGTCCTGGTAGGGAACGATCTGCGCGAGGAAGCCGTACTTGCGGACGTAGTCGTTGAGGTTGGCGCGGAACTCCTCGGCTGCATCGACGTCGTCCTCCTCGTCGCTCTCCAGGAGGGCCCTGAAGCGGGTGACGGCGGGGGACAGGAGCCGGTACAGCTCGGCGTGCAGCTTCTCCCACTTGGACTGGGAGCCGCCCGCCTTGTTCTCAGCCTCGATGTACGCGGCGACGAACTCGTCCATATCCTGCTCCGAGATGATCGGCGCGGACATGACGCGGCTCTGGGCCGTGTAGAGGAGGTTCGGGTCGGAGGGGAGCGTGTGCGCCTCTTCGAAGTACGGGCGGAAGGCGTCCTGGATGTCCTCGGCCTCGTTGACGAAGTCCAGGACGGCCAGGTCGGCTTGGGACTTGCGTTCGGCGGTGCGGTTGAGGCGGGAGAGGGTCTGGACGGCGGCGATGCCGGTCAGCGCCTTATTGACGTACATCGTGGTCAGGAGTGGCTGGTCGAAGCCGGTCTGGTACTTCTCGGCGACGACCAGGATCCGGTACTCCTGCTGCCCCTTGCCTCCGGCCTTCGCGGCCTTGTCGTCGGCGCGGGAGTAGGCGAAGGCCTTGGGCAGCGCGCTCTCGGAGAGACCGCCGTTCTCCTTGCTCTCGGTGGTCTCCTCGCCGTCGATGGTGAGGGACCCGGAGAAGGCGACCAGGACACCGAGGTCCGGGTACTTGGTGTCGTACTCGCGGTCGGCGATGTAACTGCGGATGGCGCGGGCCATCTGCACGGCAGAGTGGCGGGAGGCCGTGACCACCATGGCCTTGGCGCGTCCGCCGAGCCGGCCGCGGCTGTGGGCGACAAAGTGCTCGACGATCACCTGGGCGTGCTGGGACACCGTGTGCTCGTGCATGAGCGCGAACCGGGCGAGCAGGCTGTTGGCCTTGGAGGGGTCGACCTCCTTCTCGTCGCGGTTCAGGTTCGCGAGCTTCCAGTACGTGTTGTAGGTGACGTAGTTGCGCAAGGGGTCGAGGATGAAGCCTTCCTCGATGGCTTGGCGCATGGAGTAGGTGTGGAAGGGGCGGTAGACGGTCTTGCCGTTCTCGACGCCTCCCGCGCCGAAGAGTTCGAGGGTCTTCGACTTGGGGGTGGCCGTGAAGGCGAAGTAGGAGAGGTTCGCGGCGCGGGAGCGGGCCACCGCCTTCGCCTTCAGTTGGTCGTCCACGGTGACCGTGGTCGCGCCTGCGTCGTCCGAGTCGGCGTCCAGGCCGAGGTCGCGCAGGGCGGACTTCACGGCGGTGGCGGCGTCGCCGGACTGGGAGGAGTGCGCCTCGTCGACGATGATCGCGAAGCGGGTGCCCTTGATCTCGGTCGGGTTGCGCTTGATGTAGTCCAGCAGCGCCGGGAACGAGTGCAGGGTGACCGTGACGATCTTCCCGGTGTCGCGGGAGAGGGCACGGGCGAGCTGCTCGCTCTTTGCGCCGTGCTTCTCGTCGACCTTCACCACCAGGCCGTCCGTCTGCGAGAAACTGCCGACCGTCGCCGAGAGCTGAGCGTCCAGGGCGCGGCGGTCGGTGATGACGATGACCTTGTCGAAGACGGGCTCGCCCGGCTTGATGCGGCCGTCGGCCAGGGCATCGGGCCTGAGAACGTGCGGATCCCTGCGGGCATGCAGGTCGCTGAGGCGGTGGGCCAGCCAGCCGATGGTGTTCGACTTGCCGGAGCCGGCGGAGGCCATGACCAGGTAGTTCTGGCCGGCGCCGTGGACGGACGCGTGCGCGGTGAGCTTGCGGACCACGTCCCACTGGTGGAAGCGGGGGAAGATCGTCGACTTGGTTGTACCGCCGCCGGGCGTCTTGTACTTCTGCTGGTGCACGAAACGCTGGAGCAGGTCGAGCCAGTTGTCCCGCTGCCAGACCTGTTCCCAGAGGTACGAGGTGGCGTACGTGCCGTGCGCCGTGGGCGCCGGGTTTCCGGCCCCGCCGGGCTGGCCGGGGCCGTTCGAGCCGGTGTTGAAGGGCAGGAACCGGGTGCTCTTACCGCGCAGTTGTGTGGTGACGAAGACCAGGTCCGGGTCGACGGCGAAGTTCGCGATCACGCGCCGCGTGAAGATCAGCTCGGTCGGGTCCCGGTCCGTCCGGTACTGCTCCTTGGCCTGCTCCACGCCCTGCCCGGTGAGCGGGTTCTTCAACTCGGCCGTGGCGACCGGTATGCCGTTGAGGAACAGGGTGAGGTCGAGGCGGTGGCCCCAGTCGGCCTGCTTGGTGGCGTAGGGGAGTTCCCGAACGACGGTGAGGCGGTTGGCCCGGTAGCCGTCCAGGACGGAGTCGGCGGAGATGAGGTTGGGTTTGAAGTAGGCGACGCGGAGGCGGGCTCCGCGGTCCTTGACGCCGTTCCGGAGGACGTGGAGCAGTCCGTCCTCGGCGAGGGCCCGGTCGAGCCGCTGGGCGAAACCGCGTTGGGCTTCGTTGGGGTTGCCGCCGTAGACGGTGAGGAGCTCGTTCCACTCGTCGGGCTGGGTGGCGCCGATGAAGGTGAACAGCTCGTTGGTGTCGAGCCCGAGGTCGGGGCGGTAGTCCTCGGGGTTCGCCTCCCGCCAGCCTCGCTCACAGAGGGCGGCGACTATGGCCGAGCCGAAGGAGGACTCGTCGTGCACGGGGCTCATACGGTTACTCCTTCGGCTACGTTGCGGCCGCTGGCGGTGGATACGTCGAACTGGCCGGTTACGGCGGCGGCGATGAGAGCTTGGCGGCGTTCCGCGAGCAGGGCGAGCATCTGATGTGCATGCCTTCTCAGCTCTCCTGATTTCTCTGTGAGTGCATCGATGTGCCGGAGAGCGTCGAGCTGACGGTCGTGTGCCATGTGGGGGACCAGCAGGTTCCCGTATTTCTCCGCGTTGACGTTCTGGATAGTGGCCTGGACTGCCCCTTCGTTGATCTGCTGCCAGTAGGCGGTCGTTTGGCAGAAGTGCCAGATGAGACGGGGCAGCATCAGCTGGCTGTTCACGCGTGCGCGAATCAGGTAACCGGCATGGGCAGCTGGCCCGAATCGGAGCTCGTACAGGAACGCTTTGCCCGCCGTGGCCCCACTGCGCACTAGGAGGAGGTCGCCGTCGTCCAAGAGGTACTGCTGCGCTACCTCGGGAGGAAGCGACGCGAAGGTCTCATCGCGGAGAGTGCCGTCCTCTGCGATGTCCGTCGTGCGGATGTACCGGGGCCAGTCCCGGCGGTCGTGCTGCGCCGGTTCGTTCGCTCCGTAGGACGGAGGGAAGAGCAACAGATGTTTGAGGCGGATTGATTTCTCTGCCGCATTAGAGAGAACCTCCCCAATCGCGGCTGCCTCACGATCCTTGAGGAGGCCGATCAAACGCAGTTGTGATCTGACCAGTCGGTCGATGCGTGCGGTCTCGGCGTCGAGGAAGTCGGCGATGCGACGCTGCTCCTCCAGCGGGGGCAATGGAACGCGGAGTTGCTCGATGTCCGGCATGTAAATGGTCTTGTGTGTCGACCCCGTGGCGACACGCTTGAGATCCGGCGCCATGCCACGAAGGGCGTGCAGCAGAAAGCGAGGCTCCAGCTTCGGACCGCATGTCCAAGTGGCGAAATCCTGACTCGTGGCCATGTCACGGCCCATGATCGCGGAAAATCCCACCGAAGCGGTGCGAGAGAGGATCACGGTTCCGGCTGGATGCTTTACGGCCGCCGAGTTCGCCAGCCCGAGTGGGCTGACCATCTCTTTGGTCTCTGCGATGACGTTGGTCCGGCCGTCACGCAGCTGCCATACGTCGGCGAGCGTGATCCACGGAACCGTGCAGTCCTGCCAGTACTCGGGCTTGCTGCGGCTGGGCGTGTGCCCAGATCCCAAGCGCGCTACAAGCCGGATCGGCGCTGTGGGCCATCGTGAAGCAGAAAGCCAGGGCGCCAGACGCGACTCCGTCATTCCGTGACCTCCCGCAACAGCCCCTGAATCTCCGCCTCCAGCGCCTTCAACTCCGCATCAATCTCCGCCAACGGCCGAGGCGGCTCGTACACATAGAAGTGCCGCGTGAACGGAACCTCGTACCCCACCTTCGTCTTACTGTGGTCGATCCACGCATCCGCCACATGAGGATGAACCTCCCGCGCCAGATACTCCTCGATGTCCTCCCCCAACGGCACGTTCTCGTAGTCCCGAAGCTCCCCATCCGCCTCAGGCTGCCCCTTGACGAGCTGCACCTCGCCCTCGGGATCCCGCACCCCCAGCACCTCCCGCAGCGCCTTGTTGAACGGCGCCCCCGTAGGCCACGTCCCGCCGGCCTGCACCACCGCGTCCTTCAGTGCGAGCCACGCGTCCTGCTTCGTACCCCAGCTCGCCCCGACCAGCGACTTGCACGCATCCGCCAGCGCCGAAGCCTGAGGCAGCTTCTGGATCGCCTTCGACGCCTCCAGCGCCGCCAGCGTCTCCTCCGTGACCTCGAACCGCAGCTTCAGCGGCCGTTCCACCGTGATCCGCTGGTACCCGAAGTCCTCGTTCCAGAAGACCTTCACCTTGCCGTGCAGCGGGTGCTCCGCATCCCCCGCCACGGCCAGCGCCTCGCCGTACAGCTTGACCACCGTCGCGATGTGGTCCTTGCCCAACTCCTTGCGCTTGTCGCCCAGGGACTTCCGCATCTTCTGCCACTGGTCACGCGCGTCCAGCAGCACGACCTTGCCCTTGTGGTCCGGGCTCTTCCGGTTCGTCAGGATCCAGAAGTACGTCGAGATGCCGGTGTTGTAGAAGAGCTGATCCGGCAAGGCGACGATGCCCTCCAGCCAGTCGTTCTCCAGGATCCAGCGCCGGATCTCCGACTCACCCGATCCCGCCGCACCAGTGAACAACGGGGAGCCGTTGAACACGATCGCCAGACGCGAGCCGCCCCCGCCATTCACGTCCACCGGCTTCATCTTCGAGATCATGTGTTGAAGGAACAGCAGCGAGCCGTCGTTGATACGCGGCAGCCCCGCCCCGAAGCGGCCGGCCTCGCCCAGCGACCTGTGCTCGGCCTCGACCTCGTCCTTGACCTTCTTCCACTCCACGCCGAACGGCGGGTTGGCCAGCATGTAGTCGAAGGACTTCCGGGCGTGCCCGTCGTCGGAGAAGGAGTTGCCGAAGGCGATGTTCTCGGGGTCCTGGCCCTTGATCATCAGGTCGGACCGGCAGATCGCCCATGACTCCGGGTTGAGCTCCTGCCCGTACACCTCCACCGTGGCGTCCGGGTTCAGCTCCGCGATCAGGTCGTCCATCGCGGAGAGCATGCCGCCCGTGCCGCAGGCCGGGTCGAGGACCGTGCGCACGGCGCCCGGCAGCTGCAACGCGTCCCCGTCCGGGGCGACGAGCAGCCGCACCATGAGCTGGATGACCTCGCGGGGCGTGAAGTGCTCACCGGCCGTCTCGTTCGACTGCTCGGCGAAGCGGCGGATCAGTTCCTCGAAGATGTATCCCATGTTGTGGTTGGGCACGACCTCGGGACGCAGGTCCAGGTCCGTGAACTTGCCGATGACCTTGTAGAGCAGCCCGGCCGCGTCCAGCCGCTTGATCTGCTGCGCGAACTCGAAGCGGTCCAGCACACCCCGCGCGTTGTCCGAGAACGCCCCTACGTACACGTGGAGGTTCTTCGCCGCGTTCTGCGGGTCCGCGGCGATCTTCTTCAGGGTCAGGCTGGACCGGTTGTAGAAGGAGTGGCCCGAGGCCCGTCGCAGGAAGCGGTCCGGGTCGATGCCGCTGTCCTTGTGCTGCTCCGCGATCTCCGCGACCTTCTCGCGGGTCGGTTCCAGCACGCACTCCAGTCGCCGCAGCACCGTGAACGGCAGGATGACCTTGCCGTAGTCGGACTGCTTGTAGTCCCCCCGCAGGAGGTCGGCGACGGACCACGCGTGATTCGCCAACTCCGTGTGCTTGCTGCTGCTCAACTGGATCCCCGGATTCCTTCCGAAATGTCCCAACCCCACCGCCCGGGCCGATCAGCCGACCAGGACGGTCCGACAAGTGTGGTCTATGTGTGAGGGGCCGCGCGCCTAATGGGGTGAATCGTCACCCCGGCCGCGTACCGCGTCCTCCACCGCCGTCTCCCGCGACGGCAGCAACTGCCCCCCGGTGAGCCCGCCCGCCAGCAACCGCGCCGTCTCCTCCGCCAGCCCCGTCGCCCGCCGGGCCTCCGTCTGCAGCTCGTGCACGTGCCGGAACGCCTTCCCGTACCGCCGCTGCTCCTCCAGCGGCAGCAGCGGCACGCGCAGCCGGCCCGGGCTGACCGTCAGGATCGTGCTGCCCGTCGACGCGCCCGCGATGTTCTCCTCCGCGCCCAGGAACCCGGCGAGGAACCAGGCGTCCAGGCGTTTCGGGTCCGGCCGGAACAGGTGGACGTGGGGGCCGAGCAGCGCGCCCGCGTCCTCCTCGCTCGCGACCCGCGCCATCGGCCCGTCCCCGCTCGCGACCGCCCGCACGAGGACATCCCCCACGGCGATCACGGGTGTCCCGTCGCCGCGCAGCTCCGCCGGGTCTCCCGTGGGGCCCGATCCGCGCGCGATATCCGAGCCGGTGAGCACCGCGCGGGCCGCGTCCGGCCGCTCCCCGCCCACACCGCCGCCGTCCGCGCGGCCCCGCACGCCCTCCGGCAGTGTCCGCAGCAAGGTGAGCGCCCCGCCGCGCGCGAGGTCGGACGCCGTCGCCGTCCGCCACTCGCGGGCCGAGGAGCCCGCGGAGCTCCAGCCCTCCCGGCCCGCCGTCCGCGCGAGGGACTTCGCGGCGCCGACGAGACCGCGGCGCGCGGCGGCGACCCCGGCCGACAGCTCCGCCGGGTCGACCTCGGCCCGTGACGCCCGTACGAGCCGCGCCGGGGTCAGGTCCACCACGTCGTCCAGCAGGTCCACCACGCCGACCGCGTGCGCGACACCGGGTTCGCCATCGAAGGCGTCCGGGTTCTCCGTGAACGCCCGCCACGCGCCCAGGGCGTGCGCGGTGATCCCCTCCCAGTCCAGGGAGGCCGACCGGCTCCCGCCCCGCGTCCGCGGCGCCACCGCTGTTCCACCGCGCCCGGCCGCCGTCGCCGTACCCGTCGCCGCGTCCGCCGCCGTGTCCACGAACAGCACCGACTTGCGCTCCGGGCCGCCTGGTTCGGGCCGTTGCAGCACCCACACCTGGAGCCCGACGTGGAGCGGCACCGACGCGCCGACCGGCAGCGCGATCACCGCGCGCAGGGCTCCGCTGCGTACCAGCTCCGCCCGTACCCGGCGCCCCGACGCGCGGCCGGCCGTGGCGGGCGGCAGGAGCAGGGCGGCGTGGCCGCCGGGTGCCAGATGGGCGAGCGCGTGCTGCACCCACGCCAGCTCCGACTCGGCGCGCGCCGGGACGCCGTACGCCCAGCGCGGGTCGTACGCCAGCTCGTCGTGGCCCCAGTCGCGCACGCCGTACGGCGGGTTGCACAGCACCGCGTCGGCGAGCAGGTCGGGGAAGGCGTCCGCGCGCAGACTGTCGGCGGCGCGCACGGTGACCTCGGCCTCCGGTGCCGTCAGCATCAGGCTCACGGCACTGCGCAGGGCCTGCACGGGCAGGTTGTCCTGGCCGTACAGATCACGCGCTCCCCGGCGGGCGGCTGCTGCCAGCAGGGTGCCGCCGCCGCAGGCCGGGTCGAGGACGCTGGAGGGGGACCCCGGGATCAGACGGGCGAGCAGGTCCGCGAGCGGGGCGGGGGTCAGGTACGCGCCGGACGCCGCGCTGTCCTCAAGCTCCCGTTCCGCCAGCACGGCCAGCGCTGCCTGGCCGCTCTCGTCGCGTACACACGCGTACAACGCCCGCAGCGCCGGCGCGTCGCCCGTCGCGAAACGGACGGGGTCGGCGGCCGGCACGGCGTCGGCCGCGGTCGCGGCATCGCGCTGCGCGTGCGCGACGAGTTCCGCGTCCGGCAACTCCGTGGCGGCCGTCAGCTCCTCGGGTGTGCGGCCCGCGGCCGCGAGGACCAGGAGCAGGAGGCCTTCCGACGCAGCGCCGCCGCCGCTCTGCGCGCGCAGGCGGAGGGTGGTCCGCAGCTCCTCAGAGGGGGTCGCCGCCGAGGAATGGCCGCGTGAGGCGAGCCAGGCACGCACCGACTCCAGGTCGTACAGCGGGCTGCTGTCCGTGCCCCCGGACGGCGCCGGGAAGTCGTCGTGCCGGCGTCGCCAGTTGCTGACGGTGGCGCGCGTGACGCCCGCGATGCGGGAGATCTCGGCGGCTGTCACCTGGGCGGATGGTGCGGGTGGCTGCGGCATGGATGTGGTCCTGGCTCCGATGGTCGGCGTGGTTACACCGTACAGCACGAGTCAACTCCTGAAAGTTGTTGGACAGTGCTTTCACTGTCATGCTTTTATGTAATCGCTTCCGCTGGTGAGCGGCACTCTCCGGCGTGGAGCGTGTTTTCCTTGCCATAGCCATGTCCTTTGGGCGTCCAGCCCTTGTCCTGCGCCAACCCCCTCTCGGCGGAATGCCGGGAGCGTGCGGCGACTCAGGGCCGGGTGAGCCCGATCGACCACCACCCAAGGGGGAACCCATGCGCCTGACCATGCCGAGCGGCACTCCGGAAGGAATCCCGCTCACCGTCATGCCGTTCCGCGAGGACGCGGTCATCGGCACCATGTCGCTCGCGACGCTGGTACGTCTCGTGCCGTCGCCGCGTCAGGAGGAGGACCCGCGTGCCCTCAAGGCCGCGTCGGGGCACGACCGGCGGCACGCCGAGCTGCGCGCGACCGTGCAGCGGACGCTGAAGTCCCAGAAGGGCAAGAACATCCCGGCCTACGCCGAGTACATCGCCGCCGGCATCCTCGGCAAGCACGGCTCCGCCTGGTCCACGCCCCCGATCACGCTCTGGCACGCGGGCGAGATCGCCGCGATGAGCGACGAGCTCGTCCCCGACTCGGGCCTGCGGACGCTGACCGTCGCGCCGGACGCCATGGTGATCGCCGTCGACGGCGAGACCCAGACCACCGCCTGGCACGACATCTACCAGGACCCGGAATCCTTCGGCCTCACCTACACCGAGCTCAGCCGGCGGGTCCGTATCCCCTTCGAGCTCTACCTGGGGATCTCCCCGGCGGACGCGCGGCAGATCTTCTACGACCGCAACGTCAAGGGCATCGACGTCGCCAAGAACCTGGCCATGTCCATGGACCAGCGCGACCTCGCCACCCGCCTCGCCTACATCGTCGGCGAGAGGCTCGAGGTCGAGTCGAACGGTCAGCGGATGCCGTTCGGCAAGCTGGTCAACGCCGGCAAGCGGCAGCTCACCAGGACCGACAAGGAGGTCGTGACGCTGTCCGCGCTGCGGACGCTGATCGTCACCACCCTCTTCGGCACCAAGGGTGTGCAGTACTCGGCGGCCAACGTCCACGAGGGCGACCTGCCGCCCGACACCGACGCCGACGAGGTGGAGAAGGTCGTCGTACGTCTCGCGTCCCGGCTGATCGGGGGCCGCTTCCCGGACTTCGCCCGGCGCAGCGCGATCACGGCCCCGGCCGTGATGGCAGGCCTCGGCGTCCTGCTGCACCGCGCGACCCCCTGGTGCGACCGCGGCGACGCCATGAGCTACGAGACGGTCGAGCACCTTCTCGCCGACGTGCGCTGGGAGCGCGAACCCGCCTACTGGGACGGCGTCTGCGCCAGCGTCGGCTCCACCGGCCGGCTCAACTTCAGTGGCGGAGTGAAGGACTCCGCCGGCCGCGTCGCGGGCGCGCTCCTCGACCCGAACAGCGAGTGGGGCCGGAAGATCCGGGGTCTGGGGACCTGAACAGGCCTACGCCGCGGCTCCCTTGACGCCGAGACCTTCTCAGCCGACGCCCCTCTCGGGACGAGGTCCCGCCTGCGGGCACGACCCACGGCTCCCGCCTCCACGTATCCGTGGGCGTCCAGGCTGCGATGCCGGGCCCGGGGCCGGCTCGGTCCGGCCCGGCCCGGGCGCGGCGGGGCGGCTCCGCTCCCGTCAGCATGCGCGCCCTCTCCTCCCGCCATCCGTCAGTCCCCTTCCATCCACATCCATCCGAAGGAATGGCCTCATGAGCTACCCGAACGTCTGCGGCACGCCGTCCTCTCCCTCACCTTCGTCCCCGTACGCCGTCCCCGACACATGCACTGCCCTTCCCCAGCACCCGAAAGCGGCCGGTATGGCCCCGGCTATGGGGGCGTCCGGGATGGCGCCGAAGACGTCCCCCGCCTCCGCGCAGCCGTCGGCCGGGAGGAGGCCGTTGTGGCGCGGAGAGCTGTTCGCCCACGGTGCCTCAACGCTCCTCGCACTGATCACGGCGCCCCTGACCCGTCCGCGCAGGACCGTCCTCGTGGTGGCCGCGATGGCCGTGGGCTGCTCCCTGAGCGCCTGCTCCACCATCGGCGGAGCCCAGACCGGGACCGAGCCGCCGACGGCCACCGTCAGCGCCTCGCAGGACACCCAGAGCGCCCAGGACTCCGAGGACACCCAGGACGACTCCGACAGTGACACCATCACCGTCGCGCTGGACAAGACCGCCACGTGGAACAACGGCGTCCAGGCGCACCTGAGCCACTTCAGCCGCGGCACCTCCGGAGAGTACGCCTACCCGGCCGGCAAGGCGTACCTGGCCTTCTCCGTCACTGTGCAGAACGGCTCCAAGTCCCCGCTCGACCTGAGCACGGTCAGCATGTCCTGCCCCGACGGCGCGGAGGAGATCTTCGACACGGATGCGGGTTTCAAGGGCACGCCGGACACCCACCTGCTGCCGGGCAAGTCGCAGACCTGGAAGGAGGCGTGCGTGTTCGCCAAGACGGCCAAGAGCGTCCAGATCGAGATCATGCCGATCGACACCTCTGGCTCGGGCTGGTACCGCACGGCCATCTTCACCGGCCGGGTGCAGTAGCTCGGACCGCGGACGGGCCCTGCTGGGTGCCGTCGTCGTCTCCACAGGGCGGCGGCTCACGCCTTCGCCGTCATCGGGTGCACACCGATGCCGCGCCCACGGGCCCGCCCGCACCCACGCCCGATCGCCCACCATGTGCGGCCCCGCTCACCACCACCCGCGACCAGGAAGGCCACCGTGACGATGACCGTGCACACCGAGCTGATCCGTCGCTTCGCCGACGACTTCACCGCCCTGCAGGAGGCCGTCCTCGCACGCATGAACGGGATCTGCCCTCCGGAGGTCGCCGCGGCCCTGGAACACGCTTCGCTCGCCGGCCCCATCACCGTCGCTCTCGCCCACGCCGACGTCCTCGCTCGCGGGGCCGTCCGATGCGCGGAACTCTCGGCTCAGCCCCCCGAGCGGCTGCGACGGCTGCGAGCACACGCGCGCAAGGTGCGACGGGCCCGGTCGCAGGCGGAGAGCCTGTGCAAGGAGCAGCGTGCCCACCGCCTCGCCGGCCGCTCCCGGCCGGTGGACATGCTGGAGCTGAGGGTGGCGCGCACGGCGTCCCCCGCGGCCTTCGCCGAGGTCCTGCGGCAGGAACTGCGCGACAGGGGAGTGCCGGACGGCACACCGCAGGGGCCGGAGAGCGACCTCGCCCGGTGGGCCTGGGACCGGAGGACGGCACGCGAAGAGCTGCCGGCACCGGTGCGCGAGCTGCGGGACTGTGACGACGACGCCTTCGTTCAGGCCCTCCTGCGCGATGCCCGGGAGGAAGAGAACCCGTACCTCCCGCACGACGCGGTGGTCGAACGGTGGAGCCGCCATGCCCGTGCCGCGCTGGCCTGGGGTCGCTACGCGATCGGCCAGGCCGAACGGGACGTAGTCGCCCGCCCTCTCTCCGTACGGCGCGCCCGACTTGACGCACTGGACGACGCCTACCAGGACACCGCGGTTCTCGCCGCCCGCCGCCGAGAGGCCCTGCTCCGGGTCACGGAACTCCACGACCGGATGTGGGCCTGCATGACCACCGGACCTTTCGCGGAACTCATCGCACAGTGTCGCGCGGCGGCCCTGGTGCGCTTCGCCGATGCCGAGCCCGAGCTGTGGCACGGCGTGCGTGAGCTGACCGTGAGGCACCAGGCGCAGTGTCCCGAGCAGGTCGACGGCTGCCCGCAGTGCCACCGCGCTCTCGCCGCCGTCCTCGCCGACTCCCATCCTGCCGACATGGGCCAGGACGAGGACAGCGAACACCCGGCGGCAGCGCTCCCGGCTGACGGGGACCGCTATGCCGTGCTCGCCGACCTTCCCGACACCGCCGTCGTGGCCGTCGCCGACGCCGCCGTCGGTGACGAGTCCGCACTGTGCGGCTACGGCTGGGCTGCCGAGGACGGGACGACCGGATACGGCGAGTCCCTGGCCTCGAGCAGCGGTGAAGCCGAAGTCATCGGTATATGCGCGGCCGCCCTCAGCCTCCTCGAGCGCCACGAGGATGCACCCGTCGTCCTCCTGTGCGACAGCACCGAGGCAGTCGACGTAGTCGACACGGCTCTGCGCTCTGCCGACCCAGCAGCCACCCACCGCACGCTCCTCTTCCCGGAGAGCCGGCGGCTGATGGACCGCCTGCTGCGCCACCGGCACCGCGTCCAGGTCCGCTGGCTCAAGGGGCACATCGGACACGACCTCAACGAAACCGCGGACGCCTTCGCCCGTCTCGCCCTCCGCCGTGCCACCGGCCGCATCCCTTCCTCCACCGCGCGGAAGGAGGAGGCGCGGATCCTGCGCTCGCTCGGCTCCGGACCAGGCTCCCTCTCGGTGGCCGCCTGAGCCCACGGTCCGACGGCAGTGCCGAGCTTCACGGCCTCCCTCGTCTTCGTACCTTCACATTGGCTCGGGCAGCCGACACGCAGCCCACATCCGACCGTCTGCGGACAGCCCTACCACCCTGAGAACCGATCTCCCCGTACTTGGACGAAAGCGAGCGGCGCTCCTCATGGCCCATCCCCGGTGGCACCACATCCTCATGGAGTCGCAGCGTCACGCCCTCAAGGCGCTCGACGAATGGAACTGCTCCAGCGGCGACTACGGCGACTTCCTCACTCACATGCACAAGGCCTGGCACTACCTGCTCCACGCGGAATTCCACAAGGCCGAGATCGACTACCACTATCTGGACACCAAGACCGGCCGCCACCAGTTGATCGACGGCGAGCCGAAGGCCTGGGACCTCGAGAGGTGCCTGAAGGAGCGCTTTCCCAACAGCGCCGACACGGTACGCCTCAACGCCGAGCTCTTCGTCGCCCTGCGCAACAAGGTGGAGCATCGCTACGAGCACAACCTGAGGATCGCCACGGGCGGCAGGGCCCAGGCCTACGTCATCAACTACGAGCAGGAGATGACGGGCCACTTCGGCGCCGGCTACAGCCTCGCCGACCGGCTCCGCTTCCCCCTCTCCGTCCAGGCCCTGACCGCGGAGGGGTACGAGGAGATGCGGAAGGCCGCCAGGGGGCTGCCCAGGAAGACCCGTGACCTGGTGGCCAGATACGAGGCGGGTATCGATCCGTCAGTCCTCAACGACCCCGGGTACGACTACCGCGTACGGCTGGTGCCCATCACCGGCTCCAAGACGGACGCCGACCTGGCCGTCAACTTCGTCAAGCTCGACGACCTGAGCGAGGACGAGCGACGCACCATGGTCGAGGCGGGGCGGGATGGTTCCGTCATCACCAGGGACCGCCGTGTCGAGGTGGCGGACCTGAACAGGATGCGCCCGGCGCAGGTCGCTGCCCGGGTCGAGGAGCAGCTGCCGTTCCGGTTCAGCGTGTACGTGGACCACGTGGTGATGTGGAAGCGGCTGAGAGTCCGTCCGGTCAAGGGTTCCGGCGACCCGTACGTCACCGACGCGAGGTACTGCACATACAACGAGGCCTTCAACGAGTACGTCTACACCCAGGCATGGATCAGGAAGATCGTGAGGGAGATCGGGACGGTCGAGAAGTACCGCGCGTTCTTCGGTAGGGAGCCGCGCATGAAGACGGGGATCGACGCGTCGAATCGGGCGGCTGCCTGAGGCGCCGCGTGCTGCCCTGGGGGACGGCAACGGTCATCGCGGTGCAGGCCGCCAATAGGACGGGCGAATCACCCTCGGTGAAGCCCTGGCTACGGCTTCCGGGGTGATGGTGCGAGCGCTGCAATGGGCGTATGCGGAACCGGTCGGGGAGGGGTGCGACGTCTCCGTCCGTTGCGCGCCGTCAGGTTGCGCCGGCAGCTACAGCCCAGGACTGCGGCCCAGAAGACGTTCGGTAGTGACCCGTCGTCAGTGGCGGGTTTAGGGTGAAGCGGAAGACAGTTCCATGCCGGGGATTTGACGAATAGGGCATTGGAACCTCTCTTGTGGGGACAGAGTGGATCATTCTTATCAGGCGTGGCAGGAAGTGCTGGCCGAAGAGTTCTTCGGAGGGCAGCACGCCGGCCATCCGACGCTGTTCTACGTCGACGACGACGTGGAGCAGGAGCTCAGGCATGGATACGGCATAGACGAGCCCCTCGCCCGGTGCGTGGGCAGGTTCCTGCGGCTGGGAACCGCGGAACCGTACGGCGCGCTGGAGGACTACCGCTGGCGCAAGCGGCAGCAGGACAAGGACGGCGTGCCCGCCTTCCTGCCGCTGCTGGCATGCTCGGTGATGGCCGCGTCGCGGATGGTGAACGATCGGAACCACCGTGCCACCGCCTACCACACCCGCTTCTCCGAGCTGTTGACCGGCGACGAGAGGCAACTGGGCAGCCACCACTACGAGCCCATATCCCGAATGTGGCAGGTGCTGGCCTCCTGGCAGCACAGCCAGCGGGGCGCGCGTGGCCTCTGCACCGTTCCTGCCCCCGCAGACCTGCCCTCCAACCGCAGCATGATCGGGTTCGCCCAGTCCCAGGCGCTCCTCAGCGGCGCTGACCGGTCCTTCATACCGAAGTTCTTCCGGTCGTTGCGGGAGCACGGTACGACCTGGCCGTTGCCGGGGGAGACGCTGCTGGCCCAGATCGAGATCCGGGGCATGGAGCAGCACTTCTCCAAGGGCTTCCGCAACGCTCTTCAGGAGGAGGAGTTCCGCCCCCTCCTCGCCAGGCTGATCGGCAACTACGCCGCCTCCTGGGACGGTTCGGACGAACTGGTGCCCACCGGTGTCACCCGAGCCGAACTCCTGGTGCGGCTGGACGCGGGGCGTCTCAGCTGGGTGGCGCGTGTGCGGTCCGCGGAACAGAAGGAGCGCATCAAGCTCAAGAACGGCGTCGTCCTCGAGCAGCTTGGCGACACCGCCTACTACGAAGTGACGGGCCTGCCCTCCCCGAGCGCGAACACCCTCGCGACGGGCATCCGCCGCGACGGGGACAACCTGGTGCTCAGCCGCCCCTCCTGCTCCGCCCTGGTGCTCGCACGGGACGACGTGCTCGGCGTCTGGGCCGGCACCGACGGCTTCCGCCCGGGAGAGGCACACGTGGTGCTCGCCGCCCCGACCGCGCAGCGGGACCTGCAGCGGCTGCTGGACAGGGCCGCGACCACGGGCCGGAGCGCCGACACCGGCAAGCTGGCCTGGGTGCCTCAGGGCTGGTCCCTGCACAAGCCGGTCACCTTCGACAACGCGGTCACCCTGCGCCGGGCGCTCCAGGAGGTCCAGGGCGCGGTCGGCCTCCTGCACCCCCCGGCCCAGTTCAAGCTCCGCCTGGAGGGCGGACTGAAGCTCGCGCCGTCGCTCGATCCCCACTTGTACCTGCGAGGAGGCGAGCCCCAGGTGGTCCTCCCGGACGTCACGGAGGGCACGGGCACCACCCTCCTGGTCGACGGGAAGGAGCGGCCCGAGCTCAGGAAGGCGGTCGCCGCGGGCCGTCCCGTCCCTCTGGCCGTGCTCCGGCTGGAGCCTGGCCGCCACACGGTGAGCTGTGCAGGCGCCGAGATCGGCTTCGCCACCGCGGAACAGGCCGTCGTCGAGCCGAAGACGACCAAGGTCTGCGGCTTCACCGTCGTGGACGGCAAGGCCTCGGAATCGCCCTCCCTCCTCACCGAGCAGACCCTGCCGACCGGCATCACCGGCGCCGACTGCACGGGCACCACGGCCCGGGCAGCGGCAGCCGCCATGGAGCTGTGCCGTCGGGACGCGGAGGAGCTGCTGTTCGCGGCGGCCGACGGACGGCTGTGGACGTTGGAGGCGCCGGACCAGCCGGACTGGTGGACGGAGCGTCTCCCTGACACTCCCGCCCCGCTCCGCTTCGAGGCCGACTTCCACGGCATCGGCGGCTGGCTCCTGGAGCGCCGGAGCGGACGCTGGAAGGGCCGCCCGGTGAACCCCGGAACGCCGAAGCCGAGGAGTGCCGGCAACCCGCGGGCATGGGCCCGTGCCGTCCTCAACGCCCAGCAGGCGTCCGTCGAGTCCTCGTGGGCCGCGTACGTGCAGGCAGCGAAGGAGCTGGACCGATGACGGGACCGATGAGCAGCACCGAGTTCGGTGGGATCCTCCTGCGCTGGCTGAGCGAGAGCCGCAGCGGCACGGCGTCCGCACTGCGCGACGGGGTCCGCAGCCAGGCCCAGGCGTGGGGCCTGGAGCTGAAGGAGTACGCCGACTGGGACTGGATGCGCAAGGCCGCCGCCCTCGGCTTCATCGACGTGGACCTGCGCGCCGACCGCTGGTCGGTGGCCCCGCCGGTGCTGACCAGGCTGCCCCACGCCGACGGCCTCGCTGTGCTGACCGGCGCGCGCACCGCCCAGACCAGCAGGCGCGTCGACGAGGCAGCACAGGAGTGGATGGAGCTGGTCACCGTCCCCCACCGACCGGAGGCCGGTGAGGCGCGGCTGCCCGACACCCTCCTGTTCCAGTACGAGGACTTGCGGACCCTGCAGGCAGCCGCGGAGTTCCTCGGGGCAAGCTACGTGCCCTGCGCCGCCCTGCAGTTGACGGCGCTGCTTCCGCAGGCGGCGCCGGGCCCCGAGTCCGCACCGCCCGGTGGGAGCACCGCCAACACGCTGGAGAAGTACGAGTTGCGCCTCCAGCGGTTCGTCCCCGCGGAGAGGGACGACGAGGACGGCCTTTACCGGTGGCGCGGAGCCGACTACGCGCGCCTGACCCGCGTCCGCCGCAACGGTGTCTTCCACGCGGTGGAACGCGAGACGGGTATCTATCTGGAACTCGCCCGCCACCGCACCGGCGCGATGCGCTGGCGGCCGGAATCCGGCAAGGGCCGTGCCGGCATCGGTCGACTCTTCGTCGACCGGTATGCGCCACTGCCCGCCGTGCACGAGCGCGCGGCCGTCCTGTGCAGCGGCTTCCCGCCCTCGGTGGGCAAGCAGGCACAGACCCGTGCGTACGACAACGTGCCGAGGGCGGTCGCCGAGGCGATCGCGGCCTCGCTACGGCAGAACCTGGAGATCATGCCTCGACAGGTAGGCGCCACCGGCGGGAGGACCAAGTGAGCGTCGAACAGCAGACAGCGACGGTGACGAACACCGATGTCCAGGACGTCATGGGCACGTTCGACGACCTGCGCAGCGCGCTCTTCCGCTACTACGACACCCCGTTCGGCGTCGATGACCGTTCCGTCATGGAGGAACGGCGCAACCTCCTGGACCGGGACAACGGAGCCTGGCGTGACCCGCTGATCGAACTGCGGCCGCAGTACGCCTCCCGGGGCGTCGGCATCGCGGACTCCTTCGCCGAAGCAGGGGCGCACCCGGAGGCGGCCGAGTTCGCCCGGTTCACCCTCCCCGACGGTGTGACCAGCCTCTACCAGCATCAGCACGACGCCCTGGTCGCCGCCTGTTCGGGCCAGGACTTCGTGGTCACCGCAGGCACCGGATCCGGCAAGACGGAGTCCTTCCTGCTGCCGGTCCTCGCCGACCTGGTCGCCGAGTCCGCCCACTGGCAGGGCACCCGTGCGACGCAGCGGGAGTGGTGGCAGGGGGACGGCAACCACGTGCCCAGCCGACAGGGCGAGCACGGACATCCCGCAGCCATGCGTGTGCTGGTTCTCTACCCCACCAACGCCCTCGCCGACGACCAGCTGGTCCGGCTCCGGAAGTCGCTGGACAGCCGAGAGGCCCACGAGTGGCTGGACCAGAAGCGCAACGGACACCGCTTCTACTTCGGCCGGTACACCGGAGCCACTCCTGTCTCCGGCAGCCGCGATTCCGAGCCAGCGAACCTCCGTCTCCGTCAGTACCTGCGGGAGGTCCAGGAGCGGCAGCGCAAGGCCGACGAAAGGCTCGACGAGGGGCTGCGGCCCTTCATCCCGCGCCTCGGCGGAGCGGAGATGCACGCCCGCTGGGACATGCAGGCCGCACCGCCGGACATCATGGTCACCAACTACTCGATGCTGAACATCATGCTGCTCCGCAAGCGGGAGGAGCACATCTTCCGCGCCACGAGGAAGTGGCTGGACGAGACCCCGGACGCCCGCGTCACCCTGATCCTGGACGAGCTCCACATGTACCGCGGCACTGCTGGCACCGAGGTGGCCTACCTTCTGCGCAACCTCCGCCACCGTCTCGGCCTCGACAAGAGCCCCGAAAAGCTGCGTGTGCTCGCCGCCTCCGCCTCCCTGGAGGCCGGGCGGGACGACGAGTTCCTCGACGGATTCTTCGCCCTGCCCGGATCCCGGCGCGTGATCATCCCTGGAAGGTCGAAAGAGATCCACGGCGAGGGCGACCTGGCCGCGCACACCGAACGCCTCGCGCATGCCGCGAAGGCCCCCCTCACCCAGGACCAAGCCCTCGCCCTGGCCCGGGAGACCGGCCTCGGCCCAGCGGTCCAGCGCGCACTCACTCCAGGCGGCAAGCCTCGTGCTCTGCCCGCCCCCGAACTCGCGAAGAACCTCTTCCCGGACATCCCCGAGGAACCGCGCCAGGACGCTCTCCACGGGGTGCTGCGCATACTCGGCTCCGCACAGGACCCCGAACTTCCCCAGCTCCGCGCGCACTTCTTCTTCCGGAACATCGAGGGCATCTGGGCCTGCACCGACCCGAACTGCCCGCAGATTCCCGTGGAGCACGGCCCGGAACGGCGGGTCGGCCGGCTTTTCGCCGAACCCACCTCCCGATGCACCTGCGGTGCCCGCGTACTGGAACTTCTCTCCTGCCAGGCCTGCGGCGACCTCATGCTCGGCGGGTACGCGAGCCCCAAGGACACCCAGCGGCGCAAGTTCACCGGTGCCCTCCACACCGACTTCCCGGATTTGGACCTGCTCCCCGACGAGGCCAGTGGGGCACCCACCGCGGCGAACTACGTCGTGTACTGGCCGCGTACGAAGGGCCTCGGCCTCGACGACCCCGGCTGGCACGCGGGCCTGTCCGACGGCGGGCCGCAGGTCGAGTTCGAGTTCCGCCGCAGCGCCTACCAGCCCGCCACCGGCCGCCTGGAGAACCGGGACGTCCAGCACACCGGATGGTCGTTCCACATCTCCGTACCCCCGGACAAGGAAGGCAAGAAGCCGGCCCACGACCCGGGCCGCCTGCAGGCATTCCCCACCCGTTGCCCCGCCTGCGGCGACGACTGGGAGATCAAGTACGACCGGGACGGCCGTTTCATCCCGCTGGAGTCTCCCGACCGGCTGCGCAACGCGCCGGTCCGGCGAATGCGCACCGGCTTCTACAAGATCAACCAGGTGCTGGTGACCGAAGCCCTCGGCCACCTCCCGGACGGCAAGCGCAAGGCGATCGCCTTCTCCGACAGCCGTGACGACGCCTCCGAGCTCGCCAGCGGCCTCGCTCTGCGCCACTACCAGGACCTTCTCCGCCTGCTCAGCGCCCAGGCCGTCGAGAACCAGGGCGATCCGTTCGGAGACCTTCGGCTGGTGAAGGCCCACTACGCCGGGGCGCCGGTCGATCGTGAAGCCGCCCGTGGCGCCATGGAACGGCTGCGGGACCGCGATCCGGCGGACTGGGGGCGCCTCAAGGCGATCCTCGCCGACGACCTCGACGCGGAACCGGAACTCCTGCCCGACCTGGAGCGGAAGTTCTCCGCACTGCCCTCCCTGGACGACCTGGCCTCCGACCTCGAGGGCATGCTGCTCAAGTACGGCACCAACCCCGCCGGTCCCGCGGCCTCGCTCCAGCAGACCTCGGCCGAACAGCCCTGGACCGCGCTCTACAACTGGGAGCGGGACCGGGAAGCGGTGGTGGAGACCCCGGCACAGGAGGAACTCCTCAACCGCCTCCGCTCCCGTCTCCGCCTGGAGGCCATCGGAAGCCTCTTCTCCGGCGGCGGCCGTGACTTCGAATCGCTCGGACTCGGTTGGCTCTGCCTGCGTGACGATCGCTCGCCTGTAGAGATCGGCCGGGACAGCGATCAGGCCGTGGCGCGTGCCAGTCTGCGGATACTCGGCCTGATGCGGCGCTTCACCCGGATACGTGCCTCTCTGCAGAGGCCGCCTGCGCCTCTGAAGCGTTTCTGGAAGCAGGTCGCCGAACGCCAGGGTTCCGATGTGCAGACGGTCGAGGACCGGGTGCTCGGCGTCTGGAAGGACGCCGTGGTCGACTACGTCATCAAGCCGGAGAAGGTGGCGCTCCGCTCCGGCGAGAACAAGACCTGGACATGCCCCTCCTGCCACCGGCCGCACCTTCACCCGGGCGCGGGAGTGTGCACCAAGTGCCTGACCCCGCTGCCTGTCCTGCCCCAGCAGTACAGCGGAGTCCTCGAGGACGACTACTACGCCTGGAAGGCCGCGCACCGCACCGGTGACTTCCCCCTGCGCACGGCAGAGCTGACCGGTCAGACGGACCGGCTGGAGGCCCAGCGCCGGCAGAGCCTCTTCCAGGACGTCTTCCTCGGCGACAAGGACGTTCCGCGGGCGGACGGCCTGGAACTGCTCTCCGTGACCACGACCATGGAGGCCGGTGTCGACATCGGCCCGCTCAACACCGTGATCATGGCCAACATGCCGCCCACCCGCTTCAACTACCAGCAGAGGGTGGGGCGTGCGGGCCGACGCAACAGCCCGGTCGCCCTGGCCCTCACCGTCTGCCGCGGCCGAAGTCACGACGAGCATTACTTCGCCCGCCCGGAAGCCATCACCAACGATCCGACTCCACCGCCCTACCTGGTACTCGACATGGTCTCCGTCTTCCGGCGGGTCCTGCTGGGAGAGGTCCTGCGCCAGGCCTTCGAGCCCCTGCAGCCGGCGGAGCGCCGGAAGGGGCCGGACATGACGACCAACGTGCACGGACAGTTCGGTCTCGCCGCCGACTGGCCGATGCATCGCGGTGCCGTCCGCCGCTGGATCGCCGAGCGCCCGGACCGCATCAGAGCCGCTGCCGCCGCCCTCCAGGCCGGATCACCGGCGAGCGTCGCCGCCGTGAATCCGGTGGCCGCCATCGACGAACTCCTCGACCAGGTCGACGAGGTGGCAGCCCGGACGGTCGGCCACTCCGACCTCAGTCAGCGTCTGGCCGAGGCGGGCCTCCTGCCCATGTTCGGCTTCCCGACCCGCTCCCGTCTCCTCTACCGGAGCATCCCGCAGAAGACCTTCCCCTGGCCGCCGGCCGACTCCGTCAACCGGGACCTGGCCGTCGCCCTCAGCAAGTTCGCACCGGGCAGCGAAACCCCGCAGGACGGCCGTCTGCTCCGCTCCAGGGGAGTGGTCTCCCTCGTCCCGAGCGGGCGCGGAGTACAGGCCGCCGAGGACCCGTTCGGGCCGGAACAACTGGTAGCCATGTGCCGGATCTGCTCCCACGTGGACCCGCAGGCCGTTGTCGACCCGGATACCGGGAGCGCCGGTACCTGCCCCGCCTGCGGAGCGGAGAGCAAGTACTACAAGGCCGTCCCCTTCCGTGAGCCCGCAGGTTTTCGGGCCGCCCGTGAAGCACGGGACTACGACGGCTACCGGGAGCTCGGCTCCAACGCCACCAGCGCACGGACCGCCACCGACCTGGAGAACACCGCCCCGCGCGTCCACCGCGCCGCCGACGACTGGATGGTCGTCCACACCGGAAGCGGCGACCGCTACATCGTCAACACCAATGCCGGAAAGCTCTTCCGGTTCGCAAAGAACGCCGGTCCATGGGGCGGATACGTCGCGCTGGACCACCCCAAGGCGGAAGCCGACCTGGAGACCGCCCTCGGCGCCACCCAGCACACCGACATGCTCTTCATCGGGGCCAAGGGCGCCCTCGACACGAGCCGGGGCCTCCGCTTCGACATCTCGAAGTCCCAGCAGATCGACGGCTTCCCCGAGGCCTACCACGGCCGGCGCGCCGCCTGGTACTCGCTGGCGGCCCTGCTGCGCCGCGCCGCCGCCCCGCACCTGGACGTGCAGCCGGAGGAACTCCTCAGCGGCATCCACGGCTCGGACGCCCCGGTGGCCGCTCCCGTCATGGCCTACCTGGCGGACAGCCTCGACAACGGCGCAGGCTTCAGCACCTACCTCGGTTCGGAGGAACACATCGAGGAGTTCCTCCAGGCGGTGGACCGGTACGTGCACGACCTGGAGGCCGGACATCATGCGCAGAACTGCCGCAGCTCCTGCTACACCTGCCTGCGCGACTACTCCAACATGCGCCTCCACCCGCTGTACGACTGGCGGCTCGCCCGCGACCTGACCGACGCCCTGCGGGGTCGGAAACTGCAGATCGACCCGGACGAGCACGCCGTCTTGCTGAAGGGCTGGGCGAACGAGGAGCCCAACGTCAGCCTCAAGGAGACCGCCTCCGGCCCCGTGGCGCTCTTCACGTCGGACTTCACCGGTGAGCCCGTCGCGATCGCCGTCAAGCATCCGCTGGAGTCCGCAGACGAGAAGTGCGGGAATGAACGGCTCCAGGCCCTGCGCAACGAGGTCCGTGCCGGAGGCCTCGCCACCAGGATCGCCTTCGCCGACTCCTACAGCCTGGACCGGACTCCTGCCGCGGTGATCGAGCAGGTGCACATCTTCGCGGAGGAGCTCTGATGACGACAGGAAACCCGCTGGGAGCGGGCCACGACGAGCAGGCCCGACGGGAGGTGCTGCGGCAGCGCGAGATCGCCCGCCGCCTCGCCCTCCGTCAGGCCCGCGCCCAGGGCCGGATCGTCGGAGAAGCACCGGAGGTTGCGGAAGGAGCCGGCAGCCCCGCTGCGGTCGTTCCGCCGCAGCAGCAGCCGGAACCTGCCATGCCCCAGCCGGTCCCCGACGGATTCGCCGACCGGGAGGCCTGGGAGCGCGCCCGCTCCTTCGCGGAACTCATGCTGCCCGACGCGTTGAAGGCGGAGGCCGGAACCTCCTCAGCACAGAAGTTGGCCAGGGCAGCGGCCGATGCGGCGTCCCGGCAGGACGACCCGGTCGAGGGCGTCTCCCTGCTCGTCACGGCACAGAACCACGGGCTGGACGTCTTCCACGGCCGGCTCAACGACCGCGCCCGCGCCCTGCTGGAGGACAAGCCACTGCCGCTCCTGGGGGAGCCGGGCAGCATGTGGCAGATCTACCAGGACGATCGTCGCCTGATGGTGACCAATCTCCCGGCCCCTCGGCAGAGGGCGCTCCTGGCGAAACTTCCGCGGGCGCTCCTCGACGACTACATCGACGAGGAGTGGATCGGCGCGGTCCCCGAGCGCGACGGCACCTCCCGTGCTGCGTACTTCCGCGCCCGCCTGGACCCGACGTCTCTCACCGATGAGGAGATGGACCTGTTGGCCTGGCCCCTGGAACGGGAGCGACGCGAGGCAGGCCCGGGAACGGCACCCGGCCCTGACTGGCCGCAGGACTGGCGCCTGCTGGTGAGGCTGCAGGCCAACGACGCCAAGGCCGTTGCCGAGGAGTGGACCGACCTCCTGCCGCCGACGCAGAAGCTCCTCGACGCTCTCCGCGAAGTGCGGCGGACCGGAGAGGTCCCGGACGACCTCGTCGCCGACGAGCTGCTGTGGGTTCTCCTGGAGCGGATCCACCCCCGCGTGCGCAGCGTGAGCAACACGCAGTTCAACGGCTGGATCGGCGTCAGGACCCTGATCAGGGCTGTGCGGCAGATGCACCGTGCCCTCCTCCTTGGAGACGACGAGGCGGCGGAACAGCGGAGGAAGGCGGCGCTCACGATGGCCGCAAGGCTCCGGCACCACTCGCAGCCGGTGCGCTGGGAGGCCCAGAACATTCAGGCCTACCTGCGCGCCGGCCATGAGATGAAGGAGAGCCTCAGACTCCTGGAGCAGGACGCGGAAGGCCGTCCCCCCGTGCGGGACCAGCTCGGCGGAGGCGCCGTGGCCACGTTGCGGAAGAATCGGAGCTTTCTGGAAGGCCGGCCCCTCGGAGAACGCGACCAGCCGCGCAACCCTTATCTGACGCTCGGCGTGCCCGACGGAGCGGACGACTGGAAGAAGGCCTGGCGCGCCCTGAGGAAGGAACTCGACGACAGCGGCCGTGTCCGGATCAACAGCGCCAAGGACATGATCGAGAAGGCCGAGCGGGAGCAGCAGGAAGTACCCCGGTTCGCCGTCCCGCTCGCCCCGCATCGCTGGAAGGACTCCACCGGCACCAGCCACCGGCTGGAACTCCCGCCCGAGCCTCTGCAGAGGCTCACCGTGCCGCCCACGGACAGCGACCGCGAGTGGTCTCGTACCGAGGCGGCCCGAGAAATAATCACCACGGCGACAGAACGCCTTTCCCCGGCTGCTGAAGACCCCGCGGCCCTTGAAGACCCAGAGAGCAGCACATCGTGAGGAACAGAGCCGGTAAAGGCGACAATGGTGCTGGCCCCCGTGACGGATCCCGGCCGCGCCCGGGACGTGGGCCGAACAGCGGAAGCGTGCGGAGTCGTGGGGAGGGCAGGGCGGCCGAGGCTGCTCCCTGGCGGTTCACCGAGAGCCACCTGCCCGAACTCAGCCGGGGGACGCTGGACGCCGCCGCGATCCTGAAGTCGGTCAACGAGACGCTCCTACCCGTGGTGGAAAGGGAGTTGGAGGCGGCGACGGAGAAACTGGGCGCAGCTCTGGCCGACAAGAAGACCGAAGCCGATCTGGTCTCCGCCTTCCGGGCCGAGCTGATGCGTCGAGTGCTTCCCCAGTTCACCGAAGCAGTCCGCAAGGGTGTGCTGGAGAGTATCCGCACACGCCAGATGCACCTGGCACAGCTGGCAGTCCTGCACCGGCAGGCGCTGCAGGCGAAGAAGCTGACAGCAGTGTTGACCCGCCTCGACCACGAGGCGGCGCAGGCCGGCCTGCAGATCGTCGGCGACGCCGGCGATCAGTCGCTGTTCAACGTCGTGGAGGACCAGCCCGGTGTGGTGAGGAGAGGCCCGGTCACCTTTGAACTTGTCGCGCCGGCCTACGTCGACAAGGAGTCGGGGAAGCTTGTCGAACGCGGCTGGCTGCGGGCCGTCGCCGGGCAGGAAGCTCCGCTGGGGATTGTCGATTCCGGTTCTGCACCAGCCGTGGAGGATCCGGCTCCGGCGCTGACCTACAGGCAGACGCTGCGTGCTGCGGTGCGCGGGCGACTTGGCGTGACGCAAAGGGGAACGCGATGACCTTCGGTATCGACTTCGGCACCAGCAACTCCGTGGTGGCCCACTGGAACGGGCACACCACCGAAGTGCTGCCGGTCGACGGCGACAACGTGCCTGCCCAGTGGCGGATGTCGGAGTTCGAGCAGCTCTTTCCCTCCGTGCTCTCCGTCCGCGACCTCCAGCGCACCCTCTGCTTCGGCTGGGAGGCGAAGACCGGCACGAGCGAGCCGCTCGACGCCGTGAAGCGCATGCTCGGCACCCGCTCCGGTGCCGAGAAGGACGGCGGCATCGACGGTCTCGAGGTCGCGGCCCAGCTGGAGGAGCACCACGCATGGGTCGGCTCGGAGAAGTTCCACAGCACGGTCGCGGCCGCTTCCCTCTTCAGCCGGATGAAGGAAGGCGTCTCGGCCCAGCTGCTCGACCTCTCCGACGCGGTCGTCACCGTCCCTGCCAACGCCACAGGCGGCGCCCGCTACCGCACCCGTGCCGCGGCAGCGCTCGGCGGAGTGAAGGTCCGGGCCCTGCTCAACGAGCCCACCGCGGCTGCGATCTCGTACGCCCACGACGTCCCGGTCCCCGGCCGTTTCCTCGTCTTCGACTGGGGCGGCGGCACTATCGATGTCACCGTCCTCGAATACGACGACGGCCTCTTCGAGGAGCAGACCTCCCGCGGTATCACCGCCCTCGGAGGCCTGGAGTTCGACAACGCGCTGGCCCAGCTGATTCAGCAGAAGATCGGCCTGACCGCGGACCAGCTCACCAAGGCCGAACGACGCCGGTGGCGCCGTTCGGTCGAGCTGACGAAGATCGCCCTGTCCTCCGTGCCGATGGACGGCGCGCTCTTCTTCGACCTCCCGGTCGGCCTCGCCCCCTCGATCTCGAGGCGAGAGGTCCGGATCACCGCGATCGAGTACACCGAAGCCATCACCCCGCTCATCACTCGCGCCCTGGAGACGGTCCAGCAAGCTCTGGAAGACCTGGCTATCACCGCCGACGACGTCGACTCCGTTCTGATGATCGGCGGCACCTCGCAGATCCCCCAGGTGCGTCACGCCCTGGGCGAGCTCCTCGGTCACGACCGCATCGTCGACAGCGGCCTGTGCCGGCCCATGACTGCCGTCGCCCGAGGCGCGGCCATCTATGCGGCCTCCCTCGACGGCGAACTCGGCGACGACAGCGACTTCTCCCTGGTCACCAGCTACGACCTGGGCACGGCGGTGAGCGCGGGTGAACAGAAGGGCTTCCGCGCCATCATCCGACGCAATGCCACGCTCCCCGCGGAGGGTTCGGCCACCTTCTACCCGGACACACCGCGTGCTTCCTTCGTGCGCGTCCCGGTGATCGAGGGCGAGGTCGGCTACCCGGCCGACAGCGACCGTGCCTTCCCCTTGGCCAACATCGAGGTGGATCTTCCGACTCGTGAACAGGACACCCGCCGGAACAAGATCGAGATCAAGTTCCGCTACAACGAGAGTGGCATCCTGCGCTTCACCGCCACCCACGCGGCCACCGGCAAGCAGCTCGTCGAGCGCGAGATCGACTCGTTCGGCCCCGACGGCACCCCACTGCAGCACGGCCTCGACGACGAATTGACCCGCCTCCTGGCCCACACCGTCCGCCCGTTCGCCGACGGCTCTTCCCACGTGCGACATCTCTCGTCAGCTGAATCAGCCAACGTCCGTCCCGCGCCGATCGACTTGACTGTGCGCGTGGTGGAGGCCGACCCGGCCGTAACGGTCAACGGCGAGCCACAGGGCGTGGTGACGGGGGGACTTTGAGCAGCTTCTGGACTCTGATGGCAGAATTCCGGGCGCGCCAGCAACTCACCCCACTGCTGCGGCAGGTGCGGGCAGCCGATGGGTCCCGTCGATGGCCGCCGACACCGGCGCGCTTGCCGGACTTGATGTACCGCTCCGGGTCTGTCGGAGACCCCGGCCTGCCCGCCGACTGCACGCCGCGCCGCAGCCCGCCGCGGTCCTCAGGACAGCCCGAGGTTAGGATCGCTGTGCATACGCGATTTTCATGCCGAGGTCACGGGGGCGGAGGTACGGAGCATGGGCGTACGTGGTGCGGGCGCGGGCCGAGAGGGCGGCGTCGATCTCAGGGCGTCGAGCCAGGACCTCACCAAACTGGCCGATGACCTCGATGACATGCAGGATCACCTGGACCAACAGATCAGGCGGATGGACGCGGTCGTCGACCGCATCGAGGCGGGTTGGCGAGGGCCGGCGGCGACGGCGTACCGCGGGTTCCACCGGGCGGCGGCCGAGGACGCCGTACGCATCCGCGAAGTGATCCGGCACCTTGAGCAGGCCGTACGTCTGAGCCGGGACGGCTTCACGGAACAGGAACTGGAAGTGATGGCCAAACTGCGCGGCATTGCGGTGGACATCGACAGCGAGGTCGGCAAACTGTCGACACCGAACCAGGAGACGGCCGGCCCCGTCCCTCCGCGCAGCAGTCTCGACTCCTTCTGACGGCCTTTCCGAGGACCTCAGCCGCAACCCGACGACATCCGAGAAACGGGGGAATCATGCCGACCGGGAGCGCGGACGACGGCCACATCACCGTCTCCTTCGCCACCCTTCGCGAGCTCGCCGCCGAACTGGAGGACATCCTCAGGAAGCTCAACGGCAGTCTGGACGACCTCCACGACCGGGTCGTGCCGGTCGTGCTGTCCTGGGAGGGTGAGGCCCGCGAGGTCTTCGTCGACAAGCTCGACGAGTGGGACCGTTCGGCCCAGGACCTCCAGGCGGCCCAGAAGTGGCTGCACGAGTGCGCGACCACGAGCCACATCAACTACGCTGCAGCGCACCAGGCTGTGCTGCGCGGTTGGGGGGCCGGCTGATGGGGACACCAGCACCGGGTCAGAACGGCACCATCGACGTCAAGCCAACCGACCTCCACCGTGTGTCCGGCGGTGTGGCGAGCCAGCAGACGGTGATGGACAAAGGCGCCAAGTCCCTGCTCGACGATCTGCACAAGTACCCGGACGCCGGCGGTTACGGCACCTCACCTCAGGCCTTCGCGACGTCGTACGTCAAGGTCGGCAACCGCTTCCTCGAAGTATGGGCCAAGAGCGTCGTCAGCATCGGGGGAGCGGCAGTCGGCTTCACTTCGACGGCCAATGCCTACGCGAAGGCGGAGGCGGCCAACGATCCCACAGGTAAGGCCAAACCGGTCGTCCAGCCGTTGCCGAAGGTCATCGATAAGCCGCCCGCCTACGGCTCCGTGCCGAATCTGAAGTGGGGCGACGACGACGGCGGCGACGACTTCATCCGCAGGATCCTCGAGTGGGTCCCCGAGCCGGTCCGGGAGGTGCTGAGGCCGGTGGTGAAGCATGCCTTCCGGATGGGCAAGGTCGCCGAGGTCTATCCGTTCCCGCAGCAGCACTACCTGAACTCGCTGTCCAAGGCGTGGATGGCGACGACCACCTCGCTCTCCCTTGCGGAGAGCGGCCTGACCGGGAACGTCGGCAGCATCACGCAGCAGGCCAACAGTGAGTGGTACGACGCGATGCGCCAGTTCTGCAGTTCGCTGTGGGGCACCACAGCGTGGGGCAAGAGCCGCGAGAACTACGAGTGGAAGCACGACAGCTCCTCCTCGCAGACTGCCACGCACCCCGTGATGACCGTGCTGTTCGACACGGCTCAGAAGGTCAGCGATCTCCTCTACGAATTCGCCGAGGCGGCCGTCTATCTCAATCGCGAGGTATGGGACGTCTACATCGAGGCCGTGCGCGACGCGATTCCCAAGGTCGAGGTCAACCTCAAGGACGGCGTCGGCATGGACGACGTCAAGGGCTTCCTGAAAGGCGTGGCCAAGGGTGTCGCCAAGGGCGCGAGTCAGCTGGGTCAGGGCATCGTCCTGAACATGGACACCGCCAAGCTGAACTCGATCGTCACCACGTACAACCGACGCGTCGACGCGCTCGTCCCGCAACTCGACGCGCTCATGGGACCGTTGGACGAGGCTCACCGGAGCGCTCCGAAGTTCGAAGCGCAGGAGGCGCGTGCGCAAGGTTTCGGCATGCGGGCCCTGGAGGAGTTCAAGGACTCGCAGGTCTGGATGAAGGTCGACTCGACCGGCAAGTACGACCTCAACCTCGCCGCCAACGAGTACATGGAGAACGGCCACACCCTGGACAAGCACGTCGGCAAGACGGACGAGCAACTCGCGCAGCGCCTGCGCGACCAGCAGACGAACGGCCCGACCCAGGCCTGGCCGCACGGCAAGCCGTATCCGAGCAGCTCTTCGGCCTTCCCGAACTACCGGCGGGCGGAGGCGCTGACCGAGTACAACCTCAACCAGAACAAGGCCGCCATCGAGGCGTGGATCAAGGGCCCGCCGCCGCCGGGGGAGGGAGACGTCAAAGCCTTCCATGCGACCGCGCCGAACGGCGAGACCAGCGGCCGCAGTGTGAGCAAACAACCGGCTGACCCGAACGACCCGCTCTCCGGGTACAAGCAGGGCGGCATGAACGCCAAGGCGTACGACGTCACCGGCATCGACACGCGGATCCGGTACGACAGCGGTCGTACCCCGCCGTTCACCGTCATGACGTCGATGCCCTCCAAGTCCTAGCCGGCGCCCCGCCGAGAAAGGCCAGCACCACATGCCCGTCGACCGGACCTCCTGGGAAGCCGCGGTACGCCACCTGTACAGGGACGCGGTCGCGTACATCGCCACCGGCCCGCGCCGCCACGAGGACTGGACGCTCGACGTCCTCGCACTGATGGCCCGGGCTGTTCCGGACCCCCGGGGCTGGGCACGCGTCGACGACGCGGAGGAGGACCCCGAGCGCGCGGGATCCCCCATGTATCCGTTCGCCGTCCACCCCCCGGAGTACGTCGCGCCACGTCTCAAGGAGATCGACCGGGACAGCGCCGAGAACCTGCTCCTGGCCCTCACCGAGGCCGGCTGCACCCTGTCCAACCTCCAGTACTTCGACGAGTCCGAGGACGAGCTGAGGGCGATGGCACGCACGATCCTGGCCCGCTACGGGGACGAGGCCACCTATCGCACCAACGTCCGCAGGACCGGCAGCGCGCCCGGCACACTCGACTTCGCGCTGGAGGGCTTGGAGTACGCCCCGCTGAGCGTGCTCATGGAGGACTGCGGCCTGGTCGTCCTCTCGGACACCGAGGTCGGTCTGTTCTGGAGCTTCTCCGACTAGTGATCCGTTGCACCGCAGCACCTGACCGGAGCCCTGAGAGGATGCCCCCGTGCTGACCCGTTCCGCTTCCTACCCCGACCGCGAGACCGCTCACTGGGCCACCCAGCAGGTGGTGACCGCCAACGAGCAGGCCGTCCACCGCTGGCTCGCCCAGGGCACCCGGGCCCGACTCACCATCGAGGCCGCCTGGCCCTCCCGCGAGGAGTCCGTGGGCCGAGTGCAGCTTGAGGCCGACCTGCTGGCCGGGCGGGGGCCCGTCGACGTCCGCGCGGCGCGCGTGGTGTTGCGCCGCGAGCCGTCGAGCCCGCACGGCTTCGTCGTCCACACGACCGTCCCGTTCTACCTGTAGGGCTGTCCGCACATGTCCATGAGACCTCTCGAACACGACCGCCGGTATGGCGAGCTGGACCAGGTGATGCGCGCGTACCTGGGGCAGCCGGCCGACGACACCCCGGAGCGGCGCAGCCGCGCGCTGGACGCGTATCTCCGTGTCACGTGGCACACCCGCCCCTGGGCAATTGCGGAGGCGGAGCGCCAGCTGCGCGAGTACGGTCGCAATCCACCGGGCCGAATCCGGCACCAGCTGGGTGAGTTCTACGCGATGCCGGACACCGGGATGCCCCAGTCGGAGATCGGTGACTGGCTGACGGTGCTGGCCGATCACCTGAGGGAGAGCATCGAGGAAGGCGACGTCCCGGAACCGTCGTCGCCGCAGACTCACTGGGAGTGGCACGCGCGCTTCCCGGAAACAGCGCAACTGCTCGGCGGCTGGTTCTCGCAGGACATCGTCGACGAGTTTCCCGACCATGATGCCGCCGTTGCCGACTACGCCGCCACCACCGACGCTCAGGTGGTCGCGCGCCTCGTGGGCGAACTCCACGAGCTGCTCGCGCTCCCTCTGGACGAGGGCGACTACGCCTTGGCAGCCGCCGAACTCGGCATGGAGGTCGGCCCGCCCGAGCCGTCCTCCCACGGCGCCTGGTTCCAGTCGGTGGCGGCGACGCTGGCCGGCGGCTGATCCGGGCTTGGGGCCGTCCACCCTCGTGGGTGACCTCTCAGTTCGACCACCTGAGACGTCGCCGTCGGCCCGACCCACCTGGACCGGCGGACGCAACGCCGGAGGCGTTCTCGACGACATGGCCTCGTGAGGTGACTCGGCCGTCCAGGGGACCCGCGAGCCGCGATGAGTTCTGCGGTGTCCGGCGGTCGTACTGTCGAACCCGTCACCGAGGAGGACTTCTCATGCGCAGCGTGACCTATTCGATGAACGTCTCCCTTGACGGCTACATCGTCGGGCCGGACGGCCGTTTCGACTGGACGGCGCCGGACGAGGAGGTATTTCGCTTCTGGATCGACGAGATCCGGGAGGTCGGGGTCCATCTGATGGGGCGACGGCTGTACGAGACGATGCTGTACTGGGAGACCGCCGACCAGGATCCCTCGCTCGACGACGCGATGCTCGAATGGACCTCGCTCTGGAAGCCGCTCCCGAAGGTGGTGTTCTCCACCACGCTGTCGACGGTTCAGGGCAACGCCCGTCTGGCCTCCGGCGGGCTGGCGGAGGCCATCGAGCGGTTGCGGGCCGAGCCGGGGGAGGGCGACATCGCGATCGGCGGCGCGACCCTCGCCGCACAGGCGGCCGCGTCGGATCTGATCGACGAGTACCGGGCCATGGTCCACCCGGTGCTGGTCGGCGGTGGTATTCCGTTCTTTCCCCGAGACGAGCGCCGGGTGGATCTCGAACTCGTCGAGACCCGCACCTTCAGCTCGAGATTCGTCTACCTCCGCCATCGCGTGGCGCGCCGAGCCTCGCTCTAGATTCTGGACGATGCCGATGTGCTGGGCCGGCCATCCGGGAATGCGGACGGGAGGCGCACCGGTCATTTCGGCCGCTGGACCCGCCTACGCACCCCCACGCTGAGCATCGCGGTCGCTGCGGCACACTGAGCATCGAGGTCTCTGCGGCACCGGCCGCGACCCGCCGAGGCTTTGCCGGCCACCTTCCCGGGGCCGGACTCTCGTCGCTTCCCCCTCAAGGCGGCCATGGCGATCCACACGGGACGGAACACTCCGTGTGCTGCGCCACAAGCGCTCCTGGAGCCGACGGCCTGGAGATCCCGGGTCGGGCACGCTGTGCAGTCGACCGCCCTCGGCGACGGTGAGGACGGTCGAAGATCCGTGATCAACCGTGTGATTCCGCCTGCCCGGAGCATGCCTCAGCCGTCGTTCCGGCTGCAGGGCTCAGCGGCCGGCTCCGCGTTTTGACCCGGCTGAACTGGATGTTTAATATCCAGTTATGCGAACGAGTAAGGGCGTCGAGTGGGCGGTGCACACCCTGCTCAACCTCGCGTGGCTGGGGGACGGCGAGCCGGTCTCGACCGCGCAGCTGGCGGCTGCTCACGATCTGTCGGTGTCGTACCTGAACAAGCAGCTCCAGCAACTCGTCAAGGGAGGGCTGCTGGAATCGGTGCCCGGCGCGCGAGGCGGCTTCCGGCTGGCCCGCCCGCTGGAGGCGATGTCGATGCTGGACGTGGTGCTTGCCATCGAGGGCGACCAGCCGCTGTTCCGGTGCGCCGAGATCCGTCGGTGCGGCACTATCGGCGAGCGGGTGCCGACCGGCGGGTTTCGTCGCCCGTGCGCGGTGAACAGCGCCATGGGGCGAGCGGAGGAAGCCTGGAGGAAGGCATTGGCCGAGGAGAACCTCGCCGATGTGAAGGCCGACGCCGAGGCGCACGCTCCCGCTCTGGCCTCGCAGGTGCGCCGCGGGCTCGGTCGCGACTGAGTCCTGTCTCCCCCCGGCACGAAGGTTGCTCTCGTCGGCGCATTTTCTGGACAAAAAATATCTCGATTCCTTCACGGGGTGCCACATCCGAGAGCTGATGGCGGGCCGAGGAGACAGGTGAGTGTGACGTGACGCGGATACCCGGGCGGTCCGGTGTGCTCGATGCCGAGTGGCCGGCGCACCGGCCCGCCGTCTTCGGAGCGGCATACCGGCTGCTCGGAAGCGTGGCCGACGCCGAGGACGTGGTCCAGGACGTATGGCTGCGGGCCGTCGCGGCCGATCTGCGCGACGTCGACGATCTTCGGGCCTGGCTCGTCACGGTGGCCGCGCGACGGTCGTACGACATCCTCAAGTCCGCCCGCGCCCGCAGGGAGATCTATGTGGGGCCCTGGTTGCCGGCGCCCCTGCTGACGGGGCCGGACGCGTCGGAGGCCGTGCTCGTCGACGAGTCCGTCGGGTCGGCGATGCTCCTGGTCATGGAGGAGCTGAGCCCGCCGGAGAGAGTGGCCTTCGTTCTTCACGACGTCTTCGGCCTCGAGTTCAGCCGGATCTCCGAAGTGCTGGGCGCCTCCGTGGCCTCGGCCCGCCAGCTCGCCTCACGGGCGCGGCGGAGGGTGGCCAGGTCGAGGCAGTCCACGCCGCAGGCGTCACGAGCGGAGCGCGAGCGCTTGCTCGCCGCGTTCCGCGCCGCCTACGAGGCCGGGGACCTGGCCGGGCTGGTGCGGCTCCTGCATCCGGAGGCCGTGTTCGTCACCGACGGTGGCGGCATGACTCCTTCGGCGCGCAAGCCCATTCTGGGCGGGGCGCGCATCGCCATGGTGATGGTTCGGCTGGGGCGGCGATGGTGCGCCGACCGCGTCGAGGCCGTCGAGGTCGGAGGCGAGCCCGCCCTGCTGATCCGCAGGGAGGGCCGGGTGCTCTGCGTGGACACCGTGGAGTTCAGGGACGGCCTCATCAGCGCATACCGCAGGGTCCTCAATCCCGAGAAGATCGCGCACGTCTGAGCGGTCCGAGCGTGACGGGGCCCGTGGGCCGCTTTCGTCGGCGCCTCGGTGCGGGCGCTCTGCCGGGTCCCGGGCGTGAGAGGGGGTCCGACGCGCGTTGCGGTGGGGCGCCGGGCACCCGGCGGAAAAGCCGTTCCGTCGTTGCGCAGAGCCCGCGACCGTCCGCGAGGCGGCGGTCGTCCGCCGACTCCGCCGTCGCCCCTCGACGCGTCCGAAGGGAATTTCTTCCGCGAACCGTCACATCCGGCCTGGCCGGATCGTCTCCCTGGTGACAGCGGAAGGAACCCGTGCGGGACCGACGGGCACGTCCCTCCCGGCGGGGGCCGCCACCCACCGCGCCGCGACCGGACTGGTCGCGGTTCGGCGCGTCCGGCCCCGCCTCGGCGGGATCCGCGGCCCGCCGCCGGATGGACGGAAACGCCCATCACCACGGCGGCGGACGGGGCAGGGCACTCGCCGGTCCCAGGACGACGGGCGCAACAAAGGAATGGATCACAGTGACCAATCAGACTTCGGGGCAGCGAGCCGTGGCCATCACCGGGGCCGGCACCGGCCTGGGCCGGGAACTCGCCCTCGAACTGGCCGCGAGCCACCGGGTATTCGGCACGGCGCTGACGGCAGACGAGGCCGCCGAGGTGAATGCCGCCTCGCACGGAGGCGTCGTGCTGACCGTCTGCGACATCACGGACGAGGCGTCGGTGGCCCGCTGGGTGGGTCAAGTCACCCGATCACTGGGAGAGTCAGGGTTGGACGTGCTGGTCAGCAACGCCGCCGTGGTCACCCCGGGCCCGCTCGAGCTTCTCCCGCTCGACCGAGTCAGGCATGAGTTCGAGGTCAACGTCTTCGGTGCGATGTCCGTCGTCAATGCCTTCCTTCCCGCTCTGCGCCGGGCTCGTGGACGCATCGTCCAGATCGGCTCCACGTCCGCGCGCTTCCCCCTGCCCTTCCTCGGGATGCTGGGAGCCTCGAAGGCCGCGATGGACACGATCGCGGACGCCTACAGGATGGAACTCAAGCAGTTCGGAGTCGAGGTCGTCGTCGCGGTCCCGGGCAGTATGCGCACCGGGAGCCAGGAGCGGGTTGCCGCGGACCTGCTGCACCTCGCCGCGTCGCTGACCGAGGAACAGCGAGCCCTTTACGGGAAGTCGTTCGGCAGGTTCGTGGACGGAGTGAAGAGCATGGAGGCCGGTGGAATCACCGCCGCCGACGCCGCATCCGAGGTGATGGACCTGATGGAGCGGATACCGGCCCCCGGCCGGGCGCCCGTGGGCGACGAGGCGAGGGAGATCGCCCGCCTCGTGCAGCAGGCCCCGGAATCAGAACTCGAAGACATGCGGATGCGATTGGTCGGCATGGTCGTCGACTGACGGCTCCGGCGGCGGCCGCTTGCTCCAAACGGCCTGTCGGCTGCCGGAAGGCCGTTCGGCAGCCTTTCGGCTCGGCGGGGATTCCGCAACGGACCCCGCGAAACGGCGCGGTCGGTCAGACCGCGACCGGGCGGCAGGCCCCCGGCCGCCCCAGGGTCAGGGCCCCGCCGGGACCGCGGGCGCAGTCCCGCTCACCACAACGCTCGCGGGCGCGGCCCAGCGGTGGCGGACGGAGCTTCGCACTGCGGGCTCGCGGGTGCTCTCCCACCGGCTCGCGACGACATGACGTACCTACCCTGAAGGGAATGCCCACCCATGAAGTCCTTTGCCGTACACGCCGGTGCGATGTTCGACGGATTCACCCTGTCGGGGCCTGCCACGGTGCATATCAGAGGCGAGCGCATCGCACGTGTGGACCGCAGCGGCACGGTTCCCGACGACGGGTCACAGGTCATCGACCTCGGCTCCGACTCCTGCCTGCTGCCGGGCCTCATCGACACCCATACCCACCTCGCCTTCGACGCCGGGCCCGACCCCGTGGCGGCACTTGCCGGGACCAGCGACGAGGATCTGCTGGTCCGGATGAGGGCCGCTGCCAGGTCCGCCCTCCAGGCCGGCGTCACCACCGTCCGCGACCTCGGTGACCGCAGCTACCTCTCCCTGGCCCTCGTGGAGGAGTTCGCGGGGGCGCCCGAGCGCGGCCCCGAGATCCTGGCTGCCGGCCCCCCGCTGACCACCCCGCGCGGGCACTGCCACTTCTTCGGTGGCGAGGTGGAGGGCATCACGGCCCTCCGCGCCGCCGTGCGCGAACGCCACGCCCGGGGTTGTTCCGTCATCAAGATCATGGCCAGCGGCGGCAACATGACACCCGGGTCGATACCTCCCCACGCGTCGCAGTACGGTCTGGCGGACCTGCGCGCGGTCGTGGACGAGGCACACCGACTCGGTCTGCCCGTGGCCGCCCACGCGCACGGCGTCGACTCCATCAAGGACGCCCTGGAAGCGGGAGTGGACAGCCTGGAGCACGTCAGCTTCCTCACGGCCGACGGCGGCACCGAACCCGACCCGGCCCTCGTGCAGGCAATCGTGGAGAGCGACACCTACGCCAGCCTGACGCTGGGCATGGACCCCAACGTGCCCTTCGTTCCTCCCCCGGCCATGGCCGCGCACGTCCAGACCATCCTGAACGCCTTCCGTGCTCTGAACGAGGCGGGGGCCAAGGTCGTCATCGGCTCGGACGCCGGCATAGGGCCCGCCAAGCCGCACGACGTCCTCCCTCACGGGGTCGGCGACTTGGCCCGGCTGGGCGTGGAGCACCTCGACGCGCTCAGGTCCGTGACGAGCCTGGCGGCCCGGCTGTGCGGCGTCGAGGGCCGCAAGGGACGGATCACGGCGGGAGCCGACGCCGACCTCCTGGTCACGGCCGGCGACCCCGTTCAGGACCCCGCCGCCCTGCTGGACGTACGCGCGGTGTTCCGGGCCGGCGTCCGCGTACGCTGAGGCGTCACGACTGCTGAATCCGGCCGACGCCCGTCGGACCCCGGCCGGATGCCGGCCCGGCGGCGAGTGCGCCGTCGGGCGCCTCTTGCGCACAGGTCCGTCGCGCGGGGGAGTGGTCAGTGGGAGGTGAGGGGGGTCTCGGACTCGACGCGGGTGAGCTTTTCGGGGTTGCGGACGTAGTAGAGGCCGGTGACGCGGGAGTTCTCCACGCGGAAGGCCAGCACGCCGTCGATCTCGCCGCCCAGGCGCAGGACGAGTGCGGGGTTGCCGTTGACCGTCGTGGGCTCACTGGTGAAGGTGCCGCCGGCCTTGTCGAGGCTGCCGACCATGTAGCGGAGCACCTTGTCGGCGCCGACGACCGGTCGCAGCGCCGCCAGCTTGAGGCCGCCGCCGTCGCTGACGAAGACGACGTCGGGGGCGAGTACGTCGAGCAGCCCCTGCAGGTCCCCGGTCACGAGCGCCTGCTGGAAGGAGTCCAGCGCCGCCCGGGCCTCTTCCCGCGAAACAGCTGTGCGCGGCCGGCGGGCGTCGACGTGCCGGCGCGCCCGGTGGGCGATCTGGCGTGCGGCGGCGGGGCTCTTGTCGATCGCGTCCGCGATGTCGTCGTAACCGAAGTCGAAGACCTCGCGCAGCACGAAGACGGCGCGTTCGGTCGGTGAGAGGGTCTCGAGGATGAACATGAGGGCGAGCGACAGGTTCTCGGACAGTTCGACGTCCTCGGCCACGTCCGGCGCGGTGAGCAGGGGCTCGGGCAGCCAGGGGCCGACGTAGGACTCCTTGCGCCGTTTGAGGGTGCGCAGCCGGTTGAGTGCCTGCCGGGTCGTGGTCCGTACGAGGTAGGCGCGTTGGTCCCGGACCTGCGTCAGGTCGACCCTGACCCAGCGCAGCCATGCCTCCTGGAGGACGTCCTCGGCGTCGGCCGCCGAGCCGAGCATCTCGTAGGCGACGGTGAACAGCAGGTCGCGGTGGGCGACGAAGGCCTCGGTCGCGGAGTCGGGGGCGTGGTCGTTCATGGTGTGCGGTTCGCTCTCTCGCGGTCGGCCCCTCGGACCGGGGCTGTGGGGGTGGGCGGGCTGGTGGGAACGGTGCCCCGGTGCCAGGCCGCGGCGGAGAAGGCCGCGGCGTTGTGTGCTCGTTGCTGCGATGCGGACCTTCCCGGGCCGGACCGGTCGGTCCGGCCGAAGGACGAAGGGGGACGTGGCGGCTAGGTTGCGCTTCCGGTGGTGGACACCGTGGTGCGGTGGTCCGGCGGAGGTGTTCCCGGGCGGCCGGTGCCGCCGTCGCGGGACGGCCGGGAACTGGCCTTGCGTGCCCCGGACACCAGCTTGCCGAGGGTGAACCGGCAGGCGATCTCCTTGACGCCGGCGCCGGTCCGCCCGCTGATGGAGAGGGCGTTCACCTTGTCGTTCGGGTAGGAGAACTGGGTGACACCCTCGTTCCGGCCGAGGCTGAGGCACTGCCCGGCGAAGAACATCCGGACGGGAGCGGGCTTCTTTCCGGCGATCCGGCGCAGGATCGTGGCGGCGGCCGCCGGGCCCAGCTGCACGGCCGCCTGGCAGCTCATCCGGAACGGGTGGTCCGGCATCGCACCCGCGTCCCCGGCGGCGACGATGCGCTCGTCGTCCACGCTGGTCAACGTCGTGTCGGTGAGCAGGCGGCCTTCGGTGTCGGTGCGCAGCCCGCTGCGGGCGGCCAGGTCCGGGACGCCGAAACCCGCGGTCCAGATCGTCACCGCGCTGGGCAGCTCGCGGCCGTCGTCGAGTCGTACGGCGTCCTGTGTCACTGCCGTCACCGACGTGCGGGGTCCTTCGAGGACGGTGACACCCAGCTTGGCGAGCCGGCGGGCGACCGGGCGGCGGACCCGGGCGTGCAGCGACGGGCCGAGCACCCGGCCGCAGACCAGGGTGACCTTCCGGCCTGCTTCCGCCAGCTCGGCGGCGGTCTCCAGGCCGGTCGGGCCCGCCCCGACCACGGCCACCGGAGCCGCCGCGGGCGTCGCGGCCAGCGCCGACCGCAGTCGTTGCGCCCCCTCGAGATCGGACACCGCATGAGCGAACTCCGCCGCTCCGGGCACACGGGGGTCGGAGGCGCCGCTGCCCACCGCGTAGACGAGGTAGTCGTACGAGAGCGAGCCACCGCCCGCCAGCGACACCCGGCGCTCGGCGGCGTCGATCCGGGTCGCGGTGTCGACGACCAGCCGGACGTTCCCGCCCAGTACCTCACCGAAGGCCTCGACCGCGTCATCGGAGCCGGCCACGAGTTGGTGCAGGCGGATCCGCGAGACGAACTCGGGACGCGGATTGACCAGGGTCACCGACACACCGTCGCGTCGCGCCAGGCGATTGGCCGCCGTCACGCCCCCGTACCCGCCGCCGACCACGACGACCTCGACGTTCCCGTTCATGATGTCTCCCTTGCGTTGTGGACTCGGCATGGAGACACCGGCCGCGCATCCGGTGTAACAGCCCACGGATGAGACGTAGCGCACATCGGGCACGGGCAAACGCCGCGCCCTTCCGCCGCGGTGCACCACACGGCGCTGACGAGGTCGGTCGGGGCCGGCGGAGTCGCGCGAAAGCGGGCGCGCGGGGCCCGGCCCGGCGCCTGCCGCCCGACACGGCCGGCGGTCGAAGGGAAACGGGCTGTGGCCGGGCACGGCCGGGGCCTCCGAACGGTGTGCCGGCGGCAACCCCCACCCGGTACAGCGCCCCTCGCAGTCCGGGCCGGGTGCGTCGTCGGGCGCCCGTGCCGGCGGCCGGTGTGCACCGCGAGGGAACGCCGGCGGGGTGAGCGGGGCGGGGAGTCGCAGCGGTCGGCCCGCACCTGATCAACCGCCCGGCGTCGTCGCCTGTTCCTGCAGGGCCGTGAACCGCTGCGCCAGAAGATCGACGCAGTCACGGAGTTCAGGCTGCGGCAGGCCTGCGCGTTCCCGCATCACCACGATGGCCTGCACAGTGCGGCCGGCGGCGACAAGACCGTCGACCTCCGCTCGTGTCTCCGCGGACAGCCTGCTCCACAACCCCTCGTTCATGCCCACAAGTGAACCTCCGGGGCACCGGGTGGTCGAGACCGGGGCCGGTGGCGAACCGCCTGCGCGGCCCTGGTCACCGAACGCACCTGCCGCCACGCGGTGTTCTCCAGGGGGCAGGGTTCCTCAGGGGCAGGGGAGTTCCTTCCCCTTCTTCGGGTTCTTCGGGCCCCATGTGGTGCGCTCGTCGCCGCGGGCCACCGTGCCGCACAGCAGCTCCGTCACGGGCCCCCTGTCCGTGCCCCGCAGCACCGCGAGCAGCTTGTCCTCCGTCAGTCTTCCGCCGCTCGCCGCGCCGTGGGCGTCGATACGGCCCGTGGCGCCGTCGAAGCCGCCTCCGCCCAGGCCCTGGTAGAGCACGCCCTGCACGAGTCCACGGTCCAGCCGGCCGTCGTGCCCTCCGGTGGTGCGCCAGGCCTGGTCGATGCCTTCGGCGAGGTAGCGCAACGCGTCCCAGGCGAGGGCGACGTGGCCGTCCTCACGCATGGCCTTGCTCCGGGCGCTGCGGTCACCGCCGTACGCACGGTCGTACGCGGCGAGGAAGGCCGCCGCCTCCGGGCTCGTCGCCGCGAGCGTGGGGGCGTAGCCGTGCGAAACGTAGAAGAGGGAGAGGCCCTTGAAGTGGTCCCAGGGACGCTGCTCGTCCATGAGCGCGTTGGTCACGTCGTCCCCCGCGAGCACGCTGAACCGCGGGCAGTCGCCGGACATGCGGGAGATCTCCGCCAGGAACAGCTGGAACTGGCTGGCCCGCGCCGACCACACCACCGCCGTCCGTGGCTCCTCACTCACCGCACGGCACACCTCACGGGCCAGGTCCTCGACCGTCGGAACCGGCCGCCCGCCGAGGGCACCCGGTACCGGATCGGGCTCCGGCGCGTCGGTGGGCGTGTAGAGAAGGACATCCGTGCGCCCCGGCCCGTACGCGGCACGGAAGGAGGCGGCGAGGCTGTTGCTGTACGCGTCGGTGGTGTCGGCGACCAGGCTCACCCGGTGTACCTGCCGGCCGCCCGCGGCGATCCCGGCGCCGGAGGCGAAGGCGGCCATCAGCTCGGCGGCCCGCGAGTCGGTCGCTGCCGTCTGGTAGTAGTGGGTGCCCTGCTGCAGGAGTTCGTCGGCCGTGCCCGAGGTGCCGACCATCGGGATGCCTGCCTTGTCGAGGATCCGCATCGCCTCGTACGTCTTGCGGCGGCTCTGACCGAAACCGACGACTCCCGCGATGGTCGGGTCGCTCGCGGCGAGCTCCACGATCCGCTCCGCGACGGCGGGCGCGTCCTGGAAACGGTCCCCGGCGTTGGCGGCGAGTACCCGCAGCGGCACGCGCTCGCCGGAGCGCAGAGCCTGCGCGTTGATGTGGCGCTGTGCCACCGCGATGCCCCGCAGTTCGGCGAACGTGCCGCCGCGGACGGGGTCCTCGGCGTCCTTGCCGCCCGTGAGCGGGCCGAAGTAGACGACGGTGCGGCGTCCGGGGCGCGGGTCGTCGGCGGGCCGGCCGGCGAGTTCCCTGTCGACTTCCTCGTTCTGTCTCTCGATCTGCTCCAGCACGGCCCGGACGGCCTGCTCGCTGGGCCCCTTGCCGAACCCCGCGGAGCCTTCGCCGACCCCGACGCACTGTCCGTCGGCGCCGAGGAAGGTGGAGCCCTGGCAGGGGTCGTCCTTCTCGCGGTTCCACGTGCCCGGTACGAGGACGAAGGCGCCGGTGACCGCGAGGGCGAGCGTCACCACGCCCAGTGCCCCGACCACTTCGGCACCGGGACCCCAGCGCGGCGACGGCGTCACCAGCGTCGGCCAGCGGCCCAGCCAGTACACGGCGGCCTGGTCGTCCTCGGGCCCCTCCGCGACCGGTACGACGATGCCGGTCGGCTGGTCCGGCAGCATCCCGCGGCGCTCGATGTTGATCAGTTCGGCGCCTGCCTGGGCGAGACCCGTGGCATGGATGTCGGGGATGCGCGCGGCGAGCGAGCGTACGCCGCCCGCCACCGCGAACACCGAGGTGCACCGCAGGTCGTCCACGGCGGACCGCAACTCGCGCAGGAAGCGCTGGACCCGCGAGTCCTCGTGCCCCGCCTCGTCGAAGAGCAGCACGAAGCGGCTGGTGCGTCGGCGGCGCCACGGGTTGAGGAGACGGGTTCGGCATGCCTGGTCGAGGTCGGAGAGCACGGCCTGCATGAGCACCCGGTCCATGCGCTCGGGCTCGTTGACCAGTTCGCCCTGGACGAGGTCGAGGGCGGAGCGGAAGAAGTCGGTGGGCGGGCTGCCCTGCTGCTGGCGGACCCAGCGTGCGTACCAGCGGGGGTTGCGGGACTTCCCGAGCATGCGGCGGTTCGCCCGCCGGCCGTAGAGGGCGCGCGGCAGCCGCTGGAAGAGCGGGCCCGCCACGAAGTTCCACAGCAGCTCCAGGAGGGTGCCGCCGTTGGCCTGGTCGCGGCCGCCGAGCCACCACAGCGTCTGGGCCAGGGGCGACCACTGGCGGTGCTGGGCGTAGCAGTGGTTGCGCAGTTCGGTGTGGCGGCGCTCCATGAGCCCGTCGAGGGCGGGGGCGGTGACCACGGAGCGCAGTAACCGGTAGCTGTGCAGATGGAGTTGGCCCGTGCCCGGCGGCATGGTCTCCCTGAGCTGGTTCGTGAGCAGCTCGAAGAGGTGGAGCGGCGGCGGGTCGGCGCCGTCCGGGATCTGCGGGATGTGCGCGTGCGGGGCGAGGACCTCGCTGCGGCCGCGCATCCGTGACCGGAGCCCTGCGACGATCCGGCGACCCGCGTCGCCGCCGTCCGGCTCGTGGAGCAGGACGACCGGCACCCTGCTGCGGCTGCGGCGCGACTGCACCACCAGTTTGTCGAACGCGTCGACGAACCGATCGACGCCGGGATAGGCCGGAATACGGCTCTGAGGATCCCCCGTGGTCATGCGTAGCCCCCTCTGTGCCCCCGAGAACAAGGCGTTGCCTTCGCCAACTGCTCTACCCAGGAGCAGAGTCAATCATCTGGCACCGACATTCGGGGGAGCCCGCGGCGGACGGTGGGATTCCCCGTGCGGACTCGCCCCTCGCGTCGTTGTTCGGCAGGTCGTCGCCGCGAACGACCGGCCGCCCTTGCGGCTTTCCGCCGCCGGGGGTCTCTCCGCCCGCAACGTCGTGCCCGTGGGGTGGTGCAGTGTGGCGTCGTCGCCCTCCACCAGGGGCGCGCAGCACCGCTCCGGAACCGGTCACCCCACGCGCGGCCCGGTGACGAAGCGGCCGTTCTCGTCGTGGGGCCAGGCGTTGGCGAGGCATCCGTGCAGGCCCTTGATCTGCTGCATCATCACGGGAGCCAGCCGGCCGGGGCCCGCGCAGGTCCTGTGCGTGTAGCCCAGGAAGTGCCCCATCTCGTGGTTGATGATCAGCGCCCGGTAGTCGTGGATCGGACCGTCGAAGGTGGGCGAGCCCTCGACCCAGCGCTTGAGGTTCACCACCACCCCACCCGGGACCTCGCAGTTGTACTCGCCCTCGGTGTCCTGCCGGATGCCGTCCCAGCACAGGGCGTCAGCCGTCCCCGGTGTCGCGATCGTCACCGTGAGGTCGTGGGGCTGCCCCGCGCTCACCAGTTGGAAGGAGTACGCCGGGTTGTGGGTCCAGCCCCGGGGCGCGGCGAGTATGTCGGCGATCTCGTCCGCCGCCCGGTCCGGCGAGATGCCGAGGCCGGTCTCGATCTTCACCACGTACCGGACCGGACGCGGACCGTGACCGACCTTCGCGCCTCCGGCCCGGGCGGTGACGAACGTGCCGGTTCCCGTCGAGGGGACGTCGATCCCGGTCGGGGTCGGGGTCGGGGTGGGAGAGGGGGAGGGAGGGGGCGTGGGGGCGGGGGTGACGGGTGCCACACTCCGGAGGTGCGGCCCACCGCTCGACGCCTCGCTTCGCCCACGGTCCACGAAGAACGCGGCGGAGCCGAGCAGGCCCGCGGCCGCCAGTGTGCCGACCAGGTACCTCCGGCCCCGGCGTCGGCCCCGGCGGCGCGGACGGCCCCGTCGGTGCGAGGACCGGTGACGGCCACCCCGGCGGGAGGCCGCGGCGCTGCCGGTGGTGGATGGGTGTTCCCGCTGTCGTACCGCATGCATGGCAGCTCAAGCTGGTCATCGCAGATGATCGCCATGAGTTCGGACGGTCACGAACCGATAACGAGCGTGGTGCGGCCCGTTGATCGCGGTCGCCCGCTCGGCGACGCACCGATGTGACCCTTCTGTAACAGCTCCCGAGCGGGGCTCTTCGCAGGTCGGCGGCCGAACGCGGTCTGCCTACACTGTCGGCGTGCCACGAGTCCTTATTGTCGAAGACGACCCGGATGTCCGTGGGGCCGTCCAGCTGGGGCTGCGACACCAGGGGCATGACGTCCTCGCCGCCGCGACGGGTGAAGAGGGGTTGGAGCGGCTCCACCCCTTCCATCCGGACGTCGTCGTGCTCGACCTCATGCTGCCCGGCATCTCCGGCCTCGACGTGTGCAGGCGGATCAGGGAACGCGACCAGGTGCCGATCATCATGGTGACCGCCAAGGGCGACGACATCGACGTGGTCGTGGGGCTGGAGGCCGGTGCGGACGACTACGTGGTCAAGCCCGTGCAGGCCCGGGTCCTCGACGCGCGAATACGGGCGGTGCTGCGCAGGCAGGACGCCACGGTGTCCGACACCGTCCGGCCCAGGGCGGAGGCGCACGGAGAACTGGTCATCGACCGGGCCGGGCTCGTGGTGACCCACCGCGGTGAGTCCGTCGCGCTCGCCCCCTCCGAGCTTCGGCTGCTGCTGACCCTGTCGGCCTCGCCCGGACAGGTGTTCAGCCGCCAGCAGCTGCTGGAAGCGGTCTGGGAGCACAGCTACTACGGCGACATACGACTCGTGGACGCCTGTGTGAAGCGACTGCGCGGCAAGCTCGGCGAGCTGGGCGGGGACCGCCGTTACATCCAGACCGTACGCGGCTTCGGCTACCGCTTCGGTTCCCCGTGAAAGGCCGGAGATCCGTACCGGCACGCGAGCACGTACGGATGCGCGAGCACGTAGGGATGCGCGAGGACGTCGCGGCCGGGCAGGGACCCGGGCCGGGGAGGTTCCGCCGGGCGGTCCTGGCCAAGGTGCCGCTTCCGCTGCGGGGCCTGCGTTCCCGTCTGGTGGTGGCCTTCGTCCTGGTGGCCATGGCCAGTGCCCTGAGCACGGGAGCCGTCGCCTTCCGGGAGGCGCGCACGGGGGTGCTGCAGCAGAGCCAGGACTCCGTCATCCGGCAGTTCCGGGCCAGCGTGGACGCCGCCGTCGACTACATCCCCCGGACACCGAGCCGGAGCCACCTGCAGAAGGCGGCGACCCAGGTCCTCCGCGCCAACCAGTCACAGGGGTGGCGGGTAATGGCCACGTACGGCACCCTCCGCGCCTCCGCGCCGAGTGCCGACTTCGACAAGATCAGCCCGGAACTCCGCCGGTCCGTGGACACCAGACGGGCCGCGGTGTTCCAGCGGGTGAACGCCGACGGGCGCCCCTACCTCGTGGTCGGTATGCCGGTCACCCACGACGACGGTGAAGGCACGGAGTCCGGGCTCTCGGGCATGGTGATGTACCTGGTGGTGCCGCAGAACACCGAACAGGCCTACGTCGAGGCGATGGTCAGCGCCATCGAGCGCGCCACCCTGGTGGCACTGGGCCTCGCCGTCGTCCTGGCGCTGCTGGCCGCGAGCGGCGTACTCCGGCCCGTACGGGCGCTGCGGGGGGCGACACGCCGGATGGCCGAGGGGCATCTCGACGTCCGGCTGACCGTCAACGGCTCCGACGAACTGGCCGACCTCTCCGGGTCCTTCAACCACATGGCGGCAGCGCTGGAGGCCTCGGTCGCGGAGTTGCGCCGTCTGGAGGCCCAGGCGCGCCGCTTCGTCGCCGACGTCTCCCACGAACTGCGGACGCCGCTGGCGGCGATGTCGGCGGTCACCGACGTGCTGGACGAGAACGCCCTGCACCTGAACCGGGACACCGGCGAGGCGTTGCGGCTCATCAGCCAGGGGACCAGCCGGCTGAGCGGACTGGTGAACGACCTGATGGAGATCTCCCGCTTCGACGCGGGCGCTGCCGAACTCAGCCTGGACGAGATCGACCTTGCCGAGTTCGTCCCGCACACCCTCGCCGCTCGGGGGTGGCGCGGCAGCGTGGAGACCGACCTGCCCGGGCAGGGTGTGCTCCGGACGCGCGTGGACCCGCGCCGGCTCGACGTGGTGTTGGCCAACCTCGTCGGCAACGCGCTGCGGCACGGGGCGCCGCCGGTGCGGCTGGCGATGAGGCCGGGGGAGGAGCGGGCGGACGTGGCCTGGGCCGTCATCGAGGTGACCGACAACGGACCCGGTATCGCCGAGGAGGACATGCCGCACATCTTCGAGCGCTTCTACAAGGCGAGCACCACACGGACCAGAAGCGAGAGCAGCGGACTGGGACTGGCCATCACGGCGGAGAACGTCCACCTGCACGGTGGCCGGATCAGCGCAGCCAACCTCCCCGGGGGCGGAGCCGCGTTCACGGTCGAACTGCCGCTGCACCGCGACACCGCAGCCGCCGGTCACGACTCCACCGGGGGTGCCCGGTGAGGGGCGCGCGCGTGAGGGCGCCGCTGGTCGCGGTCGCGCTCGCGGCCGCGCTCACGCTGTCGGCGTGCGGAGTCCCCCCGTCCGGCGTCATCGAGGCCGGCGAACCGGCGAGCGGGGTGCTCGTGCCCGGCCCCACGCCCTCGGTGCCGGTCGTCGTCTCCCTCTACTTCCTGGACGACGGTGAACTGACGGCCTACCCCCGCAGAATCGGCGACCCCGCGGACCTCGGGACCGTCGTCGGCCGGCTGTTCGACGGGCCGACGGCGGTCGAGGCCGAGACGGCCACCACGGAGCTGCCGCGCCTGACGGACACACCGAAGGTCACGGCAGGCAGCGGCAACGGCGTCACCGTGGGGCTCCCCGACGACGCCGCTCCCCTCAGCCGTCCGGCCATGCTCCAGTTGGCGTGCACGGTGGCTCACGCGAGTGGGGTGTTCACCGCGCTGCCCGCGGACGCGCAGTGGGACGGCGCCTCCACCGCTCCTCCCGTCGGCGCGCAACGCTCTCCGGCGCACACGAACGTCCGCGTGTACGGGGGCGGATGGACGATGACGCAGTCGGCCGACGCCTGTCCCGCCCCTCCGCAGCCGTAGGAGGAGCCGGCCCCATCGCTACGATCCGTCCGTGACGGACGGCGGACCACGCTGCCGGGCGGGACCTTCGCCGCCCCGTTCGCCGGGCGCCCGCTGCTCCGTCCCGTCCGCCGGGCACGGCGAGCGGCGTGTGGACGTCGGCGGACCCACTACGTGACCGGGAGGTCCTGACATGGCCAGTAAGTTCACCGAGCTCGCGATCGACTGTGCCGATCCCGACGCGCTCGCCCGGTTCTGGTGCTCGGTCCTCGGCTACGAGGTGCAGGACGAGGGCGACGGGATCGTCACCATCGGCTCCCCTCTGGTGCCCGGCGGCCGGAGCAACCCCGGCCCGGTGCCGCCGACGCTGACCTTCGCACGCGTCCCCGAGGGCAAGAGCGTCAAGAACCGGCTCCACATCGACGTCAGTCCCACCGACCGGGAGCAGGACGAAGAGGTCCGTCGTCTGCTCGATCTGGGCGCCCGGCACACCGACGTCGGCCAGGGCGACGAGAGTTGGGTCGTCCTCGCCGACCCGGAGGGCAACGAGTTCTGCGTCCTCGCGAGCCGCTGCCCCTGACCGAGGGGCGAGGGCGCCCGTTGTGAGCGCCGGCCGGCGGGTCCACTCGTGAGTTCTTCACGGTCGCCCGGTGACAGCTGTGACTGTCGACCCCTTCCGGCCCCGTGGCAGCCTCTGTGGCGTCGAACCGGCCACAGGGGGATGAGATGAACAAGGGGTACGCGGTCTTCTGCGACGCCGACCGGCAGTTCTACGACGCCCCCCACCGCCTGGCGGAGGACGGCGACGGACCGGGCCGGACGTACGAGGCGGCGCGGCGCGAGGCTCCGGCGGGCTGGCAGCGGCACCGCAAGGGCGACTGGCTGGCCTACCGCCCGCTCGACGCCCGCCTCCCCTCACAGGGCTGGAAGATCCACGTCTCGGCCGGTCTCGAGAACGCGGAGAAGGTGCTCTCGCAGGTGTGGGACTACTGCGTTCCCCGGGACATCGCCTTCAAGTTCGTACCGAGCCGGTACCTGCTGCACATCCGCAACGCCAAGTACGCCGACCGGAGCGCCAGCGGCAAGTTCATCACCGTGTACCCCGCAGACGACGCGCAGTGCGGGGCGATAGCCGAGGACCTCGACGCGCTCCTGGCCGGCGAGCCCGGGCCGTACATCCTCAGCGACCTCCGCTGGGGAGCCGGGCCCGTCTTCCTGCGCTACGGGAGCTTCACCGAGCGCCACTGCCGCGACGAGCAGGGGGAGTTGCGGCCCGCCGTCGAGGACGCCTCGGGCCGGCTCGTGCCCGATGTGCGGGGGCCCGCCTTCCACGTGCCGCCGTGGGTCACACCGCCCGACTTCCTCCGCCCGCACCTGGAGGCGCGCGCGGCGACCACCACGGACGGCATCCCGTACACCATCGAGCGCGCGCTGCACTTCTCCAACGGCGGCGGCGTGTACGTCGGACGGGACGACCGGACGGGCCGGCGCGTGGTGCTGAAGGAGGGGCGGCCGTACGCGGGTCTGGCCGCCGACGGGGCGGACGCCGTGACCCGGCTGGAGCGGGAGAAGGAGGCGCTGGAACGGCTGTCGGGCCTCTCCTGCACCCCGGAGGTCCTGGACTGGTTCACACTGGGCGACCACAGGTTCCTGGTCCTGGAGCACATCGAGGGCCGTCCGCTCAACAGCTTCTTCGCGCGACGCCATCCGCTGATCGAGGAGGACCCCGGCGAACGGGCCCTCGCCGCCTACACCGAGTGGGCGCTGCGCGTGCACCGGCTGGTGGAGGACGCGGTGGCGCAGGTCCACGAGCGGGGCGTGGTCTTCAACGACCTGCACCTGTTCAACATCATGGTCGCCGAGGACGAGTCGTCCGTGGTGCTGCTGGACTTCGAGGCGGCGGCGCCGTCCGCGGAGGGCCGGCGGCAGGTCATCGCCAACCCCGGCTTCGTGGCTCCCGCGGACCGCAGGGGCGTGGACGTCGACCGCTACGCCCTGGCCTGTCTGCGTCTCGCGCTCTTCCTGCCGCTGACGAGTCTGTTCGCCGTGGACCGTGCGAAGGCCGCCCATCTGGCGGACATCGTGGCCGCGAACTTCCCGGTGGACCGGGCCTTCCTCGACGAGGCGGTCGAGGAGATCACCCGCGGCCACCCGTCCGGGGAGCCCGCGGTGGTCCGCTCGGACTACCTGCCCGTGGAACCGGGCGACTGGCCGCGCAGTCGGGACTCGATGGCCGAGGCCGTCCGCGCCTCGGCGCGATTCGACCGGGAGGACCGCTGTCTGCCCGGTGACATCGCCCAGTTCGCCACTCCGGTGGGCGGCTCCTGCTTCGCGTACGGTGCGGCCGGAGTGCTGTACGCGCTGGCCGAGACCGGCTGCGGGCGATGGCCCGAGGCCGAGGACTGGCTGCTGCGCACGGTGCGCCGGCCGGCTTCCGGCACCCCGCTCGGCTTCTACGACGGGCTGGCGGGCGTCGCCTGGACCCTGGACCGTCTCGGGCACCGGGCCGCGGCCATGGACCTGGTGGACGTCGTCCTCTCCGAGGACTGGACCGGCATGGGCCCGGACCTGCACAGCGGACTCGCCGGCCTCGGCCTCGCCCTCGACGCGCTGGCCGAGTCCACCGGCGAGAGCTCGCTGCGGGACGCCGCCCTGCGCTGCGGGCGGCTCGTCGCCCGACGGCCGGACGCCTCCGGCGGAACCACCCGTCGCGCCGGGCTGCTGCACGGCGCGTCCGGTGCGGCGCTGCTGCACCTGAGGCTGTACGAGCGCACCGGCGACCCGTCGCTGCTCGGTCTCGCGGCCGACGGGCTGCACCGCGATCTCGACCGGTGCGTGCGCGGCGCGGGCGGAGCGCTCCAGGTCGACGAGGGCCGGCGCACCATGCCCTATCTCGGTGCGGGCAGCGCCGGAATCGGCATGGTGCTGGACGACTGGCTCGTCCACGGCCACGACGAGCGCTTCACCCGGGCGCGGCAGGAGATCGTACGGGCCGCGCAGGCGAAGTTCTACGCACAGCCCGGCCTGTTCCGCGGTGCGGCGGGCATGGTGCTCCACCTGAGCCGCACCGCGGCGACCGGCCCCGGCACCGCACCGGCCGACCTGGCCCGGCAGATCGGCGTCCTGTCCTGGCACGCCGTGCCCTACGAGGGCCGACTCGCCTTCCCCGGCGAGCAGATGATGCGGCTCTCCATGGACCTCTCCACCGGCACGGCGGGGTGCCTGCTGGCCCTGGGCGCCGCACTGGACGAGGCCCCGGTGCAGCTCCCGTTCCTCCCGCCCGTCCCTCCCGGCCGGTCCGCCGGCCCCCAGAGCTGACCTCCGGACCCCCGGAGGTCATGGCAAGGCACCATCCGTCCCCGAGAAAGGAAACGATCATGTCGCTTCTCGACCTGCAGAGCATGGAGACCCCCAAGGACGAGCTCACGGACGAGATCGCCACCGGCGGCAGCCGCGCGAGTCTGCTGCTCTGCGGTGACAGCAGCCTGAGCGTCACCACCTGTAACTGACGCGGCACCGTCGCACGGAGGCTCCGTGCGACGGTCGCGGTCAAGCGGTCCCGGGCGTACCCGCGCCCGGGACCGCTCGGCGGGACCACGAGGGGGAGCACCATGAGCCACAGCCCGCCCGCCACCGCGCCGGGCGTACGGGTTCGCGGCGCGCACGGGCCGTCCGCGACCGCCGTCGTGGCACGGTCGCTGCTGACCGGGGCGGCCCGGGCGTCGGCAGGGCGCACCACGGCCCTCGTCGTGGCGGGACTGCTGTCGGCCGCCGCGGCCGTGGCCCTGCCCGCGCTGCTCGGCCGCACACTGGACCTCCTGCTCGCAGGCGCCGCGGACGCCGGGCCGTGGCTTGCGCTCTGCGCGGTGCTGATCGTCGCCGACACCCTGTGCGACGCCGCCTGCGCCCATCTCACCGGCACGGTCACCGCACGGTCCGCCGCGCGGATGCGACGCCGCGCACTCGGCCGTGTGCTGGCCGCGGGGCCGCGCGGCGCGCAGCGGTTCACCCGCGGCGATCTCGTGACCCGGCTTACGGCGAACGTGACGGAGGCGGCCGCGGCCCCCGCGACGGCCGCGGGAGCCGTACCGGCGGTCGTCCTGCCGGTCGGCGGACTGGTCGCGCTCGCGTGCACCGACCTGTGGACCGCCGCCGTTCTTGTCGCCGGGGGGCCCCTTCTGGTGCTGCTCGTCCGTGCGTTCACCCGGGACACCTCCGCCGGGGTGGCCGAGTACCAGCGGGTCCAGGGGGACATCGCCGCGCGGCTGGTCGAGGCGCTCGACGGAGCCAGGACGGTCGCGGCCGCGGGCACGGTCGGGCGGGAACGCGCCCGGATCCTGGCACCGCTGCCCCGACTGGCCGACAGCGGACGGCAGATGTGGCAGGTGTACGGGCGTGCCGTCGCCCGCGGCGCGGTGCTCCTGCCGCTGCTGGAGACCGGCGTGCTCGCGGTCGGCGGACTCAGGGTGGCGGCCGGGGACATGAGTGTCGGCGAACTGCTGGCCGCGCTGCGCTATGCGGCCCTGGCCGCTGGACTCGGCGCCGTCGTCGGCCAGTTGGCCGGACTGCTCCGCAGCCGTGCCGCGGCCGGCCGCGTCGCCGAGGCCCTGGACGCACCCGTCGTGGCGTACGGCGCGCGCCGGCTTCCCGACGGCGGTCCGGGCCGGCTGGAGTTCCGCGGTGTCACGGTGGCGCGCGGCGGCAGGACCGTACTGCGTGACGTCGACCTCGTCGTGCCCGGCGGGTCCACGCTGGCCCTGGTGGGCAGGTCGGGCTCGGGCAAGTCGGCCCTGGCCGCCCTGCCCGGCCGCCTGGCCGACCCCGACGCCGGCACCGTCCGTCTGGACGGCGTGCCCGTGCCCGAGATCGCACGGGAGGTGCTGCGCCGCGAGGTGGGGTACGCCTTCGAACGACCCGCGTTGTTCGGCGCGACGGTGGGGGAGTCCCTCGCCTTCGGCGCGTACGAACCGTCGTCGACGGAGGTGACCGGTGCCGCGCGGGCGGCGGGGGCGGACGCGTTCGTCAGACGGCTGCCCGCCGGTTACACGACGCCGCTGGCCCGTGCGCCGTTGTCCGGCGGGGAGGCACAACGGCTTGGGCTGGCGCGGACGTTCGCCCACGCCGGACGGCTGCTCGTCCTGGACGACGCCACGTCGAGCCTGGACAGCGTCACCGAACGGCAGGTCGCCCGGGCCATGCTGCACCAGGTCCGGCCGGGCACCCGGCTGGTCGTCGCCCATCGGGCCTCGTCGGCGGCGCGGGCGGACCTCGTCGCCTGGCTGGACGACGGTCGCGTCCGGGCGGTCGGTCCGCACGACGCGCTGTGGGCGCTGCCCGAGTACCGAGCGGTGTTCGCCGCGGTGGAGGACGGGTCGGTGGGCGGCGAGTCGGTGGGCGACGGGCCTGTCGGCAATCCGGCGGGCGGCTGGTCGGTGGACGACGGGGCGGTGGGTGGGGGGCCGGTGGACCGCGCGGCGGTTGGCAAGGGGCCGGTGGGCGAAGATCCGGTCGGCGGCGGGCCGGTGGACGACGGGGCGGTGGGCGAAGGCCGGGAGGACGGCCGCGCGTCGGGGAGCGGGGCGTCATGACGACCGCCGGCCGCACCAGGACGACCGGCGGCGGCGGTTCCGGCCGCCCCGTGACGGCAGCCGCGCCGCCGGAGGGCCGCCCCGCGCCGCGGCCGTCCGTGTCCAGCCGGCGGGACGGGGCGCTGCGGAGGGTCCTGCCCCAGGCGGTCCCGTTCCTCGCCCGGCGACGACGGGTACTCGTACGCCTCGGCGGCTGGTCGCTGCTGGAGTCCGCGCAGACCTTCCTCGGCGGCTACGGCGTGGCAGCGGCGCTCGACCGCGGCTTCCTCGCGGGTCGGCCCGGTGTGGGACTGGGCTGGCTGGCCCTGACAGCCGCCGCCGTCGTCGCGGGCGGAGTGGCCACCGACCGGGTGTTCCGCCGGCTCGCCGACCTCGTGGAGCCGCTCCGGGACGGCCTGGTGCGCAGGGTCGTCACGTCGGCCCTCGGCGACGCGGTGGCGGCCCGGGAAGCGCGACCCGGCCGCGCGGCCGTCTCCCGGCTGACGCACCAGACGGAGGCGGCCCGGGACGGCTTCGCGGGACTCGTGATGGTCACCCGATCGTTCGCCGCCACGGTCGTGGGCGTCGTCCTCGGCCTCTCGGCGCTCGCCCCCGTACTGCTGCTGGTCGTGCTGCCCCCGCTGATCGCCGGGCTGGTGCTCTTCGCCGCCGCGCTGCGTCCCATGGCGGTGCGGCAGCGGGAGTTCCTGCGGACCGACGAGGAGCTCGCCGCGGGGCTCGGCGCCGACGTCGGAGGGCTCCGGGACATCGTGGCGTGCGGTGCGGAGGAGCGGATCGCGGCCGACGCCGGGCGGCTGATCGACGCACAGACCCGGGCGGCGGCGGCACTCGCCCGGTGGGCCGCGGCGCGGACACTCACCGTCGGTCTCGCGGGACAGACGCCGGTCGTCCTGCTGCTGGTCACCGCGCCGTGGCTGCTGGGCCGCGGGGTCACCGCCGGTGAACTCATCGGCGCGCTCGCCTATCTGACGCAGGCGCTGCTGCCGTCCCTGAACACCCTCATGACCGGCCTGGGCGCGGCCGGCACCCGGCTGCTGGTGATCCTCGACCACCTCACCCGCTCCGACGGGACCCCGCAGCGGACCCCGGGCCCGCCTCCCGGGGATGCGGCGAAGGACGGATCCGGACCGGGCCGGTGGCGGACCGCGGGACGCACGGTGACGGCCCCGCGGCGTCCCGGCACGCCGGAGGCGCCGCGGCCGGACGCCGGCGGAGCCGCGCCCCGCCTGGAGCTGCGTGCGCTCTCCTACTCCTACGGGCCGTGCGCCACCCCGGTGATCGACGGCCTCGACCTGGTCGTGGAGCCCGGTGAGCACCTGGCCGTGGTCGGTCCGAGCGGCATCGGCAAGTCCACCCTGTTCGGGCTGGTGGCCGGGCTGCTCGTGCCCGACCGGGGGGAGTTGCTGATCGGCGGTGCGCCCGTGCTCCCGCCGGACCGGGACCCCCTGTCGGCCCGGCGGGCCATGATCCCGCAGGAGGCCTATGTGTTCAGCGGAAGCCTGCGGGACAACCTGCTGTACATGTGCCCGGACGGGGCGCCCGCCGCGGCAGTGGAGGCCGCCGTGCGCGCGGTCGGCCTCGATGCCGTGGTGCACCGGCTCGGAGGACCGGACGCCCGGCTCGACCCGGCGGCCCTCTCCCAGGGGGAGCGTCAACTGGTCGCCCTGGCGCGGGCCTACCTCGCCCCGGCCGGTCTGGTGCTGCTGGACGAGGCGACCTGCCATCTGGACCCCGGGGCCGAGGCCCGGGCCGAGCGGGCCTTCGCGGAACGGCCCGGGACCCTGCTGGTGATCGCCCACCGGCTCGCGTCGGCACAACGGGCGGACCGCGTCCTCGTGCTGGACGGGGTGAGCGCGACGGCCGGGACCCACGAGGAGTTGGTCGAACGGTCGGCGACCTATCGCGACCTCGTGGGCCACTGGCGGCCGGCGGCGGGCGTGCCGTGAACGCCGCCCGCGGCGCCCTCCGCCCCGCGGCACGTCCATCGCGTCAGCCGGGCGGACGTGCCGCGGCCCGGGCCCGTACCGGACCCCTGACGTCCCGCAGCGGCCTCCGCCCGACTCGTACAGGACCCCGACATCCCGCCTCCGGGTCAGCACCGGCCCCGGACGTATCGCCGCCCGGGACCGGTGCGTCCGGTCACACCCACCCGGCGTGCTGCGATATCCGTATGGCGTCGACCCGGTTGCGGGCCCCGGTCTTGCGGGTGATCGCGGACATGTAGTTGCGGACGGTCCCCAGGGACAGGTGCAGGCCGTGGGCGATCTCCGCGATCGTCGAACCCTCCGCGGCCATGCGCAGCACACTGAGTTCACGGGGCGTCAGTGGCATCTCCGCGGCCTGGAGGAAGCCGAAGGCGAGCGATTCGTCGACGAATCGCTCGCCTTCGGCGACACGTCTGATGCCTTCCAGTAATCGCTGCGGTCCCGCGTCCTTGCTGACGTATCCGAGGGCGCCGGCGTCGAAGGCGCGGCGGAGCAGACCGGGCCGGGTGCCCGTGGCGAGCACGAGCAGCGCCGAGGCAGGGCCGGTCGCCCGCCGGGCCAGGCCGATGAGCGTCCCGATCATGGCCGAGCCCGGACAGTCGACGTCCACGACGCACACGTGCGGCCGCAGGGAACGGGTCTGCCCGACCGCCGCCCTCCACGAGGTTCCGCTCACCTCCAGGTCCTTCTCCCGCCCCAGCAGCGTGGTCAGCGCGGATCGCAGCAGTCGGGAATCGTGCACCAGCAGCACCCGAATCACGCTCGTCCCCCCTCAACTACCGTGCCGGCACCGGTGATCGGCCGGACACCAACGGTCAGTACTCACTGCCGCTGCCCGCGTATCGGACAGGTAGTCGCTCCCAGGGAGGCACGGGAGCGCGGTACGAATTCGGAGTGCGCCCCTTGCGCGCCGGGGCATAGAGGGAGCGCACAGGGGCGCACAGGACGAGTCGGCCGCTCGGGTGTGCGCCGTCCGGAGCGGTCAGCACGACACACGTGCCGTGCGCCAACAGCGCGCACCCACGACGTGCGCGGGTCGCCGAGGAGCCGCTGCCGGACGTCCATCACTGTCCCGGCGTCCATGGCGGTTCGTCATGCCGCGGAGCACTGACACGCGATGCCGGCAGGGGCCGCCCGTCCCCTTCCGCGAGGGTCTGTTGCCTGTGGGGTGATCCCCTTACCGTCTTCCCCGGACGCCAGGTAGTCGAAGAGCGACCCTCCGTTCTCCCGCTGTACGGCCCTGCGTCGGACAAGGGCCTCCGTTCGGTACTCCGGGGCCGCTGTCCTGGGGGCGCACCTCTCCTCCTTCTCACCCGCAGAGGTCGACACGCCATGACAGAGATGAACCGCCGCAGGTTCCTGCGGATCGCCGGTGGCACCGCCGCTGCCGCCATGCTGAACGAGAGCATCGCCCGAGCCGCCGCCATCCCGGCGCAGGTCCGCGCAGGCACCCTCCAGGACGTCGAGCACATCGTCGTCCTCATGCAGGAGAACCGGTCCTTCGACCAGTACTTCGGGACGATGAAGGGCGTGCGGGGCTTCGGCGACCCGCGTCCGGTCCTCCAGGGCAACGGCAGGTCGGTCTTCCACCAGTCCGACGGGACGAGGGACATCCTCCCCTTCAACCCGCAGGTCGACGACCTGGGCATGCGGTTCGTCGAGGGGCTCGACCACGACTGGGCCGGTGGCCACCAGGCGTACAACAACGGCAAGTACGACCAGTGGGTGCCGGCCAAGTCCGCCGCGACGATGGCGCACATGACCCGGCGGGACATCCCGTTCCACTACGCCCTCGCCGACGCCTTCACCGTGTGCGACGCCTACCACTGCTCCTTCATCGGAGCCACGGACCCGAACCGCTACTACATGTGGTCCGGCCACACGGGCAACGACGGCACCGGCGGCGGCCCGGTCCTGGGCAACCAGGAGGCCGGGTACGGCTGGAGGACGTACCCCGAGCGCCTGGAGGCCGCCGGAGTCTCGTGGAAGGTCTACCAGGACATCGGCGACGGCCTGAACGCCGCCGGCTCCTGGGGCTGGATCGACGACGCCTTCCGCGGCAACTACGGTGACAACTCGCTGCTGTACTTCAACAACTACCGCAACGCCCGGCCCGGCAGCGCCCTGTACGAGAAGGCCCGCACCGGCACCGACGTCAAGGCCGGCGACGGGTACTTCGACCGCCTGCGCGCCGACGTGGCGAACGGCACCCTGCCCCAGGTCTCGTGGATCGCCGCCCCGGAGGCATTCAGCGAACACCCGAACTGGCCGGTGAACTTCGGCGCCTGGTACCTCTCGCAGGTCCTGGACGCCCTGACCTCCAACCCGGCGGTGTGGGCGAGGACGGCGCTCTTCGTCACCTACGACGAGAACGACGGCTTCTTCGACCACGTCGTTCCGCCGTACCCGCCCGCCTCCGCCGCGTGGGGCCTGTCGACGGCGGACGTCTCGAAGGACCTGTATCCCGGTGGCGGCGGTTACGCGGCCGGACCGTACGGCCTCGGCCCGCGCGTCCCGATGATCGTGGTCTCCCCGTGGAGCAGGGGCGGCTACGTCTGTTCCGAGACCTTCGACCACACCTCGCTGATCCGCTTCATGGAGAAGCGCTTCGGCGTGCACGAGCCCCACATCTCCCCCTGGCGCCGTGCGGTCTGCGGCGACCTGACCTCGGCCTTCGACTTCGGCCGGGCCGATGCCTCCCCGGCCGCCCTCCCGTCGACGGCCGGTTACGTCCCGCCGGACCACGACCGCCACCCCTCGTACCGCCCGGTGACACCGGCCACGGGCACCCTGCCGAAGCAGGAGGCCGGCTCCAGGCCGACCCGCGCCCTCGGCTACAGCCCTTACGTCGACGGAAGGACGAACGTCTCCACCGGCCGGTTCACCCTGACCTTCGCCGGCGGACCCGCCCTCGGCGCCCACTTCCACAGCACCTCGGGCAACCGTACGGACGGCCCCTGGCCCTACACGGTCGAGGCGGGCAAGACCCTCTCCGACACCTGGAGCACCAGCAGCTCCACCGGCAACCAGATCGACCTCACGGTGTGGGGCCCGAACGGCTTCCTGCGCGCCTGGAAGGGGCCGGCGAAGAAGGCCGGCCCCGAGGTCACGGCCCGCCACGTCGCCTCCACCGGCAGCCTGGCCCTCACCCTGACCAACCCCGGCGCGGCCGCGGTCAACCTCACCGTGACCAACGCCTACGGCGGCACGGCGCGCACCTTCGGGGTGGGCCCCGGCGCCACCGTCTCCCACACGGTGGACCTGCGCGGCACGGGCCACTGGTACGACGTCGCAGTGGTCTCCGACGCGGACAGCACCTTTCTGCGCCGCTTCGCCGGGCACGTGGAGACGGGCGCCCCGGGCGTCTCCGACCCCGCGATCAGAACGGACTGACGCGGTTTCCTCGGGACGCGGCCTCCGTCTCGGTGCGGCCCGCCGCCACCGGCGGGCCGCACTCGGGCGGCGGCGCGAGCACCGCGTACGGCAGGCAGCCCGGACCCATGCCTGCCGGCGTCCGGTACGCGCGGCGGAAGACGTCCGGACTTTCCCCGTGGCGACCGATGACTTCCGTGGCCCGGTGCGGTCTACCTCTCCAGGAAGCGAAAGCCGGGCACGAGCACTGTGAGGCAACCATGACCACCCAAGCCCTACCGCCCGTCGTCGACGCCGAGACCTGGGAGCGGCGGCTCGAGGCCCTGCGCACCCGGGAGAAGGCGGCGACACGGGAGCTCGACGCCATCGCCGCCGAGCGTCGTCGCCTGCCGATGGTCGAGATGCCCGACTACACCCTGGAAGGCGAGGACGGCCCCGTGCGGCTGGTGGACGTATTCGAAGGCAGGAGGCAACTGATCGTCTACCACCACATGTGGTTCGCCGGCGGGGAATGGCAGTGCTCGGGCTGCACCGGGTTCACCTCCCAGTACACCCGCCTCGACTTCCTCGACAACTACGACGCGCGATTCGTCATCGTCACCCAGGGCCCGATCAAGGAAGCGCTCGCGTACAAGCAACGGGTCGGCAACCGGATGACCTGGTACTCGACCGCCGACAGCCCGTTCGGCGCCGACGTCGGCGCACCGGCCGGCGGGGGATTCGCGGTCAACGTGTTCCTGCGCGACGGCGACACCGTGTATCGCACCTGGCACACCGACGGCCGGGGCACCGAGCAGCTCAGCCACACCTTCGCGCTGATCGACGTCCTGCCGTACGGGCGGCAGGAGGAGTGGCAGGACTCGCCCGAAGGCTGGCCCCAGTCGCCCACGTACAGCGGCTGGGCGGAGTCCCAGGACATCGCCGCGCTCTACGGCCCGGGCCCGGTCGACGGCTGAACGACGGCTCGCGCGGGCGCGCCGGGACGGTCGGGGGGACCGGGCCGACACCACACCGCCTGCACATCGGTGCAGGCGGTGGTGCCCTGGCGGCTGCCGCCGCATCGTTGTGATCGTTGTGATCGGTGTGTACGACGGGAGGCCGACTTCCCGCATAGGCTGAGGCTCGCACATGACGACAGGAGGCTGAGGTGGCCGAGTCGGCGCTGACCGGGACGACGGTGAGCGAGGTGATGGCCGAGCTGGCCGCGCTCGCGGACCCGAGGACGCGCGAGGTGAACGAGAAGCACGGTGACGACCACGGTGTGAACCTCGGCAGGCTCCGCGCGCTGGCGAAGAGGCTGAAGACGCAGCAGGACCTCGCTGGCCGGCTCTGGGCGACGGAGGATTCGGCGGCCCGACTGCTGGCGCTCCTGATCTGCCGGCCGAAGGCGTTCGGGCGGGACGAACTGGACGCGATGCTGCGCGAGGCACGCACACCCAAGGTGCACGACTGGCTCGTGAACTACGTGGTGAAGAAGAACCCGCACGCCGAAGAGCTCCGTGTGGCCTGGTCGGCCGATCCGGATCCGGTCGTCGCGAGTGCCGGCTGGGCCCTGACCACCGAACGCGTGGCGAAGAAGCCCGAGGGGCTCGACCTCGCCGGACTGCTCGACGTCATCGAGTCGGAGATGAAGGACGCCCCGGACCGCCTGCAGTGGGCGATGAACCACACCCTGGCCCAGATCGGGATCGAGCACCCCGAGTACCGAGGTCGTGCCGTCGACATCGGCGAGCGCCTGGAGGTCCTCAAGGACTACCCGACCTCTCCGGGCTGCACGTCTCCGTTCGCGCCCGTCTGGATCTCCGAGATGGTGCGCAGGCGGCACGAAGCGTAGGAGTGTTCGCGCTGCTCGCCGGCCGGAGCGGTCCGGCGACGGCCGGCGGTATCGTGCATTCCCGCTTCGACGATCGACGTGGCGGCTGCCGACGCCGTCAGAACCAGGGTCCTCGGGCCGGCGCCCGACAGCAGCGCACCGAGGAGCAGTGCCCTCGCGCCAGGGATGGCTTCCAGCGATGCCATCCGGCGCGGCGGTTCGGTCGCGTCGCCCGGGCGGGGACGCCCGCGACCGCGAGGGCCGCCGGCAGCACGCCCCGATGGCCTGGATCAGCACGGTGTCTTCCCCTTCCGGACGCCCGGAGTCCACGCTCGGGGCGTTGCGCCGACCCGACGTCGGACGGGTTCGTCCGGAGCCTCCCGCCGCGTGTTGACGGCGTGTCGGACGGGAGGGGGAGTGCGGGCACGGCCACGGGAAGGGGTTGCCGTGGTGGTGACATCGTTGTCGGGGGCGGAGCCGTGGTCGAGCCGGCGGGGATCGCCGACGCCGTATCCGCAGGGCCGGGCATACGGGAACTGCGCACCCAACTCGCTTACCCTATGCGCATATAGCCAGATTGTCCAATTGTAACGATTAGGGGGTGAATGTTACGTTCCTTCGGGGGTGACGCTTCCACGTCCGCGGGAAGCCCCAGACCAATGGAGGGATCCATGTCCGTCCAAGCGGAAAAGTTCGGGTTCGGTATGCCATGGGAATCCCTCTACGGGTTCAGCCAGGCCATGCGAGTCGGAGAAACCCTCTACATCTCCGGCCAGTTGTCCCATGACGACGCGGGAACCCTCATCGGCGCCGGGGACATCGAACTCCAGACGAGAACCACCTTCGCCAACCTGGACCTTGTGCTGAAGCACTTCGGAGCCACGCGCGACCAGGTCATCGAGACCACCACGCTGGTCGTCGACCTGCGAAAGAACTTCGAGACGGTTGCCCGACTCCATGCGGAGTACTTCGACAAGCACCGTCCGACCAGCACCGCGATGGGGGTCGTCGATCTCGCTCTGCCGGACCAGCTCATCGAGATCGGGGCCGTCGTGCGCCTCGACCTGGAAGCGTAGCCACCCCGACCTGCTTACACCGCGCCGGTCCGCGCGGACGGCGAACGGCGGGTGCCGGGGCTCGCACCCCGGCACCCGCCGCGACGGTCCGCCGGCGCCTCCGCGGGAGTGCCGCGAAGGCGCCGGCTCACGTGCTCACTTGCCGAGCAGGTAGGCCCGTTCCACGGTCTGCCGGACCGTGTTGCCCGCCTTGTCGGAGGCCGTGACCCGCAGGGTCACGTACGCCCCCTGCCGCGGGTCGCCCGGGCGCTCGATGGTGGCGGTGAACCTGTTGTGGCCGCGGTCCTCGACTCGGACCTGACCCTTCCAGGTCCTGCCGTCGTCGAAGGACGCCTCGACCTTGAGCCTGACCCCGGCGGGGACGGCGAGCCCGTCCTGGTGCCTGACGGTCAGGTCGATGTCGTGCCGCTTCCCGCCGCGCACCGTGTTCCGCGCGTCGGCCGCGACCCCGTAGTCGACCTGGAGGAGGGGCAGCAGTGTGTCCTCCGCCGCGGACTTCGAACGGAACGTCCAGGACGTCGAGGTCCTCGTACCGGTCCGCCAGTACTCGGTCTCGCGGTCCGTCGTCAGGTCCAGGCGGAAGTCGGCCTCACCGGCGGGGACCGGGAAGTTCCGCCAGGCGTCCGGTGCTTCGCTCACCTTCTCGCCGTTCCGGTAGAGGACGGCGGCCACGGTGTCACCTCGGGGGTAGGTCGGTTCGTCCGCCGTGCCGGGCGCTCCCGTCCTGCCGAGACCGCCCAGCTCGGAGGCGACCTGCCTGCGGGCCCAGTGGCCGGCCACCGCGTCCGTGTACTCCGGGATCGCCAGGCTGAGGACGTCACCGGAGCGGACGGCGGGACGGTTCCAGCCGCGCGGGATGGACGGCCGCACCACGGCCCTGTACCACTCCTCCTCGGCCTTCTCGCCGGTCCGGAAGGTGCGGGGGGCGTCGCGCAGACCCGACCGGAGCGGCGCGGCCATGAACAGGTCGGGGCCGGCGATGAAGTCCACGTAGTGCATCCACTGCGTGTCCCCGGAGGTGACGTACTCGGTGCGGGTCAGCCCCGTCGGCACCCAACGCGACGTTTCGAAGCTGTACTTCGCGAAGGGGCGCCAGCTGTCGCGCTGTTCGCTGGTCCAGTCGAGCGCGCCGTTGTCCGTGTAGGCCGCCTTCACCTGTGCGGTGTTGCGGTCCGTGACGGTGTACGTCACGTCCTTCGGGATCTGCTGGTTCCAGATCGCCTTGATGTCGTACAGGTACGGGCTCTTCACCGTCCCGGACACCTCGACGACGGCCTGGCGCCTCTTCATGATCTGCAGCAGTGCGGCGCCGTCGGCGGCGTCCAGCCGGATGACGGGGACGGCGGTGCGCGTGTCCGTCGGCTTCCAGCGGCTCCAGGCCGGGAAGCCCTGGGGCATGACGACCGCGATTCCCTTGGCGCCCGCCTCGGCCGCCCTCTCCGCGAGGTCGTCCCCGTCCTGCGCGGAGTCGTCGCGGATCAGTGCGAGCTTGCCCCGCACGGTCCCGGGCCGCAGGTCGGGCTTCTCCCTGGTCCCCGCGTCCACGGCGACGAGCCGCTCACCCTCGGCGGCGAACGGGGTGGACCGCCCGGAGTAGTACGGGTCCAGATCGATGTCCGCGCCGCGGACCTCGGCCCTGAGCACGGGGGCCGTCATTTCCCAACGGGAGTTGAACTCGAACTCGCCTTCGGTGACCTTGGACGTGGGGTTCACATAGAGGTCGACCGCGCCGCCGCCCTCTTCGTAGGTGGTGGTCACGGACACCCCCACCCCGTCGATCTTCCGGTACATCTGGTAGCTCAGATTGTTGCGCCGCTCGGCGGGCTCGGGCGTGCGCACCCGCACCAGCTTGGCCTCACGCGCGTCCAGGGTGACGGTGGTGTCCTTGGTGACCTTCACCTCGGGCTCGACGACCTGGAAGATGCGCGGGAAGGTGTCGTTGTAGTCCGCCCGCGTGCCGCCGACCAGGTACGTGCCCTCCTCGACCTCGGCGACCAACGGGTCCCAGCTGGTGATCCGGACGTCCCGGTCCCCGCCGATGATGTCCAGCAGGTTCCATGCGAGGGGCTCCCCGTCCGGGCCGAGGGACTCGACGGTGAGCTTGTGCACCGGGGCGCGCACGCGCAGGCTGACGGTGGTGTGCACCGACACGCCGTCGCCGGACGTCGCGGTGACGTAGCCGTAGTAGGTGCCGCCGCCCGACTTCGCGGGGTCGACACCGACGGGAACCTCGGCGGTCGCGCCCGGCGCGACCCGGACCGTGTCAGCGCCCAGCGTCAGCGCCTGGGCGGGCAGGCTCCTGCCGCCCTTGGTCGCCAGCGCGGCACGCAGGTTCAGCGAGACGTCGGCGTCGGAGTGGTTCGTGTACCGGAGCACGCCGGCACGCTCCACCGGCGAACCGTCCCTCTCGAACGGGCCCATGGCGATCGTTCCGCCGGCGGTGACGGAGGCGGAGAACGCCGCCTTGACGTCGACGCGCCCGCCGCCCTGCTCGGTCGGCGCCTGGCCGGCCACCGTACGGGACGTGCTGATCAGCGCGTCCTTGAGCTGCTCCGCCCCCCAGTCCGGGTGTTGGCCGGCGAGCAGAGCCGCCGCACCGGCCACGTGGGGCGTGGCCATCGAGGTGCCGTCCGCCGCGACGTAGTAGTCGTCGACCGGGGTGCCCATGGTCGTACCGGCGGCACGCGCGGCGACGATCCCGACGCCGGGAGCCGTGATGTCCGGCTTGACCGCCTTGTCGCCGAAGCGCGGGCCGCGGCTCGAGAAGTCCGCCAGTGCGTCGTCGCGGTCGACGGCGCCGACGGTGAGAGCGGCGTCGGCCGCGCCGGGCGACCCGACCGTCATCTCGCCCCTCGACCCGCTGTTGCCGGCGGCGACGACGAAGAGCGCGCCGCTGCTGCGGGAGATCTCGTTGACCGCCAGGCTCATGGGGTCGGTGCCGTCGGTCTCCATGTCCGCGCCCAGGCTCATGTTGACGACCCTGGCGCCCTGGCCCGCGGCCCACTCCATGCCCGCGATGACCTGGGACTCGCTGCCGGAGCCGTCGTCCCCGAGCACCTTGCCGATCAGCAGGTCGGCCCCCGGCGCGACACCCTTGCGTCGGCCGTCCGAGGCGGCACCGCTGCCGCCGGCGGTGGCGGCGACGTGCGTGCCGTGGCCGAAGCGGTCCTCGGTCGAACCGCTGTCGGAGAAGTCCTTCGCCCCGATCACGCGGCCCGCGAGGTCGGGATGCTTCTGGTCGGCGCCCGTGTCGAGGACGGCGACCCTGACGCCCTTGCCGTGGTGACCGGCCGCCCAGGCGGCGGGTGCGTTGATCTGCGCGGTGCTGCGATCCAGCGTGGGACGCACCTTGTGGTCCAGCCAGATCTTCGGGGTCGCGGCCGCCGCGCCCGCCACCGACGCGCCCGCCGGAGGAGCGAGCTGCTTCCAGAAGGCGGCCAGGTCGTCGTCGGCGACGCGCAGCGCCCGGGCGTCGATGCTCGGCAGATCCCGCGGCTCGCCGGAGCCCTCCTGGAACTCGGAGAGTGCGTCGACCCGCTTGACCGCCGTACGCGCCGAGCCCTTGGGCGCGGACACGATCAGGGGCAGGGCGTCGGTGTGGGCCTCGTCGTACCCCTGGGCGATGAGGCGTGCGACGTCGAAGAGTTCCGCGTCCAGCCGTCCGGTGCGGACGAGCGCGGCCGCGTCGGAGGGCAGGACCGTCAGGCCCCCGTCCTTCTCGGTGATCTGGAAGAGGACCTTCTCGCGGCCCGGTGCGCGCTGCACCGACGCCGTCTTCTTCCCGTTCGGCGCGTCGCCGACGGTGACCCGGTCACCGGTGATCAGCCGCACGGTGCTCGTCGCACCGACCTGCGGTGCCGGCGTGCGCGCCTCGGTCCCCGGCAGAGCCTGGGCCGTGACGGGCGTGATGGCACTCGTGGCCACCATCGCCGACAGGGATATCACCGCCCAGAGGCGGATCCGTCTCATTGGTGTTTCCAGCCTTCCTGTTGTCCCGACATCGGGGCACATCACCTGTGAGCGGGCACGGGACCGCACGGACCCGACGCGTCCCACCTGGGACACCGTGGGACGTACGACGTCCGGCCCGGACGTGAGCCGCGAGAGAACCGGCCCCGCGCTTCCGTACGCCTGGCGGACGTTCGTACGGAGTGTGAGGGGCACGGTGACTGAAACGGAGTGGGCGATGCGGGCGGGCGCACCCTGCCGGACTGCCACCGATCCCGGTACCGCGGGGGGCGGCGACTTCAATCGGGACCGACCGGAGATCACCGACCCGGACGGCCGGCACGCCTCCGGCAACCTGCATCAGTACGTTCCACACCGCCGCCGTCGGGCGGACTCACGCCATGAGCAAAACCCTTCCGTACACCTGTGGTTCACCGCCCGAGCGGAATCATGTGCCAAGGGATCCGGCCCCGCCACCTCCTCCACGTGGCACAAAGACGCCATGTCCACACTTCGACACGGGACTCCTGTGACGCCTTCCGGCTCCGTGCGATGCGGTGGTGCACGAGAGGTTGACGCGAGGCGGGCGCGCACGGCCCGCCCGGCCGGATCGGACGCCTGTCGGTCTGTGCTGCCCGACTCCCGTCGCCTCGCGCGCCCGTGGATTCGGCGTGTCAGGTCAGCGGAACAGGCTCGGAAAGGGGCATTGCCCCAAAGGCTCGTCCGGCCGGTCCGCCCAGCCCCCGGCCGTCCGTCCAGCCCCGTCCACACGTGCCGACCGCCGTACCGCCACAACATCCGGCAGGTTCGCCGGTCGTCGTCCTTCCGCCGGGAGAGCACGAGGCCACCGGACGTCATCGACAGACCGCACTCGGGGCAGGGCCGGGGAGTTGTTCGCCGTACGACGCACCCTACGGCGGTGCGCGGGCGTCGCTCTTGAGCGGTGCGATGCGATGCGACCGTTGGGTCAGGCACCCGCGGCCGCGGCGGCCCGGGCGGCAAGCGCCCCGGATCCCGCGGACGTTTCAGTGCCGAGGGTCGCGGTGGTCGCGCATCGGCTGCCGGTTCAGCACCTCGACGTACATGATCCTTTCGTGCACCACGTCCAGGACCAGCGTGCCCTCCGCGGGCAGGAGCGGCACGCACCGATGGCCCTCGCCGTACGGCTCCCCCTTGGGACGGACGGCCGTGTGGATGCTCTGGCAGAAGTCGTCGCCGCAGTCGCACATGGCGACCAGACGGAGATCCCACGCGGAGATCGCCAAGTCGCCTTCGCCTTCGTCCTCCAGGAGGCCGGCCAACTCGGTGACGAGGTCGGGGAAGGCGTCGCGCACGAAGGGATGGTCCTGCTCCATCCAGGCAGACTAGCTCGCCGGCCGTCCGCCCGGTTCAGGACCGTCCGCCGAGGCGGGGCTCGGTGTGCTTGTTCGCGGGCAGGCCCGGTGTGACGGCCGCGGGCCTCGGGAGTCCGAGACATCGCCCCCGCGCAGGCGTGCCCCACCGCCCGCGCTGCCGCCGGCGACGGGCCGTGAGGATCCACGTCCCCGGCGCCCGTGAACGGTCGCGCCGGCCGGACGGCGGCGACGCCCGGACACCTCGCGGGAGCGGTCTCAGCGCAGGCGGAACACCGGGCCGCGGGGTGTGAACGGGAGCGAGGCACCTTCCGGGACGAGGTAGGCGTGTTCCGGCCGTACACGGAGCACGTCGCAGTGGCCGTCCGTGATGACGAGGACGGGCGCCGTCGTGGGGAAGTCCTCGGCGCGACGGAGGAGGTCGATCCCCGGCTGGAGGACGGTGCCCCCGCGCCCGCGCACCCGCACCCGGCCCGCGATCTCCGTCGGCGGCAGATACCCGGCGTCGTACGCGGCGGCGTCGCAGAAGACCACCCGGGCCGCCGGGACGTCGCGGGCCTCGGCGTACGAGGCGATTGCGCCGAGCGCCTTGCCGAGCAGCCGCGCGTTCATGGAACCGGACGTGTCCAGCACGACGCCGAAGGTGCACCGGGCGACCTGCTCGGGCGGGAAGTACCTTCCGGCGCGGGGGATGTCGGGCGTGGAGGCCTGGCGGCGTGCCGGCCGCGCGAAGCTGCGCACCGGCTCCGGGCGCGGCACGAACTCGTCGAACCAGCGGGCCAGCCGGGCGTCCCACGGCACCGGCGGATGGGCCAGGGCCCTGATCTCCTGGACCAGCCCGGCGGGCAGCAGGCCCCGTTCGCCGCCGAGGTGCAGATCGAGCCCCTGGACGAGGCCGCGCCGGTAGAACTCGTCGAGATCGACCCAGTCGCCCGGGCGTCCGCCGAGCGGTTCGCCGAGGATGTCGCCGACGCCCTTGCCGCGGAGGGTGGCGAGGCGCCGGATGCGGCGGGCGTCCGTGACGATCCGGTCGTACACCTCCTCCGCCGACAGCCCCTTCAACGCCGGCTCGTACAGGAGCCCTTCGGGCATGGAGCCGACCGCCATCTCCACGAGCCAGCCGTTGACGACGTAGTCGGCGGCCACGTTGAACAGGTACGGGTCGCGGGCGCCGCGGCGGTCACCGTGGCGCAGGGCGGCGTGCAGCATCTCGTGGGCGAGGACGAAACGCCATTCCTCGTCCTCGTACCGGCGCAGCGGGTTGACGTAGATCTCGCCGAGCGTGGCGTCCACGGCGGCGACGGCGATGCCGTGGGCGCGGGCCAGTTCGGCGTCCGCGACGAGCTTCATGCCCGCCGCGATGCCGCCGAGCAGCGGGTACGAGGAGATGAACCAGCTGAGCGCGCGGTCCCAGGGCCGTGCGGGGTGCCGTTCGCCGGTGAGCGTGTCGCGCCGGCCCCCGGCGACGTCCATGGCGGCGGACACGGTGCGGGTCAGCGCACGGGCGAAAGCGAGCTGCCAGTCGGCCGGGGTGTGCCACCGCGACCACGGCACCAGGATCTGGTCGGCGCCGTCGCCGCCCGTACCGCAGCGCCCGTACGCGGCCGGCACGCCGTCGCGGCGCCAGCGGGTGGCGAGCTGCTCCTCGTCGCCGTCGGGGTACGAGGACGGGAGGTGCTCGGGGGCACGGCCGACGGGGTACGTGAGCAGGAAGCGGTTGACGACGGCGCAGCGGGCGGCGAGTTGGGGCCGGTCCGGCTGCGGACGGTCGCCCTTCGCTGCGGGGACGTGGCCGAAGCCGAGATGGATGAGGCAGTGGGCGACGGCCCACGCCCACTCGGCCGGCTCGGCACGCCGGTCGGGGTGGACGTGGATCCTGCCGTTGGAGTCGACGGCGGCCAGTCCGTGGCGCGGGCCCAGATCGCAGTCCCGGCTGCGGCAGACATCGGCCTCCAGCGCCGCGAGGGCCGGGTTGCGCCGGACGACGGCCAGCCCGGCGAGGAACGCCTCGGTGGCGGCGTCGTTCCGCGCCTTCTTCCTCCCGTGCGCCGCGTGGTTCGTCGCCCGGCTCACCGGCGGGCCTCGACCAGCCGCGGCATGTCGCGGGCGGCCTCGACGAGGAACCAGGCGGGCAGCACGGGCTGCCCGTCCTCGTCGTCGCGGATGACGGTCTGGGCGACCTCGACGGAGATCTCGGCGAGCTGGACGAGCAGCGCCTTGGCGCGGTGCGCGGTCTGCCGCAGTGCGGGCGGGATCTGCTCCTTGGCGGCGGGGAGTTCCTTGACGAGCCGGCCCCGGAACGCGTCGGCGAGGTAGTAGAGCAGGTCGCGGTCCTCGATCCGGCGGGGCCAGGGAGCGTCGCCCTTGATGATGGCGTCGATGCCGTACGCGTGCCGCACGATCTTGACGTAGCCGCAGAAGGACACGGCGTGCGCGGGGGTGAGCGTGCCGTGCGCGACGATCCTGAGGGTCTCCTCGTCCAGAGCCGGCCCGAAGGAGTGCAGCGCGTCGGAGAGCATGTGCCAGGAACGGGGAGTGGAGAACGGCTCCTCGGTCTTCGGCGGCTGCGACCAGAGGTGGTCGGGCCGGTCGCCGAGGTAGTCCACGACCCACGGGTGGACGCCGTTGTCACCCGCCCACACGAGCCAGTCGGTGGCGGAGGCGCGCAGATGGACATGGGTGAGCCGGTTGACCAGCGCGGAAGCGATGGGCCTGGCCAGGGCGTTGTCGGTGGCGCGGTTGCCGGCGCCGATGACGACGGACCCGGCGGGAAGCTCGTACGCGCCGATGCGCCGGTCGAGGATCAGGGAGTAGAACGCCTTCTGCACATCGGGAGTGGCGGCGTTCAGCTCGTCGAGGAACAGGCAGTAGGGCTCGTCCCGGGCGATGGCCTCGGGCGGGCAGAAGACGGACCTGCCGTCGCGGATCTGCGGTACGCCGATGAGGTCCTCGGGGGCCAGCTGGGTGCCGAGGAGACTGACGCACTCGAGGCCCAGGGACGCGGCGAAGTTCCGTACGAGGGACGACTTGCCGATGCCCGGGGCGCCCCACAGGAAGACGGGCCGCACGGTGGCGAGGCCGAGCAGCAACTCGGGGACACGGGCGGGCGTGACGGTGACGGCTGCCTGCAAGCTGACGACTCCTGAGAACGGGCGATGTCCGGTGCGCCCGGACTGTTCGATGCGTCCGAACAGTCTGGACGCCACGGACCCCGCGACGCAGCCCGTTTATCGCCGGGTGCGGCCGTGTCGGCGGTACGGTCCGGACCGGCGCCCGGGGCGCTCGTCCGGCGCCCGGTCTGCGGGCAACTGCCGCCCCCCTTCCCGTCGGTGCCTGCTGCCGGCGTCCGCGCCGAGCCGGCCGGCCTGCGTCCAGTCGGCAAACCACCAGGCACCCGTCACCACGCCCGACCACAGGAGCCCGGCCGACACCGCGGAAGGCCACGATGCCTTCTCCCCCACCTCTCCACGACTGCCAGCAGCACCCAGCTGCTCAGCAGGACACTCGCAACCCGTACACGCCGATGCTTGAACATCCGGCCCGACTACCCGTTCCCGGGGGGAAGATCACACGGCGACCCAGTGGCGTGCGGGCAGCCGCCGTACGACCTGATGGTGTTCCGCACGCCCCGGCTGGAGGCCGGATCGTGCGGACATGCCGGACGGAAAGGAGCAGCGGTGAGCCATACGCCCACAGGCCGTATGTCCCCATCATTGGGTAGATATGACTGTATGAGTTTCCGCGCGCATATTCCGCTGCCATGCCCATTGGCAGATAGTGGAAGGGAATCATTGGACTCCGAACAGGAGGTTCGCCATGTCCTGTCCACCGTCGGTCGATGCGCGAAAAGCGCTGGATTTCCTCAGGACCAGTGGGCTGGTCGATCTCAGCGTTCCGCTGGAGCGTGTGGTCGGCCAGGTCAGTCAACTGGACGATGTCGCGGGCTATGTACTGGCGTGGGAGCGCTACGTGCTGGTCGTCGCCAACGAAGTAGCGGACGCCCCGGCGCCCACTGACAGCTGAACGAGCAAAGCAAGATGACTGCCGGGAGGATCACGGTGGAAGCAGAACAGCCCGGCGCCAGGTCATCTCGAAGGCGCGCGGTGGAGGATCGGGCAGTCGCCTGGCTCGCTGCGCGCCGGGCTCTGCTGGACCCGCGCGGCGCTCAGCCGGACACCGTGCTCTTCACCCGCAAGGCGCTGATCGAGACGGCGTTTCTGGCGGGACTGCGAGCCCGGCTCGACGACGCACCACTCACGGATGACTACGCGGCCATCCTCGAGCAGGTCGAGGAAGCCGCCCGGGAGCCCGGCTATCAGGAGATGATCGCGCGGGACGAGAGCGCCCTGCTGCTGTATGCCGGTACGTACGCGGCGCTGCGGCTCTGCGGTCGCGACGCCCCGGAGTTCCAGCGCATCATCCGGCAAGCCGTGGAAGGCGGGTACGCGGCGGCTTTCGAGCGTGTCCCGTACCGGCAGCTGGACCTGCTCCACACCCTGTACCTGTGCGGAATCGAGCACGACCTGCCCTCGATGGACGACGTGCTGCCGTTCTCGCTCCTGTGCCGCCGCCCGAACGTGCTGAAGCTGGCCGATCGAGACGTCTACGCCATCACGCACACCGTCTTCTACGTCACCGACTTCGGCCTGCGCGACCCGGTGTGGCCTCGCGGATTCCGACCCGGTGAGGGGGTCGAACTCCTCGAAGCGCTCCTCGTCCTGGCCGAGGCCCGTGCCAACGCCGACTTGGTCGGGGAGCTGCTGTGCTGCCTGTACTGCCTCGGTGTCACCGACTCCCACGCGGCGGACCGTGCCTGGGCCTTCCTGGAGTCGGTCCAGGAGGACAATGGTCGGGTGAACGGCCCCGAAGGCGTACTCCACCCAGGAATCGACGCCGGGGACAGCGGCTTTCGGCACTGGGCCGAGGGTTACCACACCACGATCGTCGCCGCCCTGGCCGGACTGCTCGAGCGAAGTCCCCGGCGTCGCACCCAGCCTCCCCCTTCTCCGCCCGCCGTGGACGTCCCCCTGCGGACACCCCTGAGGCGCGCCGTGATGTGGCTGTGCGACACGAGTCCGGAGCAGGACCACCGCTCCGGCCTCGCCGGGGTCACCGCGGCCGCTGTGGGAGCGGCCGCGATCCGGGAACCCGGCCTCGTCCGCCCCTCACTCGAGCACTACGCGGCACAACTCGCCGACGCTGACCCGGCCTTCTGGCAGGAGCAGGGCATGGAGATCGCGGGGGAGTTCGCCGTGGCGCTCCGGCAGGCAGGAGTCCACTGCCCCTCCCTCGACGGACATCTCAGACGCACCGCCGACGCGGTCGCCTCCTTCGAGAGCATCCCCGCCGACATCGCCGGCGGTGTGGACCGGCTGGTCAGCCTCGGCGTCCTCGAGCAGTCCGCCGCCTCGGCGATCCCCCGGCAGACCACGCACCACGAAAAGAACCTCGGGCCCCTTCACGCCGCGGTCTCCCTGTGCGAGGCCCGGGAGAACTACCACTTGGGGCAGATGGCGGCGACGCTCCGCACCCTCGTCCAGGAGGGTTGGGGCCACCACCGCATCACGCGGGACGCCGTGTCCTTCCTGATCGCCCAGCAGAACACCCACGGGGCCTTCGGCTACCCGGCCTTCGACGACCGGACGGCACGCCGGCAGGCCCAGTACTCCTGGACGCGGAGTGCGGTCATCGCCCTTGCCGCCGTGGCGACGACCGGGCGACGGACCCTCACGGTCACCGACGGGGTGCTCGCCGGGGGCGGGGGCGCCCCAGACACAGGGGCGCCGTGGAGGAGCGGCCCCGTCTATGCGGACTCACCGGGCGCGGCCGGGGTAGACGAACCCCATGGATGACGGAGTCCTCTGGTGGATCGTCGGTGCGACGGCCCTGGCGACGGCCGGGTGCGCCGCCTGGATGCTCCTCCGGGTGGTCAGGGCCCGCAGGGCGCTCCTCGACGCCGGAGTGCCCTTCAGGGACAAGGCGTTGTTCTGGGCCGCCGTGCTCTACACGGTGTCGCCCGTCGACGTGCTGCCCGACCCGGTGTACCTCGACGACATCGGCGTGCTGATGCTCGCGCTCCGCGCCCTGCACACCGCCGCTCGGGGTGCGACCGGGCAGAAGCCCGGATGACCCCGTCCCGGCCCGCCCGGCGGCCGGTTCGCGCCCATCGCGCCGGGGCATCGGGGGACCTCACCGACGGCTTCGCCGACCCGGCCGGCGCACGACCGGCCGGCGGGCGGGGCGGTCGGTTCAGGCGACCATCGGCGGCAGACCGGGCAGCACCTTCTCGATGGTGACGGGGAAGTCGCGCACGCGTACGCCGGTGGCGTTGAACACCGCGTTCACGACCGACGCGCCGGCCCCGCAGATGCCCACCTCACCGACGCCCTTCGCGCCCAGGACGTTGGCCTTGTCGTCGTACCCGTCGAGGACGACGGCGTCCACGTCGGTGATGTCGGCGTGGACGGGCACGAGGTATCCCGCGAGATCCCGGTTGACGAAGGCACCGGACCTCGGGTCGACGACGGCCTCCTCCTCCAGGGCCGCGCCGACTCCCCAGATCATTCCGCCGATCAGCTGCGAGCGGGTCGTCTTCGGGTTGAACACGCGGCCCACCGAGAAGACGCCGAGCATCCGCCGCAGCCGGATCTCGGCGGTGTCCGCGTCGACCCCCACTTCGGCGAAGTGGGCCCCGTAGGTGTTGATCGAGTAGTCCGCGTAGTCCGGTTCGTCGCCCATGTAGCGGACCTGGCCCTCAGCCTCCAGACCCTCGGGACGGCTGCGCGCGACGATCTCCGCCAGTGCCTCGGACGTGGCGCCGATGCGCACGTCGCCGTCGGAGAACTCGGCGCCGGCCGGGTCCAGGCCGTACAGCGCGGAGCGTGCGTCGCCGCGGGCCGCCTCCAGCAGTTCCTCGCGCAGGGCCAGGCACGCCCGGTGCGTCGCCGTGCACGAGTTGGTGGCGCCCCACGAACCTCCGGACCCCCAGCTGGCGGGGAAGTCGGAACGTCCCAGCTCGATCCGCACCCGGTCGAGGGGAAGTCCGAGTCCCTCGGCCGCGACCTGGGTCAGGATGGTGTAGGTGCCCGTGCCGATGTCGGTCATGTCCGTCCGGACGACGGCGGTGCCGTCCGCCTCCAGACGCACCCGCACCGTCGTCGGTCCCTGGAAGTGCCCCCGGATCGCCGCGGACATCCCGTAGCCGACCAGCCACCGCCCGTCCCGCACACTGGCCGGCGTGGCCGGGCGGTTCTCCCACCCGAACCGGCGTGCGCCTTCCCGGAGGCAGTCGACCAGGTGCCGGTCGCTGTACGGCACGTCCCGCTCGGGGTCGACGGTGGGTTCGTTGCGGATCCGCAGCTCGACCGGGTCCATCCCGAGGGCGTCGGCCAGCTCGTCCATCGCCGACTCGACCGCCAGCATGCCCGGCGCCTCGCCCGGCGCGCGGACGTCCGTCCCGCGCGGCAGGTCGAGCGCCGCAAGCCGGTGGCTGGTCAACCGGTGGGGCGCGGCGTAGAGGCTGCGGGTCGTGGCGGCGGTCTGCTCGGCGTACTCGATGTCGGGGTTGGTGTGCATGGTCACGTCGTGGGCGATCGCCGTCAGCCGTCCGTCGCGTTCCGCGCCCAGCCGGACCCGCTGGCTCGATATGGGGCGCATCCCGACGAGTTGGAAGACCTGCTGACGGGTCATCGCGACCTTGACCGGCCTGCGGAGCACGCGGGCCGCGAGCGCCGCCAGGATCGTCTCGGAGTGGATGCCCAGTTTGGAGCCGAATCCCCCGCCGACGAAGGGGGCGACGACGTGCACCCGTTCCGGGTCCATCCGGAGGGTGGCGGCGACCGAGGCCTGCGCCGCGTTGACGATCTGGGAACTGACGTAGACGATCAGGTCGTCGTCCCGTGGCTCCGCCAGGCACGCGTTCGGTTCGATCGGCAGCGAGAACTCGTACGGGGTCGTGTAGTGCTGGTCGACCTTGACCTCCGCGCTGTCGAACCCCGCGTCGAAGTCGCCCACCTCCGTGTCGGTGGGGAGTCCGGCGTTGACCACTTTCGGGATGTACACGTCGTCCTCGAACTCGGAGAAGTCGAAACGTCCCCGCCCGGTGCTGTACTCGACCTCGACGAGGTCGGCAGCGGCCCGGGCCTGCTCGAGGGTCCCGGCGACGACGAGGGCCACCGGCTCGCCGAAGTGGTGCACGTCGGGGCCGGTCAGCTCCGGCTGGGCGCGCCAGTACTCGAACGGGATCGACTCGTCGCGCGGGCCCTGCACCGGCGCGTTGTGATGGGTCATCACCAACTCGACACCGGGCGCGTTCTCGGCGCTCTCGGTGTCGATCCGCGTGATACGGCCCTTGCCGATCGTGGCACCGACGATGAAGCCGTACAGCGGCCGGCCGGCCTCCCAGTGCTCGTAGGCGTAGGGTGCCCGGCCGGTGGCCTTCAACGGGCCGTCGACGCGGTTCACGGCGTCCCCGATCATCTCGCCTCCTCAGCTCGCCCCGGCCACTTGCGCCAGCGTGCGGCACAGCGTGCGCCTGGCCAGTTCGATCTTGAAGTCGTTGTGCCCGCGCCCGACCGCGTCGCGCATGGCCGCCTCGGCGGCGGAGCGGTAGGTGTCCATCGTGGCCGGGCGGCCGGTCAGCGCGGCCTCCGCTTCGGCGGACCGCCACGGTTTGGGCGCCACCCCGCCGAACGCGACCCGTGCCTCGTCGATCCTCCCCTGGTCGGTCGAGACGACGGCCGCCACGGACACGAGCGCGAACTCGTAGGACGCCCGGTCGCGCACCTTGCGGTACCGCTGCCGGCCCGGCGGCGGCGAGGGCAGGACGACAGCCGTGATCATCTCGCCGGGCCGCAGCACGGTCTCGATGTGCGGTGTGTCGCCGGGCAGCCGGTAGAAGTCGTCGATGGCGACGCGGCGCACCGACCGGTCGGCGTCGAGCAGTTCGATCTCCGCGTCGAGCGCGGTCAGGGCGACGGCCATGTCCGAGGGGTTGGTGGCGATGCAGGAGTCGCCTGCGCCGAGGACGGCGTGTATCCGGTTGAACCCGCCGATCGCCGAACACCCCGATCCCGGATCGCGTTTGTTGCACCCGGCGGTGGTGTCGTAGAAGTACGGGCAGCGGGTGCGCTGCAGCAGGTTCCCACCGGTGGACGCCTTGTTGCGCAACTGGCCCGAGGCACCGGAGACCAGCGCCTCCGACAGCACCGGGTACCGCGTGCGCACCCAGGCGTCCGCGGCCACCACGGAGTTGGTCGCCTGGGCGCCGATGCGCAGTCCGCCGTCAGGGAGTTCCTCGATGTCCCGCAGCGGGAGGCGGCTGATGTCGACCAGATGGCTGGGCTGCTCGATGTCCAGTTTCATCAGGTCGAGCAGATTGGTCCCGCCGCTGATGAACTTCGCGCCGTCCTTCGACACCGCGGCGACGGCGGACTCCGCGTCCGTGGCCCGCTCGTAGGTGAAGGACCTCATGGCGTACCGCCTTCCGCCGTGCCGCGGATGGCCGCGACGATGTTCGGATAGGCGGCGCACCGGCAGATGTTGCCGCTCATCCGCTCGCGGATCTCCTCGTCCGTCAGCGCGATCCGCCGCGAGGTCACATCGGCGGTGGCGTGGCTCGGCCAGCCCGCTTCCACCTCGGTGAGCATCCCCACGGCCGAACAGATCTGGCCCGGGGTGCAGTAGCCGCACTGGAAGCCGTCCTCCTCGACGAAGGCGCGTTGCATGGGGTGCAGGTGGTCGGGGTCGCCGAGGCCCTCGATGGTGACGATCTCGTCGTCCTCGTGCATGACGGCGAGGGACAGGCACGCGTTGACGCGCCGGCCGTTGACCAGCACGGTGCAGGCACCGCACTGACCGTGATCGCATCCCTTCTTGGTGCCGCTCAGCCGCAGGTGTTCGCGCAGCGCGTCCAGCAGCGAGGTCCGTGGATCCACCTCGAGCTCCCGCACCTGATCGTTGACGTTCAGCCATATCGCCGAGAGTTGGGCCATCCCGCCCGGGCTCCGCTCGGCGGGGCCCGTATCCGGATCGCTCATCACAGCCCGCCTTCCTCGCTAGGTGCGGGTGCCAATCAGGACGTGCGTCGCCGTGGTCGGCACGCTTCCCCCAGGGTCGGCACACGTCCCCCCAGCGGCCCGTCGCCACCCGGGGCGTGCCCTTCATCCCAGGGTCTCGCAGATGCCGTCGCGCCGCGATTCATGCCGCCGCGGTGCCGCCCGCACCGGGTCCGTTCCCGTACCGCATGCACTCCCCGCGCCTGTGCCGCCCGCACCTGGTGCACTGCGCGCACCTGTGCCGAACGCACCGCATGCACTCCCCGCACCGGACGCACCGCATGCACTCCCCGCACCGGACGCACTCCACTCCCCGGTGGCACCGCGGCTCCCGTGGCCAGGACCAACGCCACGGAGCGCCACGGGCATCGGCCGCATGTGTCACCGCGCGGCACGCCGATGTCCGTCCCGGCGGGGCAGGCCGTTCCACGCGCCCGGACGCGCCGGCGGGTACGGCAAGGCCGGGCGTCGCCGCGGACACGGAGAGGTCCCGCGCGGTGCGGACTCGGCCCCGCCGCCACGCGGGGAAGCCGCTGCCGTGGGCCGGGCCACGCGAGCGCCGCCAACGCCTGCGCCCCGTCGGCCTGCGCCCTGTTCGCCGAGGCCCGCGGTCGGCAAGGCTAGGCCGCGTGCCGCACCCGCAGGCTGTTCACCGCACGGCGCAGCCGGGCCGTGCGCTCGGCGAGTGCGACCGCGTCCGGGGCGTCGGTGTCGCGCAGGTGCAACTCGATCTGGGCGAGCTCCTCGGCGATCTCCGCCAGCCGCTCCTGCGGTCCCGCCGCCTCCACCGATGCCCGGTCGGACGCCAGCAGCCGCCGCAACTGCTCGGCCTGCGTCGCCAGCTGGCGGTTCTTGCGGTCCAGGTCGAGGAAGACGCTCACCTTGGTCCGCAGCACCCAGGGGTCGAACGGCTTGGTGAGGAAGTCGGCGGCGCCGATCGCGTATCCGCGGTAGGCGTAGTCCGTGTCCGCGTCGGTCCCGGTCAGCAGGATGATGGGCACGTCCTTGGTCTGGTCGAGGCGCTTGATGTTGGCGGCGGTCTCGAAGCCGTCCATGCCGGGCATCAGGACGTCCAGCAGGACGACGGCGAAGTCCTGGCGCAGCATCGCCTTCAGTGCTTCCTCCCCGGAGGAGGCACGGACCAGTTCCTGGTGGAGGGGGCCGAGCACGGCTTCCAGCGCGATGAGGTTCTCCTCCATGTCGTCGACGAGGAGGATGCTGCACTTGTCGGGGACGGGGGTCGTCATGTCCCCCCGCCTCCACGATGCTCGTGGCCGTCGTCGCCGTCGCCGGTGCCGGACTGCGCCCCGGCTGACTCCGGACCGGGACGGCGGTCCCGTGTCCGCCCGGTTTCCCGCTCCGGCTTCGGGGCCGAGGGCGCGCCCTGCGGGTCGAGCAGGTCGCAGATGACCGACAGCAGATGGTCGATGTCCACGGGCTTGGGTACGTAGTCGGAGGCACCGCTGTCGATGGCCTTGGCGCGGTCACCCGGCATGGCCTTGGCGGTCAGGGCGACGATCGGCAGATGGGCGAGGCGGGGGGTGCACCGGATGGCTCGTATCGTCTCGTAGCCGTCCATCTCGGGCATCATGATGTCCATCAGGACAAGGGACACATCGGGGAAGCGCTGCAGGACCTCGAGGCCCTCGCGGCCGTTCTCCGCGTACTTCACCGTGATGCCGACGCGGCCCAGCACATGCGTGAGCGCGAAGACGTTGCGGATGTCGTCGTCGACGATGAGGATGAGGCGTCCGGCGAGGACCCGGCCGGGGCGGCCGCTCAGCCACTCCTTGAGCCGTGTGGTCTCGGGCCAGGCGTCCTCCCGGACGTTCGCGGCCGTGACGGTTCCCCAGCCGACCAGACCGTCCGGACCGCCGACCACGGTGTTCGGCGGGTAGTCGGGGGCGGTTCGCGCCGGCTCCTGCCGGACGGGGAGCGCGGGCGGGGGAGCGGCAGGGGCGGAGACCGATGCCGGCCCGGGTCCGAGTTCGGCGGGGGCGGCAGGGGGACCGGTGACGCGCAGCGCCGCCGCTTCCGGTGTGGCCGCGGCACCGGGGTAGCGCGCCGGTATGTAGAGGGTGAACCGGGAGCCGACCCCCAGCTCGCTCTCGGCGACGATCCGGCCGCCGAGCATGCCCGCGATCTCCCTGCTGATCGACAGCCCGAGGCCCGTGCCGCCGTACTTGCGGCTGGTGGTGCCGTCGGACTGCTGGAACGCCTCGAAGACCACCGGAAGCTTCTCGGGCGGAATGCCGATCCCGGTGTCCTTCACCGAGAAACCGACGACGTCCTCCGCCCTCTTCAGCGTCTCCTCGTCGAAACGCTCCCCGGACACCCGCTCGACGCGCAGCTGCACTCCGCCGGAGGTGGTGAACTTCACCGCGTTGGACAGCAGATTGCGCAGGATCTGCTGGAGTCGCTGCTCGTCGGAGAACAGTTCCCGCGGCACGTCGTCGGCCACCTCGATCTCGAAGCTCAGCCCGCGGTCCACGGTCAGCGGGTGGAACGTGGCGTGCACGTAGTCGAGCAGCTTGTCCAGCGGCAGCTGCTTCGGGTGCACGTCCATCCGGCCGGCCTCGATCTTCGACAGGTCGAGGATGTCACTGATGAGCTGGAGCAGGTCGGAGCCCGCGCGGTGGATGGTCGCGGCGAACTGCACCTCCTGCTCGGAGAGATGACCGTCGGGGTTGTCGGCGAGCAGCCGCGCCAGGATGAGCAGCGAGTTGAGCGGGGTGCGCAGTTCGTGCGACATGTTCGCGAGGAACTCGGACTTGTACTGCGAGGCCGTCGCGAGCAGCGCCGCCTTCTCCTCCAGTTCGGCGTTGGAGCGCTGCAGCTCGTCGGAGCGCATCCGCAGCTCGGCGGTGAGCCGCTGCGACTCCGACAGCAGGGACTCGGTGCGGGAGTTGGCGATGATGGTGTTGATGGAGACACCGATGGTGTTGGCGAACTGGTCGATGAAGGCCAGGTGCACATCGCTGAACCTGCTGAGCGACGCCAGTTCGATCACTCCGAGCACCTGGTCCTCGAAGAGGATCGGCAGGATGACGACGCTGTGCGGGAGCGCCGAGCCGAGGCCGGAGTTGATGGTGATGTAGTCCGGCGGTACGTCCGTGATGATGATGCGCTGCTTCTCCTGGGCGGCCTGGGCGATCAGACCGCGGCCCGGTGTGCCGGTTCCCGGCAGCGGTCCGCGTCCGCCGGCCTGGTCGGTCCCGTACCCCGCGATGAACTCCAGGCCCGCGCCGGGCGGCGCGCCGGCCTCGGCCAGGAAGAAGGCGCCGAACTGCGCGTTCACCAGCGGTGTCAGCTCGCGCAGGATCAGGTCCGCGACCTCCACCAGGTCGCGGTGCCCCTGCATCAGGGCCGCCATGCGGGTGAGGTTGGACTCGAGCCAGTCCTTGGCGCGGGTGGTCTCGCGCAGGTTGGCCACCATGAGGTTGACGTTGTTCTTCAGCTCGGCGACCTCGCCCTGCGCCTCGACCGCGATGGAGCGGGACATGTCTCCCTGGGTGACGGCACTGGCCACTTCGGCGATGGCACGCACCTGGGTGGTCAGGTTCAGTGCCAGCTCGTTGACGTTCGTGGTCAGCCGCTTCCACGTGCCGTAGACGCCCTCGACACGGGCCTGGCCGCCGAGTTGCCCCTCGCTGCCGACCTCGCGGGCCACGCGGGTGACCTCGGAGGCGAACGAGGAGAGGGTGTCCACCATCGTGTTGATGGTCGTCTTCAGCTCCAGGATCTCGCCGCGCGCGTCGACGTCGATCTTCTTCGACAGGTCGCCCTGGGCGACGGCGGTGGCGACCTGGGCGATGTTGCGGACCTGGGAGGTGAGGTTGTCGGCCATGAAGTTGACGTTGTCGGTGAGGTCCTTCCAGACGCCGGAGACGCCGCGTACCTGGGCGCGGCCGCCGAGGCGGCCCTCGGTGCCGACCTCGCGGGCGACGCGGGTGACCTCGTCGGCGAACGCCCGCAGCTGGTCGACCATCGTGTTGATGGTGTCCTTCAGCTCCAGGATCTCGCCGCGCGCGTCCACCGTGATCTTCTTGGACAGGTCACCGTCGGCGACGGCGGTGGTCACCTGGGCGATGTTGCGGACCTGCGAAGTCAGGTTCAGCGCCATGAAGTTGACGTTGTCCGTCAGCTCCTTCCAGACGCCGGAGACGCCGCGTACCTGGGCCTGGCCGCCGAGGTTCCCCTCGGTGCCGACCTCGCGGGCGACGCGGGTGACCTCGTCGGCGAACGCCGAGAGCTGGTCGACCATCGTGTTGATCGTGGACTTCAGCTCCAGGATCTCGCCCTTCGCCTCCACGGTGATCGTCTTGCCCAGGTCGCCCTGGGCGACGGCGGTGGCGACCTGGGCGATGTTGCGGACCTGGGAGGTGAGGTTGTCGGCCATGAAGTTGACGTTGTCGGTGAGGTCCTTCCAGACGCCGGAGACGCCGCGTACCTGGGCGCGGCCGCCGAGGCGGCCCTCGGTGCCGACCTCGCGGGCGACGCGGGTGACCTCGTCGGCGAACGCGGACAGCTGGTCGACCATCGTGTTCACGGTGCTCTTGAGCTGCAGGATCTCCCCGCGCGCGTCCACCGTGATCTTCTGGCTCAGATCGCCGTTGGCGACCGCCGTGGTCACCTGGGCGATGTTGCGGACCTGGGAGGTCAGGTTCGAGGCCATGAAGTTGACGTTGTCGGTGAGGTCCTTCCAGACGCCGGAGACGCCCGGGACCTGGGCGCGGCCGCCCAGCTGCCCCTCGGTGCCGACCTCGCGGGACACCCGGGTCACCTCGTCGGCGAACGCCCGCAGCTGGTCGACCATCGTGTTCACGGTGAGCTTCAGTTCCAGCAGCTCGCCGGTCGCCTCGACCGTCACCTGCTGGGTCAGGTCGCCGCGTGCCACCGCGGTGGTCACGACCGCGATGTCGCGCACCTGCGCGGTCAGCCGCGCGGCCATCGTGTTGACGGCCTCCGTCACGAAGTGCCAGTCCCCGGACAGCCCCTGCACCTTGGCGCGGCCGCCGAGGCGGCCCTCGGTGCCGACCTCGCGGGCGACCCGGGTCAGCTCGCCGGTGAACAGCGACAGCTGGTCCACCATCCGGTTCACGCCCCGGCCCAGCCTCCGCAGATCGCCGCGGAGCTCGCGGGTCTCGTGGTGGAGTTCGACCCGCTGGGTGAGATCGCCGTCCGCGACCGCGTCCAGGACGCGCGTGGCGTTCGCGACGGGCGTGACCAGCGCTTCGAGCAGGGAGTTGGTGGCGTCCACGCTGGTCGTCCACGCGCCCTGCCCGGGACTCGCCGCGATCCGCTCGTCCAGCCGGCCCTGCCGGACCACCTCGCGACGCACCCGCTGGAGCTCCGACGCCAGATGCGCGTTGCGCGCGACGATCTGGTTGAGCGTTCCCGCCATTTCGGCGAGCAGGCCCTCGTGCGTCCCCTCCACACGTACGGTGAAGTCCCCGTCACGAAGCGAGTCCATGGCGGCGAGGAGCGGGCGCAACTCGGCCGCGCGCACCCACTGCCCGTCCGGGGCGGAGGTGGCTCGACCGGTGTCTTCGGGTGATGCGCCGAATTCGCCGGGCTGTGCGGCAGGGAGAGCGGAATCCGGTGCGGCCGGGTCGAGTGCCATGGGCACGCCATTCTCGGGAATCGGTGCGTCTCGCGGGAATCAGTACCTCTGAAATCGGTACATATAGTCATCTTGACGGCCTTATTAGGTTACATTGGGTGCTCTGAATGTCGAAGTGATCCAGGGGCCGCACGTGGGGCCGTCCTCGCTCTACCCACGAGAGTCCGTTGCGCGGATGAGGCTCCCCGCGAACGAGCTCGCGCCTTCCGCTGCGCGAAAATTCGTGCGTACCGCACTCGCCGAACGCGGCGCACCGACGTCTTCCGGAGCCGCCTCCGCGCCCCCGCCGGCGATCGGCCGCGGGCTCGCCGACGATGCCGTGCTCCTCGTCAGCGAACTGGTCACCAACGCGATCATGTACGCCGGTACGGACGTCGAGGTCGGGTGCCATCTCGACTCCGGACCCGGCCCTCTCGCCCCCTTCGCGGTGCAGGGGCCCGGGCACTCGGGCGTCGTCGTCGAAGTGATCGACCACAATCCCTCCCGCGCGGTACGCGGCGGCAAGGACGCGTGGCGCGAGGGCCGCGGCCGAGGTCTCCAGCTCGTACGCGCACTGGCCGAGTCCTGGGGGGTGATCTACCGGCACAGCGAGAAGTCGGTGTGGTTCCGGCTCGAGCCCGCCCGCGGCGCGACGGAACCCGGCGCCTCCGACGACACCGTCGCCGGGCACACCGCCGGTGTCCCGGCCGAGGACGCCCTCCACGGGCACGAGCCGCCGTCCCCCGGGATCCTCCCTCCCTCCCGGCCGCGTCCCCGCCGGGGCCGCACCGCGGAGTGGGTCGACCGCAGCGGCCCCACCTTCCTCGCCGAGGCCGGCGAACTCCTCGCCGGGCAGCTGGACGAGGACATGGTCGCGGCGATCGCGGGACAGCTCATGGTGCCCAGACTCGCCGACTGGTGCGGTGTGTGGCTGACCACCGAGTCCGGCGCCATGCGGCTCTCCCGCGTGTGGCACACCGACGAGCGGTGCATCGGCGCACTGCGCCAGGCGCTCGAGAACGACCCGCCACCCGCCCGGCTCCGTACGACCGGCATTCCCTGGCCCTGGCCGCAGAACGCCGACGCGGCGGGGGCGGGCGGCTCCGCGCTGCTCTTCCCCCTCGTCGCCGGCGGTTCCTGCCACGGCGCGGTACTGCTCGGACGCAAGGGCGTGTCGCAGATGACCGACGGTCTCGCCCGGCTCGCGGAGGACGTCGCGCGGCGCGTGGCCCACGCCCTGGCCACCGCCCGCCACTACACCAAGCAGGCCACCATCAGCCGGGCGCTCCAGCGCAGGCAACTGCCCGAATCCCTCGCGGAGATACCGGGCTTCGACACGGCGATCGTCTACGAGCCCCGAGGCGAGGGCCAGACGGTCGGCGGCGACTTCTACGACCTGTTCCCGATGGGCGACATCGAGGACCGCCGCTGGTGCTTCCTGCTCGGTGACGTCATGGGCCACGACGTCGAGGCGATGTCCGTCACCGGCCTCGCCCGGCACCTGGTGCGCCTGCTCGCCCGCGAGGGGCACGGCGTCGAGTCACTGCTCGGCAGGCTGAACCTCGCACTGGCCGAGGAGGGCGCGGAGGCGGTCGCGCTCGGCGGCGAGCAGGCAGGGCCGCGCTTCCTGAGCCTGCTCTACGGGGAGCTCGAACCCGATCTCGTCGAGGGCGGCGCGCGCTGCACCATCGCCAGCGCCGGGCACCCGCTGCCGCTGCTGCTGTCGGCCGAGGGCGACGTCGAGCCCGCCGCCGACCCGCAGTTGCTGCTGGGGGTCTCCGACAGTGCCGAGTTCCACGCCAACACCTTCCACCTGGCCCCCGGCGAGACCCTGCTGTGCGTGACCGACGGTGTGACCGAACGCCGCCGGGGCAACCGCCAGTTGGACGATGCCGACGGGCTGGCCGAGGTGTTGCGCGGGTGCGTCGGAATGGGGGCGAAGGCCGTGGCGGAGCGGGTGCGGCAGGCGGCGCACGACTTCGACGCCGGCCCGATCGACGACGACCTCGCCGTGATGGTGATCGAAGCGACACCGGTGCCGCTGCCGGGGGGCGGGCCGGGCGCGGACCCGGACGCCGCCCGGCAGCCGCGCCGTACGCAGGCGGGCCCGTACGCGGGCGAACCCACGACGTGACGCGCCCTCCGGGAGGCCCGTGGCCCGGCCCTCACCGCCACGGCGGGCACGGCACGTCGCGGTCACCGACCGGGGCGGAGGGCGCACACGGAACGGTGTGCCCTCCGCCCCGGGGAACCGCGACTCCGGCACACCGTGCACGACGTCGTCGCGCGAAGCGGTCAGGTGTTGTCGATGCTGACGTCGCCGCCGCAGCCGGTGCCCACCTTGGTGGCCTCGAGCTTGTAGTAGCCGTAGAGGCCGTGGATGCGTTCGTTGTGGTTGCCGGTCTGGCCGGCACGCACGACCACGTTGTTGGCGATGTCGCGCACCTTCCAGCTGAACGTGCACCCCCGGTACGGCCAGATGCCGATGTCGACGAAGTGACCGGACGGGTTGGCGGCGACGCTGTAGGTGTGACAGGTGTCCGGCAGCCACCAGTAGGCGCCGTTGACGGCGCAGGTGCGCTGCAGGGCGTGAGCGGTGCCGGTGCTTCCCAGGGCGACGACGGCGGTGGTGGCGATCGTGAGAGCCACGGCTCGCGTGACGGCCTTCATGGAGTTCCTCCCCCTCGAACTGCTCGATGCCGTCGGCGTGTTGGGCCGACGGCGTTGGTTCGGCGCGGCCAGATACTAGCCAACATCCGATCGACATGTGTGGGGTTTGTGACGAGGGTGTGCGCGGTGCGACCCCTGTCGTGGCGGACGTCCGGCCGGCGGAGCGAGGTGCGGCGTGCGGCATGCGGCGGAGCGGAACCGGACGGCGGCGGTGCGTGCGCGGCGCCGGGCGCGAGGCTCCTTGCCCACGGAGCGGAGTCGCACGGATCCGCTCCGTCCCCGGCAGGGGACCCTCCGCGTCGATCCCGTCGTACGCGCGGCGCCCTGCGGCGCGATCGGGATGCGGCGGGGCTCGTCGCGTGTGCATGGTGGAGGCGTCCGAGGCGGGGAACTCGCCGTGGCGCGCCTCGGCCGGCGTTCGTCCGGTGACGGCCTGGACCTCACCCCGAGCGGGGTTCGGACTGCCGTTCGCCGCAGCGGCGCCGTCGAACAGGTGGTGCGTGGCGTTGTCGCGCGGGCGGTCCGGAAGGCGGCCGCCCGCGCCGGTCCCGTCCCGCTCCCGAGCCCGGATAGGTGGTCAACGTGAGTGACGACGCGGTACGGGATCTGATCATTGTCGGCTCCGGTCCGGCCGGATACACCGCCGCGCTCTACGCGGCTCGTGCACTGCTGCGCCCGGTCGTGTTCGAAGGGTCGGTCGCCGCCGGTGGTGCGTTGATGAACACCACCGAGGTGGAGAACTACCCGGGGTTCCCCGATCCCGTGCTCGGCCCGGATCTGATGGGCAGGATGAGGGCCCAAGCCGAGCAGTTCGGGGCCGAGTTGATCGCCGACGACGTCGTGGAGGCCCGTCTCGAGGGCGGGACCAAGGAGATCGTCGACAGCGCCGGGCGGACCCACCGCGCCCGGTCGGTCGTCCTCGCCACCGGATCCCACTACCGCGAACTGGGGCTGACCAACGAGAAGCGCCTGTCCGGCCGCGGTGTCAGCTGGTGCGCCACCTGTGACGGCTTCTTCTACCGGGACCACGACGTCGTGGTCGTGGGTGGTGGGGACTCCGCCATGGAGGAGGCCACGTTCCTCACGAAGTTCGCACGCACGGTCACCGTGGTGCACCGCCGTGACGAGCTGCGTGCCTCGAAGATCATGCAGGAACGGGCGCGCCGCAACGACAGGATCCGCTTCCTCTGGGAGCGGGAGGTGGTCGACATCCTGGGGGAGGAGAAGGTCACGGGCGTCCGTCTGCGTGACGTGAACAGCGGGGAGGAGACCGACCTGCCGGTGACCGGTGTGTTCGTCGCCATCGGGCTCGATCCGCGCGTCGAGCTCGTCAAGGGCCAGGTCTCCCTCGACCACGCCGGATACATCGCCGTCGAGGGCCGGTCGACCCGCACCAATCTGGACGGCGTGTTCGCCTGCGGCGACGTCGTCGACCACGAGTACCGGCAGGCCGTCACCGCCGCCGGGACGGGCTGCGCGGCGGCTCTGGACGCCGAGCGGTACCTCGCGGCGCTCGACGACTGCGCCACCCACGAGGAAGCCCGCCTCGAGGCCGTGGCCGTGGCCGAACTCGTCCACTGACCCGCACGGCGGGGGCTGCTGCCGGATCGGCGGCGCGCGCTCCCCGCCCGGTGGGGGCCCACCGGAGCCGCCATGTCGTACGACAACCTGGTCATCGTTCTCGCGGTGGCCGCGGGCGTCCCGTTCCTCCTCGCCCTGATGCCCCGCGTGCCCCTCCCGGGCCCGGTCCTCGAGATCGTCGCCGGTATCGTGCTCGGCCCGGCGGTGCTGGGTGTGGTGCAGGCGGACAGCACCGTCAAGGCCCTGTCGATCATCGGGCTGAGCTTCCTGCTGTTCCTCGCCGGGCTCGAGATCGACACCAAACACCTGCAGGGCCCGGCGGGGAAGCTCGTCGGCGTCGGTCTGCTGGGCTCGCTCGCGCTGGCCGCGGCCGTCGGCTGGCTGCTCCACACCGCCGGACTGGTCGAGAGCCCGCTGCTGATCGGCACCGCGCTGGTGGCCACCTCCCTGGGGCTCCTCGTCCCGATCCTCAAGGACGCCGGCGCCGTGGACCGGCCGGTCGGCCGGCTGACCATCGGCGGCGCCTCGGCGGGTGACATCTGCGCGGTGCTGCTGTTGTCGCTGTTCTTCTCCGAGCACGCCTCCAGCCCGGCCGCCCGACTGCTCCTCCTGGTCGGACTCGCCTGCCTGGCCGTGCTCGTCGTGGTGGTCGCCGTGGGCGCCGGACGCTCCATGGCGGTGTCCCGAACGGTCGTGACGATGGCGGACACGAGCGCCCAGCTGCGCATCCGCCTGACGATGGTCCTGATCGTCGGACTGTCGGCGATCGCCCTGCACCTGGGATTCGAGGCCATCCTCGGTGCCTTCGTCGCGGGCGTCGTCCTCCGGCTCGTCGACCCCGACGCCGAACGGACCCATCCGCAGTTCCACGTCAAACTGGAGGGCCTCGGATACGGGTTCCTCGTGCCGGTCTTCTTCGTGACCAGCGGAATCCAGTTCGACCTCGGTGCGCTGTTCGCGGACGCGGGAACAGCCCTGAGGGTGCCGATCTTCCTGGCCGCACTCCTCCTCGTACGAGGGCTGCCGGCACTGGTCTACCGCAGGGCGGGCCTCTCGCGTGCCGAGGTCGTGGCCGGCGGTCTCCTACAGGCCACCTCGCTCCCGTTCATCGTGGCCGCGACGACGATCGGCCTGATGCTGGACGCCATCCGGCCGGCCAACGCCGCCGCGCTGGTGGCCGCGGGTCTGCTGTCGGTGGTCCTGTTCCCGCCGCTGGCCCTGTCCTTGCTGAACCGTTCACGGGGCGCCGCGGGATCCGGCCGCGATCCCGAGAGGGAATGACGTCGCCGGGGCTCGTGTCCTGTGCCCGGGACCGTCCGGGCGGACGCGGGGCGCAGGCCCCGGGACGCGTCATTCGGGCGGGATCCGGCCCGGTGCGTCCCCGGACGGGCGCGGCTCCGCCGTTCCGCATCGGACCGCTGTCGACGGACGCCCGAGCGACGTTCCGCGCCGTGCATGCCGTACCGGCCGGGGGCCGGCACCCCGCCCATACCTCCGAAGGTGTACGAGGCGCTGTCCGTACCGGGGTCCCCCGGCCCCCGGGTCGCTCGCCGGGGGCATCCGCCCGCCGGCCGGGTCCGGGTGCAAGCGCCCGTCCGCCGGGGTCGCACCAGGCGCTCACGTTCCGGCACGGACCGGCGGCCCTTCGGTGCGAACCTCTGGATTGCCTCAACTCTGCTTTGGTTTCACCGGTGTTCGGGCAACTCCCCTCACATCGGGAGCACCCTCGCTCCGGGGGACGAGGAAGGTGAGGTCATGGGAGTCACTGTTGCCGTCGTAGCCGGTGCCGTCGTGCTGATCGGCGCGATCGCGTGGATGAGCCGCGGGAGCGGCCGTAAGGCCGTGAAGCGTCCGGTCCGGGCCGGCCGGCACCACGGAGTGGGGGAGGCGGGCGCCTCGACCTGGTTGGTGACCTCGAACGCGTGGTCGGTCGGGGGGAGTTGCGACACGTCGTCCTCGTCATCGAGCAGCTGCGGAGGCGGAGGAGGAGGCGGCTGCGGCGGTGGCGGCTGCTGAGTGGTGGCGTGCGGCTGCCCGCCGCGGGAGGGCCGCCACCGGGGTGACCGCGGACGGCGCTCTCCCGGATCCAGGGCCGTCTCGGGCACGGACCCGGGCCGGCAGCGGGCGGGCGCCGGGTGTTCGGCGCCCTCCCGGCTGTCCGGTGCCCTGGGCCGTGGTCAGAGCGGTGTGCCGGCCGGCGGGCGGCCCCGCGTCGAAACGGGTTCGGGGGCGAGCCCCGCCGGCGGCACTCCCTTGTCGGCCGGGGCGCCACGCGGGAGCCCGGCTCGGAACACGGTCACCGGCGGAGCGGCTCCAGTCCGGTGCGTACCTCGTCGACGAAGCTCACGGGCTGCTCCCACGCGGCGAAGTGGCCGCCCTTGGGGAGCCTGTTGTAGTGGATGAGGTTCGGGTAGGCCTTCTCCGCCCAGCTCCTGGGGGGTGTGTAGAGCTCGTCGGGGAAGACGCTGACGGCGACGGGGAGTTGGACGCCCTTGGCGCCGAAGAACGGGATCCCGGCCTCGGTGTTCTCCCAGTACAGACGTGCGGCGGAGATCGCCGACCGGGTGAGCCAGAACAGGGTGATGTTGTCGAGCACGTCGTCACGGGTCAGGCCCTCGGGCTGTCCCGCGAAGGACCGGGAGATCAGCTCGAGACTGTCCCTGTCGTGGTCGAGCATGAAGGCCGCCAGACCGACCGGCGAGTCGACCAGCCCGCTCAGGGACTGCGGGCGTGAGCCCATCATGAGGGCGTAGGCGACGTGCTTGTACACGAAGTCCAACTGCTCGACCGCTTCCCGCTCCTCGGAGCTGAGCGACACGTCGGACGGCAGCGGGTTGCCGGCCGCGACCGCGGCCTCGATGGCGGGCGGTACCGCGCCGGCCATGTTGGTGTGGATCCCGACCAGCCCCTCTGGCTCCTGGACCCCCATGAGATCGGTGACGATCGCGCCCCAGTCGCCGCCCTGCGCCGCGTACTTGGTGTACCCCAGGCGTTTCATGAGGTTGCCCCACGCTGCGGCCATCCGGTCGGGAGCCCAGCCGGGGGTGCTCGGTTTGCCCGAGAAGCCGTAGCCCGGCATCGACGGAACCACCACGTGGAAGGCGTCGGAGGCGGCGCCGCCGTGGGCGGTGGGGTCGGTGAGGGGCTCGATGATCTTCAGCTGCTCGATGACGGAGCCGGGCCAGCCGTGGGTGACGATCAGCGGCAGCGCGTCCTCGTGCTTCGAGCGGACGTGGATGAAGTGGATGTCGAGTCCGTCGATCTCGGTGACGAAGTGCGGCAGCGCCTTGAGCCTGGCCTCGACCTTGCGCCAGTCGTACTCGGAGGCCCAGTACTGGGCGAGAGCCTGGAGCGTCGCGAGTTGGGTGCCCTGCGACTGATCCTTGACGGTCTCCTCCTCGGGCCAGCGCGTGGCCACGATCCGGTCTCGCAGATCGTCGAGCTCCGCGTCGGAGAACTCGAACGTGAACGGCCGGACCGCAGTGGGGTCGGAAGTAGCGGACATGTGCCTCTCCCTGTGGAGTGGCCCGCGCGTGCGCCGCCCGCGCGCCGCGCGTGGGGCGAAAGGGGATGGGTCCCGAGGCTGAACTCCGGGACGCTGCGCTGTCGCTGGTCGCGGCAGAACGCCGGTCGCTCGCGCCTCCTGGCGGCGGTCACCGGCACGAGTGCAACCGCGAGTGGCATCGGTGATACCACGCGGTGAGAGGGAGCGGCGTTGGCTCCGCTGGTGAAACTAACATGGAGCCCAAACGTTTACAAATGGGCAAATCGGACAGGCATGTCGGATTGGTCCGTGTCCAGGCCGGCGATCCCCGACGGGGTGCGGGTGGTGGTGCGCACGGCTCAAGCCGCCCCGCTGTGCCGCCGTTTCGACTGCGCCGCACGGTCGTGGGCCGCCTGCGGGAACGGTGTGCCGGTCGCCCTTGGTGGGGGCGGTCCGCGAAGGGAGGTGTCACGGGGCGTGCGGCTTCGCTTCGACGGCTGGATCGCGGGGCTCGGGACGCGGTCGGGTGTTCGTCTGGTGGTCGGGCACTGGGTGCGCTCGCCGTTCGGACCGTTCAGTGACGTGATGATCGAGCGGCAGGACGGGGAGCGTCTCCTGCTCGCCCCTGCCCGGCAGATCGCGGACTTCGTCGCCGCCACGTACGCCTTCGAGGAGGTCAGGGTCGTGCCGGTGCGGGTGCGGGCGACGGCGAAGGGCTGGGTCGTCACGGCGCCGTCACTCGATCTGCGTCTCGGTGTCGGTGCGCGAGGTGTCCTGGGGTGGCTGCTGAGGGCCGTGCCCGGCCCGCTGGCCGCCCGTCCCGGCTGGAGCGCGTTGGTCGACCTTCCGGCGCGCCTGATGCCTGGTGTGCGGACCCGCGGCAGGAGCGGGGCCGACCGGCGTGAGTGGTACGGCGTGCGGGACCTCCGGCCGATCGTGACGGCCCGTGCCGTCCTCGAGGGGGCGGAACTGGGCCCCCTCGCACCCGTCGAGCCTCCGGTGCGCTTCGGATTCGGGTCCGTCCCCCGGAAACCGGCCGTCGTGCGGGTCACCACGACGGTGGGCCTGGACGGTGGGCGGCCGGCGAGGGCGTGGGCATTCGGTCGTCCGCCGCGCGATCGGTGACGGCGCGGTGGTGGACGCCGTACTTCGCTTGCCACCGCATTTGATTTCATTCGATACCGTATCGAATGAATGGATGGCTGGTAGTGTGCGCTTATGGCGGCCGACGTTCCTTCCCCCACCACCGCCCCCCGTGCGACCGACCGCCGCGGTGACGCCTCGCCGTTCGCCCTCGGCCTGCTGCTGCGCCGGGCGCACTGGCGCGCGGCCGCGGTGATGGCGGAGGCCCTTCGCCCGCTCGGCATCGAGCTGCGGCACTTCGCCGTCCTGATCGTGCTCGTCGACAGCGGGCCCACGGTGCAGCGGGACCTGGCCGCGGCCACGGGCTCGGACAAGGCCGGGATCATGCGGGTCGTGGACGACCTGGAGCGCAGGGGGCTGGCCGTGCGCAAAGCCGTTCCGGGGGACAGGCGGGCGCGGTCGGTCGAGATCACGCCGCAGGGCGTCGAGCTCTTCGACGCGGCTCATGTGGCGGCGGCGCCGCTGGCCGAGAGCCTCATCTCCGAACTGGGCCCGGGTGAGCCCGAGAAGCTGATGGACCTGCTGACCCGGTTCGCCTATCCCGCCGACGCGGAGGCGTAGCGCGCCCGCGCACCCGGGCCCGAGTGGACGGTGCGCCCCCCAGGGCTGTCCCGGCGAACCGGCCGTGCGGGGCCGTCGCCGTCCCCGTGCTCCGGAGCGCGGCGACGAGGCCTCGCGTGTGCCCGGACCTCTCGGTGTGCGGGGTCCCCCTCCGCTCGGGGCCTCCCCCCGTGCGGGACCTGCGGGGCCTGCGTGCCGGACGCCGCTCGCCCGGGCGGTCACGCTGAGCGCCGGCGGCGAGGGGCGCCGTGTCACGTCCTGGAACCGAGACGTCACACGGCGTCCTCGATCCGGCGGATCAGGCGGTGAGGCGCGCCGCGAGCGACTTCCCCTTGACGGCCGCGTCCTCGGCCGGCGCGGCGGACTGCTCCGGGGTGCGTTCGGACGCGGCGATCGACCCGGCGGTGTGGGCGTCGGCGGTGAGGTGCGGGACCGGGTTCGCGGCGACGTCGCGGTGGATCACCGCACCCTCGGGGTGCTGCTCCTCCCAGGCTCGACGGAAGGTGTCCGCGACCGAACGGGACGTGGACGCCTCGCCGGGGAACACGGACGAGTCGATGTGCAGCAGCGTGGCCATGGCCTTCTCCAGGGATGTTGACGCCCGGGCGCGGGACCGGGGCGGTGGATTCGTACGGGGCAGTAGTTAAGCACCAGATAGTATTGAGTGATACCATCACGAGTGTAACGAAAGGTGGGGGCGTCGAACCGATGAAGGAGGTCGGTGATCTTGGACGTCTACGAGGCGGTCAGGAGCCGACGGGCCGTACGCGGATTCACCGGCCGGAGTGTCCCGAAAGAGGTGCTGGAGCGTGTGCTCTCCGCCGCCGCATGGGCACCGTCCGCATCCAACCTGCAGCCCTGGCGTGTCTACGTGGTGACCGGCGGGCCGCTGAGGGAGCTGAAGCGGCGCGCCGGTGAGCGCCTGCTCGCCGGCGATCCCTGGGACGAGCCGCAGTACCAGCAGTACCCGCCTGCGCTGAAGTGCCCCTACAGCGAACGCCGGTCCGCTTTCGGCGAGCAGCGCTACGGAGCCCTCGGCATTCCGCGCGAGGACCTGGAGGCGAGGCAGCGGGCCGCCGCCGCGAACTGGGACTGCTTCGGCGCGCCCGCCGCCCTGTTCTGCTACATCGACCGCGACCTGGGCCCGCCCCAGTGGTCCGACGTCGGTATGTACCTGCAGACCGTCATGCTGCTGCTCCGCGCCGAAGGGCTGCACAGCTGCGCACAGATGGCATGGGCGAAGTACCACCGGACAGTCGCGGAAGTCCTGGCGCCCGCCGACGAGCTCATCCTCTTCTGCGGCATGTCGATCGGGTTCGAGGACACGGCGGACAGCCGCCCCCGCACGGGCCGGGCGCCGCTCGCCGAGACGGTCACGTTCGTCGAGGAGTTAGCCGCACCGCCTGCCGGAGCCGCCTGGTCCCCACGACAGCAGCGTGCGCCCGGCTCTGGACGGCCCCACCCGTACGAACGGAAACCGCAAGGACATGCACCCCCCACACCCCCCATGACCAGCAACCTCCACGAGGCTGTTGCTGTCTTTGAGCAGCACAGGCCGCGTCTCTTCGGCATCGCCTACCGCGTGCTCGGCAGGGCCGCCGACGCCGAGGACGTGGTCCAGGAAGTGTGGCTGCGCTGGCAGAAGACCGACCGCTCCGCGGTGGTAAGCCCGGTGGCCTTCCTTTCGAGTACCACCACCCGACTGGCCATCAACGTCGCACAGTCCGCACGAGTGCGCTGGGAGACCTACCCCGGACCGTGGTTGCCCGATCCCGTCGACACCAGTGCGGACCCGGAGGCGGGAGCGCAACGCGCTGAGGCGCTGGAACTGGCCCTGCTGCTGGTGCTGGAGAAGCTGGGCCCCACGGAGCGCGCCGCGTACGTCCTGCGCGAGGCCTTCGGCTACGCCTACTCCGAGATAGCCGAGATCCTTCAACTCAGTCTCGTCAACGCGCGGAAGATCGTCAGTCGTGCCCGCAAGCGTCTGTCGGCCGAGCAGAAGGACAGCGTCGACGCCACGGAGCACCGGTGTCTCGTCGACACCTTCGTCTCGGCGGCCCGCACGGGGGACGTGGCCTCCCTGGAGGCCCTGCTCACCCCCGGATGCCTGGTGTCCGTGCGGCCGTTATCCGGACGCCGCTCGCGGACCCGTCCCGGTTCGCGCACACGAGCCGGGTCCCCCACTCGAAAAAGCCGTCCGCTTCGGTGCCGTGGCGAAAGCCGCGGTGAGAAAGGTGGATCATGAGGATGTACTGCGGCCGGAGACCCTTCCTGCCGGCACACCTGCCCTTCGGAGGCACCCGGTTCGACGGGTGGGCGAGGCGCAACAGACGCAGGGCCACGACCGGTGGTGCCGGGGCGTACCCCCCGGCGGCGAGGCGGCCCTCGGAGGATCCGGCGCCGGTGGGCCTGTGCGCCCTCCCGCGCCCCGTGGCCGTGGTGGTGGGTGCCGGCGGCGTGCTCGGAGCGGCGCACGTCGGTGTCGGATACGCGCTGGAGGAGCGCGGGTTCGTCCCCGACATGATCATCGGAACCTCGGTGGGCGCCCTCATCGGGGCCGTCGCCGCCGCCCACCCCGACGGCTCCGCTCCGCGGCTGGACCGCGTGTGGACGCGGCTGCGTCGCCGTGAGGTGTATCCGCTCGGCTACCCGCCCTCGCGGGCCAGTGTCTTCACCGATCGCGGTCTGCGCCGGCTGATCGCCGAATCCGGGCTCCCGCGCCGGATCGATGAGTTGCCCGTCCCGTTCACCGCCGTGGCCATGGACCTGTGCACCGGCTCTCCGGCGTTGCTCGACCGCGGGGACCTGGAGTCCGCACTGCTGGCCAGCGCGGCCGTTCCCGGAATCCTGCCCCCGGTCGATCGTGAGGGCAGGACGCTCGTCGACGGCGGCGTGATCGCCTACGTCCCGGTGCTGGCGGCCCTGCAGGCCGGGGCGGCCAGCGTGGTGGTGCTGTCGACCGGGCCGGAGAGCGCGCCGCTGCGCCCGGCCGTCCCGCGCCGGCGGGCCGCCGCGATCGCCGCGAGGGCGGGGCTGCTGCTGATGCACCATCAGATCGAGCGTGATCTGCACGAGGTGGCGCGGCACGTTCCGACCGTCGTGCTGCCGACCGGCATCGAGGCCTGGCCCCGTCCATGGGACTTCGGCCATTCCCAGCGACTCATCAGCACCGCGTCCCGCGCGGCGGGACGCTTCCTCGACGGGCTTCGGGTCAGCGGTCCCGGCCTGTACCGGGAGAACGGCCCGACGGAACCGGCAACACCCACGCCGGCGGCGCACACAACGGTGCCGACAGCCGCGTCGGAGAACACAACGGCGACCGCGACCACACCGGTGACGGCAGCCGCGTCCGCCAGCTCGACGGCGACCGCGTCGGAGAACACAACGGCGACCGTGCCAGCGACGACAGCCCCACCCGCGACGCCCGGCCCGCGCGGGGCCTCGGAGTCCTCCGCACCGGGAGCCGCCCTGTGACTGCCATCGCGTTCCTCAACATCGCCATGCACGGCCGCGTCAACCCGACGCTGCCGGTGGTGGCCGAGCTCGTCCGGCGCGGCCACGCGGTCACGTACCACACCTCGCCCGCCTTCCGCGAGGAGATCGAGGCGGCCGGCGCGACCGTGTGCCTCTACCCCGGGGGCGACCAGCCGCTTCCCGATCCTCCGACGCCGGTCACACTGATGGAGGGGCTTGCGGGCACTGCCGTCCGCCTGCTCCCCGGGGTGCTCACCGACCTGCGCCGCACCCGGCCCCAGCTGATCGTCCACGACAACGCCTGTCCGTGGGGCGCGGTCGCCGCCCGCGAACTGGGTGTGCCGGCGGCGTCGTCGTTCACCACCTTCGCGTTCAACCGGCAGGTGCCCAGCCCCACCCGCGGCTCATGGGACCTGCTCGCCGCGGCGACGGCCCGACCGCGCAGCGTTCGGGGCTATCTGCGCTCCCGGCACGCGCTGCGCCGCCGTTTCGACACCGGTCGCCTGCCCCTGCTCGACGTGGGGAACATCCGTCAGCCGCTCAACCTCGTCTACACCTCACGGGCGTTCCAGCCCGCGGTCGAGGAGTTCGACGCCTCGTACCGGTTCGTCGGCCCGAGCATCGGCGCCCGCCCGGCCGACCCCTCCTTCCCGGCCGGGCGACTGCGGGGCCCGGTGCTGTACGCCTCGCTGGGCACGGTGTTCCACTCCGACCCGCGGCTGCTGCGCACGTTCGCCACCGCGCTCGCCTCACTGGGCGGCACCGCGGTCGTCTCCACCGGGCAGACCGACCCCGCCGCACTGGGTCCGTTGCCGGCCAATGTCCTCGCCCGCCGTTTCGTCCCGCAGCCGGAGGTCCTCGCCCGTGCGGCGTTGTTCGTCACGCACGGCGGGATGAACAGCGTCAACGAGGCCATGTACGCCGGGGTTCCGATGCTGGTGGTCCCGCAGGGTGCCGACCAGCCGATGGTGGCCCGGCGCGTCGTGGAACTCGGCGCCGGACTGTCGCTCCGCAACCAGGACGTCACCGAGGACTCCGTGCGTGCCCTCGCCGGGCGGCTGCTCGGCGACGCCCGCTTCCGGGGAGCCGCTGCCGCTCTGCGGGCCGCCCAGCACGAGGCGGGCGGATATCGGCGCGCCGCCGACGAGGTCGAGCGGTACCTGTGTGCGGCCGGCCCGGTCGGCCGGTCCGCTCCCGTCGATCCGTCACAGCGAGGCTGAGGGATGTCATTCGTCGTCGTCCTGCTCACGTTCGCCGGGATGTCGGAGGCCGCCGGGCGCATCGTGCCCCTGGCGGTACGCCGCCCCGGCATGTCGCGGGCCCGGGTGGCCGGGTTGCTGCTGGCCGGCGGCCTCGTCGAGGGTGCCGTGTTCGCTCTGTGGCCGCTGACCGCCTGGACCCTGGCCGAGCAGGTGCTGTCCTCGCCGCCGCCGGGCGCCGGGCTGGTGTGGACCCCGGGCCTCGCCGCCCCGCTCCTGCTCGCCGGCGTCCTCGCGTTCCCGTGGCTCGGCCCCCTGCTCCACCTGGTGCTCTTCGTCGGGGTCGGGGCCGGTCTGGCCGCCCCGCTCGCCACGGCCACCGGCCTGGGCTGGTGGGCCGCCGCCGGATGTGTGGCCGTCGCCGGCATCGGGCTGGGAGTCGCTGTGGAGGCCGTCCGCCGCCTGGTCGTCAGGATCAGCGCGACCGAGGTGCGGGAGTCGCTCGCATGAACCACTTCGTGCTCTGGGTCTTCGCGGTCGGGCCGGCTCTCCTCGCCGAAGCCCTGCTCGCGCGCTACGAGGTGCTGGCCTACGGCGCCGGCTGGCGGGCTCCCGTCACCGACCTCCCGGCCGGCGTGCCCTACGCCCGGGGCGCCGCTCCCGACAGTCCTCCGGGTGCCTACCTCGTCTACCTGGACGGCATCGGCAAACGGCGCGTCCGTGACAGCCGCGACGGCGGCCAGCTGGTCAAGGCCCTGATCGCCGGGGCGCCGGAGCTGCGGGTGCTGGGGCAGGTGCAGCCCTACTCGCCCCTGGCCGACCCGCTCGCCGAGCGGCCCGTGTGGGCGTGGCTGCGCCGCCGCATCGCACTGCTGCTGTTCCTGCACAACGTCATCCAGATCTTCGTCGCCGCCGACCGCCGGTACCGGCCCCTGTACAACCGGGCCGTGGGCTCCCAGATCGCCACCCAGCTGCGGCTCGCCGGCTACCTGCCCGACAGCGGCGTCCAGGTGGTGCTGCTCAGTTACAGCGGCGGCGCCCAGGTCGCCACCGGCGCGGTCGCCGAACTGCACGCCCAACTGCGTTGCCCGCTCCTGCTGATCACGCTGGGAGGTTTCCACAACGGCGCCAACGACCTCGCCGGTGCCGAGCATCTGCACCGGCTGACGAGTGCGAGCGACCGGATCGAACGCCTCGGTACCTGGATCTTCCCGCAGCGCTGGCGAGTGTTCCGCTTCAGCGGATGGAACCGCGCCGACCGCACCGGGAAGATCACCGTGCACCGGCTCGACCCGGCCACGCACGTCGGGCCGCGCAGCTACATCAGCCCGTCGGCGCAGGCGCCGGACGGCCGTACCCACCTCGTCCGTACCGTCGACACCGTGATCGCGCTCGTCCGCGCCCACCGCGGCGCGAAAGCTGCGACGGACGACCGGCTGCCGTGAGCGCCTCGACCGGTGCGCGCGGAGCGGGCCCGGTGTGCGCGCACCGGCCGCGACGGCGCCGGCCCACGGGAGAGGAACGCGGTGGCGACCGGCGCACCCGTACCCTCCGCGGCGCGCGGGCGCGGCGGCGGTCGGGCCGAGGGCGGCGGCGAGGGCCGACCGGGTGGTGCTCCTGTCCGACGCGCTGCCGTGCCTCCGCCACGCTTGTGCTAGTGCATTAATGGAAGCGCACTGAGGAGGGTGGAAGGTGACGTGGTCGCGTACCGGATCGACCGCGGCAGCGGCGTACCGGCCTACGTCCAGATCGTCGAGCAGGCCGAACGTGCGTTGCGGATGGGCACGTTGAAGGTCGGGGACAAGCTGCCCACGGCCAAGGAGGTGGTGGCGGCGACCGCCGTCAACCCCAACACCGTGCTCCGGGCCCACCGCGACATGGAGCGGGCCGGCCTGGTCGAACTGCGCCGCGGACTGGGCACCTTCGTCACGCGGTCGCTCGCCCGGCCCGGTGCTGAGGCCGACTCGCCCCTCCGGGCGGAACTCGCCGACTGGACGGGGCGCGCACGGGCGGCGGGGCTGGAGCGGGCAGACATCCTGGCCCTGGTCACAGCCGCGCTGGACGCCCACGACCACGACACCGGCGGCGACACCGGCGGTGACGGCCCGACCGACGGCCTCGACGCCGCCGGCGACGACACGACCGACCACCACGCCGCCGCCGAGGCCGACACCCGGCGCCTCACACCCCGGGCGACCGGGATCAGGACGACGAGGACGTATGACCGTGCCTGACGCGCCGGCCGCGCTGCGCGCGACGGGGCTCGGGTTCCGTCACCGGGCGCGGGGCGGCTGGACCCCGCGGGACTGCGACCTCGCGGTGCCCGCCCGTCGCGTCACCGCCTGCTCCTGCGCCGCCGTATCCGACCGCCCCGCACCACCATCCCCTTCAGTCCCCCACCCGGGATCCCCCTGCACGGAGGTCGTTGCACCATGCCCGCCGACGCCACGTCACCGAAGAAGCTGCGCAGCAACCGGTCCGCCCTCACCCACAAGGTCGGTTACGCGCTCCGCCACCCCGGCCGTGTCACCCCGTACCTGCGCCGGGCCGGCCGGGACGCCTGGCTGCGCCTGAAGCACCCCGACCACATCGGCTACTACCGGGCCGTGATGGCCTCGGACACCCGCCGCAACCCCGAGGCCGCGGTCGGCAGCCAGACCCACGAACGCTGGCTGGCGCTCGGGCGGATGCAGTTCGACTACCTCATCGAGCACGGGCTGCGCCCGGAGCACCGGATGCTCGACATCGGCTGCGGCAACCTGCGCGGCGGCTGGCGTTTCATCGAGCACCTCGACACCGGCCACTACTACGGCATCGACATCTCGCCCGACATCCTGATCGCGGCCAAGCGGACTCTCACGGAGCGGCGGCTCCAGGACAAGCTGCCCCACCTGACCATCACGGGCGACCTCACCCTCGACTTCCTGCCCAGTGACCACTTCGACGTCGTCCACGCGCACAGCGTCTTCTCCCACTCGCCGCTGAACGTCATCGAGGAGTGCCTCGCCAACGTCGGCCGTGTACTCACGGACACCGGGTTCTTCGACTTCACCTTCGACCGCACCGAGGGCACCGAACACCAGGTGCTGGGTGAGGACTTCTACTACCGCACCGAGACCCTGCTGGCCCTGGCGCGCAAGCACGGCCTGCAGGCGCGCTTCATGGAGGACTGGGAGAAGCGCCCCCACGGCCAGTCGAAGATCCGGGTCAGCCGCGCACCCCTGGAGGGGCAGGACGGCCGGTCCTGAGCAGCGGTCCGGCGGGCGCCGGCCCAGTGGCGGCACCCGCCGCGCGTCGACGCCCACGGGCTCGGCGCCACGTGCGTCGGGGCAGCGGGGCCGGCCGGACCGGGGCCTGGCACCCGCCGCCCTACGACCGGCGGAGCGCGTACGCGACCGACTCGCGGATCCCGTCCGGGAGACCCTCGTACGTGGCGAGCCGGGCGAGGGCGGCCCGGCTCTCGGGCACGGACCTGGTGCCGGCGAGCGCGCCCACGGCCGTCGCGGCGGCCATGCCACGCCGGACGTAGCGCTCGGCGAGGTCCATGAGCCAGGGCGTGAGGGCCGCCTCGTCGTCGACCATGAGGCCGCACCAGTACAGGGTCTGCTCGGCGATCCAGGCGGTGATGCGGCGGGTCCAGACCTCCTGGAACGCCGTCGTGGAGAGCCCCCGGCGGGCGCACTCCGCCTCGACTTCGGCCATGCGCTCGGCCGTCACGTACCGGGCGTAGGGCATCCGCTCGCGCAGGACGGCACGGATCTCGGTCCACTCGGGGTACACGTCGCCGGAGGAGTCGTCGACGGCCGCCTCCTCCGGCGGCTCGGGCGCGGCGAGCGGCTCCGGCGGCAGACAGGCCTCCAGCACGGCCCGCGCGTAGGCCAGGGTCTCCTCGTCCTCCGCCTCCGAGGTCCAGACGAAGGCGTTGTCCCACGGGTACGGATAGGCCCGCAGGACCTCGGGCAGCAGCGGGGTCTCGTCGGCGGCGGTCACGTCACTCCCAGGTATTCCATCGCGCTCTTGGGGTCGTTCATCCTGCCGGAGTCCAGCGCGGCCCGCTTCTCGGCGTCGCTCTTGGCGTTCCACGCGTCGTCCATGGCCCTGATCTGCCGCGGGGTGAAGTCCTGCCCGGCGATGCGGACGCCGAGGCCGTTCTCGGCGAACGTCCGGGCGGGAGTGCCCTCGGGGGTGACGTTGTTCCTCCGGTCCGTCTGGTAGCCGTCGAAGATCTTGTGCCAGTCCTTCTTCTGCTCGATCTCGTAGCGGGCGGCCCGCGGCGGCGGGCCGCCCTGCCCGGCCCAGTCGGCGAGTCGCTTCGCCTGGGCGGGGACGGTGTACTTGGTGGCGGCGTTGGCCGTGTTCTTCACCTCGACGGCGTGGACGTTGCCGTCCTTCCCCCTGTAGAGGACGTCGACGTCGTCGACACCGGAGACGTCGACCGTGGTGCCGTCGCCCATGTCGACGGACTGGCGGCCCTTCTTGGCGCCGACGGCGCCGTGGACCTTGGTGCCGTCGGCGGCCTCGGACGCCGCTCTCCCGGCGGCGCGGACCTCGGCCATCGCCTCGGCCAGCTGGTGCCGGTTGCCGGCCTTGAGGACCGTGGCGGCGAGCGAGCCGCGGGTCTGGCTGTCGATGCCCTTGTTCCGCAGTGCCGCGTCGAGGTCCCTCAGTGCGGCGGCCAGTTCCTCCTTGCCGTACTCGCCCTTGCCGAGGTCGGGATCGTCCTTCGCCTTCGCCACCAGGTTGTCGATGCCGCCCTCGTTGAGGTTGAAGCGGTCCGCCTTGGCCGTCTTCTGCTTGTCCCGCCCGTCGACGATCGTCTGCTTCACCTGGTCGGCCACATCACCGAGCTCGGCCGCGTCGGCGGCCCTGTCCGCCTCGTCGGCCTGCTGCTGCGCCTCACGGGCGTCGTCCGCCTCCCCGCCCTCGCACGGCACGGGGGTCCCCTCCGCGACGAAGCGCACCGGCACCGATGCGGGGGCGGCCGCGAGAACGACGGTGCCGCCGCCGGGCCCTCCGAGGTGGCGCGGGGCTCCTGTGCCGTACGGGGCCCGGAGGGCGCCGCCGAGGGCGACGAGCTTGCACCCACCCGCTTCCTCGACCTTCTCCTTCGCTTCGTCGGCGACCTCCTGGGCCTCGTCCGCCGCGTCCCGGGCGCCCTTGGCGTCGCCCGCCTCCGCGGCCTTGCGGGCGCGGCCGGTCGCGTCCTTGGCCCTGTCGACGATCTCGGTGACGGCCCCGGCGATCCTGCCGAGGCGGCCGAGCTTGCCCAGCTTGGCGGCGGCCTTGACCTCGCCGTAGCCGGGGATGAAGAGCGAGCCCACGTTCCAGACGACGTTGGTGACCGCCTGGGTCTCCTCGCCCCGGTTCCAGGCGTCGCGCACCTCGTCGCCGACGAACATGTCGTCCAGCGGCTTCAGGACGACGTCGACCCCCGTCCCGCCCCAGTCGGTGAGCGCGTCCCCGTACTCGCCCCGGTCCCACTTGCCGCCGGCGTCCTTGGTGCCCTCGGTCCAGACGTCGCCGAGGCTTCCGACGTAGTCGCCGAGGCCCGCGATGCTGTCGATCGGATGGATGATCGTGTTCCAGGTGTCGGTGAGGTCGCCCCAGACACCGTCGACGAACAGGCCTTCGAGGACCTGGCCGCCGTAGTCGAAGGTGCAGCCCCAGAAGCCGGAGCAGTCCTCCTTCTCGCCCCCGCCGTTCCCGCCGTCCCCGTCCCCGTCCCCGTCCCCGTCCCCGTCGTCGTCGTCCCTCGTCACCGTGCTGTCGCCGATCGGCTCGTACGGATCGGTCGGGTCGCCGCCCTCGTCGCCGCCCTCGCCGTCCTCGGAGCCGGGCACGACACCGCCGGGGTCGTCCTGGGCGGAGCCGTCGGGGACCGTGCTGCCCGGGCCGCCGGTGCTGCCGCCGGTCGCGTCGCCGTCGGTACCGCCCCGTCCGCCATCGGTACCGCCCCGTCCGCCGTCGGTGCCCTCGTCCGCGCCCGTGGAGCCGTTCGTGTCTCCGCCCGTGGCGTCGTCCGCGCCGTCGCCGGCCTGGTGCGTCCCGTCGCCACCGCCGTGGGCCGGGCAGGAGCGGCCGACCAGGGAACAGACGGCCTCCTGCAGCCGCCCGGCGATCCTGTCGCCGACACCGCTCATCACCAGCGTCGCGACGATGGCGGCCACCAGCACGATCAGCCCGGTGTACTCGACTGCCGTCTGGCCGCGGTCCCGACGCCAGGTGAGCATGTGGGGCAGCGAGAACGGCCGCCGTTCCTGGCGTTCGGACGGTGCCGAACGGAACCACTCCCGCGATTCCTTCATGCACAGGAAGACCAGGATCACCACGGGCAGCAGGAGTTGTGTGAGGCCCTGGACCGAGCCGCCCCGCAGAGTGGCCAGAGCGCCGGAGACCAGCCACGCCTGTACGGCGATCAGTCCCCAGCGGACCCCCTCGCCGCCCGTCCACACCCGGCGTGCGAGCAGCCAACCGGCCACGCCCGGCGCCGCCGCGTACAGCAGACCGCCGAGTACGAGGCCGCCCAGCGCGCCCACCTGGGCGGCGGTGAGCAGCAGACCGACGCCGCCCACGATCGTCGCCCCGAACAGGACGTACACCAGCAGCCGCGCGACCACCAGCTGCTGCGGCATGGCGCGTCGGGCTCCGCCCGCTCCGACGACATCGACATAGAAGGACATGCTCGCCCACCCCCCGGACGCCTGAGACTAGAGCGCCCGAGCGAGCGCCACCTGGGCCCCCGGACCCAAATCCGGTCCCAACGCCGGGGCCCAACTCAAGCTCGGGCGGGCCTACTTCGGGCCGATGTCAGGAAGTCCCGGGCCGGCCGCCGGGTTCCGGGTTCGCCGGCGCTTCCGGCTGTCCGGGGCCTTCCGCGGCGACGGATGTCCGGCGGGCCGTGCCACGCCCGCTCATGGGTTCCGGCCCCGCCGGAAGGGATCGCCGGCACAGGCCCCGCCCGGAGGCGAGGCGCTCCGCGCAGCGGTGGGCTCCGCCGGCCGCGCCTGCCGCCCTGAGGCGGGCAGCGGAAGGGGTGCGGACCGAGCCGCGGCGTGTCACAGAAACGGGACCCGTCCGGTCTATCGGTCAGACGGGGCAATTCATGATCTGCCTCGCTCATCGGTACCACGGCCACACAAGGACAGCAGTTCGATGACCACAACCAGCACCACAACCATGTCGCTCGGTGATCGGATGCATGCTTCCGAGGTCTCCGAGTCGGCGTTCGCGTTGTTCGACGAGCAGGGGACGACGGTGGGGTGGACGCAGGCGGCCGAGCGGCTCACCGGGTACTCCGCCGGGGACGTGGTGGGCCGCTCCGCAGCACTCGTCCTGCCGGCGTTCGACGAGGGACAGTCGATGTCGGCCTTCGTCGAACGGTGCCGTGCCGAGCACGGCTGGTCGGGTGTGACGGCGGTGAGCCATCGGGACGGTCGCGTGCTCGACGTCGGCCTGCGCATCTCGGTCCTGCACGGGCGGGACGGAATCGCGCGCCGGCTGATGTCCATGAGCGACGTCGGCGCGAGGTCCGGGGAAGCGGTGAGCGGAGCGGTCCGGGGAGCGCTTCTCACCCGCGCGCCCATCGGCATCTCCATCCGCGACCCCCGGCTCCGGTGCTTCGCGGTGAACGACGAGATGGAGACCCACGACGGCATCGCCCGCGACCGGAGGCTGGGACGCCGCTTCACCGACGTGCTCCCCGGCGTCAAGGCCGAAGCGCTCGAGGCGGTGATGCGGCAGGTCCTGAGGAGCGGCACCACCAAGGTGCACGAGTACCGGACCTGGCTGCCGACGATTCTGGGCCCGGAGCGCCCGTTCGCGGTGTCGTTCTCCTGTCTGCAGGGCGCGGACGGCCGGGCGCTGGGGTTGTGTGTCATCAGCGTCGACGTCACCGAGAGCCAGCTGGCACGCGAGCGCCTCACGGTCCTCACCCATGCCGGCGCGCGCCTGGGCAGGACGCTGGACGTGATGCAGACCAGTCAGGAACTCGCCGATCTCGCCGTGCCCCTGTTCGCCGACTTCGTCGCGGTGGACCTGGAGCAGTCGGTCCCCTTCGGCGAGGGTGCCCCCGTCCGGATCGGTCAAGTGGGCGACCGCCTCCCCGTGTTCCGGCGCGCGGGACTCTCCTCGATCCGCCCCGGGGTACCGGAATCGCCCTGGGCGCGGGGTGAGCCGGTTCCCCTGCCGCCGGGCTCACCCGTGGCCGCGGTCCTCGCCGCCGGCCGCTCCCACTTCGAGCCCATCCTGGACACCGCTCCGGGCACCTGGATCGACCAGGACCGGCCACGGGCGCGGAAGATCCACGAACACGGCATGCACTCGTTGATGATCGTGCCCATCCGTATGCGGCGCGCCCTCCTGGGAGTGGTGGTGTTCACCCGCACCAAGGACCCGGTTCCGTTCCAGGAGGCCGATCTGTTCCTGGCCGAGGAACTCGTCAGCCGTGCCGCCGTGTCGTTGGACAACGCGCGCCGGTACGCCCGCGAGCAGACGGCGGCTCTCGCACTGCAACGCAATCTGCTGCCGCACCGCCTCAGGGGCGGCGCCGCGGTCGAGACGGCGTCGCGCTATCTGCCCGCCGACCTGGACCACGGTGTCGGTGGTGACTGGTTCGATGTGATCCCGCTGTCCGGGGCCCGCGTGGCACTCGTCGTCGGTGATGTGGTCGGCCACGGCATCGATGCCGCCGCGACGATGGGCAGGCTGCGTACCGCCGTGCACACCCTCGCGGACACGGAACTGCCTCCGGAGGAACTGCTGGCGCATCTCGACGACACGGTCCAGCGGCTGGCCGAGGCGGACGCGGGTTCCCCGGAGGATATGGCCGCGGTGGTGGGGGCGACGTGTCTGTACGCGGTGTACGACCCGGTGACCCGGCGGTGCACGATGGCGTCCGCCGGTCACCCGCCGCCCGCGATCGTCGACCCGCAGGGCAGGGTGTCCTTCCCCGACCTTCCCACCGGGGCGCCGCTCGGCATCGGCCTGGGCGTCCCCTTCGAAGCGGTGGAACTGGAACTCGCCGAGGGAACACTCCTCGCCCTCTACACCGACGGCCTCGTCGAGGCCCGGGGCCACGACATCGAGGAGGGCATGCGTCTCCTGGGCACCGCTCTCGCCACACCGGACCGGTCACTGGCAGAACTCTGCGACCGCGCGATGGAGCCGTTCGCCGGCCAGGCCGCGTGCGACGACGTCACACTGCTCCTCGTCCGCACGCGCGCGCTCAGCCCGACACAGGTCGCCTCGTGGACGCTGCCCCGTGACCAGAGCGCGGTCCGCCGGGCCAGGAATCTGGCAGCCGGTCAGCTGTCCGCCTGGGGACTGGAGGGCCTCGAGGAACCCACGAAGCTGATCGTCAGCGAACTGGTCACCAACGCCATCCGTCACGGCACCGGCCCGATCGGTGTGCGGCTGATCCGGCACTCCGTCCTGACCTGCGAAGTCTCCGACGCCGACCTGTGCGCCCCGCGCTCGCGCAGCGCGCGCATCGTCGACGAGAGCGGGCGCGGTCTCTTCCTGGTCTCCCAGCTGTCCCGCAGATGGGGCTCCCGCCTGGTACCGGGGGGCAAGGTCGTCTGGGCAGAACAAGCCATCGGCCCGGAGCCCTCCCACCCGCGGGAGTCCGGGCCGGCGTTCGAACCCGAAGAGCAGTGGACCGTGCCAACGGACGTCTGACGCAGGGACCTTCACACGGACGTGGCCGTGGCCCCGGCCAGGGCGCGGAACGCGACGGCGAACTGCTCGGCGGCGCCGCCGCATTGGTGCCGACGCCCGGCACGGGCGGGACCTCTTGTGGGCGGGCGCAGGGGCAGGGCTGCGGTCGACATGGTCGACGTGCTCGGGGTGCGGTCGCGTGCGGCCGGGAGGCGACTCCGCGGGCCGGCCCGACCGGGGCACCACCGGCGTCTGCGAAGCCCTCCCGTGCGCTCTCGGAGTGCGTCCGAACCCGCCGCGCCGGGGGACCGCCGACGCGGCCGGTCCCCGCGGGGGCGGGGGCGCGGCCGCCGGGGGACCGCCGACGCGGCCGGTCCCCGCGGGGGCGGGGGCGCGGGGGAGGGGAGCGAGGGGTCCTCGTCCGCGTTCCTGTCCGCGTCCGCGTCCGCGTCCTCGTTCTCGTTCTCGGGCTGCGGGACCCCGGCCGGGCGGGAGTAGGCCCCGTACGGGACGAGGCCCGTACGAGAGCGGTCCCGGGTCGAGGCGAGCCGAAGCAGGCGCTGGACGAGGGCGGCCCCGGGGCGGGGGCCGGGCGAGGCTTCATCAGGCGGCGCCTCTGCCGCAGGAGCAAGATGGAGGAGTGCTGCGCGATGTCACCGTCGCCGGTCCGTGAGACATCGGCACGGCGTGAGGTGCTTCGCGAAGCGGTTGCTGTGTTCCGTCACACCGGCGAGGCGGCGACGGTGCGTGGCCCGCGTCTGACGCGGAGCGGCCACGGTGCGTGCGCACGGCTCGCCGGCGGGACGGAGCGTATGGGGTCCACGGAGCGAGCGACCGGCGTCCTCGGTCGAGGCCGGCAGACAAGCTGGAGTAGGGATGAGCGACACTTCGCGCGACTACGACGTCGTGGTCATCGGCGCCGGACCCGCGGGAGAGAACGTGGCCGACCGCACGAGCGCCGCCGGGCTCACCTCGGTGATCGTGGAGAACGAGTTGCTCGGCGGCGAGTGCTCGTTCTGGGCGTGCGAACCCAGCAAGGCGCTGCTGCGGCCGGTGGTGGCACGTACCGACGCCCGCCGGGTACCGGGGCTGAGACGAGCGGTCGAGGGACCACTGGACGTCCCCGCCGTCTTCGCCTACCGCGACAAGATGTGCATCTACTGGACGGACGACGACCAAGTCGAGTGGCTGGACTCCGTGTCCGTGGACCTGGTGCGAGGCCACGGCCGGCTGGACGGTCCGCGGCAGGTCGTCGTCGAGACCCCGGACGGTGGGACGCTCCGCCTGAACGCCCGGCACGCCGTCGTGGTGGCCACCGGTACCGTCACCGCCTTCCCGGACCTTCCGGGGCTCAAGGAAGTGCGCCCGTGGACCAACCGCGAGGCGACCTCCGCCCGGCACGTGCCGAACCGGCTCGTCGTGGTCGGCGGCGGTGTGGTCGCCGTGGAGATGGCAACGGCCTGGCAGGCGCTCGGTTCCCGGGTGACCATGCTGGTCCGGGGCAATGCCGTGCTCAGCAGGATGGAGCCGTTCGCCGGGGAGATGGTGGCGGACGCTCTGCGGGAAGCAGGTGTGGACCTGCGGTTCGGCACCACCGCGACGGATGTCGCGCGCCAGGACGGCCCGGACGGTCCGGTGCGGGTCGGCCTGTCGCAGGGGGACCCACTGGTCGCGGACGAGATCCTGTTCGCGACCGGGCGAGCGCCGCACACCGCCGACCTGGGTCTGGAGACCGTGGGCCTCGCCCCCGGGGACTGGCTGGCCGTCGACGACTCGTACCGCGTGTCAGCCGTCGAGGACGGCTGGCTCTACGCGGTCGGCGACGTCAACCACCGGGCGCTGATGACGCATCAGGGGAAGTACCAGGCGCGGATGGCCGGTGCCGTGATCGGGGCCCGGGCCAAGGGCGAACCGCTCGATGACGGCCGGTGGGGCGCACACGCTTCGACCGCCGACCGCGAGGCCGTGCCGCAGGTCGTCTTCACCGATCCGGACGTCGCAGACGTGGGCCTGACCACCATGGAGGCGGAACGCACCGGCCGCAACGTCGACGTCGTGGACTTCGACATCGGCCGGGTCGCGGGAGCCGTGCAGTACGCCGAGGGCTACCGGGGGAAGGCGCGCGTGCTGATCGACCGCGACCGCGGCACCGTCGTGGGCGTCACGTTCGTCGGTCCGGGAGTCCAGGAACTGCTCTACTCGGCGACCGTCCTGATCACGAGTGAGGCTCCCGTGGAGCGGCTGTGGCACGCCGTCCCGGCGTTCCCGACGATCAGTGAGGTCTGGCTCCGCATCCTGGAGACGTACCGCGACCGTGACCGCCGGCAGACCGGGACGGCCGGCTGACATCGGCCTCGTACGTTCCGTGGGACGGCGGCTCGTTCCCCGGCGGCGGCTCGGCTCCGGCGAGGTCGCTCTCGCCGCTCGTTCGGCAGCACCGCCCGTGCCGACGGCCGCACGTGCGGTCCCACGCCCAGGGGGCTCGGTCACCGGCGGGGGGCTCGGTCACCGGCGAGTCCACGGCTCTCAGTCCCCGGCGACCCGGATGATCGTCTTGCCCGGGACCCCCCGGGCGGCCAGCGCGTCGGGAGCCTCGGCGAGCGGCCGCACGGCCCCCACCATCGGCTTCAGCCGACCGTCCCGTACCCGCTGGGCAAGTTCCACGAGCCGTGCGCGCTCGGGCTCGACGACGAAGAAGACGGCCCGCCCGTCCTTGGGCTGGACCGTGGGCGGCATGGAGACGGCGACGAGCGTGCCACCGGGCCGCACCAGAGCCGCCGAGCGGTCGAGGACCTCACCGCCGATCGCGTCGAACACCACGTCGACCTCGCCGGCGTCTTCGAGCCGGTCGGCCTCCAGGTCCAGGAAGAGGTCCACGCCGAGACCGAGTGCCCGGTCTCTGCCGGTGGCGCGCCCGGTGCCGATCACCCGGGCTCCCACCTCGCGCGCGAGTTGCACCGCGATCGACCCGACACCGCCCGCCGCGCCGTGGACCAGCACCGTCTGGCCGGTGGTGAGGCGGCCGTGGTCGAACAGGCCCTGCCACGCGGTCAGCCCGGAGATCGGCAGCGCGGCGGCCGTGGTGTGGTCGACGTCCGCCGGGAGCGGAGCGAGATTCCGGGCCTCGACCGCGGTGTACTCGGCCAGTGAGCCGTCGCGGGTCCAGTCGCAGATGCCGAACACCCGCTGACCGACGGTGAGACCGGTGGTGCCGTAGCCGAGCTCGGCGACGACACCCGACAGCTCGTGCCCGGGCACGCTGGGGGTCCGGTCGCGGCCCGCGCGGTCGGACCAGGTTCCCGGCCAGTCGAGCTCTCCGGGGGTGAACCCCGCGGCATGCACCCGCACGACGACATCGTTCTCGGCGGCGTGGGGGTACGGCATCTCCGCCGGCGAGAGCCCGCCGACGCCGGCGGAGCGGTCTCGAACAGTGATGGCTTGCATGACGGAACCTCTCTGCGGCGGGGATTGCCGGTCCGAGTGCACGGATCGGCAGGACCGGCCTTCACGGCCTTCACGGCCTTCGCGGCTTTCACGGCCTTCCCGAAACGGCGAAACGGCCTTCCCGAAACGGCGAAACGATGGGATCGCGGTCCGGATTCCGTGGTCTCGGCCGGTGCTGCGGGCGGTGGCCTATTCCTTCGGCTCCTGTCCCGAACCACCCTCCGGACGGATTTGCTCGTCGACACGTCCTTCCTCGATCACCACACGGTTGGCCTCCTCGAGGATTTCCCGAACCTCCGGCGCGGGAATGACGGCCGCACCGGAGGAATCGGCGAACACGTAGTCACCGGGACGCACGACCACACCCGACACCAGTGCGGTGCGGTTCGCCTCGAACGGCGTGATGATGTCCCCGCCCCATCGCACGGCTTCCCCCCTGCAGTACGCGGCGAATCCGTACTCCGAGAGCTGGGAGAAGTCCCGCAGGCGACCGTCCGTCAGGACCCCGGCGAGCCCGTGGACGGCGAGCTGGGCAAGCTTGCCACCGCCGCCGAGCGACGCGTCCGGGTACCCATTGCTGGACAGCACCAGCACCCGTCCCCGTCCGCCGTCGCGAACGGCCTCCTGGAAAAGCGCGGAGAAATTGTAGCGATCGGTCGGCAGGGCCTTCCGGCAGGACGGAAGATAGGAAATGGTGATCGCCGGCCCGAAGAGGAGGCGACCCGGCGTGGGGCTCCTCAGGTCGATCAGATGGCACGGATGCCGATGAGAGCGTCCCATCGCGTCGACCACGTCGGCGGTGCGCACACGAACCGCGAGTTCGCGCAACCGCGAATCTTCCTCCACCATCGGGCCTCCTGAGGTGGGAAGTCTTCGGCTCGGGCGCCGGAAAGGGAAAACGCCGCGATTCCTCCCGGGTGCACGCCGCACGGCGCTGCCGCACCCGGCCGCGGCGGCGGGGACGGCCCGCCGGCACCTTCGGCGAGCCTTACAGGGCACTTTCCATCTTGCGCCGCAATGGCGGCCGCTGCTACATCGGCACCCGCCGGGCCGTCCCGCCGGGCAGGCAGTCACCGCGGGCGAGCGCTGCGCGGTGGCCGGCGTGGGACCGCGCCGGGCTGCGACGGCGTTCGCTGAGCCGACTGGGCCACCGTGTGCGGTGTTCGAACGCGGCCGTGCGAATGCGTGTGTTCCTCACCGCGGGAGGCACACATGCGTCAACCGGCCGGCCAACCCATGGAACCGCCTTATCGCTCCGCTGGGCCTCGGACAACGTGAGGCCGGGTCCCGGTCCGGCGCCGGGGGACGAATGCATCCGGCCGTTTGCCGACCATGCCGATTAGGCCCCGACCGGCGCTGCCGAGCGGTGCGTTGTCGGGGCCGCCTGGGCACTTTCCCATATTCCCCGTGCTGTCCCGGCCAGTGGTTGAAGGGGGGAACTTACCGAAACGAACGGGGTGGTTGTGCCGTTGATGCAGGAGACATGCAGACTCGAAAACGCCAATCCGGTGCTGCAGCACTCATCCGGTTCAGCCGGGAAAGGACGAGAACCATGCGGAAGACCGCTCGATGGACAGCAGGCGGCGCCACCCTCGCCTTCGCACTGCTCGGGTCGATGGCCGGCACCGCGCACAGTGAGCCCGCCTCGCTCTACGCGCCCTCGGCGCTGGTCCTGACCACGGCACACGGGGAGAGCGCCGCGGCGAGCCCGGAGCGCGCGGTCACCCTCAGCTGTGCACCCGGCACCACCGGCACACACCCTGCCTCGGAGGACGCCTGTGCCGCCCTCGCGCAGGTGAAGGGCGAGTTCGGCGGTCTCGCGGAGATCAGCCGCGGGCAGCCGCGCTTCTGCACCCGGGAGTACAACCCGGTCACGGTCACCGCACAGGGCGTCTGGCAGGGCGAGCGTGTGAACTACGAGCACACCTTCGCCAATGAATGCGTCAGGAATTCCGAGGGCGCGGGCGTCTTCGAATTCTGAGTGGTCCCGGACAGGACACGGAAAAGGGGCGTCGAGGACGGCCTGCGCCGCCCTCGACGCCCCTTCTCCCTGACATGCGCCCGCAGCGTCGCAAAGGGCTGTCCCGTAAGAGGTTGTCTCACGTGGCCCGTTTCGCGAGCTTCTTGTAGCAGTTCAGGGCGGCGGCCATGGCCGGGCCTCAGCTCTGCCTGTCGTTGCGGACCACGTACGGGATCTTGAGGCCACGAGCAGTCCATGGCAGGCTCATGCCGCATGATCGATGAGTTCGCGAAAGACAATCTGCACGGGAGACTGCGGCGGGACCGCAAGGCGCTGCTCTGGAAACTCGACGGCTTGTCCGAATACGACGCCCGCCGACCTTTGACAGCGACCGGGACAAACCTCCTCGGCCTGGTCAAACACGTGGCCACCGTCGAGGCCAGGTACTTCGGCGAGGTCTTCGACCGCCCTTCCCCGGAACCGCTGCCCCGGTGGCAGGACTCCAACGGCAGCGATCTGTGGGCGACCGAGGACGAGACCCGCGATCAGATCATCGGGTTCTACCGGCGCACGTGGGAACACTCGGACGCGACGATCAACGAGCTTCCGCTCGACGCCCCCGGCCACGTGCCGTGGTGGCCGGAGCCTTGTCCCAACACGAACCTGTTCGCCGTCATGGTCCATGTCCTCGGCGAGTCCATCCGGCATGCCGGGCACGCCGATATCCTGCGCGAGAGCCTCGACGGCCGGACCGGGGTGCGCGCCGAGAACGAGCAGCAGATCGACGAGGAAGCCCGTGCAGCCCACTGCGCGAGGATCGAGCAGGCCGCCAGGTCGGCCGCGCCCATCAGGGCTTAGAGGTCGTCTCACGTGACTTGATGTTCGTGCGGCATGATGCCGGTCGTGGGCGTTGATGCGGTTGCCCGGCAGTGGCCGGCCGGCAGCGACGACGAGCCCGGGTGTCGGCGCCGATGACGACCTGGTGGTCGGTGCGAACCGCGGCTGGAGCGCGGGCCCGAGGTGATCGATGACGCGGTCGGCGGCCGACTTGGACACCCCGAACAACGGGGCGGGTTGACGCAGGGTGAGGTTGGTGCGCCACTACGCGCGACCGGCAGGACCCCGTCCTCCAACGGCAGGCTCCAGGGCCGGCCCTTGCGGGACCGGATCCGCGCCCTTGCGCCACAACGCGGCGACCGGTCTGCCGAACTGACGCGGGCTCAGCCCGGTGGACGGGGCTCTCCCGACCGGACCGGGACCGGATCGGTGCGGGTTCCCCCGGCAGTCCCCGAAATTCCCCGCCACCGACCGGGCGGCCCCGTTACGCTCCCGTCGAGCGCGAGAGGCGCGCGATCACGAGGCAGGGCGGCGACCGGGAGCTCGTCGGCCGCGTCGTCGAGCGGGTGGGAGGTTGATGAACATGGCCGCCGTCGGCCTTCCCCAGCATGCCCTCGTCCGGTCCGCGCCGCAGTGAAGCGCGGTCCGGTCGCCCTCACGACCAGGAGTGATACGTGAACTCCCCCTTCTCGCCGACTTCTTCCTCCGCGACTCCTTCGCCGACGTCTCCGTCGCCCCGTGCACCGCTGGCCACCGACCGTCTCCTTCTCCGGCCCTGGAACGCGGCCGACGTCACCGCGGTCCTCGGCGACACCCGGTCCGCCGACTGGGCGGACGACTTCCCGGCCGAAGGCGACCGGGTCATCGCCGGGCTCTTCGCCCAGCACCCCGCATGGCTCGGCGAGTTCGGGCACCGTCTGGTCGTCGAGCGTTCCAGCGGACTCGTGGTCGGTTCGGTCGGCCTGTTCTGGCCGCCCGGCGACGGGGCCGTCGAGATCGGATACGGCATCGTGGTCTCCCGCCGCGGTAGAGGTTATGCCTCGGAGGCCGCGCGGGCCCTGGCGGACCACGCCCTCTCGGCCCCCGGCGTCCACACCGTCGTCGCTCGCGTGGAGCCGCCCAACCCGGCGTCCGTCCGTGTGCTGGAGAAGGCGGGCTTCCGCCGATGGGCCACGGAAGACGACACGGAGGACGCCGTGGCCCGCTTCCGGGCCACGGCGCCGGACCAACGCGGCCACTGACCGTACGGGGTCGGCGAGCCCCCCGGGCAGCGCTTCGCCGGGCAGTCGGCAGCCTTCGCCTCCTCTCCGGTGTGCATGCCCGCGCCCCCCGGGATGATCGAGTCGTCGGCATGAGCCAGGACGGCATGACGCCGGGTGGGCCCCGGGCGTGGCACGCGCGAGCCCGCGCACCGGTGGTCCGGGCGCCGTTGTGCCATGGGGAGTCGAGGTGCCGAACCTCATCGTCGGATGACACCAACGGAGTTGACGGCCCGTCTGGCCGGCTTCTCGGATGGGGTGTTCAGACGAGCGGTGCCGCACCGGGGCGACTACCGCTCCACGCCGTCCGGCTCCGTCCGGTGATCGGGCCGGGGGCGTCGTCGGGACCGTCCTCGGTGTCCGCGTCGGGTCCGTCCTCGTCCCCCTCTTCCGGTTGGCCCTCTTCCCGGAGTTCGTCCCAGGCACCGCGGTGGTCGTGGCTCACACGCAGCCGACGCTCGCTCTCCGCGTCCAGCGCGGCGAGCGCCGGATGGGGAGCTGCCGCGGCACAGCGCTCACGCAGGGCGTCCCACCGGTTCGGCCGCTTCCGCGCCCACTCCTGCTCACGTCGGTGGAGCGCCGGGACCCGGCCCATCCACCCCAACTGGGCGACGAGGGCGAGGAGCACCGCTGCCGCGGCCACGACCTGTCCGGTGCCCGTCGGGTCCGTCTCCGTCAGCGCGATGCCGCAGAACGACCACTGCGTCACCATCACCGCGATCCCGGCGCAGCCCAGCACGGCTGCCGTCACACCGTCGCCCCAGCGCTTCGGCTCGTCCGGCGGGTGCGGCAGCCGGGCGTGGTACTCCCGCCGGAACTCGTCCCGGGCCTCGCCGTACACCATGTCGAGGTAGCGGATCCGGCCGAGTGTGACGGGACCACCCTCCCTGCGCAGCGCGTCCAGCAGGGCGTCCGGGAGGGGGTGACCCACGCGGTGGTGCGGGTCGAGACCCGCCCCGTCGAGCCGGACGACCCCGCGCCCGTCGATGCTCATCAGTCCGTCGAGCAGGAGCCGGGCCGCTGCCGCCCCGCTCTCGTCGGACCGGAACTCGGCGGCGTAGTACGGATCGAGGACGAGCGCGTCGGAGTGCGCCCGGTCCGCCCGGTCCGCCCGGTGACGCTCGGCGTCCGCGTGCCGGCGCCGGCGCGCGACCGCCGTTCGAGCAGCGCGAGATGCCCGTACAGCAGCACGGTGACGGGCAGCGCGAAGGCGGCGAGGGTGATCGGGTCCACGCCGCGAGCGTACGACCGGGGCGAACGCCGCGGCATCGCCTTTTCGCCGGCCTCCCCGGCGGAGTGCCGTGATCACCGTGCGCCCGCCCGGCGGCCGTGTACGGCTCGCTGTCAGCGGCGCTGGTTACGGTGGGCGCATGATCGAGGCCGAGGACATCCGCCGTATCGCCCTGTCCCTTCCCGACACGGTGGAGAAGGAAGCATGGAGCATGCCCACGTTCCGTGTGGCCGGGAAGATGTACATCACGATCCCCGACGACCAGACGTCGTTCGCCGTGCGCTGTCCGAAGCACGAGCGAAGCGAACTGATCGCCGCCGAGCCGGAGAAGTTCTGGGTGCCTCCGCACGAGGCGAGTTCGGCCTGGGTCCGGGTGCGGCTCGTCGCGTTGGAGGACCTCGCCGAACTGCGCGACATCCTCGTCGACTCCTGGAGACAGGCGGCGCCGGACCGGCTGGCCGAGGAGCACCCCGAACTGAGGCCGGGCGGGGGCACCGGCGGGTGAGCGGAGCACGGCCTCGGTGACCGCGCCCCGCACCCGCGCCCCGGCGGCGAGGCGCGGCGGGAACGGGCGACGGCGCCGCCGGAGGCCCGGCCCCGGCGGCACACCGGGCCCACCGGCAGGGGCCGTTCCGCGGTGACCGGCCGGGAGCGCGTGCCCTCCCCTGGGCAACGGGCCCGGCGGTCCGTCGGCGCGCCCCAGGTCAGGACGAGTCGCGCACGACCAGTTCGGTGGGCAGCATCACGTGCCGGCGTGCCGCGCCGGGATCGGCGATCTCCTCGAGGAGGAGTCGGGCGATGGTGGAGCCGATCTCCTCCACCGGCTGGCGCACGCTCGTCATCGAGGGATGGGCGTAGCGGGCGATGTAGGAGTCGTCGAATCCGACGACCGCGACGTCCTCCGGTACGCGTCGCCCCTGCCGCCGCAGCTCCAGCATGGCGCCGGCCGCCATGACGTCCGAGGCCGCGAACACGGCGTCGAGGCCGGGACAGCGTTCGAGAAGCGAACGCATCGCGAGCATCCCGCCCTCCTCGGTGAAGTCCGCCGTCTCGATCAGGCGCTCGTCCGGAGCGATGCCCGCCTCCCCGAGGGCGTCCTTCCAGCCCTGCAGCCGGCTCCGGGAGACGTCCATGTCGAGCGGCCCGGTGATGGTGGCGATCGTCCTCCGGCCGCGGGAGATGAGATGGCGGCCCGCTTCCCTCCCGCCCCCCAGGTTGTCCGAGCAGGCGTGGCTCAGGGACTCCCCGGGGGAGCGGCGGCCGGCCAGGACCGTCGGCAGGCCCAGGTTCTCCAGGATGCCGGGCAGGGGGTCGTCCTCGTGCACCGAGACCAGGAGCACCCCGTCCACCCTGCGCTCCGCGACGGAGTCGGTGAGCTGGTCGCGCTCACCCCTGTCGCGGACGAGCACCAGCTGGAGCTGCGTCCTCGTCGCCGTGAGCACGGTGCTCACGCCCCGGATCACGGCCGAGAAGTACGGCTCCGAGCCGAGCCGGCTCTCGGACTCCGGGATCACCAGCGCGACGGAGTTGGTACGCCGTGTGACGAGTCCGCGGGCGACGGAGTTCGGCACGTAGTTCAGCTCGGCTATGGCCGCGAGCACGGCGGCCCTCGCCTCGTCGCTGACGAGCGTCGAACCGTTGATGACCCTTGAAACCGTCGTCCGGCCCACGCCGGCCCGTGCGGCCACGGTCTTGATGGTCGGCCGCTGCTGTGCCCCCATGTCCCTCTCCTCGTCCGACCGGCGGCTGCGCGCCGTTCGCCAGCGCATTGTGCCAGACCCCCGGACCCGCGGACCGGTGTGCGCGGGTGGCACCGCGACATCTTCCGGCAACGAATTGGATTCAAGTTCTTGACACAAGCCTCGTTCAACGGTCAACCTTCCGGCATCTGGTGGGAACGTTCCCACCCCGCTTGGGAACGTTCCCATTCTCTGCTCGGGTCAGTCGGCAGGACGGCTGGCCCGTACTCGGTGCGTCGGCGCCGCCGCCTGGGAGGACACAACACATGAAGAGCACCCGGAAGCTGTTCCGTACGAGAGGCACCGCCGTCATATCGGCCGTGGCGGCTCTCGGTCTCCTCTCCGCATGCGGCGGCGGCGACATCGGCGGGACGGGCGGAGGTGTCAAGGACGGCAAGACCACCATCACCATGGGACTCTTCGGCGTCATGGGGTTCAAGGAGACGGGACTCCTTGATGAGTACATGAAGCTGAACCCGAACGTGCGGATCGAGGCCGAGATCGCGGGTGACGAGCAGACGTACTACACGGCCCTGCAGACGCACCTGGCGGCCGGCAGCGGCCTGAAGGACATCCAGGGCATCGAGATCGGACGTGCCAAGGAGCTCGTCGACACCCAGGCCGACAAGTTCGTCGACCTGTCGAAGGTCTCCGGCACCGACCACTTCCTGCCGTGGAAGCTGAGCCAGGTCACCGGCAAGGACGGCAAGGTCATCGGCCTCGGCACGGACATCGGCCCCATGGCCGTCTGCTACCGCAAGGACCTCTTCGAGCAGGCGGGCCTGCCCTCCGACCGCGAGCAGGTCGCCAAGCTGTGGGACGGCGACTGGGCGAAGTTCGTCGCCGCCGGCAAGGACTTCAAGGCCGGGTCCAAGGACGACAAGGTCGCCTTCATGGACAGCGCCAGCGGACTGTTCAACGCGATGATCTACGGGAACTCCGAGCAGTTCTACGACAAGGGCGGGAAGCTGATCTACAAGGACAGCCCCGTCGTCAAGGAGGCATGGAACCTGGCCTCCCAGGCCGCCACCACGGGCCTGACCGCGAAGCTGCGGCAGTTCCAGCCCGGCTGGGACCCGGGCCTCGCCAACAGCACGTTCGCCACCACGGTGTGCCCGGCGTGGATGCTCGCGCACATCAGTGAGAAGGCGGGTCCGCAGAACAAGGGCAAGTGGGACGTCGCCAGGGCCCCCAAGGGCGCCAACTGGGGCGGGTCGTTCCTCGGCGTCGTGGACAAGAGCCCCGTCAAGGAAGAGGCGAAGAAGCTCGTCGCCTGGCTGACGGCTCCCGAGCAGCAGGCCCGCCTCTTCGAGAAGCTCGGCAACTTCCCGTCGTCGCAGAAGGCGCTCGAGGCGCCCCAGGTGGCGAACGCGAAGTCCGACTACTTCAGCGGTGCCCCCATCGGCCAGATCTTCGGAGCCGCCGCGCAGGAGATCCCCGACGAGCAGGTGCTGGGCCGCAAGGACGGAACGATCAAGGACATCTTCTCGCAGGGTCTGAGCCTCATCGAGTCCCAGAACCAGAGCCCCGAGAAGGCCTGGAAGACCACCGACGAGCGCATCGAGAAGGCCGTCGGCTGACGTCCCCCGACGCCCCGGCGGCCACGCCGCGCACGACCACGTGCGCGGCGGCCGCCGGGGCACGCCCAGCCCGCCCACGTTCCACGTAAGGATCCCTGGTGGCCACTCAGACCTCGACTGCGGCAGCCGGTGAACAGCCCGCCGGAGAGCCGGCCGGCCCTGCCCGCCCCGCCGACGGGCGCCGGCAGCGACGACAGAACGGCCGGCGGAGCACACTGCTCCACCGCCTGGACCTGCACGGGGCGCCCTACGCCTTCATCGTCCCGTTCTTCGCCGTGTTCGCCGCCTTCAGCTTCTACCCGCTCATCTACACGGCCTGGATCTCGCTGCACCGCGTCGAGCTCGCCTCCCTCGACCTGATGGAATGGGTGGCGTTCGACAACTACGTCGCCCTGTGGCAGGACGAGCGCTTCTGGAACGCCCTGTCCAACACCTTCACCATCGGTGTGCTCTCCACCGTCCCGCAGCTGCTCATGGCACTCGGACTGGCGCACCTGCTGAACTACCGGCTCCGTGGATCGACCTTCTTCCGTGTGGCCGCCCTGACGCCGTACGCGACGTCGGTCGGTGCCGCGGCCCTCGTCTTCACCATGCTCTTCGAGCGCGACTTCGGCATGATCAACTGGATGCTGGGCCTGGTCGGCGTCGACAACGTCGACTGGGAGGGCAACAAGTGGGCGGCGCAGATCGCGATCTCCACGATCGTCATCTGGCGCTGGACCGGTTACAACGCCCTGCTGTACCTCGCCGCCATGCAGGCGATCCCGCGCGACCGCTACGAGGCCGCCGCGATCGACGGTGCCTCGCGCTGGCAGCAGTTCCTGAAGGTCACCATCCCCGGAATCCGGCCCACGATCATCTTCACGATCGTGCTCTCCACGATCGGCTCCACCCAGCTCTTCGGCGAGCCCCTGATCTTCGGCCAGGGCCCGAACGGCATCACCGGCGGAGCGGACAACCAGTACCAGACCCTCGGACTGCTGCTGTACGAGGAGGGCTGGAAGAACTACCAGATGGGCCGTGCGGCCACGGTGGCCTGGGCGATGTTCCTGCTGCTCATCATCCTCTTCGCCGTCCAGCGTCTGCTCAAGCGGCGCTCGTCGCGCTCGTCCTGACCAGGAGACGGACACCATGACCACCGACACTCTCCAGGCCCGCCCGGACGTGCCGCAGGACGCGCCCAAGGGCCGCCGCGGCCTCCGGCTCCCCGCGGCGATCCGCGCCGGCCGCCAGCACCACGCCGGCCCCGCCACCTACGTGCTGCTCACCGTCGCGGCGGTGCTCTCGCTCTTCCCGCTGTACTGGACGATGGTGGCGGCCTCGACCGACAACACGCGTGTCACGCAGACCCCGCCGCCGTTCCTGCCCGGTCCGCACCTCTTCGAGAACCTCGGGAAGGCCTGGCAGGACGCCGCGCTGGGCAGGGCCATGGTGAACAGCCTGATCGTGGCCGGCACCATCGCCGTGTCCACCGTCCTGTTCGCCACCCTCGCCGGCTTCGCCTTCGCCAAGCTGCGCTTCAAGGGCCGCAACATCCTGCTCATGCTGGTCATCGGGACGATGATGGTGCCGCCGCAGCTCGCGGTCGTGCCCCTGTTCATGATGATGACCGAACTGGGCTGGGGACAGAAGCTCCCCGCCGTCATCTTCCCGACGCTGGTCAGCGCGGTCGGCGTCTTCTTCATGCGCCAGTACCTGGCCGACGCGCTGCCCGACGAACTCGTCGAGGCCGGCCGTGTGGACGGCGCGCACTCGCTCCGCATCTTCTGGAGCATCGTCCTGCCGGTGGCCCGGCCCGCGATGGCGGTTCTCTTCATGATCACGTTCGTCCACGCCTGGAACGACTTCTTCTGGCCGTTCATCGTGCTCGACATGACCAACCCGACGGTCCCCGTCGCCCTCACCCAACTCAGCGCAGGCTATGTCCGCGACCAGTCGCTGATCATGGCCGGCGCCCTGCTCGGCACCCTCCCCCTGCTGGCGATGTTCATCGTCTTCGGCCGTCAGATCGTCGGCGGCATCATGCAGGGAGCGGTCAAGGGCTAGGGCGTGTCGCGCCCTGGGTCCGACCCGTGGCGCCCTCCGCCCGTGTGCCCGCACCCCGTGCCGCGGGCCGCCCGCGGCACCCCGTGCCCCTCTCCCCATCTACGCGTCACCCGTTGACCGCAACACCCGGAAGGACCCTCGTGGTAATCGCAGCCGGACACGTCGTGCCCCAAGCCGAGGCCCCCGCCGCACTCACGTTCCCCCCATCGTTCACCTGGGGCACCGCCACCGCCGCCTACCAGATCGAGGGCGCCGCCACCCTGGACGGGCGCACCCCCTCCATCTGGGACACCTACTCCCGCACCCCGGGCAGGGTCCGCAACGGCGACACCGGCGACGTCGCCACCGACCACTACCACCGGTGGCGCGAGGACGTCGCCATCATGGCCGACCTGGGTGTGGGGGCGTACCGCTTCTCCCTCGCCTGGCCCCGCATCCAGCCCACCGGGCGCGGCCCGAGCGTGCAGAAGGGACTGGACTTCTACCGCAGGCTCGCCGACGAGCTGCTGGAGAAGAACATCCAGCCCGTCGCGACCCTCTACCACTGGGACCTTCCGCAGGAGTTGGAGGACGCGGGCGGCTGGCCCGAGCGCGCCACCGCGGAGCGATTCGCCGAGTACGCGGGCCTGGCGGCCGAGGCGCTCGGCGACCGGGTACGCACCTGGATCACGCTCAACGAGCCCTGGTGCAGCGCCTTCCTCGGCTACGCCTCCGGTGTCCACGCCCCCGGCCGCACCGACCCCGTGGCCGCGCTGCGGGCGGCGCACCACCTCAACCTCGGCCACGGCCAGGCGGTCCAGGCCCTCCGCGCGAACCTCCCGGGCGACGCACAGGTCTCCGTCACCCTCAACATCCACCATGTGAGGCCGCGTTCCGGCGCGGAGGCGGACGTCGACGCCGCACGCCGCATCGACGCCCTCGCCAACCGCGTCTTCACCGGACCGATGCTCCAGGGCGCGTACCCGGACGACCTGCTGCGGGACACCGCGTCCCTGACGGACTGGTCCTTCGTCAAGGACGGCGACCTCAAGGAGATCCGGCAGCCGCTCGACTTCCTGGGCGTCAACTACTACACCCCGACCCTCGTCTCCGGCGGTGCCTCCGAGTCGAGCCACGGTTCGGACGGCCACGGCAACAGCGCGCACAGCCCCTGGCCGGGCGCGGACGACGTGTCGTTCCACCTGCCGCCGGGCTCCACCACCGCGATGGGATGGGCCGTCGACCCCACCGGCCTGTACGACCTGCTGGTGCGGCTCAAGGACGACGTCCCGGAGCTGCCCCTCATGATCACCGAGAACGGCGCCGCCTTCGACGACTACGTCAACCCCGAGGGCGAGGTGAACGACCCCGACCGGATCGCCTACCTCCAGGGCCACCTGGCGGCCGTGCACCGGGCGATCGAGGCGGGCGTCGACGTCCGCGGCTACTTCCTGTGGTCCCTGCTCGACAACTTCGAATGGGGCTACGGCTACAGCAAGCGCTTCGGGGCGGTCTACGTCGACTACCCCACCGGCAAGCGCATTCCGAAGGCCAGTGCCCGCTGGTACGGAGACGTCGCACGCACGGGCCTGCTGCCCGCGCCGGACACCGCCGCCAGGGGCTGACCGGAGGCCGACGGGCCGGCGAGCGAGGCGTCACGCCTCGCTCGCCGGCCCCTCGGCCGTTCCTGAGGGTGTGACGCGCCGGTTTCCCGGCGCGTCTTGCGCGTGCGGTTTCCGGCATGTTCTCCGCACGGGTGTCTCAGCGCTTCTTCCCTGCACGTATCCCGCGCACGGTATCCCGGCGCGCTGTCCACGCACCGTCTTCGCACGGTACGCGTGCACGGTTCCGCGCACGCGAGTACGGCCGGCCTCGCCGGCCGTACTCGCGTGCGCTCACTCGCCCGGGTAGCGCACCCCGACGAGCGCGCGGACCCGGTCGAGCGTCGTCATCACGTCCAGGCTGCCCCGGAGCGGAACGAGCTCGGACTCGGTCCGCTTCTCGCGCAGGCAGTTCATGACTTCCAGGGCCTGGTGGCCGTAGCCGTTGCCCACGCGCGGCTCGGCCTCGACGACCTGCGGCGCTCGCCCGTCGCGGTGGACCACGAAGCTCCGGGGGTGGTAGAAGTCCGCCGGGAACTCGATGCGGCCCTCGGTGCCGTACACCACCGCGCCGGTCGCGCTGCCGAAGGCGAGCGAGCAGGACAGCACGGCCACGGCTCCGTTGTCGTACCCCAGCACCATGGCCGTGCTCTCGTCCACCCCGTCGTCGTTGAGATGGGCCCAGGCCGACACGTGGTCCGGAGCGCCGAGGAACAGGTGGGCGAACGAGACCGGATACGTGCCGAGATCGAGCAGTGCGCCGCCTCCGGCGGCCGGATCGCGCAGCCTGCTCCCGGGGACGACCGGGACCCGCGCGGAGAAGTCGGCGTGCACGGAGGCGACCTCACCGATCAGTCCGTCGCCGGTCATCTCCCTGGCACGGCGGACCAGCGGGTTGACGAAGGTCCACATGCCCTCCATCAGGAACAACGAGCGGCTCTCCGCGATGGCGATCATCGACTCGGTCTGGGAGCGGTTGAGCGCGAACGGCTTCTCGCACAGGACGGCCTTGCCGCCCTCGAGGCAGAGCGTGGCGGCGGCGAGATGGTGGGCGTGAGGGGTGGCGACGTAGACGACGTCGACGTCCGGGTCGTCCGCGAGGTCCTGCCAGCTGCCGTGGGCGCGGGGGATCGAGAACCGCTCGGCGAAGGCCTGAGCGGTCCGCCGGGAGCGGGAGCCGACGGCGACGACGTCCGCTCCGGGAACCGTGCGCAGGTCCTCCGTGAAGGCTGCGGCCATCGGGCCGGTCGCGAGGATTCCCCATCTGACGGAGCGGTCGTGCACGTGCGTTCCTCCTGTGGCGACGCCGGATGGGAACGTTCCCATCCGGCTGTGCAAGGCTCACGTGCCGCGCCGCCCGTTGTCAAGGGACCAGCCTCCCGTCGCCCAGGGACCACCGGCCGACACCGCCGAGGGGCGGGCGGTGCCATGGGTGCGTCGCGGGGGCGGCGGCGTCGGGGCACGTTCGCCCGGCGGCCGGGGTCGTGGAGCCGGCGTCGTCACGGGCACGCTCGGACCTCGCCGACAGTCCTCGGGTCCGCCCCTGGGACCCCGGCCGGCAGCCCGGGTCCGGTGGGCCGGGTGGCCCGCGCTCCCGGCCCGGCTGTCGGCGTCCGTGGTGCCGTGGTCGGCGTCCGTGGCCCGGTGGCCCGCGCTCCCGCTCCGGCTCTGTCGGAGGCCGTGGCCCGGTGGCCCCCCGGGGCCCTCAGGGGCCGGCCGTCACCACGGGCCCGGGCCCCCGCGCCGGTCGCGGTGGACGGTGCGGCGCTGACGCCCCTCCGGCCCGACCGTGTGCGAGGCCCCCGGACCACACCGGCGAACCCGGTGTGGTCCGGGCGGTGTGTCAGCCTGCCCCGGTGCCGGAGCGGCGTCGGAGCAGACAGGCCGCCGCGGCGATCGCCACCAGGGCGCCCGCACCGATCGCGGTCCAGCCACCGGCGGACAGACCGCCGCTCTCCGCCGTCTCGCCGGCGGCGGAGGTGTTCGACGGCGCCGGCGGCGGCGCGGGGGCGGGTCGCGCGGGAGCACTGGGCGTGGGGGTGGGAGTGGGGTTCTTCACGGTGGCGCCCGGGGCGGCCGCCTCGAGCTTCAGCACCGGGGCGGAGTTGCCGTGGCCGTGTCCGCCGGAGGAGCCGAGTTCGATCCAGCGGTCGACGCGGCCGTCGGCGTAGCCCTGGAGCGTCTTGAAGGCGAGTTGCCCGGCGTCGGGCAGCTGCCGCACGCGCACGGAGTACTCGGCGTCCTCCCCGACGGCGACGGCGGGCCCCTTGACGGTGTAGCCGTCGGCCGTCGCCCCGAACGTCCAGCCCTTGGGGCCTTCGCCGTACGTGACGTCGGCAGGGGTGATCCCCTCGGGGAGGACGACGCGCAGGGAGGTGATCCCGGCCTTGTCGGACTCCGATTCGGCGTTGAAGGTGAGCGTGACGTTCTGGGCGAGTGCCTGTGCCGTGTCGGCTTCGACTTCGACGTGCGCGGCCGCCGGGCCGGCGCCGAGCAGTACGGCACCGACGGCGGCGGCGAGGGTCAGGCACGCGCGGCGGATGCTCGTGGGGGTACGGGGCATGGCGTCTCCGGATCGTGGTGGAGGAGCCCGGCCGACTGGGGCGCCGGGCCCGGGCGGGGGTGGGAGGGAATCCGCACCCTCGCCGGCGGCCCCCGCCGCACCACCACTCCGGTCAGCAGCTCTTCGGCGTCGGTCCGCCGCCCGGACTCCCTCGGCGGGTACGGCGCGGCACCCGGGCAGGCCGGCACAGGAGGGGCCGACAGCAACGACCGCACCGCGTGGATCGGCTTCCGTACCCGGGCGAGCACCGCAGCCATGGCATGCGGACGGGGCCGGCAGGCCGCCTCCGCCCCGTGCAGGAGAACGGCGACGAGCACCGCCGCCACGGCGTGCGCCCCCGTCATCGCCGCGGGATCGAGCACGCTCCCGTGGCCTCCGCCGAGGGATCCCGAGGATCCCCCCGGACGACTGTGGAGCGCGTGGCCCGCCGCACCGGGCCCGGTGAGCATGAACCACTCGTGCAGGGCGGCCTGGGTCAGGGAGGTGACCGCGACGGCATGAGGAAGGCCTCGTGGCCGCCGTAAGTGCACCAGTCCGACGGTGAAGAGCACCGCGGCCGCCGGTGCGCTCGCCGACCAGCCGGCGTCCTCCCCGGCCGCGAGACGGTGCGCGGTGAGCCCGAGCACGCCGCCCACGAGAGCGAACACGGCCGCCCGCACGACGGGCAGAGGCGGACGCGGGTCCGTGTGCGGCTGGTGCATGGCCCGCCCATCATGAACCATCGCGGGGCCGGCCGGCAGGTACATGGGCCATCGCCCCGCCCGGGTCGTCCGGTGCCGGGGAGCCGGGTGCCGGGCCCCGACCCGGAGCGCGCCGCGTCCACCGCGGTTCGGCGCCGTGTCGCCGGTGCCACCGTGCGATGAAATCGACAACGACTGTCAGTGCGAAGGGGAATCCGCCCCTCTGCCTGTGAAAGGCCAGGTCAGGGGCGTATTATCGGTACCGGTTACCAACATCGTTGCAGCCTTTGCGTGAACCGTTTCCGTGCGTTTCACTGCACAGCCGGAAGGCACTCGATTTCGCGCGTCAGGGGAAACGATGGGCACGGGACACGGGCACGGCGGTTCGCACGGCCACGATCACACGCACGGCGTGACGGGGGACTCGGACAAGCGGTGGCTGTCGATCGCCCTCGCGCTGATCGTCGGCTTCATGTCGGTCGAGGTCGTCATCGGGGTGGTGGCCGAGTCGCTGGCCCTGATCTCGGACGCCGCGCACATGCTGACCGATGCCGTCGCCATCGTCCTCGCGCTCGTGGCGATGCGGATGGCCAAGCGTCCCGCCAAGGGCAGCTACACCTACGGCCTGAAGCGGGTGGAGATCCTCTCCGCCCAGGTGAACGGACTGTCACTGATCCTCCTGGGCGCCTGGCTGACGGTCGAGGCCGTCGAGCGGCTCATCGATCCCCCCGAGGTCAAGGGCGGACTCATGCTCGCCACCGCCCTCGCGGGTGTCGCGGTCAACGTGGCCGCCACCTGGTGCATCTCCCGTGCCAACCGCTCCTCGCTCAACGTCGAGGGCGCCTACCAGCACATCCTGAACGACCTGTTCGCGTTCATCGGCACCGCGGTCGCGGCCTTCGTCGTCCTCACCACCGGCTTCGCACGCGCCGACGGCATCGCCACGCTCGTCGTCGTCGCCCTGATGTTCAAGGCCGGTTACGGCCTCCTCCGCGACTCGGGACGGATCTTCCTGGAGGCGGCGCCCGCCCATGTCGATCCCGACCGGCTCGGTGAGCGGCTGGCGGCCGAACCGTCGGTGAGGGAGGTCCACGACCTGCACGTCTGGCAGATCACGTCCGAGGAGGTCGCCCTCTCCGCGCACGTGCTCGTCGAGACCGGCGGGGACTGCCACGCCGTACGCCGGGGGCTCGAGGACCTGGTGCGCCGCGACTTCGGCATCACGCACACCACCCTCCAGGTGGACCACCGGCCGGAGGCCGTGCTCCAGGTCGGCGCCCCTGACGGCGCGCCGGCTGCGGCGGCGCACTGCGCGGACCCGCACGGCCCGGTCCACCGCGACCGCACGTACGACCACGGGACGGTGCGCGTCCTCGGGCCGTGACGCGCGGCGGTGGGCCCGCCCGGGAACCGTACGGCCACGCCCCCCGGCCGCCAGGGCGGCCAGCGCCGCCCCGTGCCTCGGCCTCGGCCTCGGTCTCGCGGCGAGCCGGTGCGTCGCCGCGTCGGGGCGTCAGTGGGAGAGGAGTTGCTGGCCGCCGTCGATGTCGTACGTCCCACCGGTGAGGGCGTCGTTGTCCATGATGTGCAGGGCGAGAGCGGCGACGTCCTCCGGGCCGACGACCCGCCGGATGGGAAGCGTCGTGCGCAACTCCTCCCGCCGGGCTTCGAGCCGGTCGCCCAGGAGCGAGGCCGACAGGGGTGTGTCGACGAAGCCGGCCGCGATGAGGTTCACCCGGACCGGGGCCAGTTCGAGTGCGAGATTGGCCGTGACGGCCGGAAGGGCCGCGGTGAGCGCGGAGGTGACGGTCATGCCCACCGCAGGCCGCCGCCCGCCGGTGCCGCCGATGAACAGCAGTGTGCCTCCGGCGCGGACCCGGTCGCGGCTGTAGAGGGCGATCCCGATGGTCATGGCGAGGCGCTCGCCGAAGTGGCGTCGGGCCTCCGCGAGGTCCATGTCGTCCAGGGGCATGTACGCGGGGCTGCCGGCCGTCGATATGACGTGGTCGACCGTGCCCGGCAACTCCCGGAAGAACCGCCGGAGCCGGTCGGTGTCGGCGGCGTCGAAGGCCGCGGTGCTCAGCGGGTCGATCTCCAGCGCCGCCTGGCGCAGCCGTTCGGGGTTGCGTCCGACCATGACGACCTGGCCGCCGGCGGCGCGTACACGGCGTGCGGTCTCGAGTCCCATGCCGGCACTCGCGCCGATCACCACGACCGTCTGGTCGGCGAGTCGGCCGTGGTTCGGCTCGCTCTGCGTCATCCGCGCCTCCGTTGTCCGTGGGCGGCGGCGGCCGGGACCGGCCCTGCCCTTCCGCGCGTGCGGTCAGATCAGCGACCGGCCTCCGCGCAGTTGCGGATACAGGCTCTCCGCCCCGTCGGCCAGCGCCGTCCGGACCTGTTTGCTGACGTCGTCGGCCAGCACCTCGTGCAGACCTGCCTCGACGCCGGCGAGGGCCGTGCGGGCCACCGCGGCGGGGTCGGCCTTCGGCCCCGGCACCCGCGCTGCCATCTCCGTCGCGAGATAGCTGACGTGCAGGGCGGTGACCTGGGTGCCCTGGTCCGCCAGCGCCACGCGCAGGGCGTTGGTCACGGACCATTCGGCGGCCTTGGCGGCGGAGTATCCGGCACTCGCCGTGATCGACACCCAGGACAGCACGGAGAGCACGTTGACGATCGCGCCGCCACCGTTGCGTCCGAGGACGGGGGCGAAGGCCCGGCTCATGGCGAGGGTGCCGAGCACATGCGTCTCGAACTCCGTGCGGAACGCGTCGAGATCGGCTGTCAGGATGTCCGCCCGTGTCGTGGAACCGGCGTTGTTGACCAGGAGCGTCACGTCCTGGGCCCGGTCCGCCGCGGCGAGGACGGAGTCGTGGTCGGTGATGTCCACCGCGACCGGGTCGGCCCCGGGAACCGTGACCTTCGAGGGGTCGCGGGCGCCCGCGTAGACCGCGGCCGCCCCGGACTCGAGGAGCGCCCGTGTGAACTGTTCTCCGAGCCCGCGGTTGGCCCCCGTGACGAAAGCGACGGACCCTTGGAGCTTCATGGGAGAGGACCTTCCCGACGTGGGTGGGGGCCGGGGCAGGTGGCCACGGGCCACCGCGCGGCGGCCCGTGGCCGCACCTCTCCGAACGTATAGCCATCGGGTTCACGTCACCACCCGGCGCACGCCCCGCCGCTCTCACCCCTCTGATGATCTCCCGCCTCGGAACGACGGGCGGAGGCGGATTCTCCGAGATGCCGGAGATCCGAGGATTTCTGTGATTTTCGGATGGGTAGATACGGGAGACAAGGGGTGAACCGGGCGGGTCGGCCGCTCCGTGTCCCGGCGCATCCGTGCCCTCACGGAAGGACGGGACATCGTCCGGCGTCCTGGTCCACCGCGTCGCGTCGGGACGTGCACCCGCGTCGGCCAGGACGCGCACCCGCGTCAGTCAGGAGGGGCGCGATGGACCTGTGGGCGATCTGGCTGATCGTCGCCGCCGTGCTGATCGCCGCGGAGACGGTCACACTGACCGTCGCCCTGGGCATGCTCGGCGGGGCGGCGCTCGTCACCGCGGCGTTCGCCGCGGCGGGGGTACCGCTGCCCTTCCAATTCCTGGTCTTCACCGTCGTCGCCGTGGTCAGCGTGGTGTTCGTGCGCCCCCGGGTGCGGCGTGCGCTCAGACCGCCGGGCCGGCGCTTCGGTGTGGACGCACTGGTCGGCCGTACCGCCCATGTCGTCGCGGAGGTGACGGCCACCGGCGGCAGGGTCCGCATCGGCGGCGAGGAGTGGACGGCCCGTGCGTACGACGAGACGCTGGTGATCCCTCCGGGAACGGCCGTGGACGTCATGGAGATCAGCGGCGCCACCGCCGTCGTCTACCCCCGGGAGTGAATCATGGAAGCTTCGGCGCTCCTCCTCGTCGGCGTGATCGTCGCGCTGCTGGCGGTCTTCACGGTGCTGCGGGCGGTGCGCGTCGTTCCCCAGGCGCGTGCCCGCAACGTGGAGCGGCTCGGCCGCTACCACCGCACGCTGCAACCCGGGCTCAACGTGGTCATCCCGTACATCGACCGGGTCTATCCGGTGATCGACCTCCGCGAGCAGGTCGTCTCCTTCCAGCCGCAGCCCGTGATCACGGAGGACAACCTGGTCGTGGAGATCGACACCGTCGTGTACTTCCAGGTCACCGATCCGCGAGCCGCCGCCTACGAGATCGCCGACTATCTGCAGGCTGTCGAGCAGCTCACCGTCACCACCCTGCGCAACGTCGTGGGCTCGATGGACCTGGAGCAGACCCTCACGTCACGGGACATCATCAACAACCAGTTGCGCGGCGTGCTGGACGAGGCCACCGGGAAGTGGGGGCTGCGGGTCAACCGCGTCGAGATCAAGGCCATCGACCCCCCGCAGTCCATCAAGGACGCCATGGAGAAGCAGATGCGGGCCGAGCGGGACAAGCGGGCCGCGATTCTCGGGGCCGAAGGGCAGCGTCAGGCCCAGATCCTCACCGCGGAGGGCGAGAAGCAGTCCGCGGTCCTCCGGGCCGAGGGCAACCGGACCGCGGAGATCCTGAAGGCCGAGGGCCAGTCCCGGGCCATCGACGAGGTGTTCCAGGCCGTGCACCGCAACGATCCGGACCCCAAGCTGCTCGCGTACCAGTACCTCCAGGTGCTGCCCCAGCTCGCACAGGGTCCGGGGAGCACGTTCTGGGTCATCCCCGGCGAGGTCACCTCCGCGCTCCAGGGCGTGTCCCGCGCCTTCGGCGAGGTGCTGCCCCGGTCGCCGGCGACCCGGGAGGAGCCCGCCGACGGCGCGGCCGGCCGGAAGGCCGCCGACGACGCGGCGCAGGCGGCGGAAGCCGCGGCGGAGGCCGTCGCCGACGCGGTCCAGGCCGACGGCGGTACCACCCGTCCCCGGCCGTGAGAGGGCGTGGAACCGCACCACGGCGAAGACGGCGAGGGAAGTCGCGTGTCGCGCCTTCGGGACCGTTCCCACCGAAGGCGTACGCTGCCAACGTCGGCTGATCCACGCCGTGTTCGCCACCGCCGCCGGAGGGAAGGCATGACCGCGTTCACGGGGAGGCGGCCACCGGAACTCACCCACCGCCGACCGACGCGACGCGGCCGGACCCGCGGGCGCTCCGCACGGCGGCGGGTCCGGCCGTCCACCACCACTTCTCGCTCCGAAGGCCAACCCGCATGAGCACGGACCACCGCCACCTCCTCGTCATCGGCATCGGTGCCGGCGACCCGGACCATCTGACGCTCGCGGCGGTGAAGGCGATGCGCCGAGCCGACGTGTTCTTCGTCCTGGGTAAAGGGCCGCAGAAGTCCTCCCTCACCGATCTGCGGCGGCGCATGCTCGACGAGCACGCCCGCGCGCCGTACCGGGTCGTCGAGGCGGACGACCCCTGGCGCGACCGGACGCCGGCGGGCCGGAGCGAGTACACCGCCGCGGTCCACGACTGGCGCAGCCGGCGCGCGGATGTCTACGAGCGCCTGATCCGGGACGAGTTGGCCCCCGGGCAGACCGGCGCGTTCCTGGTGTGGGGCGACCCCGCCCTGTACGACAGCACTCTGGGCATCCTGTCCGACATCGGCGCACGGGGCGGTGTCGCGTTCGACACCGAGGTCGTGCCGGGGATCAGCAGCGTGTCCGCGCTGGCCGCACGGCACCGCATCACGCTCAACCAGGTCGGCCGCCCCGTCCACATCACTCCCGCGCGCCGACTGCCCGAGGTGCGCCTCAACGACGACGGGGACATCGTCGTCATGCTCGACGCCCAGGAGTCGTTCACCGGCGTCGAAGGCGACGACGTGTGGATCTACTGGGGCGCCTACCTCGGCACACCCGACGAACTCCTCGTCTCCGGCAGGCTCTCGGACGTCTCCGGACGCATCAGCCGGCTGCGCGCCGAAGCCCGAGCCCGCCACGGCTGGATCATGGACACCTACCTCCTGCGCATCGTCGACGAGGGCCCGGCGGACGGCGGCACCGGGGCGGGCAGGCCCTCGGTCCCCGCCCGGCGGACCCTGTCGGACGAGCCCTCCGAACGCTGCGGGGCCCGGCAGCCGGGGGAGCCGGAGGAGCTCGTGATCCCCGTCCTCCGGGTGGCCGACGCCGCGACCGCGGTCGCCTGGTACCGGCGGCTCGGCTTCGTGAAGCAGTGGGGGCACCGGTTCGAACCGGGGTCGCCCGCGTTCGTCGAGATCGCGAGGGGCCCGGTGAAGCTGTTCCTGTCCGAGCACACCGGCGATGCCCGCCCCGACACGCTGATCTATCTGCGGGTGGGCGACGTCGACGCCGTCGCGGCCGAGTTCGGCGTGCCGGTCACCACCGCCCCCTGGGCGCGTGAGGTGGAGCTGAGCGACCCCGACGGCAACCGGCTGCGCGTCGGGACACCGGCAGGCTGAGCCCCGGCCGAGGGGCCGGGCCGGGGGCGCGCTGTCCATGTCACCGCACGGGGTGAGCCTCACCTTCCGGCCCAAGGGGTGGGTGGCGGGCCGGTGACATCGTGCCGGTGACAGTGCACTTCGAGCACGGCGGACAGGTCAGGACCGTCGCCGTGGTGGTCGGCCGGGAGTCCGCCTCCCGCTGACGCGGGCGCGCACGCCGTCCACCGGCCCGCACCGGGATTCGTGTGCTGCCCGGGGTGATCGTGCTGTGCCGGGGTGACGGCGCCCAGGGGGTCGCCGGGGCGGCGGCGCCGTCACGCGCGCGAGTCCCGATCGGCGCCCTCGCCGCCCTCTGCCCGGATTCCCGCGCCCCGGCGTTCGGTGGTGCGCCGGATGGCGGGTGCTCCCTCGTGGCGCGCACGGCGGTGTGCCCCGGGAGGGGCCGCACATGGTATTCGTCGCCGTGGACGGTGCGTCAGTTCCCGTCACAGGCAGTGGGTTTGATCACACGCGCCGGTCTGAGTGAGTGACCCGGCTCGCTCCCGTACCCATGCATGACGACGACCCGTCAGGATGCGAGGATGAGGCCCCATGACTGTCGGGTGGTGTTCTCGTACGGTACGGGCCGCGGTGTTCGCGGCCGTATGCGTGCTCCTCGCCGCCCTCGGTCACGTGATGATGTCCGGGCAGTCCGTGCCCTGGTGGACCCTGGCCGGCGGGTTCGGTGCGACCGGCGCGCTGGGCTGGTGCCTCGCGGGGCGTGAGCGGGGGCGGCTCGCCGTCCTGAACCTGGTGGTCGTCGTACAGACGGCCCTGCACACGGCGTTCTCGCTCGCACAGCCGGCGGCGCCGGCCGACGGCCGGGCCCCGCACACGACGGGGTCCGCGCACTCCGGGCACCACCCCATGCCGTCCGCCGGCACGGGGCCGTCACACACGGAAGTCACGGACGCCCTGGACGGCATGGCGATGGCGCACACGCACGCCGGCCACATGGGCGCGGGCCTCATGGACCCGACGCATGCCCCGGCCGTCGACTCGGCGTCGCTGGGCATGCTCGCCGCCCACCTGCTGGCAGCGCTGCTCACCGGCCTGTGGCTCGCACACGGCGAGCGAGCCGCGTTCCGCATCCTCCGCGCGGTCGCCGGGTGGCTCACCGCACCGCTGAGGCTTCTCCTCGCGCTGCCGGCGCCGCCGCACCGGCCACGCCTGCGCGGCCGCCGCCGCCCTTCCCGCGGGTCGCGGCTGCGTCCGCTGGTCCACGCGATCGTCTCCCGGGGTCCGCCCGCGGGGTCAGCTGTCGCCTGACGACAGCCGGAATCCCGAGGCGGCCCAAGTGCCCCTCGGACCACGGCCGTACGCCGGCAGGGGTGGCCACGAAGGACACCGCCCCCGCGAGCGCCGTGCGGCCGGACCCCCACACCGGATGACGGGCCGTGCGGCCCGGCCGTGTCCCGCGCATCAGCACCGTCCGCCCGAAGGGCAGGACTCGCGGCGCCCGGTGTGCGCAGTCGCAGGGCGGAGGGCGTCCTCGTACCGGGCGTACGCGGACGACACCGGCCGACGTGGCGAGTGCGTGCGCCGGCGTGCCGGACCGACGGAACCTCGCGGACACGACCCAGGGCCCGGTCCCGGTTCCGGACGACCCGAGAAGGACACCACGTGATCTCTTCCGCCCTGCCCGCTGCCTGCGACACGACGGAACAGGCGACTCCGGCCGATGAGTCGATCACCTCCTGGGCGCTCGCCGCGCGCGGCGGTGACGCCGACGCCGTGGAGCGCTTCGTGAGCGCCCTGCACCGCGACGTACTGCGCTATGTGGCCCACCTGTGCGGTGACCCCCAGTCGGCCGACGACCTGGCCCAGGACACTTTCCTGCGCGCGCTGAGCAGCCTGCACCGCTTCGAGGGACGGTCCTCGGCCCGTGCCTGGCTGCTGTCCATCGCCCGCCGCGCGGTGATCGACAGCTATCGGTACAAGGCCGCACGGCCCAGGCTGCACGACGTACCGGACTGGCAGCTGGCGGTCGAACACGCGCAGCCGTGCGACCTGCCGGGCTTCGACGAGGGCGTCGCCCTGCTCGAACTGCTCGCGGCCCTGCCCGAGGAGCGCCGCGAGGCGTTCGTCCTCACCCAGATGCTGGGTCTGCCCTATGCCGAGGCGGCCGAGCTGAGCGACTGCCCGGTCGGCACCGTGCGGTCCCGTGTGGCCCGCGCCAGAGCGACGCTCATGGACCTGCTCACCGAGGCGGAGGGCCGGGCCGCGCCGGCCGTGGCCGCCTGACGCGGCGGGATGCCGGCCCGACCCCCACGGGCACCGGGCCGGCACCCTCCACCGGGGCCTCCAGCCGCGGCGTGCCGGGGGACTCCAGCCGCGCCGGACCCCGCCGGCTGCGGTACCGGACCGGACGCACCGGGAACTCGGGCCGGGTCCGCCCCGACTAGTGGACCGGGTGACGGAGTTCCCCCCTGTGTCGAGCGGATTCTGGAGAGTTTCATGCGTTCTCGTGTGTGGTGCGGAACGTCGGCCGCCGTGCTCGGCCTCCTCGCGGCGGGCTGCGGTGGCGGGAAGGGCGTCGAGGACGAGGGCACGGGGAAGGCCGCCGCCGGCGGCCACCCCGTGACCGTCACCGACTGCACGGGAGCCGGGACCACCTTCGCCGCGCCCCCGGAGAGGATCGTCACGAGCAACGCCTCCGGCCTGGAACTCCTGCTCCGCCTGGGAGCGGGCGACAAGGTGGTCGGCACGGGGTTCCCGCCCGGCAAGGGAACGCTGCCGGGCGAACTGGACGCCAGGGCGCAGCAGGTCGAGGTCCTCAGCCGGACCGTCGTCCCCAAGGAGAAGCTCCTCGGCTCCGGCGCCGACATGTACCTCGACACCTTCGCCTCGATGGGCGGCATGGGCGGCGGCATGGGCGACGCCCCGACGGAGGAGGAGTTCAAGGCCGCCGGGATCACGCACATGTACCTCAAGTCCACGGCGTGCGCGGCGATGGGCAAGGGCCCGTCCACGGACCTGTCCGCGGTCGAGGCGGACATCACCTCCCTCGGTGCCGTCACGGGCACGCGCGCGAGGGCGAAGGAACTCGTCGCCGGCATGCGGGAGCAGGTGGACGCGGTCCGGAAGGCGGTCGGGGGGATGCCCGAGGACGCCCGGCCGACGTACTTCTTCTTCGACTACGACGCGGGCACCGGACAGCCCACGGCCGTCTGCAACCGCCAGGTCGCCAACGCGGTGATCACCCTGGCCGGCGCCCGTAACGTCTTCGCGGACTGCGACGGCGACTTCAAGCAGGTCAGCTGGGAGGACGTGGTGTCCAGAAACCCGGACTGGATCCAGCTCGGCGTGCGCAACCGGGGCAGCGAGGCCGCCAACGAGAAGGCCTTCGACGAAGCGCGGAGGTGGCTGGAGGGCAACGCCGCCACCAAGGGGCTGAAGGCGGTGAAGGACGGACGCTTCCTGCGCATCGGCTCCGAGCGCACCACCATCCCGGGGGTGGAGAACGCCGACGTGGTCCGGGAGATCGCCGGGACGATCCACCCGGGCAGGGTCAAGTGACGGTGACGTCCCCGCCGTCCGCGTCCCGCCGTGACGGCGCGGACGCGGCGGACGAGGCGCGGACCGTGCCCGCCGGGGTGCTCGCGGCCGTCCTCGGAGCGGCGCTGCTGGCGGCCCTGACCGTGGCGGTCTCCTGGGGTTCCACGTCGATTCCGCCCGGTGAGGTGTGGGGCGTGGTGGGCAGACGGCTGGCCGGCGGGGCGCCTCGGCCCGGCACGGACGACCTGATCGTCTGGCAACTGCGGGTGCCCCGGGCCCTGCTGGCCGCGCTCGTCGGCGCCGGGCTCGGCGTCGTCGGCACGGCGGTGCAGGCCCTGGTCCGCAACCCGCTGGCCGACCCGTACCTGCTGGGCATCTCGAACGGGGCCTCGCTGGGCGCCGTCGCCGCGATCGTGCTGGGCCTCGGAGCGGGCGGGGCGCTGGGGCTGGGGCTGTCCGGCGCGGCCTTCGCCGGCGCCCTGGCCACCTTCGCCCTCGTATGGGCGGTGGCCCGGCGCGGTGGCGGGTTCGCGCCGCTGCGGCTGGTCCTGGCGGGCGTGGCGATCGGTCAGTTCCTCTCGGGGTTCACCAGCTACCTGGTGCTGCAGGCCGGTGACGAGCAGCAGACGCACAGCGTGCTGTTCTGGCTCATGGGCAGCCTGAGCGGGGCGAGCTGGCAGACGCTCGCCGTGCCCGCCGTCGCCGTACCCGCCGCTCTGCTGTGGCTCCACGCGCGGGGCCGCGGACTCAACGCCCTGCTGATGGGCGACGAGACCGCGGCCGGACTCGGCGTCGACGTCACACGGCTGCGGCGCGAACTGTTCACGGTGACGAGCGTGCTGACCGGGGTCCTCGTCGCGGTGTCCGGCGCGATCGCCTTCGTCGCACTGATGGTGCCGCACGCCTGCCGTCTGGTCGTCGGAGGCGACCACCGCCGGCTGCTGCCGGTCTCCGCGCTCTTCGGAGCCCTGCTGATGGTGGTGGTCGACATCGTGTGCCGGACGGCCATGGACACCCAGGAGCTGCCGGTCGGCGTGGTGACCTCGCTGATCGGGGCACCGGCTCTGCTGTACCTGCTGGACCGGCGTCCGGGGGGCGGCAGTTGAGGATCGACATCGAGGACGTTCACGTCGCGTACGCGGGCCGCGCGGTCGTGTCCGGGGCCCGTCTGATCGCCGCCGAAGGGGAGATCACCGGGCTGGTGGGCCCGAACGGCAGCGGCAAGTCCACCCTCCTGCGCACGGTCTACCGGCATCTGCGTCCCCTCGCGGGCCGGGTGCTGCTTGCCGGCACCGACATCGCACAGCTGACCGCCGCCCGTTCGGCCCGCCATGTGGCGGCGCTGCCCCAGGAGCGGGGCAGCGACTTCGAGCTGACGGTACGGGAGGTGGTGGCCATGGGGCGCACACCGTACAAGCGGGCGTTCGCGGCGGACGACTCCACCGACCGGGGCATGGTCGCGCGGGCCCTGGCGGACGTCGGGATGGACGCGGCGGCCGGGCGGCGCTTCACGGCGCTCTCGGGCGGTGAGCGCCAACGGGTTCTGCTGGCAAGGGCGTTCGCACAGGACCCGGACGTGCTGGTGCTCGACGAGCCGACCAACCATCTGGACGTGCGCCATCAGGTGGAGCTGCTCGCCCTGCTCCGGGAGCAGCGCCGTACGACCCTGGTGTCGCTGCACGACCTCAACGCGGCCGCTTCCGTGTGCGACCGTCTGCACGTCCTGCACTCGGGGGCGGTGGTCGCCTCGGGCACGCCGCGCGAGGTGATCACGCCGGAGCTGATGGCGGAGGTGTTCGGAGTCCGGGCGGCGGTGGTGGAGCACCCCCTCACGGGTGATCCGCTCATCGCCTTCGACCACCGGGGCCCCGCGTCCGGCCCGTCCGGCCCGTCCGACGGGTCAAGGGCGCGGGACCCGTCCCCGGCCCTCGGGACCGGCACCGCGCCATGACGGAGGCGGGGCGGTCCTGCGGGCCCGCCCGGTCTCCGCCCGAGCGGCACGGTCACCGGACCGGTGACACCGCAGTCGACTCCGGCCACCGCACCGACTGCGGCGGGCGCATGGACCGGGGCGGGGCCCGCGCCCGCACGGCCAGACGCCCGGCAAGAGAGCATGTGGCGGTCGAGCACAGGGCGTTGGAGCACAGGGCAGTCGAGCATGTGTGGCGGTGGCCCACACGGCAAGGACCCACATGCTCGGCCCACACCGCAAGGACCGGGCAGTGGCCCACACGGCAACCGCGTGGACACGGCAACGGCGTTCGCGCGAGACCGGCAGCGTTCACACACGGTGGCGTACGTTCCGCTGCGTACGCCGAACAGCGGCGCCGGTACGGGACCGGCGACGCCACCGGGAAGCGCCAGGCGCACCCTATGCGGTGGCGTTCCCACGGGGGTGGCGTACCCACGGCGGCGGCGTACCCCAGGCGGTGGCGTACCCACGGCGGCGGCGTACCCCGGGCGGTGACCCGCGACGCCCGCCTCGCGGGTGCGAGAGCCGCGGCCCTCGCGTGGCCGGGGTCCGGCCTCGCGCGCGGCGGCCGCTGAGCGGGCCCGCGGGTGGCATCCGGCCGGCGGTGGGATCCGGCCCGCGTGGCGTCCGGCCCGCGGGTGGCATCCGGTCCGCGGGTGGCATCCGGCCGGCGGTGGCACCCGTCCCGCGGAGACCGGGATCCGCCCCGAAGACACCGCGCAACGTTCCCGGCCCCGTCCGGGAACTCATCCCGCGCCGCCGCCGACATGTGGGACGAGGCTGCCGTCCGGCAGCCGTACGAGAGCGAAGGGACGGAAAGGGTGACGCACCGCAGCGGGGACTCGTCGGACCCCGGTCGCATACCCGCCGGGCCGGACCGCCTTGCCCTGTTGGCCGTGTCGGGACTGCTGTCGTTCGTGGCGATGCTCGACATGAACATCGTCAATGTGGCGCTGGCGGACATCTCCCGGGACCTGCGGGTGTCCGCCGCCACCGCCCAGTGGGCCGTGCTGGGCTATCAGCTGCCCGTCGTGGCGCTGCTGCTGCCCGTCGGCCGGTGGCTGGACGGCGCGGGTCCGCGGTCCGCTGTGCTCGTCGCGACCGCCGGGTTCGCCCTGTGCAGTGCCTTCGCGGCGGCCGCGCCCTGGGCGGGTCTGCTCATCGCCGCCCGGCTGGCCCAGGGGATCTTCGGCGCGGCGCTGTTCGTCCTGATGCCCGTCCTGGCGATCAGCTCGGTACGGCCCGCACTCCGTGGCCGGGCCATGAGCGTGCCGGCGACGCTCGGTCCGCTCGGGGCGGTGACCGGGCCCGCGATCGGCGGACTGCTCCTGGACGGACCGGGCTGGCGCGCGGTCTTCCTCGTCAAGATCCCCATCTGTCTCCTTGCGCTGGTCGTGGCGTGGAGGGCGATGCCGCGCGACGAGGGGCTTCGTCCGCTCCGCGCGGGCGCCCTGCGGGACGCCTCCCTCGTCGCCGCCGGAGCGGCGGTCCTGCTTCTGGCGCTGACCCTGGCGGCTGGCCACCCCTCGTGGCTGGCGCTCGCCGTCGCCGCCGTGCCGCCGCTGTGGCTCTGGCTGCGCGGGCCGGGCGGCCGTTCCGTGACGGCGGTGCTGCGCACGCCCCGGCTGCCCGGGGCCCACGGCGCCGTGCTGGCGCTCGCGGCCGGCTTCGCCGCGACGCACTACGTCATCGCCCTGCACCTGCAGCGCGACAACGGCGTCAGCGCCACCGCGACCGGTCTGACGGTGCTCGCCTTCCCTCTCGGCATGGGCCTGGCCGGACCGCTCGGCGGACGCCTCGCGGACCGCTGCGGCGCACGGCCGGTCGCCGCTGCCGGTGCCGCGGTCACCTCGGCCGGCCTGCTGCTGCTGGTCCCGCTCGACGGCGGCTGGTCGCCGGCCGACGTGGCCTGGCGACTGGCCCTCGCCGGCGCCGGCATGGGCCTGAACGGCGGCCCGACCCAGGCCCTGGTGATGGGGGCGGCGTCACCGGAGAGGACCGCGACCGCCGGGTCGACGGTCCAGCTCGCCCGAAGCCTCGGCTTCGCCCTGGGCCCCGCCCTCGCGACCGCCGTCTGGGGTCTGGCCGGAGCCGCCCACGGCGCCCGGACGGCCATGGTGCCGGCCGCCGTCGCGGCCTGTCTCGCCGTCCCCCTGCTCTCCCTTCCCGCCCGCGGCAAGGACGTGCCCGCCGCCACGACCGGCGCGGCCTCCACCGCCTCCGACTGACCGAGGAGCTCGCCCATGTGCGGCATCACCGGCTGGGTGTCCTTCCACACGGACGCCCGCACCCAGGCCCCGGCCATCGAGGCCATGACGGCCACCCTGACCCCGCGCGGCCCCGACGCCGGCGGCGTCTGGCTCGGCGAGCACGCCGCGATCGGCCATCGCCGACTCGCCGTCATCGACCCGGCCGGCGGGGCGCAGCCGATGACCGACCGTCCCACCGAGCCGGGCATCGTCCTCGGCTACAGCGGTGAGGTCTGCAACCACCACGCGCTGAGGTCCGAACTCCGCGGCCTGGGACACACGTTCAGCACCCGCAGTGACACCGAGGTGGTGCTGCGCGCCTACGCGCAGTGGGGCGAGGACGTCGCGGAGCACCTCGACGGCATGTTCGCCTTCGCGGTCTGGGACGAGCGGGCCCAGCGCCTGCTGCTCGTCCGGGACCGCCTCGGCGTCAAACCGCTGTTCTGGGCCGCGGTCGACGGCGGCGTCGCCTTCGCATCCGAGCCCAAGGCCCTGTTCGCCCATCCGGGGATCCGCCCCCGGGTGGACGCCGACGGGCTGCGGGAGGCGTACAGCCTGCTCTTCAACACCGGGCCCACGGTGTGGTCGGGCGTACGCGAGATCGAGCCGGGCGGAATCCTGGTCGCCGACCGGGGCGGCGTCCGTGAACGCCGTTACTGGCAGCTCGAGGCGTCCCCCCACGGCGACGACCGGGACACCACCGTGGAACGCGTCCGCGACCTCGTCGGGACGGCCGCGCGCAGCCGGCTGGAAGCCGACGTCCCGCTGTGCAGCCTCCTCTCCGGAGGCATCGACTCCACCGTCCTCACCGCGCTGCTCGCCGACGAACTGCGCCGGCGTGAGGGCCCGGACGCGCGCCTCCGCTCGTACGCGGTGGACTACAGCGACCAGGCCGAGCGGTTCACCGGCGACGTCCTGCGCACCGGCCACGACACCCCGTTCGCCGTGGAGGCCGGGGCGTACATCGGCACCGACCACAGCACGGTCGTGCTCGACCCCCGGTCCCTGCTCGACCTCGACCACCGCAGGGCGGTCGTCGCCGCGCGGGACTCGCCGATCGGCGTGGGCGACATGGACACCTCGCTCTACCTGCTGTTCGGCGAGATACGCAGGCATTCCACCGTCGCGCTGTCCGGCGAGGCGGCGGACGAGGTCTTCGGTGGGTACCCCTGGTTCCACAGCCCCCGGGCGCTCGCCGCCGAGACCTTCCCGTGGCTCCTCGTCACCGGGGACGAGACCGCCATGCCGCTGAACCCCGAACTCGACCTGCGTGTCGCCGAGTTCCGTGACGACACCTACCGGGACGCCCTCGCCGCCGTCCCGCACACCGAGGGCGAGTCGGCGACCGAGCACCGGCAGCGCGAGATGCAGCACCTGTCGCTGACCCGCTGGCTGCGCCAGCTCCTGCACCGCAAGGACCGGCTGAGCATGGCCCGGGGGCTGGAGGTAAGGGTGCCCTACAGCGACCACCGACTGGTCGAGTACGCCTTCAACACGCCGTGGCTCCTGAAGAGTTCCGACGGACGGGAGAAGAGCCTGCTGCGCGCCGCCGGCGCCGGACTCGCCCCGGACTCGGTGCTGCACCGGCCCAAGAACCACTACCCGGCCACCCATCACCCCGACTACAACCGCGGGCTGCAGGAACTCGCCCGGGACGCCCTCTCCGTGGCCCAGGTCCGCGCCCTGGCCGACGAGTCGCGCATCAAGCCCTGTCTCGACACCCCGCCCGAACGGCTGGAGTGGGGCCACCGCCTCCGGCTCGAACGCGTCGTCGACCTGGCCCTGTGGCTGGACCACCACCGGCCCGAACTCGCCCTCTGAGGAGCAGACATGACCCTTCAGGAACAGCCGCCCGCCACGGAGGGCGCGGAACCCCTCGTCACGCCCGTGCCGCTCATGGGCTGCCCGTACAAGAGCGACCCGTACCCGCTCTACGAGCGCATGCGCGAGGCCGGTCCGGTCCACCGGGTGGTCTTCCCCAGCGGGGTGCACGCCTGGCTCGTCACCGGTTACGACGCCGCCCACGCCGCCCTCGACGACGATCGCCTCGGCAAGAACCACGACCGCGGCAACGACCGCTGGCGTGCCCGCGCGTCGATCATGCCGGAGCCGCAGCACTCCCGGCTCCAGGTGCACCTGCTCCACCAGGATCCGCCCGAGCACACCCGCATGCGGCGGTTCGTGACCGACGCCTTCGCGCCCCGCCGCATCGAGGGCCTGCTCCCGCGTTTCCAGCAACTGGCCGACGCCCTCGTCGACGCACTGCCCGGGACCGGCCCCGCGGACCTGGTCCCCGCGTTCGCCGCCCGGTTCCCCTTCCGGGTCCTCGCCGAGGTCATCGGCCTGCCGGCCGCACTGGCGGACCGTTTCGACCGGGACTGGGGCAAGGTCGTCCAGCCGGTCGGCCCCACCGACCCGGGCAGGCCGCTCTACGAGGCCCGGCTGCACGGCCTGCAGAGCTATATCGCCGACGTGGTCGCCCACAAGCGCGAGCACGTCGAGGACGACCTGCTCAGCCGGCTCGTCGTCGCCCGCGACCACGGCGAACTGTCCCCGGAGGAGCTGGACTCGATGGTCTTCCAGCTCCTCGTCGCGGGCCAGGAACCCGTGACCAACCAGATCACCACCGCGCTCATCGCCCTCTTCCGCCATCCCGGGAGGCTCGACCAGCTCCGCGAGGACCCCGCCGTGCTGCCCCGCGCGGTGGAGGAACTGCTCCGCTACGACAGCGCCTTCGAGCTCACCACCTGGCGCTTCTTCGCCGAGGACAGCGACCTGTACGGCACCGAGGTCCCGGCGGGGGACTCCGTGATCGTCTCCCTGTGCGCCGCCAACCGCGACCCGCGGCGGTTCGAGAAGCCCGACGAACTCGACTTCGACCGCAGCCCGAACCCGCACCTGGCCTTCGGGCGCGGGATCCACTTCTGCCCCGGCGCCGCGCTCGCCCGCGCCGAACTCCGGATCGCCCTCGGCACCCTGCTCAGGCGGCTGCCCGGCCTCCACCTCGCCATCCCGGACCAGGACATCCACTGGATCCCGGCCGTCCTCGGCCGGGGGACCGACCACCTGCCCGTCGGCTACACCCGTCGCCTCGGCGCCTGAGGGCGCCCGGCCGGCCGCATCCCCCCGGCCGGCCCGTGCCGGACCGACCACCGGCCCGCCCCCGACCGGCCGGCCGGCGCTGACCGTCCCGCCCGACCGTCACCCGACCGAACCTCGCCCGCCCGCCGCGGTGCCCCGACGCCATGCCCGCGCACCCCTCACGGAGGCCCATATGCCGCTGACGACGGCACCGGACGCCCGCTCCACGCACGTTCTCAGTACCGCGGTCCTGAACCTGCTCCTCCCTCACCACCGCACGACGGAGGACACGTGCGCACCCGCCGGACGCTTTCCCCACCAACTGCGCCGGATCGGCGACTTCGTGCGCCGCGGTGAGCCCGTCGTCTTCACCCTCCCCGGTTTCCCCTGCAAGTCCCCCAACCGCGCCAAGGTCCTCGGTCACCTGCCCGACCAGGGGGAACGGCTCTCCCTGACCTTCCTCAACGACCTGTGCGCCAGGATCGGCGAGATCCACCCTCCCGGCGCCCGCGTCGTCATCTGCTCGGACGGCCACGTCTTCGGCGACCTCGTCCGCGTCCCCGACCACCACATCGACGCCTACGCCGACGAACTGCGCGCCCTGGTCGCCGAACTGGGGCCGGACCACCTGTCCGTCTTCGACCTCAGGGACGTCCTCGGGGACCTGCCCCACTCGGCGAAACGGGACCGGGTGCACCAGCGTCACGCGCCCGCCCTGGACGCCCTGCGGGCCGAGGTCCGCGCCGGCGGCCAGGCCCTCGCGCTCTACCGCGGCGTCACCCGCTTCCTCCTCGACGACACCGCGGACTTCACCGGCACCCGCTCCGCCCTCCAGCGCGAGTGCCGGCGCCGCGCCTACGGCGTCATCCAGCGCAGCCGCGCCTGGGGCGCGCTCGTCGCCGAGCACCACCCCCGGTCGGTACGCCTCTCCATCCACCCCCAGCCCGCCGGCGCGCCCAAGTTCGGCATCCGCCTCCTCGACGCCCCCGACGCGTGGACCACCCCGTGGCACTCGACGGCACTGCGAAGAGCGGACGGCACCTGGAGCCTCCTGCCACGGGCGCAGGCCGCCGGCCTGGGACGGCTGGTCACCCGCGACGGCAGACCGAGCCACTTCGAGGAGTGGCCCGGCGGACCGGCTTGACCGGCCGAACCGGTCCTTCGGCGGTCGGCCGTCGGCGGTTCACGGTCGGCGGTCATCGGCGGGAGTCCCTCGGGCCGGGGCCTCCGCCCCGTACCACGGCCGGAGCCGCAGGTACCTCTCCTTCACGACCGGCCCGAGGTGTGCCTCGGTCCCGTACCGCACACCGGCGGCGGCCTTTCCTCCCGACCCGTACGCCCCGTCCTGCCCCGTTCGCCGTCGTCTCGGCGGTCATGTGCCGGACGCCCCTCGGTGCGGCTGCACGACCCGCGACGTTCTCCCGCTCCCTCCGACCCCCGACCTGGGGGACGTCGACGCGAGTCCCCTCGTCCGGTCGGTCATCCGTCGGCCAGCATGCGCGAGCGCAGTTTGGCCAGGGTGCCGGCCAGCAGCCGGGATACGTGCATCTGCGAGATGCCGAGCTCGGCACCTATCCGGGCCTGCGTCATCTCGCTTCCGAACCGGAGCTCGAGGATGGTGCGTTCGCGGTCGTCGAGTTCGGCCATGTGCGGAACCAGGGCACGGATGTCCTCCACGAGCTGCATGCCGGGGTCGTCGACGCCGATCCGGTCCGGGTGGGCGCGGCCGCCGGCCAGGGCGGCGTGCTCGTCGTCGCTGTCGGTGTTCGGGGTGTCGAGCGACCCGGCCCGGTATCCGGCGGCGGCCACCATGCCTTCGACGACCTCGTCCTTCGTGCGCCCGAGGTGCTCGGCGAGGTCCTCCACGCTGGGATCCCGGTCCAGTTCGGCGACGAGGTGCTCCCTGGCCCTGGCGAGTTCGACGCGCAGTTCCTGGAGACGGCGGGGCACGTGCACGGACCAGGAGGTGTCGCGGAAGTACCTCATGATCTCGCCCTGGACGTACGGGATGGCGAAGGAGGTGAAGGCGACCTCGCGGCTGAGGTCGAACCGGTCGATGGCCTTGATCAGCCCGACCGTACCGACCTGGACGATGTCCTCCATCTCCCCTTCCCCGCGGTTGCGGAACCGGTTGGCCACGAACCTGACCAGGGAGAGGTTCATCTCGATGAGGGTGTTGCGGACGTACTGGTGCTCCCGGGTGCCTTCCTCCAGCTCGCCGAGCCGCTCCAGGAACAGCAGGGTCAGCTCACGGGCGTCCTCGGGGGAGATCTCGGTGGCACGGCCGACGGGAGGAAGTCCGGCGAGGCCGCTGCCCCTCCGACCGGGGCCCGGCGCTCCGGCGGGAGAGGCGGGATCCAGGTGGGTGGCGGGCGTCGTCATGAGCGGGCACTCCTCCCCGAAAGGTACTGGGCTGGCTCCGGGCGCCTTCCCTGTCGATTGCCGCTCATGCATTGTTGTTCTGCGGCAAATGTTTGCGGGCCGGTGAACCGCCGTCCCGGGGCGGTGCGCGGCGGGACGGGCAGGCATCGACGGGCGGGCCTCCGTGCGCGGACCGACGACGGCGGGTGCGGTACGGGCGCCACGGCGTGCGGCCGGTCGCGGCCGACCCCTCGGCCGCGCCGTGCGAGGCGTATCGTCCGGTTAGGGGTGATCTTCGGTGAGCCGTCGTGGCCGGCTGCCCGCGGCGTCCGCGGCCGTCCACCGGTAGCGGCGCTCAGCGCGTCGGCGGAAGCGAGGTGAGGGCATGCACGGGTCCGGCGACCCCACGGCCGCCCCCGCTCCGGGGGAGGGCCTCGACGCGGTGCTGGCCGAGCTCGTGCGGGGGACCGGTGCCTCGGTGGGCCTCGCCTACGTCCTGCCGCCGGGGGAGCGCGTCCTGCGGATCGCCGTGGTCTCGGGGGTGGTGCCCAAGATCGCCGCTCCATGGGCGCGGATCTCGCTGGACGACCCCATTCCGGTGGCGGACGCGGTACGGGAGCGGCGTCTGGTGTGGCTGGCCAGCCAGGAGGAGGTCGCGCGGCGCTACCCGCGGCTGGGCGTCGTCCTGCCGTACGACTTCATGCTGGCCGCGGCGCCGTTCGCCCACGAGGCACGGGTGTGGGGAGGTGTGGTGCTGCTGTGGCCGACCTGGCACCCACCCGCGCTGAGCGCGCGCGAGCGCGAGGCCGTCGACGCCGGCTGCCGGCGCGCTGGGGTGCTGCTGCACGAGGCCGCGCGGCGCGGCGACCGCCTGCCGGCCGGTGACGAGCCGAGGGTCCTGCTGCCGCCGCGTCCGTCCGAGCCCGATCCGGAGGAGGCGCGGGCCGCTCTCGACTTCGCCCAGCGCATCCCCGTGGGCTGCTGCGCCCTGGACATGGACGGCCGGATCACGTTCATCAACACCGCGGCGGCCGACCTGGTCGGCGCGGGCGGCGCGTCCCTGCGCGGCGCCCGGCCGTGGGAGGCGCTGCTCTGGATGAACGACCCCGTGTTCGAGGACCACTACCGGGCCGCGGTCGTCACCCGCCGGCCCACGTCGTTCACCGCGCTGAGGCCCCCCGACCGCTGGCTGTCGTTCCGTCTCTACCCGGACGACCGCGGCATCAGCGTCCAGATCGCGCCGCTGACCGGCGTACCCGGCCAGGACGACGAGGAGCCGGAGCGGCTGCCCTCGGTCGGGCCCGGCGGGGCCGGCGCGCTGTACCACCTGATGCACCTGGCGGCCGCCCTCACGGAGACCGCCGGGGTGAGCGACGTCGTCGAGGCCGTCGCCGACCAGCTCGTCCCCGCCTTCGGTCCCCGGGGCCTGGTCATGATGACCATGGATGAGGGACGTCTGAGGATCATCGGCCACCGCGGCTACAGCAGCGAGTTCATGGACCGCGTGGACGGCTCACCGCTGACCGCGCAGACACCGAACGTGCACGCGCTGACGGCCGGTGTCCCGAGCTTCTTCGGCTCGTTCGCCGAGCTCGAGAGCGCCTACCCCGGTGCCGTCCGCTACGAGAAGAGGGACGCCTGGGCCTTCCTTCCCCTGATCGCCTCCGGCCGCCCGGTGGGCTCGCTCGTGCTGTCGTACGACCAGCCCCGTTCCTTCCCGCCTGCCGAACGCGCCACCCTGACCTCGCTGGCCGGGCTGATCGCCCAGGCCCTGGACCGCGCCCGGCTGTACGACAGCACGCAGCAGCTCGCCCACACCCTGCAGACGGCACTGCTGCCCCACTCCCTTCCGAGCGTGCCCGGCCTGGACGTGGCCGCCCGGTACCTCCCGGCGGGGCACGGCGTGGAGATCGGCGGCGACTTCTACGACCTGATCCGCTGCGACGCCACCACCGCCGCCGCGACGATCGGCGACGTCCAGGGCCACAACATCCAGGCCGCCGCCCTCATGGGACAGGTCCGCACCGCCGTCCACGCCCACGCGACCGCCGGGACACCTCCCTCGGACGTGCTCGCCCGTACCAACCGACTGCTGGCCGACCTGGAGCCGGGCCTGTTCACCAGCTGTCTGTACGCGCATCTCGACCTGGCCGGGCACCGGGCCCGCATCGCCACCGCCGGGCACCCACCGCCCCTGGTCCTGCACCCGGACGGCCGTACCGAGGCCGTCGAGGTGCCCCCGGGGCTCCTTCTCGGCATCGACCCGGACGCCCTCTACAGCACGGTCGAGATCCCCTTCCCGCCCGGCACCGTGCTCCTCCTCCACACCGACGGCCTCGTCGAGACGGCCGGTACCGACATCGACGAGGCCACCGCGGCGATCCGCGCGTGTCTGACCCAGGGCCGGGACCGCACCGCGGACGACCTGGCCGACATCCTCGTCCGCCACGCCACCCGAGCCGCGACGCGCAACGACGACATCGCCCTCCTGCTCATCCGTCACGAAGCAGGAGGGCGGGAGCCGCGGCCGTGAGCACGGGGCGGGGGAGCGGTACGGCCGCTCGCCGCCGGGGCGGCGAGCGAGGGCCGCCGCCGACGGACGCGCCCCGGTCAGGAGTTGAGCTCCTCCAGCGTCTTGCCCTTCGTCTCGACCGCGAAGCAGGCGATCACCGTGCCCACCGCCGCCACGACCGCGAACTGGGCGAAGACCAGGGTCAGACTGCCGCCGGCGCCGAGGATCGCGCCGACGACGACCGGGCCGAGGATGACGCCCAGCCGGTTCCACAGCCCGCCGAAGGCCGCTCCCTTGGCCCGGTTCCGGGTCGGGTAGAGCTCGGGGGAGTAGAGGTAGAGCCCGCAGTTGATCGCGTACACGAAGAACGTCGTGCAGGAGGCGAAGAGCGCCACCTGGCCGCCGGACGCGGCTCCGGTCAGGGCCGGCGTGAGCAGGGCGAGCGCGCTGCCGCCGAGCGCGGTCACCAGCGCCGGGCGGCGGCCGACCCGGTCGATCACCAGGGCGACGATCAGGGTGCCGAGGAGCCCGGTGACATTGCTGAGCAGGGTGTAGGCGAGGGCGGAGGACAGGTCGAGGCCGAAGTTCTTGGTGTAGAGCGACGGCAGCCAGACGGAGATGCCGTGGTTGACGTAGTACGCGACGAACCACAGGGCCGAGACGACCGTCGTACGCCTCAGATACCGGCCGGTGAACAGTTCCCGCAGCCGTCCCCGCGTGTCCCGCTCGTCCCCGGCCTCCGCCGTCACCTCCGCCTTCGCGGCGTCGGGTTCGGGCAGAGGGGCCCGGGTGGAGCGGGCGACCTCCGCCTCGATCGCCGCGATGACCCGTTCGGCCTCCTCCGTCCGCCCGCGAGCCAGCAGCCAGCGCGGTGACTCGGCGACGTGGCGGGGCAGCACGGCCGCGATCAGCACGGGCAACGCGCCGATCAGGAACATCGCGCGCCAGCCGAGGTTGGGCACGACCCACACGGCGACCAGGGTGGCGGCCGCGAGTCCGGCGGGGAAGATCATCTCGTACAGCAGGACGAACCGGCCCCGTTTGTCCGACCGTGCGATCTCGTTGATGTAGGTGGCGGCCACCGGGACGACCCCGCCGATGCCCAGTCCCTGGGCGAAGCGGAAGAGCGCGAAGAGCTCGATGCCCGTGGAGAGGGCGACGGCGAGGCCGGCGAGCGCGGTGACGGCGACGCCGATCGCCACCGTCCGCACCCGGCCGATGACGTCGCCCATCCATCCGGCGGCCAGCGCCCCGAGGAGCATGCCGACGGAACCGGCGGTCACGGCGAAGGTGGCCTGCCCGGTCGTCAGATGCCATTCCTTCATGAGGACGGGGAGTGCGGAGGCGGCCAGCAACTGGTCGAACGCCTCGAAGAAGGTGACGGTGCCTATCAGGAAGCGGACCTTGACATGCCAGCGGGAGTGCGGCAGACGTTCGAGTCGTGCCGCTATGGACCCCACGGCGGGCCGGCCGGCCACAGTCGTCATGAACGGTTCCTTCCGCGAACGGGGAGTTGCGGCGATCGACGAGTGCGGCCCGCCGCGGCCGTCACGCTAGAGGGCGTCCGCGTCCGACGCGAGGATCGAGTGTTCCAGCTTGCGCAGCAGTCGCGCCAACTGGCGGCACTCGGAGGGGGACAGCTCGCCGAGCATCCGGCGCTCGTTGTCGAGATGTTCGGCGAACACCTCGTCCACCGTGGCGAGTCCCGCGTCGGTCAGCCGCGAGTAGACGATCCGCCGGTCGTCACGGTCGCGCTCGCGCACGATCAGTCCGTCCTTCTCGAGCCGGTCGATGCGCAGCGTCACACCCGCCGACGAGACGAGGCCGGAGTCGGCGAGCTGCCCCGCCGTCAGCCGGTACGGCTTGCCCGACCGGCGCAGCGCGGTCAGGACGTCGAAGCCCGCCACGGAAAGGCCGTGCTGCTCGATGGACGCGGTCAGTCGGGTGCTGTAGCGCAGGAACGAACGGTGCAGCCGGGCCAGGACCTCCAGCGGTGCGGTGTCCAGCTCGGGCCGTTCCCGCGCCCAGTCCTCGATGACCGCGGCCACGGCGTCATGGCCGGCCGTCGCCCTGCGTCTCGCCATCCCGTCCCCTCACAAGACACGTCTCACGCCCCTGAGAATCCTATCCCTGAAGGGTTGACGGTCGTCTCTGACGGTGCGGCACCCTGGGCCTGGGCGAGGAAGGGCCCAGTCGGCCGGAGCCCCGTCCGTCCTCACCCGGCGCTGAACGACACGCCCATCGCACACGGCCGGGGCCGCGTTCAGAGCCTGACGATCCCTTCGCAGAGGACGAGCACACCGATGGCGGCGATCACCACCGCCATCACCCCGGCGGCCCGGTTCTCCAGCCACCGTCTGACCCGGATCAGGGGGACGAGGACGCGGTCGCCCATCAGCACATGGAGCACCACGGGCAGGGCCACGGTGCTGGCCGCGCACACCGTGAACAACGCGAGGGCCGTCACACCGCCCGCGGTGGCCGGGTCGGCCGCTCCGACCGCGAGGCCGGCGGCGGCGGAGAGCAGCAGGATCTTCGGGTTGGCCAGCGACAGGAGCAGTCCGAGCCGGAACGCCCGCGACGGGCTCGCATCGCTCAGGAGCCGCATCCAGCCCGGCGCCGGCCTGCCGTGCCTGGTCAGCCACTGACGGAGCCCGAAGAGGATCAGGAGCGACCCGAGGACCACCCTGGCCCAGGCGACCCAGGCGTGTCCCTCCGCGGGCCGCTGGACGACGGAGGCCAGCGCGGCGCACGCACCCGCGGGTACGACGATCCCGATGACCCAGCCGGCCAGGAAGGCGCTGCTGGTGGCCAGGGGCCGCGGGGTGAACTGCATGAAGAGGGCGGGGATGAGGGTGAACGGCGACACGGCGATCACCAGCGCGAAGAACACGACCTCACCGAACGCCACAGGCACCGCCTTCTGCCGCCTTCGTCGTACGCGCGCACGAACAACCGCCTCGTCGTGCGCGGGTGACCGCCCGTCCGGGCCGGAAGCCCGCGTTCACCACGGGGCTTTCCCGAGAATGTCACACGGTGCGGTGGATCCGGCGGCAGCGACCGTCCGCGGATGTCCCGGCGCGCCCCGGTGCGCCCGACGCCCCGTGCCCCGCCGAGTGAGCGGTCCGCTCCCTGCCCGTCGGGCCGCCGGACGCCGTCCGTGTCCCGAGTGAGCCGGTCCGCTCCCTGCCCGTCGGGCGCGCCGGACGCCGCCCGTGTCCCGAGTGAGCCGGTCCGGTCCCCGGCCGGCGGGGCGCCCGACGCAGAGTGAGCCGGTCAGGGGACGTCCCGCGCGGGTCCGGCCGAGGGAGGGCCGAACGGCCCTCCCTCCCGGTCAGAATGCCGGACGGCCCGAGGACGTGCGGGAGCGGCTGCGAAGCGGAAGGAGAGGCGGCATGGGCGGCGAAACCCTGATGCGACAGATTCTCGACTACGGGAGCCGAGCCGACCCGTACCCCCTGTACGCCGAGCTCCGCAGAACACCGGTGTCCAGGCAGGAGGACGGCACCTACGCCGTCAGCACCTACCACGAGCTCCTCGCCCTGCTCCACGACCCGCGTCTCACCTCCACCCACGCCGACCAGGAGGCGGCGGGCGGCGGCCAGTTCCCGCCCAGCTTCATCGGCATGGACCCGCCCGAGCACGACCGGGTCCGCGCACTCGCGATGCGTCAGTTCGGGCCGCCGCACTCGCCGCACCGCATCCAGGACATGCGCGGGGAACTCGAGACCACCGTCAGGGAACTCATCGACGCCTTCCCCGAAGGCGGAGAGGTCGACCTGGTCGACGCCTTCGCCTACCCGTTCCCGGTCACGGTCGTCTGCCGGCTCCTCGGGGTGCCGCACGAGGACGAGCCACGCTTCAGGACCTGGGCCGACAAGCTCGTCGCCTCCATCGACCCGCGGCCCGGGGAGGACCCGGCCGTCCGGCTGCAGGAAGGTGCCGGGACCAGACGGGAACTCGCCCTCTACATCAACGACCTCATCGAGAACGGCGCCGGCAGGTCCGACGGCGGCATGCTCTTCCGGCTGGCGGCGGACCACGACGCCGAAGGAGGTCCGCTCAGCCGGCTGGAACTCGTCGTCACCGCGGTGCTGCTGCTCATCGCCGGCCACGAGACCACGGTCAACCTCATCACCAACGGCATGCTCACCCTGCTGCGCCGGCCGGACCAGTGGGAGCGGCTGCGCCGGGAGCCGGAGATCGCGCCCCGGCTCGTCGAGGAACTGCTCCGGTTCGAGCCGCCGGTCCAGATCATCCCGCGGCGGGGCGCGCTGACCGACATCGAGATCGGCGGCGTCACGATCCCCGAGGGGGCCGTGGTCGCCCTGGTCCTGGCGTCGGGCAACCGGGACCCGAAGCGCTTCACCGACCCGGACCGGTTCGATCCCGACCGCCCCGACATCGAGCACCTCGGCTTCGGCAGCGGCATCCACAGCTGCTTCGGCGCACCGCTGGCCCGCCTGGAGGCGCAGTTCGCCCTCACCGAGCTGGTCCGCCGTCTCGACAACGCCCGTCTGCTCGCGGACCCCCCGCCGTACCGGGGCAGTGCCGTGCTGCGGGGACCGCGGCACCTTCCCGTCGCCGTCGACCGGATTCTGGTCTGACACCGCCAGGATTCCGCCGACCGCGTCGGCGCGCCCCGGCCCCGGCCCGCGAGCCGACGGGCCTTGAGCCACCGGGCCGTGCGCCGACGGGGCGTCACGACCGGGAGTGCGAAGCCGCGTCCGGGTCCCCTCCGGCCGCGGCGGAGTGCGGGCGCCCGCCCGGCACCGCGCCGTCGGCGGTGTCCACCGGTGAGTGCCCGGTACCGCTCGCGCCTGCCCCCGCACCGGTCGGGTGCCCTCCCGTACGGATCACCTGCGTGCTCTCCTCTCCGGCGCCGGCTCCCGCTCCTCCGGCCGTACCGGGGCCCCGCCCGGTGGGCGGCACCCACGCCGCCCACCCCGGCCGGCGTCAGGGACGCGTGAGGACGACGAGTTGCCGGGTCGCCCGCGTCATCGCGACATAGCGGTCGACCGCCCCTTCGACACCCGTGCCGAACGCGTCCGGGTCGACGAGGACGACGAGGTCGAACTCGAGCCCCTTCGACAACTCCGGGGTCAGCGACCGTACGCGGGGCGTCGCGCGGAACGTGGGATCGCCGATGACGCAGGCGATCCCGTCGGCGTGCGCGGCGAGCCAGGCGTCGATGACCGAGTCCAGATCCGCGACGGAGCCGTGGACGACGGGGACGCCGGTGCTGCGGACCGACTGCGGGACGTTGGCATCGGGGAGCGCCGCCCGGATGGCCGGTTCGGCCTCCGCCATGACCTCCTCCGGCGTCCGGTAGTTGATGCTCAGGGACGCCAACTCGATCCGGTCGAGGCCGATCCGCTCCAGTCGCTCCCGCCACGACTCCGTGAACCCGTGCCGCGCCTGGGCACGGTCCCCGACGATCGTGAAGCTCCGGGACGGGCAGCGGAGCAGCAGCATCTGCCACTCCGCGTCGGTCAGCTCCTGGGCCTCGTCGACGACGATGTGCGCGAACGGTCCGGCGAGCAGGTCCGGTTCGGCGGCGGGCAGTTCGGACTCGTCGACCAGGCTGACCCCGGCGTCGCGGCCGCGCAGCATCGTCACCAGGCCTTCGCCGTCGTCACCGTCCGCGCCGGAGTCGGCCGCGGCCTGGATCAGGTTGTCGACCACCTGACCCATGCGCTCGCGCTGGGCGGCGAGGACGGCCGCGTGCCGACGCTTCAGCCGCGCCGCCCCCGGGTCGCCGAGCCGCTGCCGGGCCGCGTCCAGGAGCGGCAGGTCGGACACCGTCCACGCCCGGGCGTCCGGCCGCTGCAGCATCCGGACGTCGTCGCGGCTCAGCCAGGGAGCGCACATCCGCAGATAGGCGGGCACCGACCACAGGTCCCCGACGAGATCGGCGGCTTCGAGCAGTGGCCAGGCCCGGTCGAGGGTCCCCATCAGCTCCTCGTCGTGCAGCAGCGACCTGCGGAACCGGTCGGGCGGGACATCGCCGTCGTGCTTGTCCCGCAGGATGGTGAACAGGGCCTCCCGGACCTGTTCGCGGGCCTCGTTGTGCGGAGTGCCCGGCTCGGCCGCCTCGAACGCCTCGGCCCAGTCGTCGGCGCTCAGCCGGACGTCTGCCCACGGGGTCGTGACCGTCATCCCCGCCGTGGGCGGCTCTTCGTAGAACCGTACGGCCGTCTCGATCGCCCTGACCATGTCGGCGGACGACTTCAGCCGGGCCACGGCCGGATCGGTCTCGATCGCCGCTCCGGCGCCCTCGGCGACGAGGTCCCGCAGCGTACAGGTCCGCACGCCCTCCTCGCCGAGGCTGGGGAGGACGTCGGAGACGTAGGCCAGATAGGGCTGGTGCGGACCGACGAACAGCACGCCGCCCCGACGCCGGCCGAGACGCGGGTCGGAGTGGAGGAGGTACGCCGAGCGGTGCAGGGCGACGACGGTCTTGCCGGTGCCCGGACCGCCGTCGACGACGAGGGCACCGCGGGAGCCGGCCCGGATGACGGCGTCCTGGTCGGCCTGGAGGGTGGCGAGCACGTCCCGCATCCGGTCCGACCGGTTGCCGCCCAGACTGGCGATGAAGGCGGACTGGTCGTCGAGCGCGGCGTGCCGTTCCAGCCCTTCCGCGGTGAACACCTCGTCCCAGTAGTCGCTGATCCGGCCGCGGTGCCAGCGGTACCGGCGGCGGCTCACCAACCCCATGGGGCCGGCGTGGGTCGCCGCGAAGAACGGCTCCGCCGCGGGGGAGCGCCAGTCGAGCAGCAGCCTGCGCCCCGTACTGTCGGTGAGGCCGAGCCGGCCGATGTACACGGGTTCGGGGCTGCCCGCCTCGACGATGCGTCCGAGGCACAGGTCCAGTCCGAAGCGACGCAGGGCGCGCAGCCGGGCCGTCAGCCGGTGGATCTCCACGTCCCGGTCCATCGCGGCGCGCCCGGTCCCGCCCGGTGCCTTGCGCTCGGCGTCGAGGCGGTCGGACAGTTCGGCGACGGCCTCCTCGAGGCTCTCCGCGATGGCGGCGAAGTGCCGCTCGTCGTCGGCGATCAGCGTCGGGTCCGCCTTGGGGGCGAGGCGCTCGGGAAGGTCGAACGCGCTGGTGGCCAGGGGGTTCAAGGCATCAGCTCCGATCCGCGGTCGTGCCCGTGGCGTTGCGGCGGCGCGCAGGTGCGCACCGCGCCGGATTCCCGCGCCCGCGGCGCGGGTCCCACCTCCGGCTCGGCGTCGTCACACGATCCCTGAACCGACAAAAGTGAACGCACTGAGTGAATCTCCCATTTCCGCAGGTTCCGGCGTCGGTCAGCGATTGTGCGGCACCAACGGGGCCTTGCCGCAAGCCCCCCTGTGCGCTATACGTTGAGAGTGGCGGAGGAGTGGGTGAACCTCCTCAGCCCTTCCGGGATCACCGCCAGGACACCGATGGCGGCGCCCGTTCCCCGCACTCAGTGCCTCGAGGCAGCGCCTCCGATCGGTTCCCCGGCATTCCGTCGGCGTCCTGTCGCCCCTCCCCGGAACGTCTGGCACGGCACCCCGGCTCTCCTCCGCGGCCGGCACCCGCGGCCTCCGCGGACCGGGCGATGCGCCTGCGTGCCCCGAGTCCGTCGCTCGCGCTGAGGAGGGGAGGCTCTCGGCCGGTGCCCGGCGCGGCCGCACCGGGCCACCGGCTGATCGGGGGTGGCCCGGGCGGGCGCCCGCCCTTGCGCGCGTGTGCGGTCATCCGGGGCGAACCGGCCGTCGGTTGCGGGGCCGGGCGGCCGTCAGTTCGGGGTGGCGGTCAGTTCCCGGGCCGGGCGGCCGTCACCGTCCACACGGGCCCGGAATCCGCACACCGTGGGATGTCGTGGACTCGGTCAGTGCGTCCCGGACCCCGGTACGCAGCGCGGCGATCGAGTTTCCGTCCGGGCCCCGCAGATTGTGGCGGGCTTCGAGCAGCGAGCCCATCCCGCGGGCGGCCGGGGGCGGTTCGCGCAGGTACGGGGGCGACGGCGGCGGTGGCCCCGGCGTAGGCGCTGTCGGCCCGTGTGGTGCCAAGGCGCCTTGCCGGGAGGTGCGGCAGCCGGAGGCGTACCCCGCGCGCCGTACGGTCCGCACCGCCGCGTCACCTCAGCGCCTCGGCCCGTCGTCCCTCCGCCGGCTCACGGCAGACGGGTACC